>NZ_LFEE01000021.1:87273-109234 GCF_001039045.1 Lactiplantibacillus herbarum
AGTGGCGTTAGTTCGGTGGTGTTTTTCCACCGGACTTACACCACGGGACGAGCTTGGTCATTGGCGAATTGTGCCAAGGATCAAGTCGAGGGCCAAGACCGCTTTTCAGGCTTGGCCCGGTCCCCACAGCTGAGCTAGTGATGACCACCGGAGGCGAAAACAACGGCTAATTTTAATTTTTCTACAGCAACCGATTTATTCTCAATCTGTAGAATTGAACTAAAAAGCAGCCACCGAAGTTTCCCTCAGCAGCTGCTAGTTTAATCAGTTATTATTCTTCAAACTCAGTATCAATTGATTCTGGGTAGTTTTCCCGAACGATGGCGGCACAACGCGCACACAAGGTTGGGTAAGCATCATCACTACCGACATCGGTCTTGATCATCCGACAACGATCACAAACTTCGCCGTCAGCATGACTAACTTTGATGGCAAGACTGTCACCAAAAGCTTCTGCATCAGCAGGTGCATCGCTCAAGGCATGCATATCAAGTGCTGAAACCATCAACATTTGACGAACGTTGGTGTCTAAGCTATCTAGGAAGCTCTGAGTATCAGCATCCACGTACAAGTCAAGGTGGGCTTCAAGTGACTTCCCAATTAACTTAGCATCGCGGGCTTCTTCCAAGGCCTTCAAGACGTTACTGCGGAGATCCATGAAACGGGTCCACTTCGTCATCAAGTCGTCAGCGTTAGCGTAAGTTTGAACGTTTGGCATTTCTGTCAATTGAACAAATTCGTCAGCTTCCTTCAAGAATGGCCAGATTTCTTCGGTCGTATGTGGCAACATTGGTGTAAATAACTTAACCAAGTCCACTAAGACATCGTAGAAGACCGTCTGCATTGAACGGCGTGAATGGCTGTTCTCAGCATCGATGTACATGATATCCTTCGCAATATCCAAGTAGAAGCTTGAAAGATCAACCGTTAAGAAGTTGATCAACTTCTTGTAAATATCCAAGAAGTCATAGTGATCATAGTGATCCTTAATTTCAGCAACGAATTGGTTCAAACGAACGGCCATGTATTGATCAACACTGGCTAAGTCTTCGTAAGCGACCCGGTCAGTTGCTGGATCAAAGTCAGACGTATTCCCAAGCATGAACCGAACCGTATTACGGAACTTCTTGTAAGAATCAGCCACTTGCGTGAAGCTTTCAATTGAAACCCGAACATCAGAACTGGTATCCACAGAAGCAACCCACAGACGAACGATTTCAGCACCCATCTGCTTGATAATGTCAGCAGGTGCAATCGTGTTACCTAGAGACTTACTCATCTTGCGGCCCTTGTTATCCAGAGTGAATCCTTGGGACAAGACTTGCTTGTATGGGGCGTGGCCAGAAACAGCAACGCTAGTGATCAAACTTGAGTTGAACCAACCACGATACTGGTCAGAACCTTCCAAGTATAGGTCAGCTGGGTATTCCAAGTAAGGCCGTTCTGCTAGGACACCTTGGTGTGATGAGCCAGAATCGAACCACACGTCCATGATATCTTCTTCTTTGGTGAAGATCCCATTTGGTGAATGTTCATTCGTATAACCATCTGGTAATAAGTCCTTGGCATCACGTTCGAACCAGACATTTGAACCATGTTCCTTAACTAAGTCAGAAACGTGGTTGATGGTGTCTTGATCCATGATAGCCGTCCCATCTTCAGCGTAGAAGATTGGTAATGGAACACCCCAGACACGTTGACGTGAAATGACCCAGTCACCACGATCACGAATCATGTTGTAAAGGCGCTTCTTACCCCATTCTGGGAAGAATTCAACGTCGTCCATTGAGTTCAGGATTTCATCACGCATATCACCAACTGAGGCAAACCATTGTGGCGTTGCCCGGAAGATGATTGGCTTCTTAGTCCGCCAGTCAAATGGATAGCTGTGTTCGTAAGGCATGTAATTCAATAATAAATTAGCATCCTTTAACTTGTCCAATGCAATTTGGTTCGCATCTTCGTAGAAGACACCAGCAAAGTCAGCGCCAGCTTCTTCCGTCAAGACACCCTTACCATCAACGGGGGCAAAGATTGGCAAACCATACTTAGTCCCAATGCGGTAATCATCTTCACCATAACCAGGAGCCGTATGAACTAGACCAGTCCCTGCATCTAAGGTTACAAAGTCACCGAGCATCGTCACGATCTTACGACTTGCATCGAAAGGATGTTCACACAAGACGTTTTCGAGTTCAGCACCCTTAACCGTCTTAAGTACTTGAACATCTTCCCAACCGAAACGTTCGGCGTTTTCATTCAGTAAGTCAGCGGCTAAGACAAACTTACGACTTTCGCCAGCAGGTTGAACAACCACGTAATCAAAACCAGCGTCGATCGTGATCCCTTCAGAAGCTGGGATCGTCCATGGCGTCGTCGTCCAGACAACCATGTAAGTGTCATCGTCTAAGACACCCTTACCGTCAATGACGTGTTCGCCATAAAAGGCAGATGGTGACGTTACATCGTGATATTCAACTTCGGCCTCAGCCAAAGCTGATTCAGAAGACCATGACCAGAAGACAGGCTTCTTACCGCGGTAGATCAAGTTACGGTTAGCAAATGCACCGAAGACTTTGATCTGGGCAGCTTCAAATTCAGGATTTAAGGTCAAGTATGGGTGATCCCATTCAGCAGCAACCCCTAAACGCTTGAATTCGTCACGTTGACGATCAACTTGTTCCAAAGCATATTTACGACAAAGTTCACGGAACTCATTCGTAGACATCTGCTTGCGGTCGTAACCGGCTTGCTTCAACTTTTGTTCGATTGGTAGCCCATGGGTATCCCAACCCGGAACGTATGGTGACCGGAAACCGTTCATTGATTTGTAACGAACGATAAAGTCTTTAGTGATCTTGTTGAGGGCATGACCCATGTGAATATCACCGTTAGCGTAAGGAGGGCCATCGTGCAAAATAAACGTGTCCTTCTTTTCATTTAACTTTTGTCGTTGTTCGTAAACTTTGTTCTCTGCCCAGACGTTTTCACGTTCGAGTTCTTTAACTGGTAAGTTCCCACGCATCTTAAACTTGGTCTTACCGAGGTTTAGTGTATCTTTAACACGCATGTGATCACTCCTTAATTTTTATCAAACTGCCTCTAAAATCATTCTGACGGCACAAAAAAACTTCGTCCAACAAGGGACGAAGTTATCGTGGTACCACCCAATTTTAGAATTGTTCAAATTCTATCTCAGCATGGTTAACGTCCATGAACCGGCCACCCTTACTATTTTTCAGGGCAACGTTCGGAGATGATCTGCAAGTCATTAAGGGACGGTCACCTTCCCATTACCGGCGACTCTCTGTGCGTATCAATGACTTGTTTGCTGTTCTCCGCAAACTTTTAATCTATTTACAGCTAACGACTAGTTAGTGTCGTCATCTGGGAAAATAACTACCGTTTGTTGTTGTGCTTGGTCGCCGCCGTCAGCAACAGGTGTTTCACTGTCCATTGCTTCGGTGATCTCAACGGTTGCTTCTGAGTTTACGCTCGCATTAGCATGGTTGTCAAGCGTATCTTCTTTCAAGACGTGTTGAATTTCGGCATAATCTGCCGTATTCGTTTCACTCAAAAGTTGATCCCAATCCTTGCTCTTAACCACTTCTAATTGTGATTCAAGCATAACTTGAAGACGTTGACGGAAGACCCGTGTCTGTTTCTTCAAGTCGTCAGTTTCAACGGATAAACGCTTAGCCTTTTGAGAAGCTTCATCGATCATCTGGTTAGACTTGTCGGTTGCTTCACTGACAATATCAGAAGCTTGCTTTTGGGCTTCGCGAGTGATAATGTCTGCTTCCTTCTTCGAGTTCGTCTTAACCTTATCAGCTGCTTCTTGAGCAACTAAGATTGATTGATTCAAGGAATCTTTCAATTCGTTGAAGTACTTCAACTTGCCTTCACTAGCGTCTAAACGTTCCTGAAGTTCTTTGTTTTCTTTTAAAGTGATTTGGTAATCTTTGATAATCTGTTCAAGAAAATCATTGACCTCATCAATATTGTAACCACGTAATTTCGTCGAAAACTCTTTGTTATGAATGTCATCTGGACTTAACACCATTTAGAATTCCTCCAGTATCTATTTACTATGAATAATATTTAATGTAATTCGTAACCGTGCCTTTTTGGTTTCGCCACCAATTTCAGTGAGCCGAACCCGGCCATAATGGGTCACGCTTAACATGTCTAATAACGCTAATTCGTAATCTGCTTTGGGTAAATCAGCCCAGTTCAATCTTACCTTGGCACCTTCCACTAATTCCTTAGCGTGATGCCGTGAGAGATTGAAAGCCGCCTTGATGACACTATCCGCTCGTAATGAACTGACCGTCGTCGTAATCGTCTCCCAATCATCTTCAGGTTTGATGACATTAGTTAATGGCACTGCCGTCAAATGAACTTTGGTTTTGCCAAGATGATCGACTTGCTCGCTAAAGTAATCCGCCATCTCAGTCTCACATACAAACTGCCACTCATTACCATCCGTCACAATATCACCAAAAACATCGCGTTCAACGCCAGCATTGGCTAACGTCCCTAAGATCTGACCATGTTTCAACGTTGCGAATTTAACGGGATAAACAATGTTAAACAGCGTCACTTGAAAGTCAGCTTCTTCAGGTTCGTAATATGCGGGATAAAATAAGATTCGCTTTAATTCTGCGCCCTCAAAACCACCAAACGCTCGCATTCGCACGTCATCCAATGGATTAACCAGTGTTTGCGCAATGTAAATTTGGCGTGGATTTAAAAATGCGGTTAAAATGGGCCGGTACTGATCAGCCGCTTGACGCAACCAACCGGTAACCTGCTCAATAAAAGGGCCTTCACTATCGCGAAAATGTTGTTTTAAGTTGTCATTCACGATACTATCCTCGTTAGTTTAATTAATGACTAGATAAACGATAATAAATAGAATAAACCACTTTCAGCAAATTGGAGTACTAACAACGCAATGATCGGTGAAAAATCAATCCCACCGATTGCGGGAATAAACCGCCGAAAGATACTTAGAAACGGTTCACAGATCCGACCGAGGAATTGCCCGACACCTGAATTATAGGCACCCGGGAACCACGACATTAGGATAAAAACCACAATGGCCAGTTCATATAATTGAAATAGCCGACTAACAATCGTTAATAACAGTCCAATCACTCCTTATAGTTTGTTCGCATCGAACTGGCTGGTGGTACTGCCAGAAACTTCATAGTTTTCTGGAATACAGAGAAAAATCTCATCACCAATTCGTTCAATCTCACCGTTGATTGCAAAGACGGTCCCAGTTAAGAAATCAACAATCCGGCACGCCATATCGTCATCGACGTGATCAAAATTAACGATAACCGCTTGATTTTTCAGGAGCTGGCTGGCAATTTCCTTAACATCGGAATAAATCTTAGGCTCAAACAACGCAATCTTGCTATTCACCGATTTACCCCCCTGCATTGGAACTACCTTAGGCGTGCTCCGTGAATTAGCCACCTGATTAGCGGCTGTATTCTGTGACTGGAGTGCCTGCGTCGGGTCATCATCCTGGCTATTATTGTCACCAACACCAAAGAAATTACTAATGAATCCGGCCATATCCTATCGCTCCCTTCACCGTGTTACTTGCCCCGCCGTTTGAAGAATGGTGGCGTATCTAATGAATCGCCACTATTATCATCCTTGCTGTCATCAGCTGGAGTATTGTCATTAAAGACATCAAAATCAGTTTTTTCAACATTCTTGAATTCTTGACCATTGTTAACTGGTCGTGAATTATTTGGTTCGCGGCGAATATCCCAGTTACCAAATGGATCGTTGGCTTGAGGTTCCGCTTGACTAGCAGCTGGATTAACAGCATCACTAGCAACAGGTTGGTCGGTATTATTTGCGAACATACCGCCTCGTTGTTGGCTCGCTTCACTACGACTCGTTTGAGCACCTAAGTTTACTTCACGTTGCTTGTGGTCAATACCAGTTGCAATGACAGTAACCCGAACTTCGTCGCCTAAGCTTTCATCAATTGACGTCCCAAAGATAATATTAACATCGGTCGTTGCTGCTTGTGACACGATATCAGAAGCTGCTTGAGCTTCGTATAAGGACATGTCAGGACCACCGGTAATATTAAGTAAGACTTGTTCTGCACCATCAATAGAGACTTCCAATAATGGTGAAGAAATTGCTTGCTTAGTTGCATCCGCTGTCCGGTTTTCACCGCTAGCAGAACCGATACCCATCAAGGCAGAACCTTGGTTTTGCATAACAGTCTTAACATCAGCAAAGTCCAAGTTAACGTAACCAGGTGACGTAATTAAGTCAGAGATCCCTTGAACCCCTTGACGTAACACGTTATCGGCTTCTTGGAAGGCTTCCATCATTGGGGTCTTCTTATCAACGATTTCTAGTAAACGGTTATTAGCGATGACGATCAACGTATCAACGTTTTCTTTCATCTGGGCAATACCTTCAGCGGCATTCCGTGCACGACGTGGACCTTCAAACGTAAATGGTCGGGTTACAACCCCAACCGTTAACGCGCCTGAATCCTTAGCAATCTTAGCCACAACTGGCGCAGCACCGTTACCAGTACCACCACCCATTCCGGCAGTCACGAAGACCATGTCAGCGCCTGATAAGGCTTCGGCAATTGCTTCTTCACTTTCCTGAGCGGCTTTAGAGCCGACGTCAGGATTTGAACCCGCACCTAACCCGCGGGTTAACTTTGGTCCTAATTGAATTTTAGTTTCTGCATTCGATGTTTGTAAGGCCTGTACATCCGTGTTAGTGACGATGAATTCAACGCCCTTAACATCTTCGGCGATCATCCGGTTGACAGCGTTACCGCCACCACCACCGACACCGATGACTTTAATATTGGCCCCTGAGTTCTGGGCTGCATCTAAAGAGAATTCCATAATTTTTCCTCCGTCATTCCTGTCCTATTTTAATCAAAAAAGTGGTTGAAGAATCCCTTGACCCGTTCAACGGCACCTTTACGATCTGGATCATCCTGTTGTTGCTCAGGTCGCTGCTTGGTTGTTTGTTTAGTCTGTTTAGTTGTTTGCGTTGACTGTACTGGTGCTGATTGTGCTGGCTCGCTAAAGTCTAACGCAATACTTGCACGCGTATCGCCAGTTAACGCACTCTTAACGAGTAGTGCAACTTCACTTAAGGCCGCTTGGTACTTGATAACGGCTAACGCCTCATCAAATGACGGATGCCTTAAGCCCATCTGGTTAGGTGTAAAGACCCGGACACGAGCGCCAAACTGTTGTTCAGCTAGTTCCGTAATTCCAGGTAATGCCGCTACGCCCCCAGTTAACACGATACCACCGGGCAATTCTAGGGCACGAATTTCATCTAAGTGTTGTTTGACCTTGTCAAAGACTTGGTCAAGCCGCGCTTCAATTATTTCTGCTAAGTATTGCTCACTAATTTGGGTCGGTGTACTTTGACCCACAACGTCTACCGGAAAAGCCTCGTCGTCAGAAGCTTGCTGAGCATTGGCATAGCCGTAATCACGTTTCAACTTTTCGGCATTTTCTAAGGACGTATTCAATACAACAGAGATGTCCTTGGTAATAAACTGGCCACCCTCTTGATCAACATAAGTATATTTAAGTTGATGGTCATGAATAACTGCCGCAGTTGTTTGACCACCACCCATGTCAATGATAATCGAGCCAAAATCCTGCTCGCCATCATTTAACACTAGGGAACTCAACGCTAATGGTGCAATCACGATCTGTTCAATCTGAAGGCCCGCTTTTTCTAAAGCCTTCCGAGTATTATGAATAATCGTTTTTGGTCCTGTAAACAGGGTTCCATGCATCTCTAAACGTACCCCAACCATCCCACGTGGATCCTTGATGCCATCAAAGCCATCGACCACGAATTCATCGGGAATCACATCCAGTACTTCACGTTCCGGTGGTAAGCTCTGTACTAGCGCTGCAGCCGCAACATTCTGCACGTCTTCATTATTAATTTCTTTTGATTCATCAGCAACGGCGATCATACCACGACACCGTTCAATTTTAACAAGATTGGCAGGAACGCCTGCAATCACTTTTTTTATTTCGATACTTGCTTTTTCTTCAGCTTGGCGTACTGCTGATCGAATCGCTTCGGCAGCCTTGTCAATATCGACAATGACTCCCCGACTCAAACCATTAGAGCGTTCGCTTCCCACACCAATAACGTTCATTTGTCCCTTTACTCGTTCAGCAACAATGACTTTTATTGAGGTGGTTCCTATATCAAGTCCGACATAAATTCCTGAATTATCCATAATAGAGGAACCTCCTAATACTTTTACATAAATATTCTAAGGATATGAATGATGCTAACATATCCAATTATCCCTTAGTTTACCATACCCTAAGCGCTTTTAAAAAGGCCACGCCTAGCATTTTATTAATTATTCTTATTCTTGAATGAATACGAGTAAGCACCCACTTCAAGATTGATGATACTTCTAGTTTTCATTTTTGCCACAATGCCCGGGTAATACGCCATTTTATTGGCAAAAGTCGTGATTGTTGCGTACACCTCATTACCATCGTTCATGTATAGATGCACCCGTTCGGCGTTAGCTTTACTAGGTGCATATTTAATTTCAGAAATGTTGTGTTTAACTGCGGATGGTAGTTTAGCATATTGTGCAATCATTTTTTCTAGGCGACTGCCACTCTTAAAATTGGCATAAATCGGTGAACCACCACCCGGTTGTGAATAAGTTGATTTTAAGATCAACCCATTCTCTAACACCCGACGATAATTTTGTCCGGTCACCAAATACCCAGCGATTTTAATCTCCTTGACCGTTACCCGCACGTTGTTCACACCAACCAGCTTAGTCGTGACCTTACCAATCTGTGCTTGCGCCTGATTAGCCCGTTGACTCGTTCGTTGATCGTGGCCAATAACGGACCACAATGCCACACCAGATTGAATCTTGGTGGCCGACTTAACCTGCGACGACGTTAACTTATCCGTCCCAGTGACCGTCACACGTTGAACGTGACTGAGCGGTGAAATGAAGTAACCCGCAACCAGGGCCCCAACCGCAAAGATAGCAAGTAGCAACGTCACTCGTTTGAACAATGACCGCCGCCGTTGCGTTTTTAGCTTAGGTAACTTATCACCGATACGTAACCGCTTGCCAGACCATTTAATATGCCGCCGTTGTTCCGTCTGCTCTTGATCAGCGGCGTTTTGTTGATACTGTTCCCAAGGGGTTAACGGTTCTGAGTGCTTCTGATGCTTGGACCCTTTATTGAAAATGGCCATCACACCCACCCCTTTCAATCTTTATTCAGATGTTATTTGATGACCGTATTCAAAACGTTCAATAACTCGTCTGCAGCAGTTGGCATGCCTAATTTCTTTGCGTTTGCAGCCATTTCTTGACGATGAGTCGCACTTAACATCAACCCATCCAAGGCCTTGACCAAACTTGCACCCGTCAAATCATCTTCACGAATCAGTTCGGCAGCACCAGCATTCACCAAACTCTGGGCATTCTTCGTCTGATGGTCATTCGTCACATAAGGACTAGGAACCAAAATTGATGGAATACCCAACGCAGTGATTTCTGCAATACTCGTCGCACCAGCCCGCCCAAGGATAACCGCCACTTCAGGCAAAATCGCTGGCATATTTTTGATGTACGCTTCGATTTTAACATTTGCAGCTAGCTCTGTCGTTGAGAGGCTATCCATAATTTTATCGTAATGAACCTGACCAGTGACGAACAAGGTCTGATAATCACGTTGATTGAGCTCAGGAATAGCTTCCACAGCCGCAGCGTTGATTCGTGCTGCACCACGACTACCACCAAAAATCAAAGCGGTAGGAACGTCTGGTTGCAGTCCAAATTCACTCAACGCGCCGGTCTTCTTGATGTTAGCTACCTGCTGTGCTCGTGGGTTCCCTGTCATCACGACTTTTTGTTCTGGGAACTGTGACCGCGCACTCTCAAATGAGATGGCAATCTTATCAACAAAACGGCTCAAGAACTTGTTAGTCACTCCAACAACTGAGTTCTGTTCATGAATAACTGTTGGAATGTGCATCTGGCTAGCGGCAAAAACGACCGCACCACTGACATAACCACCAGTCCCAACAACGACATCCGGTTTGAATTCTTTGATGTACTTACGGGCAGTTACGACACTCTTCATAAACAAATAAACGGTTTTAACATTTTGGAGAGAGATTGACCGCTTAAAACCTTGAATCTTGATGGTTTTAAAATCAATACCCCGTTCGGGAACAATTCGGCTTTCCAGCCCGCGATGCGTCCCAACATATAAAACTTCGGCTTGTGGATCATGCGCTTTTAAAGCGTCGATCAATGCTAGTGCGGGATAGATGTGGCCTCCCGTACCGCCACCAGAAATCATTAATCGCATTAGTTTTCTTCCGCCTTTCCAGTTAACTGTTCGATGGCTTTAATAAAGCGATCTCCTCGAACCTCAAAATTAGGGTATTGATCCCAACTGGCACACGCTGGCGAAAGCATAATGATGTCCCCAGCATTACTGTTTTCCCAAGCAATCGGCACAGCCGTTTCACAATTATCCGTAAATACGATGTTTTCAATCCCAGCTAACTTCCCAGCATCAGCAACTTTCTGGGCCGTCTCACCGAAAACAATCAACGTTTTAACGTGATCCTTCAAGGCAGGAGCTAGTTTTTCAAAGGTATTGCCCCGATCCAAACCACCAGCTAACAGAATCACTGGATTATCAAACCCTTTCAGTGCCATTTCAGTAGACACCAAGTTGGTTGCCTTAGAATCATTGTAGAATTGACGATCCTGATACGTTTCCACGTATTGTGTCCGGTGACGAACGCCAGAGAACGTCTTCAATACTTGGACGATCCCCGTTGTTGAAACGCCTTGTAACTTGGCAACGGCGATTGCAGCCAGTGCATTCTCAACGTTGTGATCCCCAGGAATCTTAATCTCCTTGGCATCCATAATATAGTCGTCTTGATAGTACAACTTACCGGCTTCTTCATAAGCACCCGCTTTAGAATTAGCCTGACGTGAAAAAGGGACGACCTGCGCTGACGACTGTTGACTCAACTGACGCCATTCTTCACTATCCCAGTTGATGACTAGGTAGTCATCCGCCGTCTGATTCATCGTGATCCGCATCTTAGCTTTGACGTAGTTCTCTCGAGAACCATGGTAATCCAAATGCGTTGAATAAATATTCGTGATTACGGCAATATGGGGGTGTAAACTCTGAATTCCACATAACATGAAACTCGAAAGTTCAGTAACCATCGTGTCGTTAGCTGTCGCGGTCTGTGCAACAGCGGATGCTGACACGCCGATGTTTCCGGCAACGTACGCCTTCCCCGCAGCTGAACGTTGATTTAGCATCATCGCAATCATCGTTGTCGTCGTCGTTTTACCATTGGTCCCAGTAACCCCAATCAATTCACCTTCTAAAATCTGCGAAGCTAATTCAACTTCCGTAATGACTGGAATATCTTTAGCAAGCGCACCACTAACGATTGGATTGGTGTATGGAATACCTGGGTTTTTGACAACCACCTTAAAATCTTCATCCAATAATGACAGTGGGTGACCACCCGTAACAACCTTGATCCCGTCACTTAACAATTCTTGTGCATCGGGATTCTCATCGAAATCCTTCCTATCATTAACAGTTACAAAGGCCCCCAATTTGTGGAGTAAGCGCGCCGCGTTGACCCCACTCTTTGCTAAACCTAGAACCAAAACTTTTTGGTTACGATACTGCTCAACCGACTTCATAAACCAAGATCTCCCTAGTATTATTTATAGATGACACTCTTATAGACATTATTATATTCGTGCTTTAGCACTTAAGATTCACATTGACGATCAACGTGAATCCGTTATGAATGAATAATTACTTCAGGGTATGACGCACATAATTGGACTCCACTGAGCACAGCACCTGACCACCATTTTAAGGTAGTCATTATCTTACTTTCCTGATAAACCAGTAATTATTCATGATCATTTTTCCAACAAAGAACAACTATGTATTTGATGCACCGCATCAATAAATTGAGTACGGTACATCCTAATGAATTTAATGCGTATGTGTAATAATCGTTGCCACACTGATGATGGCGCCAACTAGGCCAATCGACCAAAAGACGATATCGACCTTCCATTCACTCCAGCCCTTCATTTCGAAGTGGTGATGAATGGGACTCATCAAGAAGATCCGTTTACCGGTCAACTTGAATGAGGCAACTTGTAACATCACGGAAGCCGTTTCGATCACAAAGATGATCCCAATCAGCAATAACGACAATTCGTGATGCAATAGGATTGAAACAGCGGCTAAAGCACCACCAAGTGCTAATGATCCCATGTCACCCATGAAGATTTTAGCGGGCTTGTGGTTAAAGACGAAGAAACCTAGCAACGAACCAATAACTGCTAAACAGAATAACAGCACATTGTATTGGTGCTGCGCATTTGCAATCACCGCATAGGCACCGAATGCAATCGTTGCTTGACCAGCAACTAGTCCGTCTAATCCATCCGTTAAATTAACGGCGTTAGAGAACCCAACCAGCCAAATCACAACGAAGATCATGTACCAGATTCCCAGTGACCAGTCACCCAGTCCAGGAATTCGTAATGCCATAGGTAAATGCTCGTGTTGATAGACCAGCGTTAAAATGACAGCCCCAACAATTTGCCCGAGCAATTTCTGCCAAGCCTTTAAGCCTTCATTCTGCTTACGCCATAACTTGATACTGTCATCCCAAAAACCTAGTGCACCATATAAAACTAAGATAAACAGTAAGATCCACGTGGTTGGGTGTAGCAGATGCTGCCAAACACCAACCCATAACGTTGTAACTAGGATTGCAACAATGAATAACGATCCACCCATCGTCGGTGTTCCAGACTTCTTTTCGTGCCACTTAGGACCTTCTTCACGGATCATCTGACCCTCTTTGCGTGCGCGGAAGTACCGAATCAATGACGGCATCAACGCGAACACAATGATAAACCCACTGATTAGGGTCGCACACCACACTAATAAACTCACACTAAATTCTCCATTCTAAAACTTGATTAACTACTTCAACGTCACACTGATCGTTTGCTTTGATTCGATTGGATTACCAGCCGTCACACTCTGAGTTGTAACGTAACCAGTCCCACTAGTGGATAACTTGATACCGGTCAACGTTGCCAACTCAGCAACTTCACTAGCTGACCAACCAGTAACATCCGGCATATACATTTGACCATTTGTCACTAAGATCACGCGTTGACCGTCAGAAACAACGGTACCAGCTGAAAGTGACTGTTTAACGATTCGACCACCCTTACCAACAATGATCGGTTTAACACCGCTCTTCTTGGCAGATTTTTTAGCTTGCGTCGTGCTTTTACCCGTTAAATCCTGCATCTTAACGGTCTTAGCTTGCGTCTCACTAGCCGTCTGTTCGTCTAACGCACGTTTCATAACAGTATCAAAAATCTCAGCCATTTCCGCTTCAGCTGAAGTACCGTTCAGCGTAGGCTGTTTCATCGTAATGTACATAATATACTTCGGATTCTTAGCAGGCGCCATCCCAACGACAGAGTACAGATAAGAATTATCCCCCTGTTCATAGGTGGTCCCATTACTGACTTGAGCCGTACCAGTCTTAGCGGCAATTCGATAACCACTAATTTTGTAATCAGAACCTGTCCCGTAAGACTTATAGACAACATCCTGCATGTGGCTCAGTACCGAACTAGCTGTTTTAGAGCTAATCGGTTGACTGACCACTTTCTTCTTACCCGTATAAACAGTCTTGTTGGTATTTGGATCAGTCACTTTAGAGATGAAGTACGGCTGTAACATTTTACCATGATTGGCAATGGCTGTGAATCCACGCAACATTTGCATTGCGGACACTTGAATCCCTTGCCCAAATGAGGTATCCGCCTGCTCAATCGGATAAGTAAACTGGATTGAACCGGTCTGTTCACTCGCTAGACCACTATTTGTACTACTTCGTAAACCAAATCGTTTAATATACTTGAGCCATGTCTTAGCACCCATTGTCTGTTCCAAGTGAGCCATCGCAACGTTACTAGAACGTGCAAACCCTTCGGCATAGGTGATATTCCCCCAACCACTGGTATTCCAGTCAGGCACCGTTTTATTGCCGATCTTATACTCACCAGAAGCCACTGTCGTATTCGCATTGTAATTACCACTATCGATAGCGGCTGCCATCGTGAAGACTTTCATCGTTGACCCAGGTTCAAACGTGTCTTCAACGAGCAAGTTGCGCCACATCTTACTTAAACCGGACTTCGTTTGTGAATTAAACGTTGGTCGTTGGGTCGTGGCTAAAATTGCCCCCGTCTTGGCATTCATCAGCGTTGCCGTCATCGCTTTTGGCGAAACTTCAGAATTGACCTGTGAGACTTTAGTTTCTAACAGCGTCTGTAACTTACTATCTAACGTAGTATAGACATTGTCACCGTTCTTAACCTTTTTACCCGTATCAGTGCTACCTTGATACCCGTTTTTCGTTACCGTTGTGCGGCCATCCGTTCCAGAAAGTTGCTTATTGAACGCTAACTCGATACCCATTGATCCGGTTAAGGTCGTCTGATCAGAGTTCGCTTTACTCTTAGAAGTCGTTAAGCCGACTAAGTGTGAAGCGAACGTCCCATTAGGATATAGACGCGCTTCAGATTCAACGAAATGTAGCCCAGAAACGTTTTGAGCCTCAATCTTTTCTTTGGTCGTTAGCGCAATGTTTTTGCTGGCAGTCCCAAATTCAATTTGGAACTTACCTGACCCTTTCTGCAACGTTGTTAATGCTTTGGTATAACTGATTGGCAGATACTTAGCTAACACTTTGGCCGTTTTGATATTATCCTTAACGTACAAAGCTTTGCCACTCGCACTACGCTGATTCTTAGCCATAATGGCGTAAACCGTGTACGTACTAGTATCTTCCGCAATTGCTTCACCATTAGCCGTGTAGATTGTCCCACGTTTAGCAGTGACAGTCTGGTCTTCCGTGTACAACTGCTTCGTTGCTTGGACCAGATTGACCCCGTTAACGTGCCGAACAATCGCGATATAGGAAAAACGAATGATCAAAACACCAAAGACGGCAATCGCTCCAAAAAATAGCCATTGGCCAAAGATTCTACGATTTTGTTCTGGTGACCGTTTCGAAGTCATTCGTTGTTTGTTCTTATTCATTTGTAAACATTCCTTATGTTACCGTTGTTGAGCGATAAACCGTACTGTTTGGCAATCTTATTCAAACGGCTCCGACTGGAAAGTTCACTGATCTGTTGTCCGGCTGACGTGTTGCTAGCCTGAACTTTCGTTATCTTCGCCTGCACCGTCTGTAACTGACTCTGTGAATTACCGATATTGATATTAGTCGAAACTAGCATAATTGCCAAGCTAAACACGACCAAGCTGAAACCAACGCACAAACACTTCTCAAATGGTGAAAATGGTACTCGTTGTGTCTTAATCGCTGGGTTGGGGGTTACAACGGTTTTATGTACCGGGGTGGTCGCATCAGGAGTCTGCTTGGGCAGTTCCCGTGCCAATCCATTTTGGGCCATTTTTAATCACTCCTTAATATTAATTATCCTTGAAATTATTTATTGATTATTCTGGGAACCGTACCCGTTCGATTGCCCGTAATTTAGCACTACGCGCACGACGGTTGGCCTCAACTTCTTCTTCACTAGGTAAAATGGGTTTGCGATTAACTAGTCGATAATCTGGTTGCATTTCATCTGGAATCACTGGTAAACCAGGTGGTAACTCAGGTAAATCACTGTGCTCTTTGAAAATGGTCTTCACCAATCGATCTTCTAATGATTGGAACGTAATCACGCTGACCCGTCCATTAACGTCAATTAGATCAACCGCTTGTTCTAACGACGTTTCAAGTACGCCCAACTCATTGTTAACTGCGATTCGAATCGCCTGAAAGACCCGTTTGGCTGGATGTCCACCCGTACGACGAGCTCGTGCTGGAATCGCACTTTTAATAATCTCAACTAACTCACCAGTCGTTACGATTGGCTGCGTTTCACGTTCGCGTTCAATCGCTCTAGCAACCTGCTTCGAGAACTTCTCTTCACCGTAACGATAGAAGATTCGAACTAGATCCGCGTACGGCCACGTATTAACGACCGTCTGGGCAGTTAACTCTTGGCTCTGGTCCATCCGCATATCTAATGGTGCGTCGTGCTGGTACGAGAATCCACGCGCTGCATCATCGAACTGTGGTGATGAAACGCCCAAATCGTAAACGATGCCATCGACGTGTTCGATGCCGCGAGCCGTTAACTCACTCTTCAGATTAGCAAAGTTACTCTTGATAAAACTAACTTGCCCGCTTTCAAGGTAAGGCGCTAAATTAGTCTGATTATAGTCAATGGCCGTCTGATCCTGGTCAAAACTAAACAAATGGCCGTTTGGTCCCAACTGTTGCAAGATTTCACGTGAATGGCCACCACCACCCAACGTACAATCGACGTAAACGCCATCTGGTTTAATATTTAATGCTGCTACGGCTTCATGTAAAAGCACGGTTGTATGTTCAAATGTTGCCACTAATGACGCCTCCTTCCAGAATATCCTCATCCGTTAAAAATCAATTAAATTTTCAGCTAAATCATCAAAGTTAGCAGCTGTTTCAGTTTCAAAATGCTGCCACTGTTCGGCTCCCCAAATTTCAAACCGATCGGAAACACCGACAATCACACATTGCTTTTCTAGCTTTGCGAATTGTCGTAGCGTTGCTGGAATCATGACACGTCCCTGCTTATCCAGCTCACATTCGGCGGCTGCAGAGTAGAAGAAGCGGACAAACGCCCGGGCATCCTTCTTAGTTAACGGTAAATCATCTAGTTGCGCTTGTAGGGTTGACCACCGTGATTCTGGATAGCCGAAGATACAACCATCCATCCCACGAGTGATAACAAAGGAGTCACCAAGTAACTCGCGAAACTTGGCAGGAATGATCAGCCGCCCCTTAGCATCCAAAGCATGTTCAAATTCACCAAAAAACATCTTGGACGCCACAGCCAATCAACCCCTTTCATTAAATATATTTCAAGTCTACCACACCCCCCCACTTCCTACCACACCGTTTTGTTACTTTTCTAAATTGTTAACAAATTTACTAAAAAAAGCCCCACCTAACGTTAGTTCCGTTAGGTGGGGCCAAGTGGGGGGATTATCAGCTAAAAATAAAATAACTTACCAATGCAAGTACATAAACGACTAGCGTTAATAATTCAGCTCCCCGCCAATATAACTTAAAAAAGCGCCAGTATAGGATTTCTCCACGTTCGATTGCCTCTAACAGGGTCAGTCCCACACCTAGAATCATCAGTGAAAGAACTTCATAAGGTGCTAGCGAACTGTCCGTTGCCTGTAAGGTTAAGAAATGCGTAAAAACAATTAAAAATGGCGGCCAAAAATCTAATAACCGTAATCCGTGGGGCCAAAATCGTTGACCAAACCGCTGACAGCCTAAAACAAGTACTGAAATAACGGCTAATAAGATCAACTGGCCATACCACGTCGTAAACAAGACTTGCATGCGCGTTCCTCCCGATTAGTGTCGCATTAATTATAGAGATTCTTGAAAAACTTTTCAATCATTCACGACAGTTCTATAATAAAAACAAACTTTACTATGGAGGTAAGCGCCGTGCTGCAATATTTCACGACCGGTAAAAACGGTCTTTTAACAACACCCGACCACCATCCTGATCAACCTTACTGGATCAATGTTGAACGACCAACCATTGACGAAATCAATCAGCTCAGCAACCAATTTAATTTACCTCGCGATTACTTAACCGCCATTTTAGATGACGCGGAAGTTTCACGAACCGAGCAACTCAACCCGACTGATCCTGATCAACCGGTCTTGATCGTCATGCAGTATCCCAAATTAACGACCAGTGATCTAGGCTATCTTGAATTTCAAGTTTATCCGTTCGCACTAATTCTAGTTGATCAAGTTGTCCTCACCGTCAGTAACTATCCCGCTAGTTTTATTCAGGACTTTGTCATGGACCCTAACTCCTCTAAACTTAGTCTGAATAATCATGAAGATTTTATTCTCACGATCATGTGGTACATTGAACACAGTTTTGTGACCAATCTTGATCTCATCAATCGACGAACCGACGAATTGGAAAGCCGCTTGAATGAAGCCACACACAACGTAGAATTGTTCCGAATCATGGCCTACCAAAAATCATTGATTCGTTTTAAAGCCGCACTGGCTCAGAATAGTCCGGCACTGGAAGCCATCGAGAATTCAGTAACCCACTTTAACGCACCGAACCACCAAGCGTTAGCCACTGATATCAGGGCTGAAACCAAACAGGCAACTGACATGACCGAGACCACTAACCAAATACTCCAGCAGTACAGCCAGTTGGTTGGTTCCGTCATTTCAAACAATCTAAATGACGTTATGAAATTCTTAACTTCACTAACAATGATTTTAACGATTCCAACAATCATCGGTGGCGTCTACGGTATGAACGTCAAGCTTCCCGGTGCTGGGCTGGTGCACGCCTTTACCTGGATCTCGTTAGCAACGATTATTCTGTGTATCGTCTGCATTGAATATTTACGAAATCATGACTATTTTTAATTTCAATTGAAAAAAAATGATTCCACGTTAAACTATGAAAGAATTACTCATAAAGTGTGGTGCATACAAAACTGATGAAAAAGAAGAAATCAACCTTTCAAAAAATTACGATGGTGATCGTTTGGCTAATGATCATCTCAACCGTGGGCTCATTAGTCCTGACCGCTCTATCTGGGTTAGGCTTGCTCAACTTTTAAGTTCGTCAATAAAAAACACCACCAACAATCAATTTCGATTGTTGGTGGTGTTTTTTATTTAGCTAATGCTGACTAGCTAGGCCCCATACTTGAACCTGCCAAGTCTTTTCTACACTTATGTGACTTACGCGTTAGCGCTCGGTTCATCGTCTGTTTTCTGACGATAAACTTTACGTGGCTTGCTACCTTCAGAAGGCCCGACGATTCCACGTTCTTCCATCTCATCTACAATCCGAGCTGCCCGGTTGTAACCGATTCGGAAACGCCGCTGTAGTAATGAAACACTAGCCGACTGTTGCTCAGTGACTAATTCAACGGCTTCCGCATAGTACTCATCTTCGCCATCCCTTGGATCACCATTTTCAGCTTCGGTCTCATCATCCTTGACTAACATGCTGTCATCGTAGTCAGCAGTCTGTTGGTCCTTGATAAAGTTCACGACCTCTTCAACATCATGGTCAGAAATGTAAGCCCCCTGTACCCGCAACGGTTTATTCATCCCCATTGGTTGGTACAGCATGTCTCCACGACCCAATAACTTTTCGGCCCCGTTACTGTCAATAATCGTCCGGGAATCAATCCCACTGGAAACGGCAAAGGCCATCCGTGACGGCACGTTCGCCTTGATCAACCCGGTAATAACATCCACCGAAGGACGCTGAGTCGCTAACATCATGTGAATCCCAGCTGCTCGGGCCATTTGACCCAACCGGATAATCGCATCTTCAACTTCACTCGACGTCACCATCATCAAGTCGGCTAATTCATCAACCACGACCACGATATATGGTAAGACTGGTCGATTCTGACCATCAGCGGCATTCTGCTGACGAATATATTGATTATAGCCCTGCATATTACGTTGTTTAGAATCGGCAAACAACTCATAACGCCGTTCCATTTCAGCAACCACTTTATGCAGCGCCCTAGCCGCCTTCTTAGGCTCAGTCACAACGGGTGTCAATAGATGGGGAATCCCATTATAGACCCCTAATTCCACCTTTTTCGGATCAATCAACATGAACTTGACCTGACTCGGTTTAGTATTCATGAGTAACCCTGTAATCATCACATTAATGGCAACAGACTTACCACTCCCAGTTGAGCCGGCAATCAGTAAATGCGGCATCTTCGATAAGTCAGCTTCAACTAAGTTACCTGAGACGCCGCGACCGAGCGGCACTGCCAACGGTTTGGTTGGATGCGCTGGCTGAGCTTCCACAATATCACGGAATGACACGGTTGAAACCTGCTTATTAGGCACTTCGATCCCAATCAATGATTTACCAGGAATTGGGGCTTCGATTCGTAGATCTTTAGCTGCCAGTGCTAAGGCCAAATCATCCGCTAAATTGACGACCTTACTAACTTTGACCCCAACCGCCGGGTGCAATTCATACTTCGTGACGGAAGGTCCTAAGCTGACATTTTTAACTTCAACTTGAACCCCAAAACTCGCCAAAGTGGTCGTTAACTTCTGCGAATTGCTCTCAATCGTAGCGTACTCGTCACTCTGATCCGTCTTAGGAATCTTGGTCAATAGATTAGACTCTGGTAATTGATAATCCGTATCATCCATGACTTCGGTTCCTTGTAAAGCGGGTTCTACATCCGCCGTTGCTGTCTCTGCAGCAGCTTCGCTGGTTGGTTTATCCTGATCACTAGCCACCGTAATGTTCAAATCAGGTTGCACTGGCACTGCCGCTGATTGCGGTGTTGGTGCCGTACTAGCTGGTTCAATGGGTGCCGGTTCAACCACTTCATCTGCTGACTCAGGTTGCGTATCCGTTCGCTGCTGATTAGCCCGAACTTGCCGGTGGACCCGCCAACGCGCAATTTGGATTCGTAAATCATGAGCCATTCGGTCGTAAAGGCCTCGCAACCACTGTCCGAGCTTTACTAAACCGTCACGAATAAATTGCATCGTAGGATGAAACGGAATACTGAAAGTAATATAGATACTCGTTACCATCAATAATAACGCTACTAGAATCGTTCCCGCATTCGCCAACAACGGATAAGTCACACTGTAACCAGCCACCCCGACTAACCCGCCACCGAGATCACTTGCCATACCGCCCTTAGCAAGGTCATTTTTGATTAACCCCCAAGTGATCTGCCAAAAACCAGTATGGCGGTTCAACTGGTTAAACGTTGGAATTTCCAACATTAATAAGTAACTAAAGAAGAATAGGTTGCCACCGACCCACCAACGCCAGGTCAATCGTGGCCACCGTCCAAAAATCATTAAGTATCCCATCACTAACAACGTTAACCCAGCTAGAATCAGGTAAGCGTTCCCCGCAATTGCCCGGAAAAATTCTGCGAATACCATCCCAACTAAGCCAACTTTTAAGAAGGCTAAGATCGTCATCAGCAGACCAATCAAGCCGATAATGTTGCCCGTCATTTGTCGCTTAGTTGCAGCTGACGTTTTCTTTTTACGCGTTGCTGGTCGTCGTTTCTTTGTCACTGTTTGTCTACGCGCCACGCTCAATTCATCCTTTCACAATTAATACTGTCCCCATTATAACAAACTCAAGTTCCCCAGTCGCCATCAAAAAGTACTGCCGACAACCTTTGAACGTTCGCCATTACTTCGTTTTTGTTAATTAAAAATCAAAAGCGCTAAAAAATCCTTAACCCTTGATATGCCAGTGCTTAATTTTCTGGTTTCTTAGTTAAATCAACTAAAGGTTGAAAGCCCCAAAACAACTTAAACCATTGATTTAACAGTAAGTATTGGATGAAAATTTAGTGTCAGTACTTAATTCACCGCTCCGTCAGCCAAGAACGCTGTCTTAGCTTACCTTCATGACACATTTCCCTGCTGATTCCGCTTAAATTGAAGACAATCTCTAGTGCCTTAGTTATGTGTAGCTATTCGCTTGATCAGAACTAAAGTTAACCACGACTATCGTAATTAACAACCAGTCTAGTTAGACCACAAACATACCAACACTTTCATTGAATAATTAACTTTTAACCTTTAGTAAATTAATATCCACTTTAATAGTGGCATCATATTAACCCTCATTATTACAAGCATCAGCCAACCTAGCCGGAGGTGGGCAGTC
>NZ_LFEE01000021.1:109362-127589 GCF_001039045.1 Lactiplantibacillus herbarum
GTCCCCACAGCTGAGCTAGTACTGCCCACCAGAGGCGCAAGTAATGGCTAGCCTTAGATTTTACCTTTACTCAGCAAATTAAAAAGAGTTCAGGAATTCATCCCAAACTCACGTAACGATTACTTTAATTTGTCATTTTCGTACTGATGAGAACGTTCTAGATTTGGAAATTGTTGTTGGCGTAACGCTTCATAGATGACGATGGCTGCTGAATTAGAAAGGTTCAACGCCCGAATATGTGAATCATCTTGAGGAATCCGAATCGCCTTTTCTGGATAGCGACGCATGAAGGGTTCAGGTAATCCGGTCGTTTCCTTACCGAATAAGAAGTAGTGATCCTTAGCGGTGTCGTGATAATCAACGTCCGTGTAGTCGTGATCAGCGAACTTAGACACTAAGTACAACTGATCAAGGTCAGGAATGCTTGCCAAAAAGTCCTGCAAGTCAGCGTGATACGTAATATCAACACTGTCCCAGTAGTCTAAGCCAGCTCGTTTTAAATGTTTGTCATCAATCTTAAAACCTAGTGGTTCAATTAAGTGGAGCGCCGTATCTGTTCCGGCACAAGTACGGGCAATATTCCCCGTATTAGCTGGCATTAAGGGTTCAAATAATGCAATATGGTTAGTCAAAATGATCGTCCTCATTCGTGTTAGTCTCGTTGTTAGTTATTAGCTGACAACCAGTTATTATCATACCATGGCTAAACGTCAAACACCTAATCACTAGCGGTAAAAACTAAATATTCGCGTTCGTAATCGATGTTATCTATACTGATCACCGTACCCAAGAATCGTCAGGAGGAATTACACATGAAAATTATGATCATTGGCGCCACCGGTATGGCCGGTTCAGCCATCACAGAACGTGCATTGGCTCAAGGCCATTCAGTCATTGCTGTGGGCCGCTCACAGGAAAAATTAGCCACGCTATCTGCTAATCCCCATTTAACCACCTTGGCCAAGGATGCCTTTAGTCTCTCTTTGCCAGAATTGCAAGCTGTTGACGTAGTTGTCGATGCCATGGCTAGCCGCCCAACGGAAGCCTACCTGCACGTCGATCTAGCTGCCAAATTAGTCGCTCAGTTACGGCAACAAGCAACGCCTCGCTTAGTCTTCATTCTGGGTGCTGGCAGTTTAAGCACTGGCGATGATCACCACCTCTTTGTTCACGATATTGAAAGTGATCCGGCTAACGCTAGTTTTGTCGCCATCCCACAGAATCAATTGGCTGAATTGACTTTCTTACGTACCGTCAAAAATGTTGACTGGGTTGGTATTTCTCCAGCTGCAATGTTTCAAGCAGGTCCAGCAACTGCCATTAACTATGGTAAGGATGACTTACTTATCAACGCCAACGGTGACTCCATCACCAATAGTGGTACCATGGCCGCTGCAGTTGTCGCTGAAATCGAACAACCACAGCACCACCAAACCCGTTTTACCGTGGCTAATCAATAAAAATAGGAACTGTCGGCAAATTTCATTTGTCGACAGTTTTTTTATCCGCAAACACAGCCTACGTTGGGCTACCTTGTAACAACGCGCCGAGCAACCCACACAGTTATTATTCAACCTTAGCTGTCACCACTTCCCCACAACCTTCTAATTACTTCTTCACGAAAGCATGCTAAACTATTTTCATAATCAATAACTGGAAGTAGGGATAACATGCAGACCCGTTTATCAGGAAAAAACTTGCTCTTTATCGGTACGATGCTCTTTGGACTCTTCTTCGGTGCTGGTAATTTAATCTTTCCAATCTTCTTAGGACAACAAGCTGGCCGTAACGTTGGTTCAGCGATTATCGGCCTGCTAATCACAGGGATTGGGCTACCGCTCCTCGGTGTCATTGGTATGGGCTTAACTCGTAGCCAAGGCGTATTCGATTTAGCTGCCAAAGTCAACCGGACATACGCCTATATCTTCACCGTTTTACTCTATTTCACTCTGGGGCCCTTATTTGCAATGCCCCGGCTAGCAACAACCGCTTTTCAGATTGGCCTAGCACCCTTCATCACGAACAAACAACAACCACTTGTGTTGTTGATCTTTTCAATCTTATTTTTCGGATTGACCTGGTTCTTAGCTCGTAACCCGGGTAAAATCATGACCTACGTTGGCAAATGGCTAACACCTCTGTTTCTGATTCTACTAGGCGCCCTACTGTTAGTTGCCATGATCAAACCGCTTGGCAGCCTCAACGTAACCGCTACGGGTGCGTACGCTGCTCACCCGGTTTTGACCGGCTTCACTGAAGGCTACAACACCATGGATGCCTTGGCTTCCCTCGCCTTTGGGATCGTCGTTATCGATGCCATCCGCAATCTGGGTATCACTGATCCTACTCAGATTGCCACGGGAACTATCAAAGCCGGTGTCATCAGCATGAGTTTGATGGCCGTCATCTACGCCCTACTAGCCATTGCCGGTACGATGAGTCTAGGTCGTTTCGCACCAGCAACCAACGGCGGTATTACGCTGGCTCAGATTGCTAACGCCTACTTTGGTTGGTTCGGTAATATCCTGCTTGCTCTAATCGTTATCATCGCTTGCTTGAAGACGGCCATTGGCTTAACCTCAGCGTTTGGCGACACCTTACACGGCCTCTTTCCAAAAATCTCTTATCAGTGGCTGATTGTACTGGCTTGCCTTATTCCAGCAATTCTCGCAAACGTCGGCTTGACCGAAAAGATCACCTATTCAACACCAGTCTTAATGTTCCTATACCCGTTAGCGATCGTACTGATTTTACTAGCCGTCCTATCCCCATGGTTAGGAACCTCACGCTGGCTATACGGTATGACAACTGCCTGGACCCTGATCCCTGCAATTCTGGCCGGCGTTGCCGCAATGCCTAGCGCGTGGACACACGCAACTATTTTCCAAAGCTTGCTGCATCTCAATACCGCCTTACCGCTTGCTTCATTAGGACTTGGGTGGAGCGCGCCTGCTTTGATTGGCTTTGTTCTTGGCTGGGTAATCAGTCGCTTTACCGCTAAACCTTCGATGGATTAGGACAGCAGTTTTTTTCTTGCTAAGTATTAATGATCAATAATTCGTTAAACTAAAAGATTCCACAGAAATTGTCCATTTCTATGGAATCTTTTTTGATTAGTTATAATTATTTTTAAGGTCGAAACGTGCGCCATAAGGCAGTTTGTTCCGCTTAACACGGAACCAGCGCCTATTCCAAGCCCAGGAATAAGCACTGATTTCACGTTAATGCTCGCAAACTAACCGCCTTATGGCCCACTCTATTTTTGCCCACCAAAAAACGCAGTATTTCGGTGTGGGCACGGCGAAACGCTACGTTAGTGAAGTACAACTCGGTAGTCACCAACGAACTTGTCGATGTTAACTGCCAACCGATTTCTCAATGGCAATCTTAACACCGGTCTTTCAATCATGCAAGCAACTTCACTACGCTTTTTGCGTTGTTAGCAAGCTCACATCAACCGTAATTTTTGTTAAGCCTCGTTCTTTGGCAACTTCTAATTGTTCAGCGTCAGCACCCCAGTGTAATGGCGTCATCACTAACAAATCTTCAAAAGCGATGTCCCCCAAATCAATCTGGTAACGGATTCGCTGGGTCGTCGCCGTTGGGTAGTGTTGTGCGAATAGATCGAGCACCCGCTGATTATCATATTGGTACTGCCGATCAGTCGGTTGAAACAGTAAATGGCGTAATTCAATCAAGTATTCTGGATTAGGCACAATCTTCAACAACTGACCACCTGGTGCTAGAACTCGTTCAAATTCTTGATAAGCGGATGGTGAAAACACATCCATAATGGCAGTAAAAACCCCCGACGTGAATGGCAATTGCGCAAGGTCAGCCACACAGTAGTAGGCCTCTGTCTGCAATTGCGTTGCTAGATTAATCCCGTCCTTGCTAATATCAAAGCCAATGCCGACATCCCGTTTATTCTGATGTAAGGTCAATAATTCAGCTAACGGTGTTCCTTCACCACTACCAATATCCAAGATACGTTGTGGTGTTGCGGGTAATGCCACGTTAATCGCTTTGACGATTGGCGTAAAGAAGCCCGCTTGCAAAACGCGCCGGCGTGCAGCTAACATCGCTGCGTCGTATTCACTTTTAACCTGATGGGTCAAAAAGTACAACGAGCCCTTTTTAGAAAAATCTACTTGGTGCCCGTTTGGACAGCAGAGACTGTGATCTTCGATAGCCACGTAGGCCTGATCACACACGAGACATCGAAATAGACCGATATTATTCTGAACAAATTGCATTCCAAGATCAATTTTTTTCACACTGCTCACCTTATCCTGATTAATTTTTTTATTTCCACATACTAATATGACTTATGTATTGAGCAAGTCTTAAAATCCATTAATTGACTGAACAATCATCTTAATGACGACTACTGCCAATTGAACCTAACAATCATACCACACCCCCACAGACAAAATAGTCGCAATTCAGATTTGGCTATGCTATCTTAATGACTGTTCTAAAACTCAACCTAAAAATTCAACAAAATCATTTGCTTCCAAATTGACACTAAAATCTGGTTAATAAGGGAGTTATACCTCATATGGCAAAGAAATCTAAGATTGCTAAAGAAAAACGTATTGAAGCCACGGTCGCTAAGTATGCTACTCGTCGCGAAGAACTGAAAGCAGCTGGAGATTACGCTGGGTTAGCCAAGCTACCTCGTAACGCCTCACCCGTTCGCATTCACCACCGCGACATGCTCGATGGTCGTCCTCACGCTTACCTTCGTAAGTTTGGAATGTCACGACTGAATTTTCGTCGTTTAGCTCACGCCGGTCAAATTCCAGGCGTCAAAAAAGCTAGCTGGTAAAAAAAGAAGCACCCAGAATTTTGAAAATTCTAGGTGCTTCTTTTTTTAGTCTAAATTGCGGCTATCTGACTGCTTTCAGACCTCATTTACCACGTTACTCTTTTGACGGCGGTGTTTCTTCCGGTTCATACAAACCTGAAGAAGCTCGGTACCAGTCAAATAAGTGCGTCCACAGTACCTTGAGAATCGCATAACCCGGAATCCCGAAAATCACGCCCATCAGGCCAAAAATCTTACCTGCCGCTAACAGGACGATCAGGATCGTAATCGGATGGATCGCTAAGCTACTGCCTAACACTAATGGTGAGATAAAACGGCCCTCAATCGTCTGTTCGATAACAAACACGACCAGCACCTGCACTAGCATCCATGGCGAGGTCACTAAAGCAATCACCACGGATGGCACCATCGCTAGGAAAGAGCCCAAGTATGGAATCAGGTTCAAGACTCCGGCCGCAATTCCTAGTGTTAACGCAAATTTCAACCCGATGATACTGTAACCGACCGCAAACATCACGGCCACACAGAAAGCCACCGTCAACTGTCCACGAATATAGTTACTGACTTGGGAGTTGATCTCGGTTAAAACCGTTAGAAAACTAGCACGGGCCTTGGTCGGGATAAATTTAGCCATGTATTTTGGTAACTGATGACCATCCCGCAAGAGATAAAACAGGATAAACGGCATCGTAATCAACCCAATAATAACGGTCGTTACGGTACTGAAGACCCCCGTCAATGACGTGACCGTTCCCGTAAGGTACTTAGAGACACCACCATTTAACAGCTTGCTGAGATCCGTATTCCAGTTGGCAACCTGGTCGCGAATACCGCTCCACTGTGGGTCGTTACTCCAACGATTAATTTCCTTAATCGCATTCTGCCAATACGTGGGCCAATCGTTAATAATTGCCAAGGTTTGATCACGAATCGTTGGAATGATCGCCACGATTCCCAGTACCAGTAGTACTGTCACCACAACAAACACACCAATAATCGTCCACGTCCGCCGAATATGGAAACGTTTCTCTAGCCAGTCCACTAAGGGATTGAGCAAGTAGTACAGCACTCCCGCTAAAATAATCGGTAGACCAACAATACTAAAAAACTGCCGGACCGGGGTCAATAACCAGTCCACTTGCTTACCCATGAAGAAGATGGCCAACACTAACAAAATAATAACCAAAAGGCGAATAATCCGCTGACTCTGCCAGCGCGTTGTTTGCCGGTTAGCTTTCATTCACGCCACCCCTTCCTACACTTGATAAGTAATTTGGCTACCAACTTTAATCGTTGGTAACTGATTAGGTGTTAAATAAACGCCGTTAGCCATTGGTTTAGCTGGTACGTCCTTGAAATACAAAGTTGCGTGACCGATCGAAGTTAAATTAGCAGCGACTAATTCACCTGCATAAGCCACCGTATACGTTTGATCATCAATCGTGAGCTTGCCCCCGACTGTCAATGAAAGACTGCCTACGGGTGCGTCAAACTTTTGGATAATCGCAATCTGTTTTAAGTCATCCGTGGCCGTTTCATCAAATAAAACTAAAATTGGTTCTTCTGGATCAATGGCGTGTTCGCCAATTGATTGAACCGTTGCTGTTAGGACCATTTTTTAACCCCCATTCTTTAATTAACTGCTTTAATTGTAGCATAGACACAATCTGTTCCGCCAATTTGTCATCGCTTACAACCTGATTAACTATGCTATACTAAAACTATCTATCAAGGAGGTTTGTTTACATGCAAGAACGAATTTTATTTGGAACTTATACGAAAAAAACGAGTCAGGGAATCTATCAAGGGACCCTCGACACGACGACTAAAACGTTAACAATCGATGGCTTACTCGCCGCAACTAATAACCCTACCTATTTGGCACTATCTGCCAAAGACCGGCTTTACAGTGTGACCAAAGAAGCTGACGAAGGTGGTATCGCTGCTTGGCAATTAACCGGTAAAACCGCGAACAAACTCAACGAAGTGGTTGCACCTGGTACGCCTCCTGCATACGTAGCTGTTGATGAAGCACGTCAACTCGTCTACAGTGCCAATTACCATAAGGGAACCGCTGAAGTGATGAAAATCGCTGCGGATGGTCAGTTAACCTTAACTGATACAGTCCAACATACGGGTAAGGGACCTCTTCCAGAACAAGATGGCTCACATATCCACTATACTGACCTAACCCCAGACAATCGTTTGGCTGTTATCGACTTAGGTAGTGACAAAGTCTACGTCTATAACGTTAGTGACGCTGGCAAATTGACTGAACAGTCTGTTTTGACCATGCCCGCTGGCTTTGGTCCCCGTCACCTGGTCTTCAGTCCTGATGGTCAATACGCCTTCTTAGCTGGTGAATTATCCAGTCAAATCGCTACCTTGAAGTATGACGCAGCTAAAGGCCAATTCGAACAACTCGAAATCGTCAAAACGATTCCTGCTGACTACCAAGAACACAACGGTGCCGCTGCAATTCGTTTGAGCCACGATGGTCATTTTCTCTACGTTTCCAACCGCGGTTACAACACGTTAGCCGTCTTTGCCGTAGCAACCGATGGCAGTCTGGACTTAATTCAACAGATCAGTACGGAAGGCGACTTCCCACGCGACTTTGATTTAGATCCTACCGAGGCCTTTGTCGTGGTCGTTAACCAGAATACGGACAATGCGACCTTGTATGCTCGCGACCTGACAAGTGGTACACTTACCCTACTACAAAAAGACATTGACGTCCCTGAAGGCGTTTCTGTCAGATTCTAATTAAAGGGTGAACAACATGCTATTAAAAGAAGTCTGCGTTGAAAACTACACAAATATTCCCGCTGCCATTGCTGCGGGTGCTAACCGGATTGAACTAAACGACAATCTCCCCGCTGGCGGCACAACCGTCAGTAAAGGTGTTATGGCTGAAGCTGCTAAGTACACCAACGAACATGGGATTCCATTAATTGCCATGATTCGTCCTCGTGGTGGCAACTTCGTATATAACGATACCGAGCTCAAAATCATGGAAGCTGACTTGCTACAAGCTCAGTCCTTAGGTGTTGACGGCGTTGCTTTGGGTGCCCTCACCGCTGACGGTCAACTTGACACGGAAGCGCTCGAGCTATTAATTGGTTCTGCTGGCGGCATGAGTATCACCTTCCACATGGCCTTTGATGCGATTGCACCTGATCAACAGGCTGCTGCCATTGACTGGCTCGTCGACCACGATGTTGACCGGATTCTCACCCATGGTGGGTCACTCGATCAACCAATCATGGACTGTGTGCCACAATTAAAGCAGACGATCGAATTAGCTGCTAATCGCATCCAAATCCTACCTGGTGGTGGCGTCCCCGCCGCTAACGTGGATGCTGTTACGACGGCGATCGGCGTTAAACAGGCTCACGGGACTAAGATTATCGATTACTAATTTCCATAGTTCATTAGTATAAAATCAAAAAAGATCCTGTCATTAACTTAATTGTTAACGGCAGGATCTTTTGCTATTACTATTTTTATAATTAAATCAAAATCAAATCATCAGCTAGTCATCAGCCAATTGATTCGCTTCAATCAACCGCACGATGTCCTCTGGCAACGGCGCATAAACGGTCAATGGTTGCTCAATGAACGGATCGTCAAAACTTAACTGCATACAGTGCAGGGCTTGGCGATCAATCCACGGACTTTTAGGCCCGTTGTAGAGTTTATCCCCGATCAACGGGTGACCACTGGCTGCAAAGTGCACTCGAATCTGATGTGTGCGCCCGGTATGTAGCCGTACGCGCACGACCGTCATACCTGCTAGTCGTTTAACGACCCAGTATTCCGTCAAAGATGGTTTACCATCCGCCGTAATCGCCCGTTTGATAAACGACTCTGGCGCGCGGCCAATTGGTTGGTCGAGGAACCCGTGCTCCGAAGCCAACTCACCACTGACAACCGCCAAATACATTTTGCGCATCGCGTGGGCTTTGAGCTGGTGGTCGATGATCGAGTGCGCAAAGTGATGTTTCGCAAACAACACGATGCCACTCGTATCACGGTCTAACCGTGTCGTAATGTGGACGACCTCGTTAGCGTACCCCTGCTCACGGCAGTACCCTTTCACTCGGTTGGCTAAGGTATTAGGTGGCAAAGCGTGAGCTGGTACTGACGCTACTCCCGCTGGCTTATTCACCACCAAGTAATCCCGATCCTCGTAGCTGATATTAATCGGTAACGACGACACGTCTAAGTGGTCATTGCCAATCTCATCCGGGGTAACCATTGTCACCGTTTCACCACCGGTTAGCATGTGGATCGCTAGTACTGGTTGTTCATCGACGAGAATCGCGCCACCGTGAAACTTAACTTTCTTCAACAAACTCCGCGTTACGTCATGGTGTGACAACAACGTCTTCACTTTTAGCGGAGCGGTTTCGTGGTTGATCCAGGTAAACCTCATTCTTCTTCCAACCCGATGAAGGACGTCCCAACTCGTTGCCAGAAACGGTTATGCCGATGCTGGGCAAAGGCAATCCGACGATTAGCAATCGAGTAACAGATCTGCTGAATTGGCCGGGGTTGCGTGTCCAACTGATCAGCCGTGAAAATAAAGTGAGATTGTTGCTGTGGCCGAATCGTAATCGTTTCGTACGGCGCAACAATCACTGGTGAACCTAACGTCCGGAAGACCCGGTTATTGATCGATGCAATTTCAGCCATCTGCAACGCATCTAAGCGCGGATGAATCACAGCACCGCCGACCGATTTATTGTACGCGGTCGAGCCGGTTGGCGTAGAGACACATAGACCGTCACCACGGAACCGTTCGAATAATTCATCTTGAATATAAACGTCGGCCACCATCGTGCTACCTAGCTTCTTCAGCGTTGACTCGTTAAGTGCCAAGTAGTGATCGGTCTCCTCAGTATCCGCATAAGTAATCTCGACGGATAGTAACGGATAGGTCACACTCTGACCATTATCTTCTTTCAAGCCCGCTACTAATTGGTCGATCTCGTAATCACGCCAGTCGGTATAGAAGCCTAGATGGCCCGTATGCACACCGACAAAGCGTACTTGATCAACGATGTCACTATAGTGATGAAAGGCCCCTAAGAGCGTTCCATCGCCCCCTACAGACAACACAATGTCGGGGTGCACATCATCGATTTCAAAGCCCGCCGCAACCACCTTTGTATGTAATTCAGCGGCCACTTTTTTCGTTTTAGGACTAGCATTCGCAAAAATTGTGACTTTCATTAATTTTGGTCTTCCTTCGTCTTATCAGTCTCGTCAGCATTACTAGGACCCTTGCCGTATGAAAATAGACTTTGAGCCTCTTGAATTTCTTCACGAATTTCTGACATTTCTTTATCTAAACTAAAAGCAGCTTCCGCAGCCCGCTGTAATCTTTGGCTCAGGTTTTCGGGAAAGTCCCCTTGATATTTATAATTAAGTGAGTGTTCAATAGTTGCCCAGAAATTCATGGCTAACGTCCGTACTTGGATTTCTGCCAGAATCTTCTTCTCACCACCGACCATCTGAACCGGATATTCGATCACAATGTGGTAAGACCGGTAACCAGATGGCTTCTCATTACTAATATAATCGCGTTCTTCTAAGATCGTCATATCCGTGCGCTTCCGTAAGAGATCGACGACTTGATAGATGTCCTCCACGAATTGACACATGATTCGCAGCCCGGCGATATCTTGCATATCTTGTTCTAATCGGTCTGACTGTACTTTACGGCGCGTCATTTTTTCTTTGATACTATCAACGGGTTTAACCCGTCCCGTGATAAATTCAATCGGTTCATGCTGATTCAGATCACGATACTGTTTGCGCATTCCCCTTAACTTGACCTTGAGCTCATCAACGGCTTGCTGATAAGGTAATAAAAAATGATTCCAATCTTCCATCGGGGCACCTCCGTTTCAATCCATACCCTAGAATTTTACCATAATTTACCAGAATAAAAAGTTAACGTTCTCGAGATTCAACTCAAAAGTCATTAATTAACCAATTCCCCATTTTAGAAACAAAATACTTTACGAATATCTGAAATCGGTGCATGATAACCTGTGAAAGTTCAAATGAAGGAACATTGTGATTAAACAAACGACTACTCATAGGCTAAAAAACTTGCAAATACCTCGCTTGATTGGTATTCTGCACTATGACGCGAATAGAGAAAGTGGAGGAATTATGACGTGTTAGAAGTGTATTTATTTGTAAATCCGTTGGCCACTCAATGTGTCCGTGATGAACAGAATGTATTGCGGTTAGCCAATGATTCAGATAAGCAAATCCAATTTCAATTCGTACCGTTACTAAACATTAACGTCGTTCAACGCGCGTTGAAGTGTCAAGGAATCGGCGTCTCTGACTGGCAAGCCCAAAACCGTCAGTCAGAAACACTTTACAGAGTGATTCTGGACTACAAAGCCGCTCTCTTTCAGGGCAAAAAACGTGGTCGTAATTTCTTGATTGCACTTCAATCAGCAATGCTCAAAGCAGGACAACGTTATTCAGAAGAATTAGTCAAAACGGTCGCAACGGACTGTAAGATTGATCTCGATATGTTTATGGAAGACCGTGATAGTGAACTGGCCAAACAAGCCTTTCATGCGGATCAACGGTTAGCTTCCGAAATGAATATTACCGAAGCTTCATCCGCAGTCGTTTTCGACTGTGATCGGTGTGACTATGGGGTTTTACTAGAAAAGTTCAACTACGCCACCCTTTCTGACCTAGTCCAAGGCGATTTAGATCCATTCCACGACTTAACTAAGCGTGCGAATGCCGATTGCGCCAGTTTAGTTAACGCTCAATTACACGTTTTATAATTTCATTAAATGCAATTATTCAACTGGTTTTACCAGTAAAAAGCACCCGACGATTAAATTCGCCGGGTGCTTTTTACTAATCATTAATTTAATAGCTCACCGCTTGTTAACCTCTAGCGATTAACGAGCGTTTCAAATTCATCTAAACGTGCTTCGAAAACTTTAAACGCATCGTTCAAGTAATCTGGTTTGGTCATATCGACCCCGGCACGGTGCATCACTTCGATAGGAAAAGCTGAAGAGCCCGCCTTCAAGTAACCCAAATAATCTTTAACGGCATCCGGTTGCTTCGTACTCATTCGTTCTGCCAGTGTCGAAGCGGCGGCAAAACCAGTCGCATACTGATAGACGTAGTAGTTATAGTAAAAATGAGGAATCCGGGTCCATTCATCCGCGATCTGTGGATCACTGACCACGTCATCACCGTAATAGCGCTCATTCAGGTGTAGATAGTGTTCGGATAACCGATCAGCCGTCAATGCTTCACCAGCTTGATCCTGTTCGTGAAGCCACTGTTCGAACTCCGCAAACTGAGTCTGACGGAAGACCGTCCCCTTGAATCCATCCAGATAGTAATTCAAGACGTAGGCCCGGATTTGTGGGTCTGTTTCAGTTGCTAGCAGGTAATTCGTTAACAGATTTTCATTTGTCGTTGACGCAATTTCGGCGACAAAGATCGAATAATCCCCGTACTGGTAAGGCTGACTGTGGGTCGTTAGATAGGAATGCATACTGTGTCCCATCTCGTGAACCAACGTGTACAGATTATCGATATTGTCTTGCCAGTTCAGTAGCATGTAAGGTACGGTATCGTACATCCCAGATGAGTACGCCCCACTGCGCTTACCCTTATTCTCCACAACGTCGATCCAGCGAGAACTAAACGCCGTCTTAACGTGCTTCACGTAATCTGGTCCTAGAATCTTCAGCGCTTGCAGTGCCGTCTCCTGAGCCTGTTGATACGTATAACTAGTTGCAGGTTTAGGCGTTAACGGCGTATACATGTCATACATATGCAATTCATCGACATTCAATAAACGTTTCCGTAAAGCCACGTATCGGTGCAATAATTCAAGATGATCGTCAACTGAGCTTACTAACGACTCATAAACCGTCGTTGGAATTTGGTTAGCAGCTAAAGCCGCCGCCTGAGCAGTTGGATAATGATGCGCCTGAGCAACAAAATTATGCACCTTAACCTGACCTGCTAAAGTCGAGGCCAACGTCCGCCGGAACTGACTATAGACTTGGTAAAGTGCCATAAAGGCTTCGCGACGTACTGCTGGTTGAACGGATTGTAATAACACACCATAAAGCCCCTGTGAGAGCTTAACTGGGTTACCATCTTCGTCTTTAACCGTTGGAAAGTCAAAGTCCGCATTATTCATGATGCCAAAAGTCTTAGCAGACGCATCAAAAATATCCCCCGCTCCAGCTAGCAAGGCTTCTTCACTTTCACTCAACACGTGTCCCTTTTGTAACCGCACCGTATCTAATAAATGGCGGTAGTCACGCAAAGCCACGTTTTCATCTAGAAATTGATCCAACTGGGCTGGCGTTAATTGCAAAATTGCGGGTTCAAACCAGGCCGTTGCCGCCGATACCTTGGCGGTTAAACTACCGGCCTGATCGTCCAACGCTGCGTTCGCGCTATTTCCAGTATCCTGATCACTTTTGAGGCTCGCATAAACGGCCACCTTTTCTAAGCGGCGATAGAGCCCTAAGACGGACTGGATTCCCGTTAGTACGGTGTCAGCAGAACTCGTAAAGTCTTCCTTGAGCGCTGCGACAGTTGAAAGTGCAGCTTTAACCTGATCAACATCCGCTAAGTACGTAGTCTGATCAGCATAAATAGGTGTCAAATCCCAAGTTAATGCTTCGGGTACGGCCGAACGTGTCGGTAATTCTTTAGTTGTTACCATGCAGATCCCTCCAATTAAATCAATATAATCTTAGGTTACCACACATTACTAACACGACCCTTACTCAGGATCTAAAATCAGCCGTTTTGCCAACAAAGTTGTTGCCGATTCAGGGACCACTTATTATTCTGCCAAATTAGAACCCGTTGTTGCGCCAGCAATGCAATCAACTTGGCTACTAACTGCCGGTGAAGCGTACCAGGATGACGAATACAGGCATGCCGTGTCAACAATGGCTGTAGCTGTTCCCAGACTAATGTCGTTAATTCAGTTGCACTGATTGTCCCCGTCCACGTTAACAGACAGCCAAAGACGTGCAGATACCAGACCAAATACGGCCGCTGTAATACCGGGACTTGGGGACGTTGACTGACGACCCACGCCGGTAACTGGGCCAACGTCCCACCGCGCTGATAGCAATACGTCTGTAACTCACGAAAATTTGGCGTTTGCCGCAGTCTGGCTAACATCAGTTGCTGATAATACTGCTGCACGGAATTAGTTGATCTTGGAGATACCGCTAAGGGCGGCGAAAACTGCAGCAATTCATCAACGGTCCCTTGATGCAGGCCAAATACTCGTTCTTGGTAACTCAACGATTCCGTATCTACCGTTAATAATTGATAAACTAGCCGCAATGTCGCGGTTTGAACTTGCCAAAACAACAGGTAGCAGCCCCATTGGGAATAATGCTGAATGAATTTGATTGCTTTGCCGTGAAGTTTTAAGTGATGTTGATAGGGTGAACCCAATAGCCAGAGTACCCGGTACCCATTTTGCCAATAACCCTGCGTTCGTTCGACCAATCGCTCAAGTGACAGCGGCGAACATTGGAACTCCAGTGCTATGGGCGGCTGACTAGCTCGTTTTACGAGAATATCGGGACGCTGATGAAGTGTGGGTAAGGCCGCTTCGAGCTTAACCGTGTATCCATTGGCGGCAAACCACGCGGCTAATTGCTGTTTGCCACGAAGATGTTCCGCCGTCTCTCCTTCAGAAAAAACGTGACAATCCGTCAACGAGTTATGTGCAAAGTGTGGGGTAACGACTGAACCCCGTTTTAAGTAAACGGATGTCGAACATCCCGGACAGAAATAATGTCCCTGCCGATCCGCATCCAGCGCATTCACCAACTGTTGTTGTGCATCAACCGCCATGAACATCGCTTCCCCCTCCCCTCACAGACTAGTTACGCAGTATGAATTAGAAGTCACGAAAAAACTGTAACCCAATTTGGATTACAGTTTTTTCAATCGATAAGCTTATTTAAAATAGTGGCGTACCGTTTCAAGTGCCGCGTTCGACATCACCGTTTCGCCATGTTCTAATAACATATCAGCGGAAAGATTCGTTAAATGCGCATATTCTAACGCTACAGCGATATCATCTTTGATTGCAGCCGTTGAAGACTGATCAACAAAGAACACTAATTCTAGATAATATTGATCCCGATACTTGAACAGGTTAGACGCAACCCCTTCAGGCCGGAACATTTGTGCTAAAGCAATCACATCTTCAAACTGATCAAACTTCAGGACACATTCCTTAGTCGGTGTGTCCGGATCATCGATATAGGGATCCAAATCATTGGTATCCTTAGTCTGATTGTGGGAAACACCTTTCCCCATTTCAGTCTGATTAGTATCAGTTTGCATTAACTTACGTTTTAAATACTCCGATACATCGTCTTGCGAGTCTAAATCATCCGACTGATCGGATGACTGGGTCGCCTTCGTAATTGTATCTTGTAAGTTTTCACTATTTTTACTAATAAATAATTCTAAGCCGTTACGATTAGGTAATACCTGGAAAGTCACCGCATCATTATCCTGAAATTGATGCTCTACATCAACTTCCTCCAAGATGCTATAAAAGAAACTTTCAATTTGCTTATGATTCCCTAGTAAATCTAACACGCGAATTCCGCGCTCATTGAGATCGTCGTTACCAATCACGACGCGAATCGTATCTTCATTGATGCGTTCCATCTCCATTACAGATCCACCCCTTTCTAAGTGTCAAGGGCCATAATCACTATCACAATTCTAACTGATTTCAGTCGATTGTAAAGTAATCTATCTGAAAATAGTAAAAATAGCTAATTAGTTAACCTAATTAGCCAGTTAAATCTACATATTTGCCATCTGCTGGGCCCGTAATAATTCCAGTGTTCGAATCTCGCGTGGCAAGAAACGCCGAATTTCATCGTCGTTATAACCAACCTGTAGCCGTTTTTCGTCCAGCATAATTGGCCGCCGTAATAGACTTGGGTCACGCGTAATCATGTCATATAATTCGTTAAGTGATAGATCATCAATATCAACGTCAAGGCGTTGAAAGGCTTTCGAGCGCGTTGAAATAATTTCTTCCGTTCCACTTTCGGTTAATTGAAGAATTCCTTTAATTTCGTTAATCGAAAGTGGTTCGTTAAATAAATTCCGTTCCTGAAAATCAATGTCGTGTGTCTGTAACCAAAGTTTGGCTTTCCGACACGAAGTACAACTTGGAGCTGTGTATAAAATAACCATATTGGTTCCTCCTCTGGCATCGTTAATCAACTTGATAATATCATTCATTATACGATACTAATTTAAAATTGTGAACAGTTTCAATTAATTTATTTGGAATGCGGTCATTATATTTTTGACATTATCGACTAATATGTATTTTAAGTTGCTGATTTATCATTTCAAAGCGCTATTACGTCGACCACTGCATTGCACGCAATTCATATTTGACTTATTAAACTTATAACACAAGTTTAATAAGTCAAACTAAAAAAGCTTAGTAAAGTTATTTACTAAGCTCAAACAAACTATCCTAAATCCAATTTTAAGTACTTCTTTGCAATTAACACTTCAATTCCATCACCAGCAGCGGCTTGGGCTTCCCGTTGTAATTGGTCAAATGGGACATCTTGTGGTAAATGCGTCAGCAATAACTGCTGTACGTGGGCCTGTTTAGCAACCTGACCAGATTGAACTGACGTCATGTGCCACATCTTCCCCGTCTTATCAGCACCAAAGTTCGTATCAGTCATTAATAGTTGCGAACCAGTGGCAAACGTTGCTAAATTAGGAATATAGGCCGTATCCGCAGAGAAAACCAACTGTTGTCCAGTCTCCCGTTCAACTAATTTAACAGCGTACGCTGGTACTGGGTGCTTGGTTGGCATGAAGGTCACGTCAAATGGGCCAATCTGATTAACAGCAGCTGGATCGTACGCACGTCCTTCAGTAGCACCAGCCCAGGTTAAGGCACCAAAATTCAAGGGGTCAGCTGTGTGACCATAGATTGGCAGCAGTGGCGTTTTACGGTCACCTTGGCGCAATTGCCAATAGTATTGTAGAACGCCCACATCGGCCGTGTGATCGTGATGATAATGGGTCAGAAGCACACTATCCAGCTGCAATGGATCTAAGACCTCTTCTAGTGCATTCAAAGCACCCGAACCACAGTCTAATAACAGTTGATAATTTCCAGAGGTCACCAGGTAGGAACTTGTCCCGACTCCGTTATAAGGATAACCACCATAATAACCTAATACAGTTAATTTCATTATCGCCAATCCTCTCAGTATTTATTTACTAGTTCTATTTTAGTATAGGTTCGAGGAAAAATGAAATCCAGCACTTAACATATTTTCAATTATTAAAAGAAACACGTATAATATTAGGTGTAATAACTAAAGGAGTGATATTTATGAGTGGAAAAGTATCCGCAACATTTGGGACACGTAAAATTTTGACGATGATCCAGCAACAGCATGCTGATCGTGACTTGCTGTTGATGCAAGCCAACGCCACTGAAGATCGTTATATGCTACTTGATTTATCTGGTGAAGAATCCGTCTTTTCAAGTCCTGTCAGCTATGACGTCCTACTTTCAAAGGGTACGGCTGATTGGCACGGTATGACCAGCTTTATTTTTGTTGATCTACCAGTTGAAGAACAAAAAGTCTTCAATTCCAAGTACAATAGTTTCCGTCATGACTATAATAAGCCTGATGGTTTGAAGCATTTCTGGATTCTTCGAAAGGCTAAAAACAATGCAGCTTTCGTTATTGTTACGAACTGGCACAGTGATTCAGAATATGCCGTATGGCTACGAAGCGAATCATTCAAGCAATTTGCTAAGTACACGACCTCTGATTACGATTACCATGAAAGTCGGTACTCATTCGTACGGTCATTAAAATCATAATACAAGACTATAAAAGAGCTATTGCGATCACCTTAAGCAACAGCTCTTTTTATTTACGGTTAGTCGCACTTAATTACAACCTAACGTTAGCATACTCGCTAGCAGCCTCTTTAAGCACTATTAATGAGTATCGTAAGTAAATCTACGTCATTACCAACAATCGACGCCATACGTCATTCTAGACGCCTACTTATACTTAGTTAAGTTGACCTCCCCGACCTTTGCAAAAACAATCAGTACAAACTGCAAGTCAACTTATTCGATCAATTCACTGCAGTTAACCTTCAGTAACTTCCCTAAGCATATCTTCAAGTATGAAAAAGCCGCCCAAATCCATTTTACGAATTGGGCGGCTTCACAGTACTCTTTATCAATAATGATTAATAGTGTATCAAAATATTAATGGCACAAAAAAAGAACCATTCAACAGAATGATTCTTCAGG
>NZ_LFEE01000021.1:128626-128751 GCF_001039045.1 Lactiplantibacillus herbarum
ACACTCTATCCAATTGCGCTATGGGTGCTTAATAAAAGTGCCGAGGACCGGGATCGAACCGGTACGGTTATCACTAACCGCAGGATTTTAAGTCCTGTGCGTCTGCCAATTCCGCCACCCCGGCA
>NZ_LFEE01000018.1:0-54104 GCF_001039045.1 Lactiplantibacillus herbarum
CGAATGTCAAAGTATCCAAACACGTTCTGAGATTGCTGGCCATGTTACTAGTCAATTGAATTGGGTATAGGCCCGTTGAAGATGAAATTTGTAAGACTAAGAAGATGGTTACTAGCCAAGTCCCTACCGCACCAAGTAAAATTTCGAGTGCAAAGATGATCGATAGGAACGTCCACGCACCAAGTAGTATCAGCAAGAATAAGCGTGGGTTAGATTGCGTCTTAAGCCCTAAGAATCTGTTCAGTGTTCCGTAAAGTAAGACGGATTGAATCACACCAACAGTGGCAATGATTGACGCTTTGCTGGCCCACCAAGTGAAAAAGTTTTTAGGGTTCTTGAATGGTTTATAACCATCAAACATGGTACCAAGGCCAATCCCGCCAACGAAAATACCAAGTGAAATGGCGAATGGTGCCATCCCAGTCCCGTTATTAGGAACTTTAGATTCGTCAGTAAGGGTTGTTTTAACTGGATTTGCAAGGTAGTAGGCATTGTGGCTATTGGCATGAATTTTGCTGAGTTTTTGAGAGCCGGATAGGAGTTTAGTCGCGATTGCGGTGTTACCCGCAGTCAACTTGGTCATTGCCAACCCGGATTTAGTTTCGCCAGCATTGATTTGCGTATTGGCGGCTGCTACTTTAGCAAGTCCCTGTTTAATCGGTAAGGTTGTTGGGCTGGCTGGAATCTTTTGTTGCATCGTTGTCAGCCCCGTTCCCATCTGGATACTACTATTTAGAAGTGACTGCCAATCCTTGGGGGTCCATATCACGATCAATCGCGGTAGCACCGGTACTACTATTGATGCTTTTAGTCGTTTTGAGGCCGGGAATAACATAAAATTCTGGTGCGGAATCTTGATCTAAAGTATTTTTTAAGTGTGGATAGCCTTTTAATAAGCTTTTACTGAACTGGCTGTTAGTTTGAACGGCAGGTGAAATACTAGTGCCATCGCGTTCGACGCTCCAAGTCGAGGCGCCTGCGGTTTGGTCGGCGACTGTTTTGTGAAAAACAAGTTCGCCAAGTACAACGATAGCCACAATTGAAACGCTAATAAGACTCACTTTTTTTATATTCAATTAGATTACTCCTTAAGATTATGGAAATAATAGTTATACAATTATTAAGTTAGTTAAGATTGTGACATAACTAACACTAATAATCCATGATTTACGATTAATTACTAGTAATGAAATCGTTATCTGAAAAAAGTTCAGATAACGTTCAAATTGAACTACTGTTGTCTTAGTGGCGAGACGCCTATACTTGGTTGCAAGTTAGCCGATTGTTCTTTAATAATGGCTAGTATCAGGCATATTACAGGGGGTAGTTACAATGAATAAAGCACGCTTAACAATTATTGTACCTTGCTATAACGAAGAAGAAGTCTTACCAGAGTCTTCCAAGGTATTGGGTGGAATCTTAAATCAGTTAATTCAAAAGAATCAAATCAGTTCTGCCAGCAAATTGTTGTTTGTTGATGATGGTAGTAAAGATAAAACCTGGGAAATTATTAAGGGTTTAGAGAAGCAAGCTGCTATTTTTACAGGAATTAAGTTCAGTCGTAATTTTGGTCACCAGAATGCGTTAATGGCTGGAATGAAAACGGCCGCTGCAACGTCGGATGCCGTGATTACCATTGACGCTGATCTTCAGGATGATCCTAATGTGATTCCAGAAATGGTGATGAAGTTCAACGAGGGTAGCGACATTGTCCTCGGTGTCCGTAATGACCGTACCACGGATTCACGTTTTAAACGTTGGACGGCCGAGACCTTTTACAGTTTGATGGGGCGCATTGGGGTTCAATTAGTACCTGATCACGCGGACTTCCGACTATTGAGTCATCGGGCCGTCAACGCGCTGATGCGTTATTCTGAAACTAACTTATTCTTACGGGGAATTATCCCACAACTAGGTTTTCCGACAACCAAACTTTATTATCAGCGCAAGCCCCGGTTTGCTGGTAAATCAAAGTATCCATTTCGCAAGATGTTAGCATTTGCAATGGATGGGGTGACCTCATTTTCGATTGCACCAATCAAAGCCATTCTGTCAGTGGGGATCGTTATTAGTGTGATCAGCTTGGGTATGATGTTGTACGCCTTTATCAAAGGCCTTTTCGGTACGACTGTCGATGGCTGGGCCTCATTGATGACCAGTCTGTGGTTCCTGGGTGGTGTTCAGTTGATTGGAATCAGCATTGTTGGTGAATACGTAGGCAAGATCTTTGCTGAAGTTAAACACCGTCCACGCTATATTATTGAGACTGATGATTATACGGTAGCACAACGACCAGCAGTGTTGGCTCAACAGCAACGGGTACGCGGATGAAGTCGCTCGTAAGGGGCGTTAATTGGTTAACCGCTGGTTTCTTAGGATGCGCACTTTTAGTCGCATGGCTCCAACCGGTTAACTTTTTAGGCGACCCAGATTGGCCTTCGCCAGCCGTTATTTTAGTGTTGGTACTAGGCCTATTAATTGTTCTGAATGCAGGACGCGCTTGGTTACGCCAGTGCTCAGAACGGACTTATCGCTGGTTGCTCTGGGCGACTGTGGGATTAATAATCATTGCACAGTTGGCTGTTGCCATTAATTTTATCGATGTGGGCCGTGCAGATGCTTTCTTTGTCCGTAATCAGGCGATTGCACTGGCACAAGGAAAGCATGTTTGGGCGCATTACTTTATGATCTATCCCAATAATGTTAATTTCGTGTTGCTAGAGGCGACATTGATCAAGCACATTATCAGTTTTGTAGCAACGCCTTGGACTATCTTGAATGGACTCAGATTTATCTGGGTCGATACGGGTTTAGTTAGTGGCTTATATTTACTAAAGCGTTGGCGACGTTGGCAGCCAGGGGCACTGGCCTTGTTAGTGATATGGCTAGTCAGTGTGCCAATCTATGCGTATAGTTTGTTTGCCTATACGGACTTCTTGGTATTACCAATAATGGTTGATAGCTTGGCGTTGTTGATAGCCAGTTTACATCAAAATAATTGGCGACGTTGGCTACTACAACTACTGAATGGGTTGTTGGTTGCCTTTGGCCTAGTCATGAAATCCAACTTGATTATTTTATGGATTGCGATGTTGATCATCGTTGTCGTATTAGGCATTCAGCATCGGTTAACTTGGCGTCAAGTTGCTAGTTGGTTAGTGAGTGCCATTGTCACGTTGGCTTTAATGATGGGCGCCATGAAGATTGCTCAGCAACGGGCTGGTTACCAACAGAATGTCAACGTAGCCTTACCAACGACCAGCTGGGTTGCAATGAGTTTAAATCCTAAGAGTAGTGGTCAATATCAGGGCAGTGATTTCCGAGCAGTCAAGGACACTAAAACGGCAGTAGCTAAGCAGGCTCAAACTAAAACGATGATCAGTCAGCGCCTGCAACAAATGGGTGTTAGTGGAACAATCGTGCATTTGTTGAAGAAGTTTCGCATCTTCTGGGCGACGGGTAACTTTGATAGCTTTAAGTTAACGACGCAGTGGATACATGCGCCTGGCTGGTATCAAAATAACCAACGTCAAATTCAGTTTTGGTTAGTTACTATGAGCCAAGTCATCTATTTGACGATGCTCGTACAAGGAATCTGGGTGCTCTTAAAGCGTAATGATTGGCCAATCTTCTTCATTTCATTAACAACGCTCGGACTGATGTTTTTCCATGTTATCTTATGGGAGGTCGAAGGGCGCTATGCCTTGCCAATTTTACCAGGACTGATGCTATTAAGTATCCTTGCTGGCAGTGAACTACCAGTATGGCATCGACAAGCGCACGGACGGCGGCAGCTGACGTGGACTGCAATCGTATTGGCTGGCTTTAGCATGGTGAGTTTGTGGCAGACGAGCCAAACGACGCTAATTAAAAATGAAGTGGTTGGTCGGCAAGGTAACGGGATTTATATCCAGCCTACTTTTAAGACGCTTCAAGTGGGTCAGCAAGTTGTCGTTACGATGCCGACTAGCGGTCTTAGCAATACCATTCAGTTGACACCAAAAAATGGTCGTGGTCGAGTGACCATTCAGCTGCGCCGACATAATCAGTTGATCAAACGATGGACCGGTACGACTAAGCAGTTAACCAATTTGCACTATTCAAACGCGCAGACGGGGACGTTAAAGTTAACGATTAAGAATATCGGTCAGTCGCCAACAGCGTATGGTGCGATGGTTGCGGCATACAATCCTAGTTCAGGTCAGATAACAAAGACTAATCAAGCCTATATCCAGTATTTTGTTCAGCGGCAGTTGCAACAACCAAAAACGCTAACCAGCAGCGCGGTGTCTGTGGGGTGTGATGCTAGTTAGTTTAAGTGCCACGATAGTTGCGGTTTGGTGGGCACCTAAATCCGAAAAGGAGGAATGATCGTCATCTGACGGTAACGGCTAGACGGAGCTTACGACAACTGAATTATATTCAATTAAACTAGACTAATCAGTCATTTGATTAGTCTAGTTTTTTGAGCTATTTAGTTTAGATTAATGAACACAAAAAAACTGACTGGACAAGCTGTCCAATCAGCAACTTAACTAAATAGTCTAACTTACCTGCGGAGTGAGTTATTAGAAATGTAGCTAAGGTAAAACTGTTAATACGGAGAAGGATCCCTAATTCCTTCAACAATTAGGGAACAACTCTATTATCATGTTATTTAGCTAACCCCGCCATTCAGATTGTCTGAATGTTATCTGAAATTTTATCAGAAAGTGGGTTGTTGATTTAAATCTGTTGAATGGAATAGTCAAGTAGAGAAAGTTATATTCTGCTTGAAATTGTTAGTAGCAACTACTAGTGCAATTATCAAATTTGTTATGATTCGACTGGGTGTTAAGACCAAAAATTGGATCCTCAACAGGTCTGCCGATAATAGCGTGGTAAAGCAGGATTTTAAGGTGATTTAAGTCATTCTATTGAGCGCTGTGATTAAGTTTGGGTTATACATTATACTGTGCTTAAAGGGATTTCTTGAAGGCTTGAGTGACGGCGGATTGCTGTGGTCAGCCAGTATAGTGTGTTATCAAATGGGCAGATTACTGTCCCGTATCAATGATATTAAATAAAAAAATCGCTCTTGAATCGTTATACGATCAATTCAAGAGCGACCAACTTATTTTATTGATGTTGCTAAGGTGATGGTGCGGTTAATTAGTTATTAGTCTTGCTGTTTACGTCTACGAAACCAAACATTCAATAAGCCGAAACTCACCAGACTGATTAATGAAATGATAACACCGGGACGTAATCCAGGTACGTGGTAAGTCATTTGAATCTGATTCTTACCTGCCTGGATTGGTAAAGCGGTCATACCGCCAATTACAGTTTGCGGTGTTACGGCCTGACCATTAACGGTAGCGCTCCAACCCTTATCAGCAGGGATTGCGATGTATAGCCATTTTTGATTAGAACGATTCGTTATTTGACCACTAACAACGGTTTGCGTTCCCGTAACGTGGTAAGTCGGGGTGAAACGACTGGCTAATAAGGACTGTTTAACTTGATTGAATTTGGCTTGGTTGAGACTCGCAATGTGAACGTGGGTACCTAGTATCGGCTGAGTGCGTTTGACTGTTAGGGTGACTACAGTACCCTTAGTGAAGTCACCAAGGTAACGAGATACGATGGCACCGTCAGCGTTGAACTTAGTTGGGACAAGGTGGCCGTTCACGCGCATTGTTGAGAATTTAGAATTACCCAACGTGTCGTTATAGTAGAGTGAACCGGTATTGTTCATTCTCAATTGGACGGTGTGAAGGTAACCGTAAGTAGTTGCACTGGGATCAGATTTGACCTTGTCATTGAGTACGGTAGCACTAGCAAAGTAAGGTGTCTTACTAGGTTGCAGGCTCTGTAAGATTTTCTCCTGATTAGCTAGCGCGCTGTTGGCTTGTAATGAAAGTTGTTTAAACGCGTTTGAGACGACGAAGCCGAGACCATTATTGCTACGCATGCTGGTGTTGGCACTACCGGTAACGTTCAATTGAACATCGTATTTAATATCTAGCAGTAACTCACTGACTGGGTTAAGCCCTTCAGAGCTGACACGACGGACATTTTTAGAATAGAGTCCGAGCGACTTAAGCATTAACCGAGTTTGATTAGTAAAAGTTGAACTGTAATAAGTGATGTCATGGAAGTTAAAGAGCATCGGGTCATTGTAGTTACGGTATTTACTATTGTAGCTAAAGGCCTGATTGATCAAGGTATTCTGATTTTCTACACGGTACAGCTGACCATCAGGATCGTTGACCGTTTGCATCTGTTGGTATTCGCGCTTGTAGGCTTGAATATAGGCACTTTCGTTACCGTATGAGGTGTTTTGCATCGTTAAGTAACTATTGGTTCCGAGTTCTGCAATCACGATCCCGGCTAGTAATAACTGTTGCTGGCGATTGATGGTTGTAAATAGTGCTAACGCAGTAGCTATCACAGCAATTAAACTGAGTAATAAGGTTGAGATTGCCAGTAGATCAGCACTGGATAGTTGCACGAACCAGCCGATAATGAGCAATCCGGCCAGCAGTGTCGGCAGCTGCCAACGCCATTTAAGCGCAATTTTTTGAGGATCAGCTTGCCAAGCCTCAAAGGCAACCATTATCAGGACAAAACTGAAGAAGAACGCATTACGGTATGGAAATCCTGCGGGACGTTGGAACATGTGCCACATAGTATCGATAGTTCGAATTTCCATACTTAGAAATAGGGCAATCAATAGTCCAGCAACGTGCTTTTTGTGCCCCTTTTTAATTAAGGGATGAACAAAGTAGGCCAGTGCTAATAAAACGACTAGTGTACTACTAAAAAGTGTAGGTGCATGCGACAACCGGGTTGCAAAACTATTAGCACCTAAGCCCAATTGACTGAAGACGGATAGACCGAATTCGGGAATTGGGAGGTAACTACTAAGCTTAACAGCTGATTTTGCCGTAGTAAGCATTCCGAGGCCAGTGGGGATTAAGAGAAACATCGTACTGAGACCACTAAACAGGGTGGTCAGAATGACGTTACGGATTAATTTTGATTGCTGCTTACAAGTTTGCCAGATAGAGGCGTTTGGTGTTTTTAATTCAAATAGTTGGTAGATGAAATAATAGATGACGAACAGGACGGTCATGTAACCGAGATAGTAATCCGTGATGATGCTGACCCATAACCAGCCAAAGAAACGAGCGGGATGCCCCGTTTTAATTAAGTGGTCGAGACCATCAATTACTAAGGGTAACCAGATAAGGGCATCTAACCACATGATGGTGAAGTAATTCAAGGCAACGAAGCCTGACAGACTGAAAGCTAGTCCGAAAATTGCGGTTGACCATCTACTTGTATAGAAATGATTCTGTAAGAAAATCGTCATCGTAATGGCAATCGCTGCAATCTTTAACATAATCAGGACACTGAGGCCGGTCGGAATATTGGCCGCAGGGAATAAAAGAATGATTAAGTTAAAGGGGCTTAGTAAATAATAGGCAATAGTAGGAAGCGCGTTACCGCCCAGCGATTGTGAAAATGAGTATAGTTGAAAACTATGGGTCAGTATTGCATGACGGTAAGCAGTGAAAAAGGATAAGTATTGACCGCCCATATCGCTAATGAGTAAGTTATGATTTCCGAATGGCGTAATTCCCTGAACAGCGAAAACGATTCCCATAATAACAATGGCGAGCATGCCTGCAACTACTGGCACCTGCCATCGATGACCCCTGATTTTTGTTTGCATTTGTATTCAACTCCGATATCAATAATAGGTTCAATTATACCGTGGTTAACTGGGAAAACCATTTAGGTCAAACGAGAGTTTTCTGAAAATTTCTAAGAATTAACTGATCCTGCTAATGGTTAATCATGGCAATTAAGTGTTTAGTTATCAATGTATTCACAAGTTTAACACAGCATAAGGTGGGCTTCGAATAGATGCGCTTGTTGACAATTAGTTGGTAAAGTGATTTGATAAAGAGCGAAAACTAAATACGATTTCTTCGGGGCAGGGTGCAATTCCCGACCGACGGTAACAACTTAGGTTGAAGTCCGTGACCCGCGTAAGCGGTTGACCCAGTGCAAGTCTGGGACCGACAGTATAGTCTGGATGGGAGAAGAAAATTATTGCTTAAACTATTAGGCAGTAGTGGCTACAAAATGACCTTTTAAGGGGTTCTTTTTGGTGTTTTCTACTGGTGAAATCTATTTGGCAATCTCTTAAACACCCGATTATCGATTCTGATAAGCGGGTGTTTTTATTTTTGGAGGTGCACAAATGTTAACAGATTACATGCAACAAGCAATCTATCAGGCCCGATTGGGTGGCCCAGCGACTTATCGTAATCCTCAAGTAGGTGCGGTCGTAGTCAAAGATGGCCGTGTGATTGCGCAGGGCTATCACCACTACTTTGGCGGTGCTCACGCTGAGGTGGATGCGCTGGCACACCTAACGTCAGATCAGACGCGGGGTGCAACTTTGATAGTGACGTTAGAGCCGTGTTCGCACCATGGAAAAACGCCGCCGTGTTGCGAGCGGGTCACAAGCAGCTGGAATCAGTAAAGTTGTGATTGGACAATTAGATCCTCACGCTGTGGTTGCTGGTAAAGGTCGAGCCTATCTAGTAGCTCACGGTGTTGAAGTTATTACTGGCTGTTTGGAAGATCAGGTTGGACAGCTGAACCCGCACTATGATTGTTTTTATACGCAGCAACGGCCATGGGTAACACTGAAGACTGCCATGACTTTGGACGGTAAAATCAATGATGAGTCCTCAACGCGAACAATGATCTCTAATCACGAGAGTTACGTTGATAGTCAGCGTTTGAGAACGCAGTATCACGCCTTGCTGATTGGGGAACGAACACTTGAAATTGACGATCCACAGTTAACCGTTCGTTTAACGGCTATGGCACATCCACCCGTTCGATTGGTGCTTTTAAATACGAGTGCAGTGGCACAGAGAAAACAGTTGTTAACTGATACTGCGGAAACGTGGTTACTGTGCCGTCATGCTTCTGCGACTGATGCGCAATTAAATGAATTAGCACACGTCCATGTGAGTGTTGCGGATTGGACCCCGGCTAAAGTTAGGATGCTTTGTGTTGAACAGGGCTGGCAATCATTATTGGTTGAGGGTGGCGCTCATATCCAAGCCCAATTTATTGAAGAAGGGTTAGTGGACGAATGGATTAGCTATATGTCGCCAACACTATTAGGTGGCACAGCTTTGCCAGCAGCATTTAGCCACCAAGCAACGGTGCATCAATTACAGTTTGATGCGCTACAGTTAACGCGGTTAGGGGCGGATATTCGGATACGGGCACTAAGAAAGGTGGACGCGTAGATGTTTTCAGGAATTGTTCAAACTAAAGGTGAGGTCCATGAAATCAAACGTCATGCAACCGAGTTAACACTTACGATCAAGGCACCAGTTATCGTGACGCCTACGTTACAGATTGGGGCTAGTATTGCGGTGAATGGGGTGTGTTTGACGGTGACCGCTAGTCAAGAGGAGACGTTCACTGTTGCGGTGATGCCAGAAACTGTTCGACGTACCAGTTTACAGACTTTAACGAGTGGCACTGCCGTTAATTTGGAACGTGCTTTACAGATTAACGATCATTTGGACGGTCACATTGTGCAAGGCCATGTCGACTATTGTGGTCGTGTTCGGGCACGCATTGCGGATGAGCATGCCATTAGATTATTGATCAGTTTGCCAGTAGCCTATCGATCATTAGTTGTTGTCAAAGGATCGATTGCAGTGGATGGCGTCAGTTTGACCATTGTTGCGATCAATGATGATGAGTTTGAGGTTGACTTGATTCCACACTCACAAGCAGTGACCACATTGGGTTCAGTACAAGTTGGCGATCAGGTTAACATTGAAACGGATATTTTGGGAAAATACGTTGCCCGACAAAGGGTTAGTGGAGGTGTCGAATAATGGCTAATGTGATTGAAAAAGTTGAACGCGCCGTAGCAACATTAAAAAATGGTGGTCTAATTATTGTGGCAGATGATGAAACTCGAGAAGCCGAGGGTGACATGGTTGGTTTGGCAGCTAAAGCAACGACGGCCACAGTTAACCGGATGATTACATCAGCTAGAGGCCTATTGTGTGTGCCGATTGCACCAACGATTGCTGACAGACTACACTTAATGCCGATGACAACTGAACGGGATGCGTTTGGGACGGCCTTTACGATCTCAACGGACCATCACACCACGACGACGGGAATCTCAGCGGCAGATCGGGCAACAACTATTCAAGCGTTGGCGGATTCATCGAGTCTGGCAACAGACTTTTATCATCCAGGGCACATCTTTCCATTGGTTGCACGCGCAGGCGGATTATTGGAACGTCGCGGACATACGGAAGCGGCCGTTGAATTAGCTAAATTAACGGGTGCGACTCCAGCGGCTTACATCTGTGAGATTATCAAAAAGAATGGCCAAATGGCGCGCCGTAAGGATCTTAAAGCACTGGCTGAGGGACTACAATTACCGATGATTACCATCGAAGATTTAAATAGGTACCTAGTCCAGACACAACGCGTTCATTTAAATACAACTGAGACTGTTCAGCTACCGACGACTATCGGAGATTTTCAGCTCACTGGTTTTCAGGTGCCTGGTCAAGCTGTATTACCGTTGGCATTACAGAAAGGGAACCTGACGGATGAAGAGCCAGTCCTAGTTCGGTTGCATTCGGAGTGTATGACCGGTGACGTGTTTGGTTCGCAGCGTTGTGATTGTGGTGAACAGTTACACCAGGCATTGCGACTGATTAATGACAAACAACGGGGCGTCTTGATCTATCTACGACAAGAGGGACGCGGTATTGGTTTAGCTAATAAATTAGCAGCGTATGCTCTACAGGAACAAGGTGTCGATACTTACGATGCTAATGTTCAACTTGGTTTTCAACCAGATGAACGGCGATATGACACGGCATCCCTGATTTTACGACAGCTAGGTATCACGCGGGTACGGCTAATGACTAATAATCCAGATAAGGTTCAGCAATTAACGGCGGCTGGCATTGAAGTTGTTGAACGCGTACCTTTGGAAGTGCCCGCTAATAGTCATGATAAGGACTATTTAGCGACTAAACGCGATCGGTTTCATCATCAATTAACTTTAACGGAGGAGCACTAATGACAACATTTAAGGGTAATTACACAGGTACAGGAATAAAAGTCGGAATTGTTGTCGCACGCTTCAATGAATTTGTGACGGCAAAATTGCTTGCGGGAGCCATTGATGATCTGCAGCGACATGGCGTTGCGGCAGAAGCAATTGACGTGGCGTGGGTACCCGGAGCGTTTGAGATTCCACTCACGGTTCAACGGATGGCAGCAACTGGTCGCTACGATGGTTTGATTGCGTTGGGTGCGGTGATTCGTGGCGAGACAGCACACTTTGACTATGTCTGCAACGGGGTCGCTAACGGAATTGCGACGGTCAGCTTGGCAGCCGATATTCCAGTGATGTTCGGTGTTTTGACGACTGACACGATTGAACAGGCGATGGATCGAGCTGGCTTTAAGGGTGGCAATAAGGGTGCTGATTGTGCAGTTAGTTTATTAGAAACAATTAATTTACAGCGTACCTTAGCATAAGCTATTTGATGAGTAAAATGCCGTGGGAAAACCAATTATGGTTTTTCCACGGCATTTGTGTTTGTTATGACGAGATTAATTCAGCTTTCCGTTCAAGAATTGGGCTTCGCCATCACCAAAACTCCAATCTTCTCTGGTGTTTGGCGTGATGTTAATCATCACATCCGCTGGTGCGATGCCAGTTTGATCATGTAATTCTGCGACGACGCGTTGATAGAAGCGCTGTTTGTCTTCCACTTTACGGGGACTAGAAGTTAAGCTGATCATTAAGAAGTCGTGGGTCCGTTGAAAGCCCAAGCCAACGTCCTCAATGATCATTTCTTCTGGATCGTGCTGAGTGACAATCTGGTAGCGATCGCGTGGTAATAGGTGAAACTCTTCAGTCGCAACTTGATAAGTGATATCTAAAATCTGTTTGATAGCGGACTTACTACGACCGCGGTACATATCGATACGCATTAATGGCATTTAAATGACCTCCTGATTGATGATGGTTTAAAGTATACGCGTTTATTAGTGATCTTAAAAATATTAATATCGAATACTAGCTATCTTGATTGTTGATAGCTGCTGGACTTAATCCTGCAATAAAGGCTTTAAATGCTGGTCCACTGACGTAATCCTGCCGGTAGACAAATGAGACTGGCAAGGTGGCAAGTGCGGTAGGTAACGGAAAGCTTTGAATGACATTAGTCGCTAAGTAAGGTTCAACAACACGTTTAGGTAAAACGCTGATGCCGAGACCGGCACTGACGCTTGCAATGATGGCATTCAGATAGTCGAATTCGATGGCGTGGTGTAGGCTGACGTGTTCAGTATCTAACCATCGTTCTAACACTTGTCGGTAGGAACAACCGGTTGGAAAAACCAGTAAGTCATGGTCCGTTAACGTGGGTTGCATCCCCGCTGCTGCAATCAGGCAGAGCTCGTCAGTTGTGATTGGAAGTACGGTTAAATCTGGATCATCGATGTTACCGGCGATGATTGCGCCATCGAGTTCGTAGTTACGAACGTGCGTGATACTAGCGAGGGTGGTTCCGGTGGTCAGCGTTAAGTTAACATCTGGATTAGTTTGATGAAATTGGGCTAGCTGCTGCGGTAGAAAAGTTGTGGCAGCGGTTTGAAGCGTCCCAATATGCAAATCGCCCTGAATCGTTTGGGAGTGTTGTAGCTCGTTAATCGCATTTTCGGTTAGTTGAACAATCTTAATAGCTTGTTCATAGAAGGTTTGTCCGGGGCTGGTTAGTTTAATACCACGATTGGTTCGATAAAATAACTGGGCGCTGACGGCAGTCTCTAGTTGTTGTACTTTAGTGGATAGATTGGACTGGGCATAACCGAGTTCACTTGCGGCTGCTGAGATGCTACCCTGTTGGGCGATTGTGATAAACATTTTAAGGATATCGATAGTAATCATGGTTGTTCACTCCTGCTATATAAATTATGGATGACTATATTCTTGATTTCGTATTTTATTATATATCAAAAGAGTGCCATAATAGCCTTATTCAAGTAACTAAATAAAAAAGTGAGGAATTAATCATGGAATTTAAAACAATCAATGTTAACGGCTTAGATACTTTTTATCGCGAGGATGGGGATCCAACCAAACCAACCTTCTTATTGCTACACGGATTTCCAACGGCCAGCCATTTGTTCCGTAACCTGATGCCCATGCTAGCCCAGAGCTTTCATGTTTTAGCCCCAGATTTTATTGGTTTCGGTCAGTCTGCGGCACCATTACACACAGATTTTGACTATACCTTTGATAACTTGACGAACTACGTTGATGGCTTTCTTAGTGCGTTAAACGTTAAACAATTCTACTTATACGTCTTTGATTACGGTGCCCCAATCGGTTTTGAATTAGCCGCTCGTCATCCAGAACGGATCCTAGGTATTGTCAGCCAAAATGGTAATATTTATCAGGAAGGGCTCGGTGCCAAGTGGGCTGATCGCCAAACGTATTGGCAGCACCCAACCGCCGAACTACGGCAACAATATCAAACTGCATTCAAAGCGGCAACGATTAAAGGACAGTATCTAGGTGGTGAACAGCCAGGGAGTGTGTCCCCAGATGGCTACACGCTAGATATTCATTACACAGAATTACCAGATTACGCTGAACGTCAGTCTGATTTGATTTTCGATTATCAAAATAATGTTAAAAACTACCCACGTTTTCAGCAGTATCTGCGCGATAATCAACCGGAATTAATCGCTGCGTGGGGGAAGAACGATCCTAGCTTTGTCTATCAGGGGGCACAAGCATTCTTAAAGGATGATGCTAACGCTGAAGTGCACCTATTGGATGGTGGCCACTTCGTACTGGAATCGCACTGGCAGACAATTGGTCAATTGATCTTGGATAAGTGGACCGTATCTAATTAGTATCCGGAGACTTTGATAAGCATCTCAGGAAATAAGATTGTAAACAAAAACGCCCGTAACTTCCATTGAAGTTGCGGGGTTAGTTTGTTTTAATGATTAGTTAGAGCTTGATGATGATGAAGAGGTTGAAAGGTATGAAGAAAGAATATCTTTCAAGTCGCTATCCTTGATAGAAACGTTACCACTCTTAAGCACCTTAGTAACAACGTTATGCAAGACAGTTGAGTCGCTCATATCGTTATCCCAGATTTGCTTCTTCAAATCAGCGGTGTGATCAGACATCTTACCCTTACCAGGGTTCTTGATCATCCGGATGATTTCGTAACCGTTGCTGGTCTTAACAGCAGAAGTGGTGTATTCACCGTTCTTCAACTTAAAGGCAGCGGTCAAGAATTTAGAAGAATAGCTGGTGTTGGTGTTATCAAAGGCTGATAACTTACCGCCATCACTCTTAGTTGTCGTATCAGTAGAATACTTCTTAGCTAACTTAGTGAAGTTAGCTTCGCTAGAATCCTTCTTCAAGGCAGTTAAGACATCGTCAGCAGTTGAAGATTTGGCAACGAGAATGTGTTGAACCGTAACTTTTGGTTCGTATGATTTCCATTGCTTCTTCAAGGCGCTATCAGTAATCTTAACCTTGTCTTTAACGGCTTCCTTCAATAATAAGTTAGAACGTAATTGTTCCTTGAAGGACTTAGCAGTTAAACCGTTTTGTGATAAAACAGTTGAGAATGAACTACCGTATTGTGACTTGTAGCTATCGTACTGTTTCGTCACAGCTTTACTAGAAACTTTAGAACCGTATTCTTTTTCAAGAACTTTGTTCAAAATCATCTGTTGTAAAACTTGTTTACCAGATGAAGTTCCCTTCATACTACTGTAATATTGACTTTCGGTAATCTTACCACCGGAAGTTGATGCTACTGTTTTGCTACCACAACCAGCTAAGGTGAAGGTTAACAAAACACCGGCAAGGGCAATGAGCCATTTCTTCATACCTAAAACACATCCTATTCTTGAAATCGTTCTGCGCTAGCAGACTTCACAGACTACTATACCATATCTGGCAACGTTGCTGCAGTCATATGAGAATCTTTACAAAATTTTCAGAGAATTCACATCCTCTTCATAATTACAGCCTGTTCTACCGGAATTTCCTGATAAAACGGGCTTTGACCGGATAACTAACAAAAAATCGTGCTCCAATTAGGAAGGCACGATAATTAGATTACGCTTTAGGTTCGGCTAGATGATCTAAAGTAGCTTGGAGGTGATCAGATCGTTTCTTGATAATCGCCATGTGGGGTTCGATCTTGAATTGGAATTTATCAACCTCAGTTTGAATTTCGTCAAAAACCTTAGCTGCGTTGGTCATTTGAACACTCAAGTTACTCTGAGCATCGCTGAACTCTTCGCGAGCTGACTGTAAGTTGTCAGCCGCATCCATGACGTCTTGAACGTACGTCTTAATGTCAAGATAGAGCGCTTTTGGTGTTTTCTGATTAATGAGCATATAGGCAGTGGCGCTAACGCCAAGGCCAATCAGACTGTTACGCATGAATTTTGCCATGGGGACCTCCTAGTGAGCTAACTCTGTTTTAATGGCGTTCTGTAGCCGAGTATAGTCAGTTTCATTGTATTTTTTCGCATTATCCTTGAAGATCATTCGGAAGTCATCCTTGTCACTATATCTTGGAATCAAGTGAAAGTGAGAGTGGAAGACGGACTGATAAGCAACGGCGCCGTTATTATTAACGATATTCATACCGATGATATTATCATCTGAGGCTTTGATGGCACGAGCAATTTCAGGAATTCGGGCAAAAACAACGCTAGCGAGGTCGTGATCGTAATCAAAGATGTCGGTAACGTGTGTTTTAGGAATAACCAGAGTATGGCCAGGGGTTCCTTGTGAAATATCTAAAAAGGCTTTAACAACATCGTCTTCATAGATGGTGTAACTTGGAATGTCACCCTTAATGATCTTGCAGAAGAGACAATCGTCATCGAGTTTAGGTTCAAAAGCTGTCATGTGATAACCTTCTTTTTTAGTATTTGTTTCATTATACACTATTGCTGTCTGGGCAACCAAAAGGATGGACAGTGTCTCAAATAAGGTGAAGATAAGTTAAAGAGTCGTGGTTTGAGGAGAGCAATCCGTTAGCCAAACGTGGTGCTATGCTATAATAGAAAACACTTATACCACACAGAAAGAGGTTAATGTTATGACATTAGCGGTAAAACACTTAGTCGGTGGTTATTCGCAGATTCCCGTCTTAAAAGATATTAGTTTTGAAGTTGCACCTGGTGAATTGGTGGGACTGATTGGGTTGAATGGGGCTGGTAAGTCAACGACCATCAACCATATTATTGGGTTATTGACGCCGATGAAGGGCACGATTGCCTTGAATGACGTCACGCTAGCGCAAGATCCCCAAGCTTACAAAGCGCAAATTGCGTACATCCCAGAAACACCCGTATTATATGAAGAATTAACTTTAAAAGAACATTTAGAAATGACGATGCTAGCCTATGGTCTTGATCAGGAAAAGGCCTGGCAGCGCGCAACGGAATTATTAAAAACATTCCGCTTAGCTAACAAGTTAGATTGGTTTCCCGCGAATTTTTCCAAGGGAATGAAACAGAAAGTCATGATCGTTTGTGCATTCATCACTAACGCAAAGTTATTTATCATTGATGAACCATTTCTTGGGTTGGACCCGTTGGCTGTTCATGATTTATTAAAGCTGATTGCAGATGTTAAGCAACAGGGCGCGGCTGTCTTAATGTCGACTCACGTGCTGGATACTGCTGAAAAAGCCTGTGATAAGTTTGTTTTGTTGCATGCGGGTGAAGTTCAGACGCAGGGAACTTTTGCTGAGATCAAGGCTAACTATCCGGATGCTGGTGAATCGCTCAACGATATTTATCTTTCATTGACCGGGGTGACCCGCGATGAGTGATTTATTTCAAACTCGGCTACAGCGGCATTTACGGCAGATGCTTCGATATTTACGCTTAGTCTTTAACGACCATTTTGTGATTGCACTGATGTTTTTCGTTGGGGGACTAGGGCTTGCTTATTCAAATTGGTTGAAGACGATCGGTCCACACGATGTCTGGATAACGGTCGGAATTGGGTTGGTGTTATGGTTGGGACTTGAAATTAGTCATATCGCAACCTTACTAGAACCGGCGGATGCAGTTTTCCTATTACCTCGTGAACGAGATTTACATGCCTACCTAGTCCATGCTTGGCGTTATAGCTGGTGGTTGGCACAATTGGTACAGGTTGTATTGATTGGGTTAGTGATCCCACTACTAATGATCATTAATCATATTACTGGCTGGGCCTTATTGGCATTGCTAGTGGCTCAGTTAGCTTTAAAAGATAGTCAGTTGACTTTGTCGGTCACACGATTGTACAGTTTAAACCCTGCGACTGAACGTTGGGCGCGAGTGCTGACGGGCTTATTATCATTAGCCATTATTGCGGTGGGCTTAGCGGTTACACCGTGGCTTGGTGCGGCATTAGCGCTTGTCTTAGCGATTGGGCAACGGTACTGGCATCAGCGCGTATGGTCACAAAGTGTTGTGGCATGGCGTGATGATATTAAACGTGAAGCTAACCGGATGCTTGGCATTTACCGGTTCTTTAATCTCTTTACTGACGTACCAATGGTTCAGGGAAGTGTCAAACGCCGTCACTATTTGGACTGGCTATTACGGTGGGTACCGAGTGACCAAAGACACACGTTTAGCTACCTATATACTCGTGGCATGCTGCGTGGAACTGAGTTCAGTGGCTTGGTTGCACGGTTAACCGTTATCGGTGCAGTCCTACTTTACTTTAGTGGTCATGGTTGGTTAGCGATAGTTCTCGACGTGATCTTTATCTATCTAATTGGCTTTCAACTGTTGCCGTTTTATAAGCAATACGATAGTATCGTATTTACGCACATTTATCCGGTAGCGGCCAAAACGCGGTTAATTAACTTTCAACGTTTGCTTCGCAATGTTCTCAGTATGACTGGAATCGTGTTTACGTTGGCTTTTTGGATAAGCAACGCACCGTTAGTTCAAGTCGGGATTTTATTGGTAATTAACGCGATAGAAATCTATCTCTTAGTTACTTGGTATGCGCGGATGCGACTGGCTTAAAAGCTTGTTAGGTCAAGGGTTAAAAAGGACTTGACGAATTGGCTTTTCGTCTATAAAATGTGATTGTTAAGTTAAATAATTACGAAGCAATAAATAATTTTTTGAGAGGAGTGGGGTTGATGAATTTCGAACTTGATGACGGTTGGGACGTGGTTCCGATCTATGGCAACACGAACAAAGCGTTCATGGGCAAAAAAAATCAGCAACGATTATTTTTAAAACGTAACGCTTCGCCGTTTTTAGCGGCGCTGTCGATGGAAGAAATTACCCCGCGATTAATCTGGACGAAACGCATATCCAGTGGTGATACGCTTACTGCGCAAGAGTGGTTGAATGGTCAAACTTTAACGAAGCAACAAATGCGGCTGCCTGAAGTAGCGCATTTATTGGCACGCGTGCACAATTCCGAGTTGCTTCACCGGATGTTAACCAAAGTTGGTGGGCAAGTGGCTCGACCACAAGCCTTTATTCAACAGTATTTACAGGACTTGCCTGATGATTTACGACACCATCCGTTAATGGCCCGTGTCGTAGACGAGTTAAAAGACAGTTTGCCAACGTTGCCAGTAGCTGATTACTGTGTCTGTCACGGTGATTTAAACCATAAGAACTGGTTGCTATCTGATCACCAACAGCTATATTTGGTTGATTGGGATTCCGCGCGCTTTGCAGATCCAGCTTCCGATATCAGTATGCTACTTTGTGAATACGTCCCGTTGGCTGACTGGCAAGCTTGGTTTAGCGAGTATGGCGAGACGATGGGAGCCGCACTGCGGACCCGCGTTGGCTGGTATGCGAAGATTAACTTATTACTGAATATTAAAGATAATTATTATCGTAATCAATATCATCAGATGAACCACGAAATCATCTTCTTAGAAGAATTGGTTCAATATGATATTTAATGACAAAACCAAACGAGAGTGGGACAAAAGGCGGGTTGCTACCGAGCATAGCCTAGAAACATGACTGATTGTGTGTTTTTAATCGTTCGTGTTCTGTAGCTAAGCGGAGGGAGCAGCCTTTTGTTCCACGTTTCGGCTATAAATATTTTGAAATCAAGAAGCCTTTGGGTTTTGTCCCAAAGGCTATTTTATGGAAAAGAATAAGGAGTATCAAATATGCGTGTTAGAAACAAACCGTGGGCACCCAAACTGATTGCGGCGCACCCAGAATTAATTACGGAAGATCCAACCCAACTAAAGGGACACTGGCAGAGCCGTTTTGAAAAGCAACAGCCGCTTCAGATTGAAGTCGGTAGTGGTAAGGGCCAGTTCATCTTAGAACTCGCTAAACGGCATCCAGAGATCAATTACGTGGCGATTGAGATTCAAACGTCCGTCATTGCAATTATTCTGAAGAAGCTGGTTGACGAACCTTTACCAAACGTGCAATTAGCACACGCGGACGGTCAAGCAGTGACGGCTTTCTTCGAACCACACGAAGTTGATCGCTTGTACTTGAACTTCTCCGATCCATGGCCTAAGTCACGGCATGAAAAGCGTCGTTTGACGTATAAGTCGTTCTTATCTAGCTATCAAGAAGTCTTGAAAGCTGATGGTCAGATCGAATTTAAGACTGATAACCGGGGCTTGTTTGAATTCTCATTGACCAGTATGAACAACTTTGGTCTCCAGTTCGAACAAGTTTGGTTAGATCTACACGCGGTGGCGACACCAGAAGATAACGTTGAAACTGAATATGAACAAAAATTCAGTCAATTTGGTCCAATCTACAAGATCATTGCAACTTTTGCTTCTAAATAAGTAAACTAAAACTAGTTGGAATTTGGTATATAACCAGGCCAACTAGTTTTTTTGAGAATTAAAATGGTCGACTAGAACGCTTTCTTGACTTAAGGCCAGCTGAATAAAAAGTCCTCAGATTAAACGCGAATTCGCATTCAATCTGAGGGCTTTAATGTTAGTTGTTTTAGAGACGATAGATATCGAGGATACTACCGGTGTTAGCATCAGCTAAGAATTCGTACTGAACCAATTGGCCGTCTTCATAACGTGTGATACCGCCATAGTAGACGTCAGTTCGTAAGGCGAACTTCTGCAAGGGTGCTTTCTTCATTTCGATCCAAGAACCTTCGATGGGCGCTTCTTTTAGAAAGGCTCGCTTGACCTGATTCAAGATTTGATTAGGGGTTGGACGGCGCAACCGTTTTAGTAGGCCGCCAACGGAAAAGCCCCCAGCGATGCCAGCCATTCCAACTGCTAATAAACCGCCGTACTGTAATTGTTTATTCATGTTGTTGCGTCTCCTTTCAACAAACTTGACTTGGGATTTGTATTTTAAATTCAGTATACCAATGATTGACAATAATACAAAGAAATATAACAGAAACGGTCGTTGCTAGCAAGGGTTTGATTGATGGGGTTAATGGCAATAGCGGTGATAGTGTGAGGAATGGTTTGATCACTCTAGCGATTATGCTGATTTAAATCTATTTAATGGTGTCGTGCCTAATAAATTGCTAAAATACAGACAATAACAGTGTGATACAAGGGGGACTGGTGATGAAATATGATCAAGCAGCTGTGGAGCAGCAACTTTACAATCTAATTCTGAACCCGGCGACCCGCGATTGGGAACGACAATTATTGGTAAAAGCTAAACCGGATGAGGTGTCAATTAGTTTTCAGGGCCGTATGGATCGATTGATGGCGGATTTACGACCGTTAGCGACTCGTGACAGTCTAACGCCGGACGTCATGGATTTTTACCTTGAGCTGACGGGTAAAGCGCCGGAGCAAGCAGATAATCTGGTGGCACGACATGATGCGCCAGATCCGCCGTTTCAAGAGCGAGCCGTTTTCGCTGGCGGTTGTTTTTGGTGCATGGTCGAGCCATTCGATCAACGACCGGGCATCATAGCCGTTATTTCAGGTTACACGGGCGGTCAATTAGCACAACCGACTTACGAACAGGTTAGCAGTCAAACAACTGGTCACGTGGAGGCCGTGGAGATCCTATATGATAGCCGTCAAGTGACTTATACGGAGCTGGTGGCGATTTATTGGCAATTGATAGATCCAACCGATGATCACGGTCAGATTGATGATCGTGGGACGCAGTATCGACCGATCATCTTTGTGAATAGTGAAGAACAGCGGACAATTGCTGAGGCCTCAAAACAGCGCGTGATTGAAGCTGGTCATTATCATCAACCAATCGTGGTGACGGTTGAACCATTGGTGACGTTTTGGCCCGCTGAAAATTATCATCAGAATTTTTATCAAAAGCAACCACAGCGTTATCGGCGTATGGAAAGTTCTCGCCACCGCTACTTATGGTTGCAGCACCATCTGCAGTGGTTAGTGAAAAGACATTGAATTAAGGAAATAAGTATTTGAGCGTCAGCCATAATGGAAAGACGCTTTTTTGGTTACTGTCTAAAGGTTGAAAGTCCCGAAATAACTTAAACCATTGATTTAACAGTGAGTATTGAATGAAAATTAGTATCAGTGCTTAATTCTCCGCGCCCGTCAGCCAAGAAATCGTGTCATGGGGACCGGTCTTTTAAGGATCAATAACAATTTGGTTGGGTGCCCAGAACCACGTTACGATATGGTAAAATAGTAAATGAAACTGTGGCCGTCTGGGAGTCTCAGCGTTTGCTGGGATAAAAGTGATACAGATTGGCTAATTTTTACGAATAAAAGTCGTAATTAAACAGTATGAATGATGAAAAATACGTTATAATTAAGAATTGAACGCAAAAATGAGAGCAAAGGGGTTTCACATGTTAATTACAAGTTATAATCCAACCGAATTAGGTGACACGTTAATCGCCGTTTTACGAGCAGATACGGACACCCAAACTATTGAAACGCATGCCAATGTAACACGTATTAGTGATGTTGCAACTGGGAATACCCTTGGCTACAATTTCTTTGAAGTTTCAAAGACGTTAGGTACGATTGACGTTAACGGCCAAGTTAACTTAACAGCCGAACAAGTTGCCCAATTAAATCAACTATTACAAGCAAATGATTTTGAACCAGAATTAGAATTAGATACAGATCCTAAATTTGTTGTTGGTTACGTGGAATCAGCTGAGGAACATCCTAAGTCTGATCATTTAAAAGTGACCAAGATAAATGTTGGTACGGATGAGTCACTACAGATCGTCAGTGGTTCACCTAACATGCAAGCAGATATTTTAGTCGTTGTCGCTAAAGTCGGTGCCATGATGCCTGATGGTTTGATTATTTGGCCTGGTGAACTTCGTGGTGTTGCTAGTAACGGGATGATCGTATCTGGTCGCGAATTAAACTTACCAAACGCACCACAACAACCAGGTGCTTTGATTTTACCAGCTGATTATCAACCAGTCGGTGCTGCGTTTGATTTTGAACGTGCCCAAACTTTATTCAACGCTTAAGATTGACATTAAAAACTAGGATGATTGCAAATGAACCATTATGATGGCCCGGCGTTTTTCCGGAAATATCGAACCAGTAAACCACAAGTAAATAATTCAGCGGCCAGTCAATCAAGTAGCGCGGCGACCTCTGCTAGCTCACAAGCACGGCCAGTTAGCGCCACGGCGGTGCCACTTAGTCATGCAGCTGTGACTAGCCAGGCAGCATCAGCTAGTCAGGCGACTAGTGCCGAGAGCAGCACGTTATTCAATGGTGGCACCCATGGTAGTTTTCATCCGTCACGGGTTCCTTCACAGCTAAGTGCAGCTTTGACGAACGGCGGTATTATTCAATCGCCTGATAAACGCAACTACTTAGCGATTGAAGCGAGTTTGCATAAGTCAGCAGCGACATTTATGTTGTTTGCGGACGCTCAAACTATGGATATGCCGGTAGTTGATTTACAGCAACCAGTGTCAGCGTCTTCAATGGCCACGACTGACTCAGAAGCTGAGTCTCAAGCAGTGACGGCGAATACTGAATCGGAAGCTCTTAGTCAGGTCGTCCCAGCTGCGGCAACGGAAGTGTTCGAGCCAACGCACCCAGAAATGGCTGCGTCAGCCGCTGCGCTTAATTTAGTGACAATAAATAGCCAAGTGAGTCAGGTCGTTGAATCGATGGCGGCTGAATCAGCGGCACCAGTTGAACAACTAACGAGTGCGGCACTTGATAGGGTCATTACTAGTATGGCAACGGAAACGTTTGAACCAACACAGCCAGAATTAGCTGAGTCGGCTGCCATGAGTAATGCAACTAGTAGTGATGAGTCAGCGGTGGTAACGAGTGCAGCAGCAACTGAAGTATTCGAACCAACCCAACCAGAGTTGGCTGAATCAGCTGCAGCTATCAATGCGGTATCTGCTAGTGCACCATTAGTTGAGTCAGTGGTTGCGGCAATTACGGTGTTTGAACCACACGCACCAGAATTAGCAGCGTCTGCTGCAGCAGTTAATGAAGCTAGTGCTTTGAAGACTACGCTGACGGCAGATGAAGACGACACGACAGCTAAGCCAGTTCATGGGCTTGGTTTATCTTTAGACGCTATCATGACGGCTGAACATGATGCTCAATCGGATTTGGCGTTATTCAAAGATAAGCCTACCAGTGATACTAGCGAGGTGGCGGAACCTGATGATGAGCCTTATCAACCAGTCGGGATGCGACCAACACCAACCAGTACGGTGGCTCCTCGTTCAGAACAAACGGTGTCGACGCCAAGTCGTGCGGTGGTACAGCCAACGAATGTAGCTGTATCGAGTGCCGTAAATGCTAATTCGGTTACCGAAGAAGACGTTACGATGCCCGTTCATGAGAGTGAGTCAGTAGCGCCAGTCATGACGGATCGTGAGTTAGCGGCTTATCATTTACCACCACTGGATCTGTTGAAAGCGCCCGTTATTCCTAATGAGTCCGAAATGGATGATTGGATCGAACAGAAGGCCAGCGCCTTGGACGAATCATTAGATGCGTTCGGCGTGAATGCGAACGTGATTGACTGGACAATCGGACCAACCGTGACGCAGTTCCAAGTTAAATTGGCGCGCGGTGTTAAAGTTAGCAAAATAACGAATTTAAATGATGATTTAAAATTAGCATTAGCGGCAAAGGATATTCGCATCGAAGCGCCAATTCCTGGTCGTAACACGGTCGGAATTGAAATTCCCAACCTCAAGTCGCGTCCCGTTATGTTGTCGGAAGTACTAGATTCCGATAAATTCCGGGAAAGTAAGTCACCGTTAACAGTGGCTTTAGGGGTGGATCTATTTGGTCAGCCACAAGTAACTGATCTGCGTAAGATGCCTCACGGACTGATTGCGGGGGCAACTGGTTCTGGTAAATCAGTCTTTATTAACAGTATTCTAGTTTCAATTCTGTATAAGGCTAACCCGCAGGAAGTTAAGTTATTATTGATTGATCCAAAGGCCGTGGAATTAGCGCCGTATAATGAAATTCCACACTTGTTGGCACCAGTGATTTCTGAACCAAAAGCCGCATCAGCAGCGCTTAAATGGGTTGTTGATGAAATGGATAATCGTTACGATAAACTGGCAGCGGGTGGTGCTCGAAATATTGAGCAATTCAACAAGCTTGCTGAAGAACATAACGAGCATGGGCTGAAATTACCATACATCGTCATTGTGATCGACGAATTGGCCGTTTTGATGATGGTCGCTTCCAGTGAAGTTCAGGATTACATTGCCCGGATTACACAAAAAGCACGTGCTGCTGGGATTCACTTACTAGTGGCAACCCAACGGCCAAGTGTCGACGTGGTGACTGGGTTAATTAAAAATAATATTCCGACACGGGTTGCCTTCATGGTAGCCAGTCAGATTGATTCGCGGACGATTCTTGACGCGAGTGGGGCGGAACGATTACTAGGGCGGGGCGATATGCTCTACTTGGGTAATGGCCAGAGTACCCCTGTACGACTACAAGGAACTTTTGTGGACAGTGAGATTGATAGTATCACGCAGTTTGTACGTGATCAGGCGGGTCCACATTATGAATTTCAACCGGATAGTTTAATGAAACACGAAGAGGCAGCTCGTAATCAGGATGAGTTAATGCCTGAAGTTTTAGCTTACATTGCGGATGAAGATACGATGTCAACGTCTAAGTTGCAACGGAACTTCTCAGTTGGTTATAATCGAGCGGCTAATATCATTGATGATTTAGAGAACCAAGGCTATATTTCTGCGGCTAAGGGTTCGAAGCCACGTGATATTTATTTCACTGCGGCTGATTTAGCGAAGATGCAGGCCGATTCATAATTAAAAAATAAACGATTCACTGCTTGGGTGATGAATTGCGGATATGGGAGATTATTAGCATAATGGATAAAGCAACGGTTTATTATTTTGTTGGGATTAAAGGCTCAGGAATGAGTTCGTTAGCACTAATTTTGCATGACAAGGGTTACCAAGTCGAAGGTTCAGATATTGAACAATATACTTTTACGCAAAAGGGGTTAGCTGAAGCTGGCATCAAGATGTTACCATTCTCTGAAGCTAATATTCATGAGGGATTAACGGTCATTGCTGGGAACTCATTTACAGATGATCATCCTGAAATCAAAAAGGCGCGTGAAATGGGCTTGCCCGTTTATCGCTACCATGAATTTTTAGGTAAATTGATGGAAGGTTTTACCAGTATTGGCGTTGCCGGAACTCACGGTAAGACTTCAACAACTGGGTTACTTTCACACGTATTGAGTCATATTGCACCAACGAGTTATTTGATCGGTGATGGGACGGGTAAAGGAACACCAGATGCCCGCTTCTTCGTGTTTGAAGCGGACGAATACCGTCGTCACTTTGCTGCTTACCATCCAGATTATGCCATCATGACCAACGTTGATTTTGATCATCCTGACTATTACAAGGATTTGGCGGACGTTCAAGACGCCTTTAAGCAGTTTGGTAACCAAGTTAAGAAGGGTATCTTTGCTTGGGGCGATGACGAAAGCTTACGCAACCTTGACGTTGATACGCCAATCTATTATTACGGGACTAGTGACCGTGATGATTTCCAAGCAGTGAATATCAAACGTACGACTAAGGGTTCTTCATTTGAAGTGATGTACCATGATGAATCATTGGGTGAATTTGAAGTGCCATTGTTTGGTGAACACAACGTACTTAACAGTACGGCTGTGATTGCGGTCGCTTACTTCGAAAAAGTTAATTTAGACGAAATTCGTCGTGAATTACTTGATTTTAGTGGCGTTAAACGCCGTTTCTCAGAACACCAAATTGGCGACATGGTCATGATCGATGACTACGCTCATCACCCGTCTGAGATTAAAGCAACCTTGGATGCGGCTCGTCAAAAATATCCAGATAAGGAAATTTTGGCAGTTTTCCAACCACATACGTACTCACGGACAAAGGCGTTGATGGACGGCTTCGCAAGCAGTCTTAGCAAGGCGGACCACGTCTTCTTAACTAACATCTTCAGTTCAGCACGCGAACAATCTGGTGACGTCTCATCCAAGGATTTAGCAGCTAAGTTACCAAATGGCGGCGAAATCATTACGGTGGATGATATGTCAGCATTGACGGCATACCATAACGCCGTTGCTGTATTCATGGGCGCTGGGGACATTCAAAAGTATGAAAAGGTCTATGAAGACCAAATGAAATAAGCATTTTGTGAGTGATTAAGACTTGCTAGTGTGAAAGGGTGTTACTCGAAGTAAATTACTTCCAGTAACACCCTTTTTTTGTTTATAAATTTATCAATATTAACCAGTTGCAATTATCGATAAATAATAATTGATTATCGTTTATCGATATATTTTTATTGGTAAAGAATAAAAAGGGGATGTTATTATTATGAGTAAACTATTGAATGATGGGATTCATATCTTAAATTTTACGTTGTTACTTGCGCTGATTGGGGCATTTATAATGCTTTTAACACCAGCGGAATACGTGTTTATGTATTTTAGCGGGGGTATGAATGACAATATTTTACATGGTTCAGATTTTCTTATGCCTGTGACGCATCATGTTGCCAGTCAAGCAGCGATTGCTAGTTTTCCAACGGGGATTTATACAGTGTTATTAGTAATTGGTATGCTTTTAAGTGTGGTTGGTGCTATTCTAACAATTATTTCGTTACGTGTGATTCTAGCAAATATTATTGAACGAGATTATTTTGCGAGCGAAAATGTTCAATCACTTAAGAAAATGATTAAGGCTCAACTGTGGGTGATTGCTGGGTCGTTATTCACGGCTATGGCTAATCAACTAACAGCAAGTTGGCTATATCGGATAAATAATGGTGACTTTAATGATAATTGGGATTCAGTTTATATTGGAATAATGATTATTGTGATTTATGGCATCATCTACACGTTATACACTCGTGCTGTTGCAATGAAAACCGAAAATGATTCAATAATTTAAGCAGAAAGGTGCTGAGAGTGTGATAAAAATAACGTTAAATATCGTTATGGCCCAACGTGGTGTCACAACCGGTGAGTTAGCTGAGTTGGTGGGGATTACGCCTGCCAATATTTCAATCCTGAAGACGGGTAAGGCTAAGGCTGTCCGGTTCAGCACATTAGCTAAGATCTGTGAAGTGCTTGAATGCCAACCGGGGGATGTTATTAGTTACGTCGCGGATGAAGAGGCATAGATCAGATGGGGCACATCTATAATGGCAAACAGAAGAAATTCTTATATAACATACAAGCACAAACTATTTTACCTTCCCTGACTAATTTGATAAACTATGATTAGAAAGTTGAGGTGACTGATTGGGATGGCTGGTCATAGACGTTTGATTGAAAAACTAGTGTGACGTGGTCGCTAACGGGATAAACGTTAGTGACACGTAGTCAACTCAATAGTAACTTCAACTCAGAAGTGATAACGAATAGTTAAATTTTAGGTGAAAGAGGGATTCTATGAATAATTTTCAAAATGATCCACAACCCCAAACCATTAATACGCAAGTGGGGTTACGTAGTTTCTTAGCTAAGATGTACGGCTTCATGACATTAGCTGTATTAGTTTCAGCGATTACGGTGTACTTATCAATGACCGTTTTCAAAGCACAGATTTACGCTGCTTTTGGTCAACACCCATTGATTTTCTTGATGATCTTCATTGTCAGCATGTTTGCGATGATCGGCGGGATTCAGTCCAATGTTAACCGTAACCCGGCAATGAGTTTCACGCTATTGATGCTCTTTGCAATCGTCTTTGGGGTTGAAATCTCAATTACGTTGGCATTGTACACTAGCGCTGTGATTACCGGGGCATTCTTTGCCGCTACCGCAGTCTTTGGGACGATGGCCGTTATCGGGACGACAACTAAACGTGATATTTCACGCTTAGGAACCCATTTATTTGCTGCTTTGATTGGTTTGATCGTTGCATCGATCGTTAACATGTTCTTACAGAGTGCAATGATCAGCTACGTGTTCTCATACATTGGTGTGTTAATCTTTGCTGGCTTATCGATGTGGGATGCTAACAACATGCGGAATATGTACATGCAATATGGTGATCAAGTTTCATCGACTGGTTTAGCGGTTTCTGGTGCTTTATCATTGTACTTGGACTTCGTTAACTTGTTCATGTACTTTGTTCGAATCTTTGGTGGCGCAAGCCGCGACTAATTATTAAGATAACTTTTAAAGGGATTATGGCTACTTCGTCATAATCCCTTTTTTGACGAAAAAAGCGGCATTGTTCGACACTTTTAGACTGTCGAACCCCCGTTTGGAACGTTTTTTTGGTACAATTATAGGGGTACTCATCGCAGTTTGATCTATTCAAAAGATTAGTCATTTTAATGGTTAACGTTGCGATGAAATGATGTTAATGACGACTTAAATATAAGAGATAAGGGAGCAAACTAATGGCAAAAAAATTATTACTAATTGATGGTAACAGTGTCGCATTTCGAGCGTTCTTTGCGTTGCATAACCAATTGGACCGTTTCACCAATGCGGATGGACTGCATACCAACGCCGTTTATGGCTTCAATACGATGCTCGACCACATGATCAAGGCAGTTGAACCCACCGATATGCTGGTGGCTTTTGATGCTGGTAAAACAACGTTTCGAACGGCAATGTATGATGACTACAAGGGTGGTCGCTCCAAAACACCGGGTGAATTTTCTGAACAGATGCCATACATTAAGAAATTATTGGATGCGTATGGGATTCAACATTACGAATTAAAAGATTTTGAAGCTGATGACATTATTGGCACGATTGCTGGGCAAGCTGATCAAGAAGGTTATACGACGACCATCGTTACTGGTGACCGTGACTTGACTCAGTTGACGACTGACAACACCACTGTGGCAGTAACGGTTAAGGGCGTTTCGGAAGTCGAACGCTATACGCCAGCTCACGTTGAAGAAAAATTAGGTATTACACCATTGCAGATTATCGACATGAAGGGCCTTACTGGTGATACCTCTGATAACTATCCGGGTGTCACTAAAGTCGGTGAAAAGACGGCTTTGAAGCTTTTGAAGGAATATGGCTCAATGGAAGGTATCTACGAGAACGTGGATGCGATGAAGAAGAGCAAGATGAAGGAACATCTGATTGAAGATCGTGAGCAAGCAGCACGTGCTAAGGTATTAGCAACGATCAAACGCGATGCACCGATTGCGATTCAGTTGGCCGACTTGACTTATGAAGGCCCTAAGTTGGACGAGTTGACCGCATTCTATCAAGAGATGGATTTCCAATCATTCTTGAAGAAGTTAAAAGTACAGAGTGATGAACCAGCGCAGCCAATCGACTATACCGTTTTGACAAAACAAAATGTCAATGAGTTAGCTCAGTTGACGGATCACGTTGACTTTTACTTGGAGATGCCAGCTGCTAATTATCACACGTCTGCCTTTGCAGGATTTGCAATCGGTGCGGCAGGTAAATGGTATATCAGTCGTGATGTTGAATTATTGATGATGCCAGCTGTTGCAGACATTCTAAGCAGTCAAACAATTGTCAAAGATGTGTTTGATATGAAACGGACTACAGTTGGTCTTAACCGTCTAGGCATTCAGCTGGGTGCTGTCGATTTTGATTTATTACTAGTCTCATATTTGCTGGATACTAACGATAACAGTAACGATCTCGGCAGCTTGGCTGAACAACATGATTACTTCGACTTGCCAACTGATGAAATGGTCTATGGTAAGGGTGTTAAACGTGCCATTCCAGATGAGGATGACGTCTTCTTTAGCCACCTTGCACGGAAATTGGTTGCCATTGACGCATTAAAACCAAAACTGATTAAAGAATTGGACGATAACGAACAGGCCCAATTGTATGATGATATTGAAAAACCAATGGCAATCGTTTTAGCCCAGATGGAAATTGCCGGAATTACCGTTGACAGTGGTCATCTAAAAGCTATGGGTAGCCAGTTCAAGGAACGACTCAGTGAAATTGAACAGGTCATCTACCAAGAAGCGGGTGAAGAGTTCAACATTAACTCGCCTAAGCAATTGGGACACATCTTATTCGAAGAGATGAAGTTGCCAGTTATCAAGAAGACTAAGACCGGTTATTCAACGGCGGTGGATGTGTTAGAGAAGTTAGCACCAGAAGCGCCAATCGTGGCGAACATCTTACAGTATCGTCAGATTTCCAAGATTCAGTCGACCTACGTTGTGGGCTTGCTAGAAGCCATTCACTCAACGGATCAAAAGGTGCACACGCGTTATTTACAGACGCTAACGCAAACGGGCCGCTTATCTTCAGTTGATCCTAACCTTCAGAATATTCCAGTTCGTTTAGAGGAAGGCCGTCGTATTCGCCAAGCCTTTGTGCCAAGCCATGAAGGTTGGCAGATCTTCTCATCTGACTATTCTCAGATTGAACTACGCGTTTTAGCTCACATCACTGACGATGAAAATATGCAGGCAGCCTTTAAAGCCGGCGATGATATTCATGCGGCAACAGCGATGCGAATCTTTAACCTCAAATCCCCAGAAGACGTGACCCCAAATATTCGGCGTCAAGCTAAGGCCGTTAACTTCGGAATCGTCTACGGAATTAGTGACTATGGTCTTTCACAGAATATCGGTATTACGCGTAAACAAGCCAAGAGCTTTATCGATGCTTATTTTGTGGAATATCCAGGTGTTAAGGCCTACATGGAAGACATCGTTAAAAAGGCTGAAGAACAGGGCTATGTTGAAACGATTTCGCACCGTCGTCGTTACTTACCAGATATTAATTCGAAGAGCTTTAACCAACGCTCATTCGCTGAACGGACGGCGATGAATACGCCAATTCAAGGGAGTGCCGCTGATATCATCAAGATTGCCATGATCAAGATGCAGGACAAGCTTAAAGAAGCTGGGCTCAAAGCCACGATGTTATTACAAGTACATGATGAATTGATCTTTGAAGCACCAAAAGAAGAAATTCCAATTTTAGAAAAATTAGTACCAAGCGTGATGGATTCCGCCGTCGAATTGGCTGTACCTTTGAAGGTTGAAAGTCACTACGGTGATACTTGGTACGATGCCAAATAGGGGGAATCAACATGCCTGAATTACCAGAAGTTGAAACCGTTCGGCGGGGATTGAATCGCCTCGTTAAAGGGGCCACAATTGCCGGGATCGACGTTTACTGGCCAAAGATTATCAATAACGATACTGAAAGCTTTAAGCGGCGATTGATCAATCAAACGATTAAAACTGTTGATCGGCGGGGCAAGTATTTGCTATTCCGTTTCAGTAACGGGTTGACGATGGTCTCACACTTGCGGATGGAAGGTAAATACAACGTTGTCTCAAGTGGTACCGAAATCACTAAGCACACGCACGTCGTTTTTCATTTAACGGATGATCGTGACTTGTGGTATAACGATACGCGCAAATTCGGTCGGATGACGTTGGTGCCAACTGGCGAAGAAGTCACAGTTGCTGGTCTGAGAACGATTGGGCCAGAACCAGTGGCAGAGCAGTTGACGGCGGCTTATATGCAGGAAATCTTCAGTAAATCTAAGAAGATGATCAAACCACTCTTGCTGGACCAGAGTAAAATTGCGGGAATCGGTAATATCTACGCTGATGAAGTCTTGTGGATGAGTAAGATTCATCCCATGCGACCAGCTAATTCATTGACTGAAGATGAAATTGAGACGTTGCGTCAAAATATCATTGATGAAATGGCGATGGCCATCAAGGGGCATGGAACGACCGTGCATTCTTTCTCAACGGCGTTTGGTGAAGCTGGTCAGTTCCAGAATCACTTGCACGTCTATGGCCGTGAAGGTGAACCCTGTGAACGTTGTGGCACGATGATTGAGAAAATCAAAGTTGCACAACGGGGGACTCATTTCTGTCCGTTAGAACAACAATTGTAGGCGCAAAGATGACAAAATTGATTGGGTTAACAGGTGGTATCGCCACTGGAAAATCAACAGTGTCTAAACTTTTGGCAAGTAATGGCTTACCAATTGTCGATGCGGATAAAATTGCTTGGCAAGTTGAGGGGCCGGGACAGCCAACAACGCAAAAAATTGCGGCTCACTTTGGACCACAAGCCTTGTTAGCAGATGGTAGTCTCAATCGTGCTTGGTTAGGACGGCTAGTTTTTAATGATAATCAGGCTTTAGCCGAATTGACGGCGATTACTAGTCTACCCATTCAGTACGCAATGTTTGAAGCGATTGTAGCAGCTGGACAGTCACACCCTGCAGCAATTATCTTAGATGTTCCGTTACTGTTTGAGAGTGGTTGGCAGCACGTTTGTGATCAAGTGCTTGTTGTCAACGCACCTTCAGATGTTGTATTGCAACGATTGATGTCTCGTAATCAGTTGTCTCAGCAGGCCGCACAGGCGCGAATCGACAGTCAGTTACCGCTGGCTGAAAAGGTGGCACAGGCCGATGTAGTGATCGATAACGGCGCTAACATTGATAAAACCAGGGCAGCCGTGTTAAAATGGCTGAAAACTATAAAGTAATACTAATCGTTAGATGTAAATAATGAGGTGAAAATTAATGCAATGTCCACATTGCCACCATAATGGTTCCCGCGTTGTCGATAGCCGACCAACAGATGATGGTCGCGTGATTCGCCGCCGTCGGGAATGCGAAAACTGTGGCTTCCGTTTCACAACGTTTGAACGGGTTGAAGCCACCCCGTTATTAGTAATCAAGAAAAACGGTGCTCGTGAAGAGTTCAACCGTGAAAAGGTCTTACGTGGGATTATTCGTTCCGCTGAAAAACGGCCGGTCAGCATGGAAACCATGACTGGTGTCGTTGACGGTGTTGAAAACAAGATCCGTGCACTTGGCGAAAATGAAATTTCTAGTCAGGTCATCGGTGAATACGTGATGGAACAATTAGCAGATATTGATGAGATTTCATACATCCGTTTCGCTAGTGTCTATCGTCAGTTCAAAGATATGCACGTCTTCTTAAATGAATTACAAGACATGATGGAACGTGACAAGGTCAAGCTAGCAAAGCAACCTAAGTCCGTAACTGCACCTAAAACGAAAAAAGATTAGTGAAAAAGAATGGTGAACAACATGCCAAATGACGAACCATTAACGCCCAAGACCGGGTTAGTTGTTTCTAGTGTGTCAGCGTTGAGTGCAGTCCAACAGACCGTCTTGGCCGAACTGTATTTGCCATTAATTGGTCCGCTGGCATACAGTCTTTACGCGGCTTTACGCGGCCTTCAGAGTACGGAAAATGAATTGAGTAATCGTCGAAGTCACGCTGAATTACTCGGAATCTTAGGTGCTGACTTGCCAACGGTGTTAGCTGCTCGGCGTAAGTTAGAGGCGACTGGTCTACTTCAAAGTTATTATCAAGAAGATGAATTGGGCACTGTCTATATTTATCAACTCCAGTTGCCGTTGCCAGCTTTACAGTTCTTTGCGGACGACTTACTCAGTGTTCTATTGTTAGATACGGTGGGTGAGCTTCGTTACCAGCAATTAGCCAGTGATTTTACACCTAGTCAGATCGACTTACGGGCGGCTAAGAACGTGACGGCTAACATCTTAGAGGTCTTTCACGTAGATAGCCAAAAGGTGACAACGACGCCACTATCTGTTCAAAAAGTACGGGCGCAGTTAGCAGCCGGTGAACCCGCGGAAGCGACGTCGCCAGTACTCAGTGATGATGATTTTGATTGGCAGTTATTGGGCCAAATCTTGAAGCAAAATTACGTTGATCTGAAACAAGTCGCTAGTTCACGGCAATTGATTGTGACGGAAAGTCGTGTTTACGGCATTAGTGAGATTGAGATGGCGAAGCTGATCAGTGAAGTAGCCAGTCTAACAACCGGGCAATTCGATGAGAATCAGCTGAAGCTGTTGATTGCGCGACGCTATGAACGCCCCACAGCACCGATTCAGCCAGTTCAAGTCAGTGCGACTAGTGAGCCAGCAACGACTGTTGAAGCCGGTAAGACGAGCCAATTGTCACAACCTGAACAACAGTTAGTCGATTACGCAAAATCAGCGGCACCATATGACTTTTTAAATGCAATCAAGCAAGAAAAGCATGGTTTTGTAACGAGCGGTGAGAACCGTTTAGTTCATGACTTGATTGGTCGCGGTGTACTGCCGAATGCGGTGATCAATATGGTGATTTACTATCTGCTACAGAACCGTGAATTAGCGGCACTGAATCGTAATCTGCTGGAGACGGTTGCTAATGATTGGCAACAGCATGGGATTACGACACCAGAAGCAGCATTGACTTATCTTAAGCAGCGTCAGCAGCCTAAGCAACCGGCCACTCGTCGTAAGTCTAACAACCGTCCAACTCGTAAGGAAATTATTCCGGAGTGGGCGAAGAAAGAGACTGAGACGGGGACTAAAAAGCAGCCTGCTAATCAGTTGACGGCTGCACAACGGAAACAGCTTGCTGAACGGGTTGCTAAGTTGGAATCGAATTCAGAAAAGGAGGACTAAAAAATGGAGAATATCTCAGAAACGTTACGGGTATTGATGAATCGTCGTAATTTGACTAGTCGTTATGAAGAATTGATGACCACCGTTTATCAGGATCCAGATGTTCGTCAGTTTTTAGCCGCTCATCAAGAGGAATTGTCGAGCGATGCGTTGGAACGTTCTGCGGCTAAACTCTATGAGTTCTGTGAAGAGAAACGTAAAATTGCACGCCACGAACCAACTCAGGCACCGGGGTATCAACCAGCGTTAATCATGAGCAATCATTTGATTGATATTGCGTACCACCCAACACCTCAGTTGCAGGAACAGCAGGCAGCGCGGGAATTACAACATCGGGTACGGTCAATCAGTATGCCTAAGGGTATCCAGACGGCAGATTTGAAGACCTACGAACAGGATGGCGACCGGGCGACTGCTTTGATGGCAGCACTCGACTTCATCGATGCTTACACACAGGCGCCTAAACGTTTTCACCGGGGGTTGTACTTATATGGCTCGTTCGGTGTCGGTAAGACTTATCTATTAGGTGCGATGGCGAATGCCTTGGCTGCTAAAGGGTTTAACACCACGTTAATCCATTTTCCAAGTTTTGCAGTTGAGATGAAACGTTCGATCAGTAACAATACCTCGGCTGACAAGGTCGATGCCATTAAACGGGCACCGATTCTGATGATCGATGATATTGGTGCGGACGCGTCATCAACTTGGATTCGTGACGACGTTTTAGGTGTTATCCTGGAGTATCGGATGCAAGAAGAATTACCAACGTGTTTTTCATCGAACTTTTCCATGCAAGAATTGCAGGATGGTTACCTAACGCTCTCACAAAAGGGTGATGAAGAACCAATCAAGGCCCAGCGGATTATGCAACGGGTTCGTTATCTTGCTGGTGAAATTGCAATGGTTGGTCGTAATCGTCGTTTAGATGATGGCCAATAAAATCACTAGTTGACTTTTAACGTAAAAGTGGTTTAATGAGATACAGATACAAAAGACACGCGCTATTCATCATGGATTACAGAGATCAAGGCCTTGTTCTGGAAGCCTTGGACCGGGTGAACGGTGTACCACTTTTGTGAATAAGCTCAATTGAGCCGGAACGCTTCCGTTATTAGCGCTAATGAGTCAGTGCGTCGTAAGGCGTACTGAAAAATCGGGTGGAACCACGTCAATGACGTCCCTAATGCTAGTTTAGTCTGGCATTAGGGACTTTTTTGTCGTCCCGGCGCGGTGTTCTGGTGAGTGGGTCAAATATAAGGAGAGTGTCAAGTATATGGCAAGTATTAATGTTAAGTTCCCAGATGGTGCTGAAAAGCAATTTGATGCCGGTGTTACGACGGAAGAAATTGCAAAGTCAATTAGTCCTTCATTGGCTAAACGATCAGTTGCAGGTAAGTTCAACGATCAGATTGTGGACTATCGCCAACCACTGACAATCGATGGGACGATCGAAATCATCGCCGCAGATAGCGAAGACGGTTTGAACGTCTTACGGCAAACGGCTGCGCAAGTATTAGCAAACGCCGTTCAACAGTTATTCCCACACATCAACTTTGGGAGTGGTGCTGGTAATGCCAACGGTTTCTTCTTTGATACCGACAATCCAGAAGAAAATGGTAAGCAAGTTAGCAAGGATGATTTGGAAGCAATCAGTATCAAGATGGCTGCTATCATCAAGCAAGACTTACCAATCGAACGCGAAGTTTTAGCTAAGGCAGACGCTTTAGCTTTAGTTGGTGACAATCCTTACCAACAAGACTTAGTTAACGAACAAGCTGAAGCTAACGATGGTCAAGTCGTCGTTTACAAGCAGGGTGATTTCGTTGATCTATCCAACGGTGCTGTATTAGCAACAACGGGTAAGGTCAAAGTCTTCAAGCTATTGTCCGTTGCCGGTGCATACTGGCAAGGCAAGTCCAGCAATCCAATGCTACAACGGATCTACGGGACTGCTTTCTTGAAGCAAAAGGACTTAGATGCTGACTTGAAACGTCGTCAAGAAGCTCGTGATCGTGATCACCGTGTTATCGGTAACGATTTAGACCTCTTCTTCGTTGATCCTAAGGTCGGTAATGGTCTTCCTTACTGGATGCCAAATGGTGCTACGATCCGTCGTCAGATCGAACGTTACATCGTCGACAAGGAAGTCGCTAACGGCTACCAACACGTTTACACACCAGTTCTTGCTAACTTAGACGTTTACAAGCAATCTGGTCACTGGGATCACTACCGTGAAGATATGTTCCCACCAATGGACATGGGTGATGGCGAACAGCTTGAATTACGTCCAATGAACTGTCCTTCACATATCCAAGTGTACAATCACCATATTCGCTCATACCGTGAATTACCATTACGGATCGCTGAACTTGGGATGATGCACCGTTACGAAAAATCTGGTGCCTTGACTGGGTTATCACGTGTTCGTGAAATGACCTTGAACGATGGTCACACATTCGTTGCCTTGGATCAGATCGAAGAAGAATTCAAGAATATCTTGAGTTTGATGGTTGAAGTATACGAAGACTTTGATATTTCAGATTACCGTTTCCGTTTGAGTTACCGCGACCCTGAGAACAAAGAAAAGTACTTCGACAACGATGCAATGTGGGAACGTAGCCAAAAGATGTTGAAGTCTGCTATGGATGACATGGGCTTAGACTACTTTGAAGCTGAAGGCGAAGCTGCTTTCTACGGTCCTAAGTTAGACGTTCAAACGAAGACTGCACTTGGTGGTGAAGAAACCTTATCAACTATCCAATTGGGCTTCTTATTACCAGAACGCTTCGACTTGAAGTACGTTGGTGCTGATGGTGAAGAACATCGTCCAGTTATGATTCACCGTGGCCTTGTGTCAACGATGGAACGTTTCGTGGCTTACTTGACTGAAATGTACAAGGGCGCTTTCCCAACTTGGTTAGCACCTAAGCAAGTAACGATCATCCCAGTTAACAACGGTGCTCACGGCGATTACGCTGAAACAGTTCGTCGTCGTTTAGCAGAAGCTGGTGTTCGCGTAAGTATCGATGACCGTAACGAAAAGATGGGTTACAAGATTCGTGAATCACAAACGAAGAAAGTGCCATACTTGTTAGTTGTTGGTGATCAAGAAGTTGCCAGTGGTAGTGTTTCTGTTCGTAAGTACGGGGAAGAACGTACCGAATCAGAAGGGGTCGACTTATTCGTTGGCGCCATCACACAAGAAATCAAGCATTACAGTCGTGGTGCTAGTAAATAATTTTTCACGCAATCTGTTGACAAGGGTTAAAATCACTGTTAATATATTGGAGTTGAGAAAAAAAGCAGAAGCACCCGCTTCTCGCCTTGGTAACAGATGTTATCGGGCAGATGAACGATGAATTGATTCCCATTAACGGGGTTGAGCGGGCGTAGTATGCGCCCGCTCTTTTTTTGTGAATTTCTCTAGAATTTTACGGAGGTGAATTACCATAGCTAAAGATTCGATTGTTAATGACGGTATCCGTGCTCGCGAAGTACGCTTGATCGCCAGCGATGGTGAACAATTAGGTGTTAAGTCACGAGAAGACGCGATGCAAATTGCTGAAGACGAGAACTTGGATCTAGTATTAGTTGCACCAAAGTCAAAACCACCAGTAGCTAGAATCATGGATTATGGGAAATACCGTTTCGAATTGCAAAAGAAGGAACGCGAAGCCCGTAAGAACCAAAAAGTGGTCAGTCTTAAAGAAGTCCGCTTGAGTCCAACTATTGATACTAATGACTTTAATACGAAGCTAAACCATGCTGAGAAGTTCTTAGCAAAAGGTGATAAAGTTCGTGTTTCCATTCGGTTTAAGGGTCGTGCCATTACCCATAAGGATATTGGTCGTCAAGTTTTAAACCGGATGATTGAAGCTACTAAAGAATTTGCTTCCGTTGAAGCTTATCCAAAGATGGATGGCCGAAGCATGTTCTTAGTACTAGCACCAAAAGCAACTAAGTAAATTTTTAGGAGGATTATTGATTATGCCAAAACAAAAGACAAACCGTGCAGCTGCAAAACGTTTTAAGGTAACTGCAAAGGGTAACATTATCAGTGCCAATGCTTTTACTAGCCACCGTTTCCATGGTAAGACTAAGAAACAACGTCGCCAATTACGTGGTACGGCTATTATTGAAAAGCCAATGGTTAAAACATACCACAAGTTATTACAAAAATAATTCACAACGTTTTAGTTAAATCTAGGAGGAAATAACATGGCTCGAGTAAAAGGTGGAACAGTAACACGTAAACGTCGCAAACGTATTTTAAAATTAGCTAAAGGTTACCGCGGTGCTAAGCATATCCAATTTAAGGTTGCTAAGGACCAAGTAATGAAGTCGTACCAATACTCTTTCCGCGATCGTCGCAAGCGTAAGAGTGACTTCCGTCGTCTTTGGATTGCGCGTATCAACGCCGCAGCCCGTATGAACGACATGAGCTACAGCCAATTAATGCACGGTTTGAAGTTAGCTAACGTTGACATGAACCGTAAGATGCTCGCTGATTTAGCAGTTAACGATATGGCAGCTTTCACTGCTTTAACTGAAACCGCTAAGCAAGCACTTGCTTAATTAAAAATAATTTGGGGAGTTTTCCCTGACATAAAAGGACGGACAGCCTCTGGGGTGTTCGTCCTTTTATATATTACTAGTGGGTCGTGTAAAAGCGCCAAGTTACTCAATTTATGTAGAATTGAAAAATGGAACCACATATATGTAAGGATATTTATATGATACAATAATATTTAGACGTACAGTGATGACCTGAAAAATGATTGTTTCAGAAAAATGGGCATACTGGCTAAGTATTGATATTTAGTCGAATAAGTGACAAGGCTAATTATAGAAATAATCTAGTAGATAATGGTGGCTTATACTGAAATGAGTCATCAGGGGGACGAGGGGAATTCAGTAAATGGTATCATCAAAGTTTAGGAAACAGTTACAACCGGTTGTAACGACTTTATTTGTTTTAGCGCTAGCTTTCATCGCAACGTATCCAGCATTCAGTGGGCATTATTTTGCTATCAATAATGATGGATCTATTCATCTTGCACGCTTGGAATCACTGTATCAAGCGTTTAAGGCTGGACGATTGCCCAGTCTAGTTAACTTTATCGGGTTTGGAAATCAAGGCGTTGCCATGAATGCCATGTATCCATGGCTGACAATGATGATTTATGTGATTCCTCGGTTTATTCTGCACAATCCCATGTCAGGATTGGCAGCTGGATTCTTAATCATGAACATTATTACGACCGTTAATACTTATTGGTTAGCTAAATACTTAGGCCGTAATCGATTAATTATTTGGCTTGGCGTGATCACTTATCAATTTAATGCCTACCATTTTCAATTAATGTATACTCGGGTGGCGCTTGGCGAAGCATTTGGGTATGCTTTTCTACCGCTGGTCATGTTAGGTATGTTCAAGATTTGGAATCACGAAAAAAATGGCATTATTTTGCTGGCGTTGGGCATGAGCTTGGTAGCAAATTCACACGTGTTGTCATTAGTGATGTTTGCTGGCCTTATCATAATTTTTGAAATTATTCGCTTAGTCTTTCGTAAAATTACGTTTTCAGAGGTTAAATCTTTATTTGCCGGTGCGGGGCTTGCATTATTAATGGCTAGTTACTCACTTTATAACGTTGTTAGTTGGATGCTTCATAATAAGATGGTTTCGCCAACACCAACTTTGTATGCATTAGATCCGGCTCGTGAATTTACAAAGATAATAACTAATGATATCTCAGAATCAGCCATTGGTGCTCATATGGGTATTGCGTTAATGCTCATTATGTTATTTTTAGTAGGGCAGCTTTTGGTGCATGCTAAGGGTTCTTGGCAATATTGGATAATTGGTGCTACAACTGTTTTTGTTTTAGCTCAAAATTGGTTTCAATCTGAGGCGTTGATCAACACGCCTGCTATGCTCATTCAATTTACGATGCGCTTCATTACCATTGTTGCAGTATGTGTATCGATTAGCTTAATTTTGTATTTGAATCAAATAAACTGGCATTCAAGACCTGCTGCAATTTTTATGAGCTTAGTTGTTGTTGCAATCGGCTTAGCTGGTGTGATTCATTTTCATAGTCAGAATAAGACTGACTATCAGTGGGCACAGACGCATCAACAACCGAATAATCTTGTTCAAAGGAGAGATATTCGGCACTTAACCAGAAAAAATTACTATAGAAATGTTAATCTCATGACGTTACCTGATTATCATATGAAGAAGCTGGATGGTACTCAAGACATAGCTTCAGAGTTGAAGAAAGACCCAGGATTTGGTAGTGCTAATCGTTTGAATAAAGCAACAGTAAACTTTGACAATCGCGGCGCAAGCAAGTTTAAGGCGACGGCAGCCACTGATCAAAGTGTAAGCTTCACGTATCATCAAAAAAAGAGTGCCAAGACTGTGAAACTTCCAGTTATTGGGTACAATAATGTTAATTATCAGATTAAGGTCAATGGGCGATCTGTCACATATCGTCGTTCGCAGGGACAGCTGAAAGTTAAGGTGCCTAAGGGCCACAGTAAGATTGTAGTTTCTATTGCTAACAACTCACGGCATGGTTGGGTGTTGCTGATAACATTTTTAACTTATGTTGTTGCTCTGATGCTATTGGGACTTGCGAATCGGTCCAAGCTGTCGTCAGAACAGTCGTAATTAAACAAGTTGTCTGAGAAGTTTAATAAAAGAGCAGGTCAGTGTTTTCAATGTTGAAAATACTGACCTGCTCTTTTATTAAAGCTAGATTCACGTTGCTGATTAGAAGACCAATTTAATGATGAAAGTAGTCTGTTTGACTGAGAATATAGTTCCTAAAATCAAAAAAGAGCCCGGAATGAAAATTCCAGGCTCGAAGCAAACGCGCTATTTAGTAACTTGAACCCATAGAAAATAGCGCAGAAATAATGGTCCCAATAAAGAAGAAATAGAGTGCTGCGATAACAATTGCAATAATAAATTGAACTAAACCAGCACGATTCCAAGTTGCTTGAACTGCTTTGAAAGTTGCAACATCTTTGTAGTCGCCTTTTTGCCAAGCCCATTGGTTTCCCTTGAAGCCTACGACAAAAATCCAAACGATGTTAAAAATTGGAATAAGTGTTAAAAGTGGTAAGTAAGTTCGGTTACCGATGCCCCAAATAAAGTTGTACATGAAGGCGCCCCAGTTCCATCCTTTAACCTCTGCTGGTACTTGATTCCCGTTTTCTTCCATGATTGTAATTCCTCCAAAAAATTGCAGCTTTTATTGACGTCAGTATTTGGTCAACCCCTAGAACTAATTAAGTATATCGTAAGTTTAACGAAGATACTAGTTAAAAATGAAAATACTCTTGAAAATATTAATTGTTTTATGAAAACTGATAAACAAGCTATCGAATGTGCATACTGTACTGCGAGTGGGTGCAAATAAAAAAGAGCCTAATTAGACTCTTTTCAATGGAACCATATATTTATTCAGTGTGATGCTTACGAACTGGACTAACCCAGGTTCCGCTACCGTAACCTAAAATGGTCTTAATGGCTGGGATCAATGTCATTACTAAGGCGAGGGCGTTAACTTGCCAGTAAATTAACATGTATATTGGCATGAAGATCAAATACTTCAATTTACGCCCACGGTCATCGACGATTAATGCGGACAGTAGTTGCAATAGTCCGGCGAACATCTCGAAAGTAACGAAGATGAAGGCCATACAGAACATGTGATAGACCCGTTCATAGTTACCTGTAAAGAAAAAGCTAATGAACGAGAGGATAAAGACGATTGTTGAAACGAAGAAGAACAGTGACCAGATAATACTTAACGTTTGATCAAGAATGAAGGCCCACTGTTTAAGGTACTTGTGAGGCTGTGTGATCACACGTCGGAAGTTGGTCATTAGTACTTCAGTTCCACCTTTAGCCCAGCGCTTACGCTGATTGTAGAGGGCTTTCAGGTTTTCTGGGACGTTCATATAGAAGAGGATGTCCGGTGAAAAAACGGTTGTCCAACCATTCAGTTGGTGATCCCAAGCGATACTGATATCCTCAGTAGCTCGATCTTGCCGGAAGAGGCCGACGTCAATCAAGGCATCGCGTCGATACATGGTATTAGCACCACTGTAAGCATACATATTGCCTAACGCACTAACTTGACTACGTTTGATCACACCGACGATACTTGAAAATTCAACGGTTTGGGACTTGGCGATCATGGTACTACGGTTTTGAACGTCCATGTTAGCCGTAACCGCTGCGGTATTAACGTGTTCTTCACCCATGAAGTAACTCATGTATTTCCAAAGCGCATCGGGTTCAGGAATGGAATCCGCATCGTTACTGAGAATGAATTCCCCGCGGGCAAAACTGACCCCCACGTTGAAGGCGTGAGCCTTTCCTTGGTTCTTGCGAATGGTGATGACCCGGAGATTTTCATAGACGCCTTGCAACCGTTCAAGAATTGCAGGGGTATCATCGGTTGAGCCGTCATCAGTGACTAGAACTTCGTAATGTTCGTAGTTCAAATTATTCATGAGATAGTCGATGGTATGTTCAATCATGACTTCCTCGTTGTGCGCTGGAATCATGATCGTGATCAGTGGTTGCTCGGCGGGAGTTAACTCTCTGAATTCAACGTCGTCAGTATGGCGATGACGATAGATCAATTGGTAACAGAGTACGCCGACAAACCACGCAAAGGCGCCTAGAATTGGGTAGGAGACCAGTAGTAGTAGGACAAAGTTCCAAATGCTCTCAAATGGCTTTAACGTCTGTAATATTTCCATGGACTAATCCTCGTATAGTTTCTGAATGGCGTCAACATCCAAGTTTTGTTCAGGATCGACGGTGTAGTGTTTAACGTGTTGCCGGAATGTTTCTTGACCGAACCGTTCCGTATAGAAATTATTGAGACGACGTTTACGGATAGCCAGTTGTTCGTGATCATATTGGCGTTCCTTACTAATGTGTTCCTTGACCCGGTGATTATTGTGAATCGTTGAAATAATAACGATAATAGCAATTAAAATAAACGCAATAATGAAGAAGCGGTCAAAGAAGTAGAACAGCGTCTTACCTTCCTCGTATTTCCAAGCATGTAGAAAATGGGTATTGCTTGCTAACAAAGTTGATGAGATCGTCCAATAGACTGGGATGGCCACGCAGATCCAAGCGATGATCGCAACTAAGGTCTGCCAAATAGTTGTCCACCAGTGGCCCTTAGAGAAATACTTGTCGGTCACATATTTTTCCATGACGTCTTTTTTCTCCATCTTTTCCATAGAATAAACCTCCTAATATATATAGTAGTAATTTGCTTACTTGCAATCATGATACGCTTATCGTCAAAGCTTGTGAACATAATTCGGTAAGTTTATAGAATCGATTTAATAGGCGCAACGAGGTTAAGACGCTTGATGGTTATGGCAATTGAGTACTTGGTTGATAAGTGACTTCAGTGTTGATTGAGCGGGTACAGTGATTAACTGCACATGATTGGCGCATAGATGAGGTCATATAGAGAATTATGGTTGCTTATTTTTATAAAACAAATTATGATATAAAGATGACTAAAATTTACTGTAACTGATGCTAAAGGCCGGCACAATGAGTGATTTGTACCGGAATTTCAGTAATCAGTATGATAAAATGGGCTAGTAGGGTACAATAGCTAACCCAGTAATCTAGCGAGAAGCGAAGGGGATAAAGATGATTAAGCAATTTAAACCAACTTGGATGATTTCCGCAATCAATAACGTTACGCCGGCACAACTACGGGCGCAAGGCATAAAGGCGGTATTTACCGATCTTGATAACACCCTGATTGCGTGGGATAATCCGGATGGCACCCCTGAGCTCAAGCAATGGCTCCATGCCTTGCAGGATGCCGGCATTCCGGTAGTCGTGGTCTCTAATAATTCGGAACCGCGGATTGCCAAAGCGTTGTCAACCTTGGACTTACCATTCGTTTCACGGGCGTTGAAGCCGCTACCGTTTGGAATCGGTAAAGCGCGTCGGAACCTTGGTTTACGTAAGAACGAAGTTGTGATGGTGGGTGACCAGTATATTACAGATATGTGGGCTTCCCATTTAGCAGGTGTCGCCAGTATCTTGGTCAAACCAATTGTGACAACTGACGCTTGGAATACGCGGATTAACCGCTTCTTTGAACGCTTTATCAAATTGCGATTAGCACATCTATATCCAGAAATGCATTTTCAGGAGGAACTTAAGTAGTGAGTGAAACATCTGAAGAAACTTTATATTGTATTGGCTGTGGCGCAGCTATTCAAACAACGGATCCAGAAGCAGCAGGGTATACACCAAATAGTGCCCTTCAAAAGTCACTAGCTAATGATGAACAGGACTTATACTGCCAGCGGTGTTTCCGTTTACGGCACTATAACGAAATTGTACCGGTTGGTTTGACCGATGACGATTTTCGTCGCTTATTAGCAACGATTCGTGATGCTGACGCCCTCGTAGTTTACGTGGTTGATATTTTTGACTTAAATGGGAGTATTATTCCAGGGCTCCAACGCTTCGTTGGTGATAACCCAGTCTTGCTGGTTGGGAATAAAGAAGACATCTTACCTCGCCAGGTTCGTCGGACGAAGTTGCGTGAATGGATGAACCAACAAGTTCGGTCACAAGGGATTAAGCCAGTTGACGTGGCTTTGACGAGTGCCAAAAAGGGCAATACGATCGATGATCTGTTGAAGATGATCGAAAAGTATCGTCGCGGCCGTGATGTCTACGTAGTTGGGGTTACTAACGTTGGTAAATCAACTTTGATTAACAGTATCATTCGTAGTAATACTGGTTTGAAGGATCTGATTACGACGTCTCGTTTCCCAGGAACGACGCTGGATAAGATTGAAATTCCATTGGATGACGGTCACATGATGGTCGACACACCTGGGATTATTCATCCAGAACAAATGGCGCATTTTTTGACTGGTAATGATTTGAAACTAGTGTCACCACAACGAGAGATTCGGCCTAAGGGTTACCAATTAGGTAACGGGCAGACGCTCTTTCTTGGTGGGGTCGCTCGTTTAGATATTGTCGATGCGATTAAAGCTACTGGGACGGTCTACGTGGATAATAATTTACCACTGCACCGGACGCGGACTGAGAACGCCGAGAATTTCTACACGAAGCACGTTGGTGAATTGATCACACCGCCAACTGGTGATGCTATCAAAGATTTCCCACCATTGGTTCGTCATGAATTCAAAGTAACTGAGACTAGCGATATTGTTTTTGAAGGTCTTGGTTGGGTTACAGTTGCTGCGAACACGCGGGTAGCCGCTTGGGCACCTAAGGGCGTGGCGGTATTGACGCGCGCAGCAATGATTAATAAATAATAAAAATAGTTAAACTATTTTCAATAGGAGTAAATTTAATTTAATGGAAAAATTACGCGGAAAACAAAAGCATTATTTACGTGGTGAAGCCCACCACATGCACCCACTATTTGCAGTAGGTAAAAACGGCTTGTCAGCAGAATGGTTGACTCAATTAACCGGTGCTATTGATAAACGTGAATTGATCAAGGTCAATATTTTACAAAATTCTGACGTTACAACGACTGAAGTTAAAGAAGCCATCGAACAAAATACGGCGATTACGGTTGTTCAAACTATCGGCCGCGTATTGGTTCTGTATTTACCAGCTAGTCATGAAGAAGACCAGCGCTACTCATTGAAAGTTGCCAAGCTATAGGAGGAATGACCGGTGCAGAAGGTTAATCAAACAGCGACAAAAGTTCTGACGGAAACGGTGACGGATATACCGCGTCGCCGTGTTGGTATTTTAGGTGGCACGTTTAACCCACCGCATTTAGGACATTTGATTATGGCACAACAGGTTGGTGATCAGTTGGGGTTAGACGAGGTGCGTTTCATGCCTGATGCCCAGCCGCCACACGTGGATGAGAAGAAGACGATCGCGGTGGAAGATCGAGCCAATATGGTTCAAGAGGCTATCGTGGATAATCCGTTATTTCGATTAGAGACGGCGGAGATCAATCGCGGTGGTAAAAGTTATACTTATGAGACGATGAAGGCGTTGAAAGCCGAACATCCTGACACGCAGTATTACTTTATTATTGGCGGTGATATGGTCGATTACTTACACACGTGGTATCACATTGATGACTTAGTGAAGCTTGTAACCTTTGTTGGTATCAAACGAACGGGTTACCCAACGACGAGTCACTATCCTGTGATTTGGGTGGATGCACCATTGATTGATATCAGTTCTACTCAGATTCGGCAAAAAATTAGTCGGGGGCATTCGGTACGTTACTTAGTACCGGAAGCTGTGGCTGCATATATAAAGGAGCATCAATTATATGAGCACATCGATTGAGTATTCAGAAAATATCGTACCGTATACCCATGCTGAATTAATGGCGAAGGTTGCGGCACAATTAACGGATAAACGTTACCAGCATTGTCTTCGAGTTGAAGCAACGGCTCGTGAGCTTGCAGAAGCTAATGGTGTTGACGTGGAGCTTGCCGGAATCGCTGGCTTGCTACACGACTATGCCAAGCAACGTGATGATCAGACTTTTATTGATCTGATTAAGACGCGGGGGATGGACCCAGCACTCGTATTATACGGGAATGGTGTTTGGCACGGTTACGTAGGTGCTGAGCTGATTAAAGATGAACTCAAGATTTATAATGAAGCCATTCTAAATGCAGTTCGGTTACACACGGTCGGCGCGCCTTACATGACAAAGCTTGACCAGATTATTTTCATGGCCGACTTTATTGAACCCGCTCGGGATTTTCCGGGTGTTGAAGAAGCCCGCCAGGTGACGGCTAAGTCGTTAGCTGATGGCGTCAAATTTCAAATTCAGCACACGTTGGATTATTTGGTTCAAAAAGGCGCGCCTGTCTACCCACAAACGTTAGCAACTTATAACGCCTGGGTCGGTGGGATTACACCACAATACGCAAAATAAATTTAAGGGAGATTTTTATGGATAGCAAAGAATTATTACAATTAACAGTTGAAGCAGCAGATGACAAACGAGGCGACGATATTGTCGCTTTAGACGTAGCCGAAGTAAGCTTAATGGCAGACTACTTTGTCATCGTCTCAGCAGACTCTAAGCGTCAAGTACAAGCAATTGGTGACAACATTGTTGACTTTATCCGCAAAGCCGGCTCTGACGTTAAGAGTGTTGAAGGACGTCTTTCTGGTGAATGGGTCTTAATCGATGCTGGTGACGTTGTTGTGCACGTCTTCCAAAAGGACGCACGTGCACACTATAACTTAGAAAAATTATGGTCAGACGCACCACTAGTTGACGTCGACCAATGGGTAAACGCATGATCTACCAGACGTTTGCCGAACTTTACGACGAACTCTTTGATCCAGCCATGTACGAACAATGGCTGGATTTTGTCCGTCGCGAGTTGCCTGATCAGTCAGGTCAATTATTAGAATTAGCCTGTGGGACTGGCCGACTTGGCGTATCCTTGGCACAAGCTGGCTACCATGTAACGGGTTTGGATTTGTCAGAGAATATGCTGGCGTTAGCACAAGAACACGTTGAGGAAGCGGCAGTCACCATACCATTATTACAAGGGGACATGCTGGATTTATCTGAGATTGGGACGTTTGATGCGGTGACTTGTTTTGCCGACTCTTTCTGCTACTTACCAGATATTGAAACGGTTCAAAAAGCTTTTGAACAAGTGGCCCAGCATTTAACAGCGGACGGGCAGTTTTTGTTCGACGTGATCACGCCGCACCAAACGGATGACGTGTATCCAGGTTATATGTATAACTATCGTGATGAAGAAAGAGCCTTCATGTGGACGAGCTATGCGGGTGAGATTCCACACAGTGCGGAACATGATCTGACCTTCTTTATCTATAATGAAGAAAAACAAGCTTTTGATGAAGTGAGTGAACTTCATCAAGAACGGACCTATGAATTAGCAGCCTATCAACAAGCGCTGAAAGCAGCTGGGTTTAGCGACGTGACGGTGACGGCTGATTTTGGACAACAAACACCAACGGCCGAAACGACGCGCTGGTTCTTCAAGTGTCATAAGTAACGGAGGTTAACGCGATGCAGGCAGTGGGGTTGATAACTGAATATAATCCGCTCCATAATGGTCATCGTTATCACTTACAACAAGCTAAAAAGCTGACGAATGCGGATTGCACGGTCGTTGTGATGAGTGGGAATTGGTTACAGCGCGGTGAGCCTGCTATTTTGGATAAGTGGACGCGCGCTCAGTTAGCTTTGCAAAATGGGGCTGACTTAGTGATTGAGCTACCAGTCTTTTTTGCCACCCAACCCGCACATTTATTTGCGCAGGGTGGGATTGAGCTATTGAGTGCGTTGAATTGCAATAGTGTCGTCTTTGGCGCTGAACATCCAGACTTGGATTTTGAACGCTTAACGGCGACGATTGCCGCACAAAACGGGGCGTTTAGTCGTTATAATGCGACTTACGCGACCCAATTCAATCATGCGTTACAAGCGGCTACTGGCGTCTCGCTGACGGCGGCTAACGACATGTTGAGCTTTTGCTACTATACGGCTAATCAGGCGTTGACACGACCGATGAAGCTTTTACCCATCAAACGGCAACAAGCTGATCACGGGACGGAAACGATTATGGCTGGTAATCGATTTGCCAGTGGTACTGCGGTTCGTCAGGCGGCTTTTAAGCAGGATTGGACAGCAATTGCGCCAGTAGTACCACCAGCGACGTTACGGGCGCTCCAGAGTCAACGTTTGCAGCAGTGGGCCGATTTTTGGCCCATGCTTCAGTACCAGTTGTTAACGGTCGATGTTGCCCATAGTGCACAGTACGATCAGATGGCAGAGGGGCTGGAGTATCGGATGCAGGAAATGGTTCAGCATGCGACTAGTTTTGATGACTTTATTCAACGAGTTAAATCTAAACGCTATACGTACACACGCTTACAACGAGTGGCAACGGCAGCGTTGTTACAACTAACCAAGGCAGAGATTAAGACGGCACAAGCTAATAATTACGTGCGGGTGCTCGGATTTAATCCAACTGGACAAGCCTATCTACATCAAGTTAAGAAACAATTGCCATTACCGCTTTACACGAAGATTGATCAGAAGTTGCGGCAGCACGCCTTGAATTTGGATTATCGGGCAGGGCGTGTCTATCAGTTATTAAATGGTCAATCACAAGACTTGTATCGCAAACCTTGGCGGATAACTAGTGACGATTGATTGACCAACGATGATTTTCTTGGTATGGTTATGAACAGTGGCGGGCTTTTACGCCTGTCAAGGAAAAAACATTGACAAAGGTTTTTTACACAGGTATAATTTATCACGTTGCATTAGGAGGTTTTTAAATGAAATGGTCCCTTTCACAGCTTAAAAGTTACCGTGAAACGCCACTTCAGTTTGATGAAGCATTGGATGTAAAACACTCCCTGATGACGCGTTATCCTGAAATAATTGATGTTAAGTCCGTCCACGTGAAGGGTTTAGCTAGTTACAGTAAGGATAATGTGCTAATCACGGCGAAGATTGAGGCACTGTTAACATTGCCATCCAGTCGTTCGCTGACGCCAGTGGATGTTCCGCTGGCCTTTCAAATGACAGAATATCATGTTCCCGAAGGTACGGACCTCAGTCGTTTTGACGAGGAGACTGATACAGTCGTTTTCATACCAGAGGATGATATTTTAGATTTTGATGTCGCTGTGGAGGATAATATTTTAATTCATATCCCCATGCAGATTCTTTCTGAAGCTGAAAAAGACGGAAGCCCACTACCAACTGGTAAGGGGTGGGAAGTCCTTAGTGAGGACGACCTAGCGTTGCAAGCTGCAGAACTTAAAACTGTTGATCCGCGTTTAGCTAAGTTAAAAAACCTGTTCCCTGATCAGGAAGATAAGGATTAAGTTAGCTGAGCGTATCAAAAAACACATTATGTGAATTCATTTGAAGGAGGTGTACGTAGAAATGGCTGTTCCTAAGAGAAGAACTTCAAAGATGCGTAAACGCAACCGTCGTGGTCATATCAAATTAGCTACACCTAATTTGTCAGCATGTCCAAATTGCGGCGAATTACGTGTATCACACCATGTTTGTCCAAGTTGTGGATTTTACAATGGTAAGCAGGTCGTTGCAGTAAACAACTAATTGTTAGTTGATGAAAAATTGCATAGCGGCCATGGCGCATGGAATTTTTCCTTACAATAATACGATCTTAAAAAACTCGCTTAGGCGGGTTTTTTTGTGTTTACTTTTATCGTTGTGATCATGACGTCAGTTTCCATAATGCCGTATTCCGCCCACATAATTTGGTTGATGGTGCGAGTCAGGTCAGTGATTGCTTCAGCCGTCATTTGTGGACGCACCCTGATTAAGACGCGCAACATAATCAGGTTGCCGTCGTAATGGGCTTTTAAAAATGGTACGGCATGGACTGCGGGTAGTTTCATGAGTCGTTCCTGGTACCGAGCTTCTAGGACGGGGTCAAAGTAGTCAACGAGGTTCAAACTGCTTTCACGGAAAATCTTGATGCCGGTGTTGAGAATATAAAGTCCTAAAACAATACTAATAGTGCTGTCGAACCATGTTACTTTGAAAATAGTGGTCACAATAATGGTTATAATGGTCGTCAGGCTGGTCAGTGCATCGGTGAAGGAGTCGCGACTAGCAGCCATAAGTGCGGCGTTCTTGAGTTTGCGACTCCAGTGGTGATTAAAGTACCATAGGATAAGTAAGGTTGTGAATGAAAAGGTGGCGGCAATGCCGGCGATCGATGTGGGTAATGGTTGCTTGGTTCGGACTAGGAGTTTAAAACTACCTTGGATAATAATGTTTGAGGCAATGGCTGCCATAATGGCGCCAGCAAGTAACGTATAGATGGTTTCAAACCGGAAACGTGATTGCTGGATACGCGGTCCTAATTGACGTTGTTCAGCCAGTGCAATTGGTGCACCCATAAGGTCATCATCATGGGTTCGGCTAGCGATAAAGAGACCCGTCATCAGTAAACTGGTTGAGAAAATACCGGATAGGTTATTGAAGGCGTCTGCGCGTAGGGTCTGTGAGTGGCCTAATCGCGATGTAACAAATTCAACGACGAAAAGACCCAAGTATACTGCGACGTTACCCCAAAGGTGGTGACGCGCGTTTTTGAGCTGAATAACGACCGGTTGTTGGATCTGTTGCCAATCTGGCTGAGGCTGAGACGATGAGCTCATATGTCTGTCTTCTTTCTATATAGATGAGTATCATGATTAACGGAATCGCTGATAGGCAGTGTTAAGTTGATAGTGACTAAAACTACGGCAAGGTTAGCACGAGACTGAAGCGCTTGTCAGCCGAATTCGTTCGTATGGTAAGGTAACTTTTACCTAAAGCAATGGTTATGAAAATTAATTTCTTAAATGATGAATGGAAATGAAATTAATTTTAAATATTGACTCAAGATACTTTAATCTTGAATCGTTTTTTGGTACGATAGGGGCGTAATAAAATTTGGGAGGCAATCAACTAATGAGTAATGAAAAACCACAAATTGGTGTTATTGGTATGGCCGTCATGGGTAAAAACCTGGCGTTGAATATTGAAAGTCGCGGCTACAATGTCGCTATCTTCAACCGAACTGCTGCTAAGACGGAAAAGGTCGTTGCTGACCACGCCGACAAGCAATTAGTTCCAAGTTACAAGATTGAAGACTTCGTTGCTTCACTTGAAACACCACGTCGGATCATCATGATGGTCAAAGCTGGCAAGCCAACTGACGCTGTTATTGATGAATTGTTACCATTATTAGATAAGGGTGACGTCTTAATTGATGGTGGTAACACCAACTTTAACGATACGATGGCTCGGAATGCTCGTTTAGACAAATCCGGTATCAACTTTATTGGTATGGGAGTTTCCGGTGGTGAATTAGGTGCCTTACAAGGCCCATCACTAATGCCAGGTGGTCAAAAGGAAGCTTACGACCTCGTTGCACCAATCTTAGAAAAGATTTCTGCTAAGGCTCCTCAAGACGGCGCACCATGTGTAACGTACATCGGCCCTAACGGTGCTGGTCACTACGTTAAGATGGTTCACAATGGTATCGAATACGGTGATGAAGAATTAATCGACGAATCATACAACATTATGCGTAACGTTGCTGGTTTATCTGTTGATGAAATGTCAACGATCTTCACTGACTGGAACAAGGGTGAATTAAGTAGTTACTTGATCGAAATCACTGCTGACATCTTGTCACGTAAAGATGACTTAGGCGACGACAAGACGAAGCCTATCGTTGACATGATCTTAGATCGTGGGAACAACAAGGGTACTGGTAAGTGGAGTTCAGAAGATGCCTTGAACGTCCAAGTACCACAATCTGTTATCACCGAAGCCGTTTACGCTCGTTACATCTCAATGATGAAGAACGAACGGGTTGCTGCTTCTAAGAAATTAGCTGGTCCTAAGGGTGACTTAGAATTACCTGCTAAAGAAGAATTAGTTGAAAAGATTCGCCAAGCATTGTACTTCAGTAAGATTATGAGTTACGCGCAAGGCTTCGAACAACTTCGTTTTGCTTCTAAGCACTACGACTGGGACTTGAAGTTCGGCGAATTAGCCCAAATCTGGCGTGCTGGATGTATCATCCGGGCCCAATTCTTACAAAATATCACCGATGCTTTTGACAAGAAACCAGACTTAAACAACTTGTTGATGGATGACTACTTTACTGATATAGCAGCTAAGTACCAACAATCAACTCGTGAAGTTCTAAGCTTAGCAATCCAAGCTGGCGTGCCAGTACCATCATTCAGTGCGGCATTGTCATACTACGACTCATACCGGGCCGAAGTCTTGCCTGCTAACTTATTACAAGCACAACGTGACTACTTTGGTGCACATACCTACGAACGGACTGACCGCGAAGGGTTATACCACTACAGCTGGTACGAAGAACAATAAAGATTAATTAAATGATGAATCCGCTGCTGACGATCACTTCGATCGTTGGCGGCGGATTTTTTTCATTAAAGATAAAAGTTCAAACTTTCGCCTCCAGTGGGCAGTACTAGCTC
>NZ_LFEE01000018.1:54114-67191 GCF_001039045.1 Lactiplantibacillus herbarum
CTGAGGGGACCGGACTAAGCCTGAGAAGCGGTCTTAGTCCTCGCCTTGGTCATTGGAAAAACACCAATGACCAAGGACGTCCGTGCCATAACTCCAGGAAATCGCCGGACTAATGGCACCTTCACAGCATCGCTAGTACTGCCCACCTCCGGCTAAACTTGGTTAATACTCACAATAACTAATAACTAGGTTGACTTTGAACTTTTCGGGATGGTCTTTAAGATCTTTCGAGATTGAAATTAGGTTGTCCTTAGGTCTTAGAAGTATTTCTTTAGTTGGTAGCAGAAATAAGAACTGACAATCATTTTTATAATATGTGATCGTTAATGTCAGGACTAGCTAGTCGTGCACGTTTTATTTTGATTAGAACGTATGTTTGCGTTAAAATGGTATGTGACAATTATCTAATAATGACAATAAAAATTTGGAAGTTTTAAAAGACTAAGAAGCAGTGAACATATTACTTAAAATGGGGGTGCCCAATGCGGCAAGAATCATTATTTAATTCAGAGAAAACCGATAGTAGTCCCTTAGCATACCGGGTACGACCTGTGTCACTGGATGGATTCAAAGGACAAGATCATCTACTGGGACCAGGCAAACTGTTACGACAATTGATTGCTCAGGATCAATTGCCCTCACTGATTTTCTGGGGACCACCTGGCGTTGGTAAAACAACCTTAGCGGAGATTATCGCCCAACAGACGAAGTCCCATTTCATTACATTCAGTGCGGTGACTAGTGGTATCAAAGAAATTCGGCAAATTATGGATGAAGCGGAAGCCAATCGCGACTTCGGTGAGAAGACAATTGTATTTATCGATGAAATCCATCGTTTCAATAAGGCCCAACAAGATGCTTTCCTACCCTACGTTGAACGGGGGAGTATTACGTTAATTGGGGCCACTACTGAAAACCCATCATTTGAGATCAATGCCGCGCTGCTGTCACGGTGTAAAGTGCTGGTGCTAAAAACACTGACAACCGTAGCGCTTGAACAGATTTTGCAGGGAGCCTTGGCTAGTCCGAATGGTTTTCCTGAGCTTGATATCAAGTTGCAGCCGGACACCTTAGAATTGATTTCAGAATTTGCCAATGGTGATGGTCGGATGGCGTTGAATACGCTAGAGATGGCAATCTTGAATGGGGAGCGTGAGGGACAGCACGTCACGGTAACGACGGCTGGCTTATCACAACTCATTAATACGAAATCTTTGCGATACGATAAGCATGGTGAGGAACATTATAATATTATTTCTGCGTTGCATAAATCAATGCGGAATAGCGATGTTGATGCCGCAATTTACTGGTTAATGCGGATGTTGGCCGGTGGGGAAGATCCGTTGTATATTGCACGCCGGTTGATTCGATTTGCCAGTGAAGATATTGGCCTAGCTGATCGGCAAGCGTTACCGTTGACGGTCGCTGTCTTTCAGGCCTGCCAATTGATTGGGATGCCTGAATGCGACGTCAATTTGACAGAGGCGGTCACGTATTTGGCATTAGCACCCAAGTCGAATGCACTCTACGCTGCCAAAGCTGCGGCTCAGGCTGATATTCGAACAACGGGAAATTTACCGGTGCCACTCCAGATTCGTAACGCACCAACCAAATTGATGAAGGATCTAGGTTATGGCGCGGATTATCAGTATGCGCATGATACGACTGAGAAGTTAACGGATATGACCACGATGCCAGCAGAGCTGAGTGAACGCACCTACTACCAGCCAACGGATCAGGGCCAAGAAAAGACCTGGCAACAGCGGTTAGCAGCGATTAAACAGTGGCATACGCAACATCCACAAGCAAATAAGCCGAATTCTGAGGCTTAAAGATTGCAATTCCCTAAGAATTCACTAAAATTAGAATTGAGTGAGGAACTGTCGCTAGTTGGGGTGTAGGAAATTCAGTGTTTTCATGTTAAAATAACATGTTGTACTAGGTTAATACTGATTAGTAGTCATTGATCGCTAGTTCATAAGGATTTTAGATAAGTTGAATATTAGGAGTGACTAAAAGTAAATGAGTCGAATATTAATTATTGAGGATGAAAAAAACCTCGCACGCTTCGTTGAATTAGAATTAAAGCATGAAGGTTACGACATTCAAGTTGAATACAATGGTCGTAAGGGTTTGGATGCAGCGTTAGCAGAAGATTATGACGCTATTCTATTAGACCTAATGTTACCTGAATTAAACGGTTTGGAAGTTTGTCGTCGTGTTCGCGAGGTCAAGAACACCCCAATCATCATGATGACTGCGCGTGATTCCGTAATCGACCGGGTCTCAGGGTTAGATCATGGTGCTGACGATTACATCGTTAAGCCATTTGCCATCGAAGAATTATTGGCACGTTTACGCGCCTTACTTCGTCGGATCGACCTTGAAAGTGAACAACAAAGTACAAAACAAACCACTGTCACTTACAAGGATTTGACGATTGAAAAGGAAAACCTTGTCGTTAAACGTGGCGATGAAGTCATCAACCTGACTAAGCGGGAATATGAATTATTACTAACATTGATGGAAAACATCAACGTTGTACTAGCGCGTGATGTCTTATTAAACAAGGTTTGGGGTTACGAATCCGAAGTTGAAACTAACGTGGTCGATGTCTATATTCGTTACTTACGTAATAAGATTGATCGTCCGGGTGAAAAGAGTTATATCCAAACTGTTCGTGGGACTGGTTACGTGATCCGGTCTTAATGACAGAACAATCGGGTCCTCAGGCGACAGCGCCACGGCACCGTTGGTCATTAAAAGGAAAGTGGGCGCTCGGGACCGCAATCGGAACCGCGCTCATTTTTATTTGCTTTTCTTTACTGGTTTATAAGAGTTTCACGAACCTCTTATTACGCCAGGAACAACGGGACGTTGCCAATGCCGTCACGACCGTTCAACAGTCACTGCGAACGGAGTCGAAAAAGCTAACGATTTCTTCGGTTTCCGCAAAGTTACAACCAGAAGCGAGTGTTGAACCAGCTAGTAGTATGAGCGAACGTAAGACTGGGGCAATTCAGAGTAAAATCTTTTCGGATTCAGATTTAACGGCGTTATCACGGACTAATTTAGCTGTTACGGTTTATGATCCGCACGGGATGACCTTGTACTTATCGCGCAAGGATGCTCATGAATTTAGTAAGAGTACCACTCGTCAGATTAAGGTGATTGGTCATGGAAATGACGCTGAATTAGTCGGACGCGCACCTATCTATGCAGCCAATAACCACCGCTTGATTGGTTATACGCAGGTTACCGATAACTTAGATGAGTATCACGCGACGACGCAAAATCTTATTTGGATTTTTATTGTGATGACGATGATTGCCATCTTTGGGGCGGCGTTATTGGGTTACTTTTTAGCGGCCTTTTTACTACGGCCGATGAGTAAAATCAGGGAGACCATCAACGCGGTCAATGAAGATCCCCAAACAGATTCACGGGTACCTGAACTTAATCGTAACGATGAGTTGTCTGATCTGGCAATGTTGTTCAATGACATGCTAGATCAGATGCAACGTTATATTAATCAGCAACAGCAGTTTGTTGAGGATGTTTCTCACGAATTACGGACGCCAGTAGCAATTATTCAAGGACACATGGAATTGTTGAATCGCTGGGGTAAGGATGATCCGCAGGTCTTATCTGAATCATTAGCAGCTAGTTTATCTGAAACGAAACGGATGCAGAGTTTAGTTCAGGAAATGTTAGACTTGTCACGTGCTGAACAGTTAGAGATTAACTTTGGCCGTGAGACGTCGGATGTTCAGAAAATGGTGACGCAAGCGTTTAATGACTTCAAGATGATTCATCCTGAGTTTCATTTTACGTTTGATGATGATGTTCATAAGCCTGTTTACGCACAGATTTATCGTAACCACTTGGAGCAATTACTGATTATCTTACTGGATAATGCGGTGAAGTATTCCACTAAGCGAAAAGAAATTCACTTGTCGTTATCGACAGATTATCGCTACGTGGAAGTTGCGGTCCAAGATTTCGGTGAGGGAATCTCTAAGGATAATCTCAGCCGCGTCTTTAACCGTTTCTATCGAGTTGATAAGGCTCGTAGTCGCGATAAGGGTGGTAATGGGCTAGGCTTGTCGATTGCGCAACGTCTGGTTGAGGGTTATCACGGTCAGATTAGTGTTGAATCAGTTGTGGGCCAAGGCTCAATCTTCAGATTCCAACTACCAATCCTTCGTGATCCACAGTTGTTAGCGACTGCTGAAGCAGAAACTAATGATGTTGAAAAGATCGCCAAGTCGGAATTACCTGCTGGCATTAGACGTGCCACTAGTGATCAAGACGAGGCGCCATTGAATGACCATGAACATGATTAAGCGTTAATTTTCGGGACTGTGATGAAAGTTGCAGTTCTTTTTTTGTGCGCTAGATGATGTATTATTTAGATGTGCACTACAATAGTCAGGTTTCAATTGCCTTATAGCACGCTACTGTTTTATTTATAGCGTTTTCACAAGCCCTATTCTTTGGTATAGTGGAAGGGTAGTTAATTAATCGGGGGGCGAATTTGTTGGCAAATGAATCAGCTTATCGGTCGATGACACCCAAGATCTTTTTTGAGTTTATTCGACTGAATGCTAAAGCGGCCAGTGTGGTACCTTATTTCATTGGCGTGCTGTTTTCAATCTATTATTTTCATGAGTTTCACTGGGTCAATTCTTTAATTTATTTAATCGCACAGGTGGCCATCGCGTTATTTGTGACGGGATTCAATAACGTTCAGGATTACTACTTAGCGAAGGATATTCATTATCGCGATACTTATAACATCGTAGGGCGTGAACATTTATCGCCACGTCGATTACTCCGTTTGACGTTAGCGATGTTAGCAACTGCAATTATTTTGGGTCTTGTGCTCGTTATTCAAACGAACTTGCTATTGTTGTTCATGGGTGCGGCGGCAATTGGGGTCGCTATTTTCTATACGTACGGTCCGGTACCATTTTCACGTTTTCCGCTGGGTGAACTATTATCCGGCTGTGTGGAAGGGTTTGGTGTTTTCTTTCTGAGTGTCTACATGAACGTGGCGACACCAGAATTAGCAGGCTTTACGTTTGACTGGCCACATTTTGCACTGGTCGGTAATCTTGAAAATATCTTAGTGATGATCCTCGTTGGGATGCCCGGAATATTTTTAGTGGCCAATATCATGTTGGCAGATAACATTTCGGATCTAGAACAAGATATTCGTAATGAACGGTACACGGTTCCGTACTATATCGGTCGTAAACCGTCACTACGGTTGTATGATTGGCTAGCCTTGCTAGGCTACGTTCCTGTAATTATCAGTGTTATCTTGCAAATTTTGCCAGTTTATCAGTTATTGGTCTTACTGGCCTTACCTAAAATCATCAGTAATATTCGGATTTTCAACGCGGTTCAGAATAAAGAAACCACGTTTAATACGGCACCACAAAATTTGATGATGTTTCAGGGGATGCAACTGTTAGGGTTGATTCTGGGAATTATCTTTTAAATAGACAGAAAAGCGCGCAATCAATTTGATTACGCGCTTTTCTTTTGAATACATTTATTTACTAATTAGTTGTATCGTACTGCGACCATCGCCGAGCTTTTTCAGGCGAACTTGCTGACCAATGGTGCGTTTCATGGATTCGATGTGACTGATAACACCGACCATCCGGTTCTCACCGATCATTGCAAGGGCCTGCATGGCTTTGTCCAAGGTCTCATCGTCCAGTGAGCCGAAACCTTCATCAACAAAGAGGGCGTCAATCTGAACACCGTTAGCGGTTGATTGCACGACCTCACTTAATGACAGTGCGATCGAAAGGGCGGCAATAAACGTTTCACCGCCAGACAGGGTGTTGGAAGAGCGGGAATTACCTGTCTCGTTATCATACACGTTGATATCCAAACCATGATCGCTACGATTGTCGGAAGGGTCATCCGCTAGCTCAAAAGTGTAACGGTTATTGGATAATAGATTGATAAAATGAGCGTTAGCGTAGTTAAGAATGCGCTGCAAATAGTTTTGAACAACGTAGGTTTCAAGTTTCAGCTTGTGGTCATTACCATCTTTACCGGTAACGATATTGTAAAGACTAGTTAATTCCGCAAAGCGTTTGGCAAAATCACCTTGTTGTTGGATGATCAGTTGAACCTTATCGTAACTTGTTTGAGCACTAGTCAAGGCAGTTTCCGCTAAAGCTTGAGCGCGAATTGCTTCGTCTTTTTGAGCTTGTTGTGTGGTTAACGTTGCTTGTAGGGCAGTCAGATCTGGCTGCTTTTGATCATGCAACTCGGATTCCAACTGCTTGATTTCGTCGCTCAGGCGTTGTTTGGTTTGACGATACTTAGCAAGATCTGCTTGAAGATTTCCAAGTTGGCCTGCTTCAAGTTCTGTAATCCACTGATCAAGGACGGCTGGTTCCGTTGTCAGTGCGTCCGGAGCAGCTAATGCTTGATTCATATTTAGTGTTAACGTTTCAAGAGATTTTTGATTGGCTTGCAACTGCTTTGTCGTATCTTCTAACTGGGTCTGATATTTGAATAGGTCCAAGTGACTAGTTTGTTCGTTATCAGTAGCTTTTTTAAGTTGGTCCTGATAGGCTTTGAGTTTATCTGATAACTGATTTTTTTCAGCAAACAAATCTGAGCTAGCTAACTGATCAGGTCCGATTTCAGCTGATATCTTAGTAAGGTCAGCTTGCTTTGTCTTGACTTCAGTTTGTACCTCAGCTAGTCGCATTTTAGTTTCGTTCAACTGTTGTGATTGAGTTTGAGCATCGAGCTTTAATTGTTCAATCTTTTGTGCTAATTGCTGGGCCTGATTAAGTTTAGTTGTGAAGTCCGTAATCTTAACCGTGAAGGCCTTTTTAAGTGTCTCTAAATTATAATCGGCGGGTAGTGATAGGTCACTAGTCGTTAGTAATTGTTGGTAGGTTGTATCTAGTTGATGAGCAGCGGTATCAGTTGCAGTAGTTGCGTTTTCAACTGCTTCTTTCAATTGTTCAATCTGTTTTTGAGTGCTATCAACCGTTTTTCTAGCTGCTGCTAGCGTGTTCTGGGCATCGTCTACGTCTTGCATAGATTGTCGTAGTTCAGCCTCGTCAGCACTGATAGTTGCCAGCATGTGGGAATGATCAGTAGAGCCACAGACGACGCAGGGTTCACCGTCAACCAATTCCTGTTGCAACTGGGCGATCATTAAAGCTTGCCGATTTCCTTTTTGAACTTTAAAAGCTGCTTCAGCGGTCTGGCGAGCTATTTTTTCAGTTTGCAACGTTTCTTGAAGGTCAGTCAATTGCTGTTGCGCAACTTGTTGATCTTTAACGCAACGTTGATACTGGTTGTCGAGTGGGGTCATGGTTTCGACAGCGTGTTCTTTTTGTTGTGTTAGCGTATCTTTAGTTTGCTGTAATTGTGCGACATTTGGCAGTGTAATTGTTTGAGCCGCAATGGTTTCTTCAAGTGTTGTTAAAGCTTTTTGTCGTTGCTGCGCAGTTTCTTTAAGTTGCGTCACAGTGGGTTGTAACTTAGCTAACTGGGTGGTCAAGCTCTCAACTTGTTCGACACGTGGTATCAAGGTAGCGAGTGTATTGATACGTTGCTGCGCCAGGGTCATATTATCGGCCTGATCAGTTAGCTTAGTTGTGATGATTTTGGCCTGCTGGACGGCTGCCTTGGCTTCATCAACGTGACTTTGTCCGGCTTGCTGATTCGCGGTGAGCTGAGTCTGCTCTTCTTGGCGCCGTTTGATTTCAGTTTTGGTTGGTTGCAGTGCCTGTGCCCAGGTTAAGCTAGCCATATGGTGTTTTTTAACTTCAATCTCGTTAGCAGGGACTGCAACTTCTTCTTGATAACTAGCTTTAGTAGTTGTAAGTTTTTCGAATTTTTGTTGAAGTTCGCGAGCGGCCTGGGTTTCCTGTTCAGATTTTTTGACCAAAAGGCTGACATCGTCTGTTTGCTTAGTGGCCGTAGCCAAGTGAGTTTGACGATCAGTCACAAATGTTTCTAGCAGAGTTAACTTTTGATCATCCGCGACATGCTGTAACTGTTCTTGCTCCTCAGCTAGCCATGTTGCTGCACCGTATTCAGCTTGTAAAGCGGTGAGAAACTGGCTACCAGTTTTGCTTGCGTCGTCGTACTCAGTTTTTAATTTAGCTGTGAAATTAGAGTAGAGTTGGGTGCCGAAAATCTTTTTGAGAATCTTTTCTTTATCAGCTGTTTTGGACTTTAAAAATTCTGAGAAGTCGTTTTGAGGTAATAAAATGATCTTTTTAAACTGATCGGCTGTAAGGTGTAAAATCGCAGTGATTTCTGGCCCAACATCAGCTGGTTTAGTTGCAATGCTTTCCGTTTCGACACCACCAACGGTTTCGACTACGGCAAGTTTAGCCGTACTGGTCTTCTTAGTTAGTCCGTGACCGCTTTTTTTAGCTAGAAATTGTTCTGGCGTTCTGGTGATTTGGTAGAGTTGATTGCCTTGTTCAAAGTAGAAACTAACTTGAGTGGCTTGATCAGCGGGAGCAAATTGACTTCGCATTTCCTTAGCGGCACGGCCCTCGCTACCGTCATTAGTGGTACTACCGAATAAGGCGAAGGTCATGGCGTCAAAAATAGTCGATTTACCGGCACCAGTATCACCGCTGATTAAAAAGATGGGTGCGGCTTCCAACTGGCGAAAGTCGATAATTGAATGTTCGTGGGGACCGAAATAATTCATTTCTAAATAGACGGGTTTCAAGCTTATTCCTCTTTTCTTAAGTCGACTAGAATCTGATCGACCAGTTGCTGTTGATCCGTGGATAAGTCATTACCCGTGATCGAATGAAAGAATTGATTGACGAGTTCGTCGGGACTGAGTTCGTCAATTTTGCGGGTCGTTTGTTCATCAGTAGTAGTTTGGCGATCTTGATAATCCAATTCAACGATAGTGCCGTAGATCTGCTGCAATTGGGCCCGAACGTTGAGGTGCCGGGAACGGTCGAAGTTGGTCACTGTGATAGCAAACCAGGCTTGTTCAAGCGGCTGCATCTGGTAAAATGCGGGATCGATCAGGGTCTGCCAATCCTCTTTGAGCGCGACTAAGTCAGTCTGTGGTTTTATGGGCATGAATTCACGACTGATCGCGTCATCAGTGATGGTGACGATGTCCACACCTTTACCATGAAATTTCGAGTTAGCTTCTTTGACATTGAATTTCACGGGGCTACCCGCATAGCGCATCCGTTCTTTATCAGGTGAGGCAAGCCGGGTATGAATGTGGCCCAACATGACGTAATCAAACTGATCGAATTGATCTGTAGTCAACGTGGCTAAACCACCAACCTTAGAAGTTGTCTCGCTAGTAAGATCGAGTTCGGTATCAAGTTTGGGTGTTACCGTGAAATGAGTAATCAAAACGCGACGTTTATTGGGATCAAATAGTTGTTTTAAATCAGTTAACACGAGATCCATGGCATCGTTGATCGTATGGATCGCCTTGACCTCTTGCTCAGGTAAGCCCTGTTTTTGGTAATAGACCCGCGCGTCGATGGGATCAAAAAAAGGTAGCATGAAAATTTGTGCGTCAGGGGTTTCGATGGGTGTGAAAGCTTCTGCTAACAAGGTGTTCAGATACAGATCTGTGTGAGCGAGCCATTCGCGACCGTAGTTAAGCCGTTTAGCACCGTCATGGTTACCCGCAATGGCGTAGATTGGCAAATGGTGTTCGATATTGATGGTCTGTAGCATTTGATCAAGGGTGGTTACCGCATCCGTGCTAGGGACAGCACGATCATAGATATCACCAGCAATGACGATACCGTCAACGTGTTCTGCCAGTGCAATCGCCATAATTTGTTTAAAAGCAGCCTTTTGCTCGTCTAATAGTGAATAGCCGTTGAGTGTGCGGCCAATGTGCCAATCGGCAGTGTGCAATAGCTTCATGAAAATCCTCCTTTGAATTCTTCTTTACCATTATCGCATATTTAGGGGGTTCTTTTGAGTTTGCTAGTCCATCGTTTGTCATAAATTCTCAAAAATGCTGTCACCTTGTAAATACGCAAACAGGCCTGAGAAATATCTCAGACCTGCAACTTAATTAGTTTTTAGTTGTAAGTTTTGGTAGGTGTGCAATCCGGCATGAATAATGCGCGCTGGATTACCAACCGCAGTCGTAAAAGCTGGGACGTCATTGAGCACAACGGCGGCAGCACCAATTTTGCTGTGCCGACCGATCGTAATGGCGCCTAATAACTGGGCGTGAGCGCCGATGTAAGCACCGGTTTGGACGTGCGGATGACGATGACCAGTTTGGCCGACAGTACGAGCTCCCAGCGTAACGCCGTGTAGAATCGTGACGTCGTCTTCAATGATTGCGGTGGAACCAATCACGATGCCATGACCGTGATCAAAGAAGACCCGCTGACCAATCTGAGCGGCGGGATGAATCAAAATTCCTGTTCGTCTTGCGGCGTGCTGACTGATTAATTCAGCGAGTAAACTTAGGTGATGTTGGTAGCAATAATGTGCGACCCGGTACCAAGCTAGTGCGTGTAATCCCGGATAAGTGAGCATGACCGTCAGTAAATTAGTTGCGGCGGGATCACGGTCTAAAATGGCTCGGGCAGTCTGCCACCGCATTAATCAGTGACGCTAGCAAAACCCCGGTCAAGGTCGGCTAGTAGGTCAGTAATATCTTCAACGCCAACGGAAAGGCGAATTAACTCGTCCTGAATCCCATTTTGGATGCGGATATCACGTGGAATTGCACCGTGGGTCATCAGAGCAGGAATCTCAATCAAGCTCTCTAAGGCACCTAAACTTTCAGCTAGAGTGATCACTTCTAAATGTTCAACGAAAGCCTTAGGGTCCATCTGTGGTTGTAATTCAAAGGAGATCATCGCGCCAAAGCCGTTCATCTGTTTCTTAGCCACGGCGTAGTCTGGATTATCGGGATCGCCAGGGTAGTAGATCTTAGCGACACCAGGTTGAGCCTTGAGGTAATTGAAAATCTGCTCAGCGTTGGATAGGTGTGCACGCATCCGCAAGGCCAAGGTCTTCATCCCACGTTGTAAGAGCCAACTTTCCTGTGGTGCCAAGATACTACCAATAGCATTTTGTAAGTAACCGACCCGTTCGCCGAGTTCGGCATCTTTTGTGACGACTAATCCGCCAATGACATCGCTATGACCACCTAAATATTTAGAAGCACTGTGAAGGACAATGTCGACACCAAGGTCTAAGGGGCGTTGAATGTATGGTGAAGCAAAAGTGTTGTCGATGATACTGAGTAAGTCGTGTTTGTGACCTAGCTTGGCGATAGCTTCAATATCGGTAATGTGCAGTAACGGGTTGGTTGGTGTTTCAAGGTAGATTGCCTTAGTAGCAGGAGTTATTGCTGCTTCAACAGCGGTTAAATCACGAGTGTCGACCGTTGTAAAAGTCATACCAAAACGTTTGAGGACGCTGTCGATCAAGCGGAAAGTCCCACCGTAGACGTCGTTACCAACGATGATGTGATCGCCGGCAGCAAAAAGTGAAAAGACAGTGTTGATGGCAGCTGAACCGGATGCGAAGGCAAAACCAGCCGTTCCGTGTTCAAGGGTGGCGATTAAGGCTTCAACCGCCGCGCGCGTAGGGTTACCGGTACGTGAGTATTCATACTGACTTTCGCCAATTTTAGTCTGATGGAAAGTGGATGCCATGTAGATGGGAACTGAAGTTGCACCCGTTGTTGGATCTTCGCTAATACCGCCGTGGATTAATTCTGTATCAAATTTCATAATTAAATTCCTCACTTTGATTGTTTTTTAGTTTGAGTAAATATTTTGACTAAGGTAACGTTCACTACTATCTGGAAAAACAGTGACGATGGTACTGTTGGCAGGTAGGGTGGCCGCTAATTGAAGGCTAGCTGCTAATGCGGCGCCACTGGAACTGCCAACGAATAAGCCGTGGTGGCGTGCAAGCTGTCGAACTTGGGCAAAAGCATCGTTGTCACTGATGGTTAACGTTTGGTCGATTCGTAAGTGTTCAAAGAACGGCGGGATGAATTCGACGCCAATGCCTTCAGTACGGTGTGCGTGAGCTGGACCGCCGTTTAAAATTGAGCCCGCGGGTTCCACCACGATTGCTTTGGTAGCGGCATCCTGTTCCTGTAAGTAGGCGGCGATGCCGGCAAAGGTACCACCGCTGCCAGCGCCAGCAACGAATGCCGTGATTGGTTGTGATAAGTCAGCAATAATCTCAGGCGCTAAGCTGTGGTAGTAAGCCGCTGGGTTAGCCGGGTTTTTAAACTGCATGGGAACGTAGCTATTAGGAATCTCTTGGGCTAATTGTTCAGCTTTCTTAATGGCACCCTTAATTCCTTGTTCACTAGGCGTATGCACGATTTCAGCGCCGAGTGCTTGCATCAGAACTTGTTTTTCCATGCTGAATTTCTCTGGTACGACGAGAATGGTCCGAAGATCGTGAGCTTGAGTCGCTAATGCTAAGCCGATACCGGTATTCCCAGCAGTGGGTTCAATAATCGTGGTTGTGTTATTGATGTGGCCACGTTGGATACCATCCTGAACTAAATAGGCGCCTAGGCGATCCTTAATACTGCCACCGGGATTAAACATCTCTAGCTTGGCGTAGATATGACTGCCGTTTGGGACGGTGACTGGTAAGTCGATCAGTGGGGTGTTGCCAATAAGTTGTTGAACGTGATTGATTAACATGAATCAGCCTCCAGTTGAATATGGGTCGGGGTGAGTATACAAAAAGGGCGCGAGAATTCAGCTGAATTCCTCGCGCCCTTAGCAATGACCAGACCATGCTGGACATTGCTTTTTAGGATTACCCACCGTAAAAAGTCAATGCTTAACAGGTCGAACATCGCTGAAAACGCGCGGTCCGACAACAACAGTTATTATAAGCAGTGAAATTAAATTGTGACATGGGTAAGCCTCCTCTTTATTAATTGGCTCTAACTATACAAGAAAGAATTGTGTTCGTCAAATTAAATTTATTAATTAATATAATATTATGCATGTCGTAGCTAACATTTAGTTGATTGTCCGATTGTGTTATATATGCGGATTTATCCGCCTACCG
>NZ_LFEE01000018.1:67341-260678 GCF_001039045.1 Lactiplantibacillus herbarum
GCCCCTCACGGCTAGGTAGAATTTGAAATCTGAGAAACATTGACCTAGCTTTAATCTGATTGATCGTTATGTCAAGAATAAGCCAAATAACCTGCCGTTCAGTAACTGAGAAATTAGTCCTAACGTAGCTTAATAATTACAATTAGGTAGCCTAAAATCAGGAACGTATATGTCAAATCGTAATATTATTCAGCGGGTAGGCGAAATTTTAAACGTACTTGCCAATGGTAAATGGCACTAACAAAAAAACGTACCACCCAATAAATGAGTGGTACGTCAATTTAATTAATGGTGACGTTGTTGCTTACCGGCATTGCGACCGTTACCAGATGGTTGGTTGCGTGGGGTAGCATTCTTTTGATCATCTTTTTCAGTTGCTTGAACCGGCTTTGGTGCGGCTGGTGTTGGCGTCTTGATTGGATGTTTCTTTAATTCAGCTTCAACTTCACGACGAATGCGTGGACGGAAGAAGTTGATAATCAATGTTTGGATGCAGGCGAAGAGTCCACCAACGAAGAAGTAGAGACCTAAACCAGCAGGAGCAGACATTGAGACGAACAGGATCATAACGGGGCTCATGATTAACATGACGCGCATCGTCTTCTTTTGTTCTTCAGGTAACCCGATCATTGAAAGGTAACCCTGTGCCAAGTAAGACAAGAAGGCCAGAATTGCTAGAAGTAAACTAGATTTACCTAATGAAATTCCCATAAAAGTAGCACTGGAAAGTTCAGGTGAGTACCGGATTGCGTAGTACAACGCGGAGAAAATTGGCAATTGAATCAGTAGTGGTAAACAACCAATTCCACCAGTCATACTAATGCCGTTATCACGGTAAAGTTGCATCATTTCATTACTGATAGCAGCTTTTTCTTCCTGAGTGGTTGCGGCTTTTTGCCGTTCCTGAATCTTGTTCATTTGTGGCTTAACGGCAGCCATCTTTTCTTGTTGGTAAGTCGACTTCCGTTGTTGATTGATCATCATTGGAAGTAAGACTAACCGTACGATGACAGTCAAGCCAATGATTGCCCAACCATAATTGTTACCGAACAAGTGTGAGAGCCATTGCATCACATTTTGACCAGGTTTTGCTAAATACTCGTAGACAAAGCCGTATGGTTTACCAGATTTGGTAGTTTGCACACAACCGCTTAAGAATAGGGCTAATGTCCCTAAGGTAATGGTGAGTGTCAAACCTTTTTTTGATTTCACTAGTTAATAATCCCCTTTGTAAAAGTCATATAAAGATGATGATACTAAAGATGTTAAGGGAATTCAATTGGTTATACGAAAATCGTGATAGTTTTGTGGTTCAACGTCATGGACGTCAAGATGGTCGACGTGACCAAAGTCAGTCGGTGACTGGCGAATGACGTCAATGAAGACTTGAATCCGCTGATCTTCGCCTTCAGCTTCAATGAAGACTGAACCATCCATTAAGTTACGAACAATTCCGTTGACGCCGCACTTATCCGCAGCGACCTTGGTTGCCCAGCGAAAACCGACACCTTGAACACGACCTTTAGCCTGTAATGTTACCGCACGCATGTTGTCACTCCTTTAAACTAAACGTTAAATTGACGTAGTATCATAAATCCTTAACCTCACTTACATCATAGCATGGAAGTGATTAATCGGCGATATGCTATACTTATTTAATGAGTATTCAGTGTTTAAGCAATGGGTTGTTTCTGCGTCTAGTTTGTATTAATCAAGGTAGGCAGAGTTGCTAGACTGAATAGCTAAAGGTTGAGAGTTAAAACTAACCATTATTTTCGCCTGTGGTGTTCAGCACTAGCTCAGTTGTGGGGACCGGTGTAAGTCTGGTAAAAATCACCGAACCAACGCCACCTTCACAGTACCACTAGTACTGCCCACCTCCAATTAGACTGGTTGAGACTGTGATAATTATGGTTAACCAGAGTTAGTGCCAAGAGAATTGTACAGGTAGCAGTTGCATCTATAAAAAAATATAAATTCAAATTAAAGAGGAAATACATTATGGAAAAGATCAATTCATTACAGAATGCCCACGTCAAGGCGTGGAAAAAGCTCCAAACTAAGAAAGGCCGCAAACAGCAGGAACAGTACTTACTGGATGGCTGGCACTTAGTTAATGAAGCTGTTAAAGCTAAAGTAGCGATTAAGACGCTATTAATTACGGCCAAACAGTTAGAGACGAAACCAGATTTAACGAAGTTCCCAGCCGTCATCGAAATTTCTGAGGAAGTGGCTAGCCATATTAGTGCGACTGTTACGCCACAAGGGGTCTTTGCCGTGATCGTGTTATCAGAACGCGAGGATGATTTGACACAACTAGATCTTAGCCGGCCTTGGTTGTTATTGGATAATGTCCAAGATCCTGGTAATATCGGAACAATGGTTCGGACTGCGGATGCTGCCGGTTTTGCTGGAGTCGCCTTTGGGACCGGGACCGTTGATATTCATCAGCCTAAGGTAGAGCGTTCAATGCAGGGAAGTCAATTCCATTTGCAGTTGATCAATACTGACTTAAATGTCATGATTGATCAATTGCAAGCGGCTAACGCGCCAGTCTATGGATCTGAACTTAACCCGCAGGCAGCACAATATTTAGATATTGATGCGCCCGCAAGTTTTGGCTTAATCATGGGTAATGAGGGTAATGGGATGAGCCGAGAACTGTTGGCTCGGACCGATAAAAATATTTATATTCCGATTAAAGGTCGGGCTGAATCGCTAAACGTGGCGATTGCGGCCGGAATTCTAATGTTTGGCTTATACCATTAACTTACAAATAGTAAGAAAATGCTAAAAAGCGGACAAAACACTTTCAAATTCACTTACTTTTTAGTAGAATAGCCGTAGATATTAGCAAAGGGAGCTTTTAATGAAAACGACTAATGCGTGGAAACAAGATTCTGAGTACGTGGCGATTATTGCTGATCTATTGGACCAACCAGCTGTTCAACGGCTAGCTGATTTTACGCAACATCACCATTCAAATCGCTTGGATCATTCAATTGCAGTTTCATATGATAGTTATGTTTTAGCGAAGAAATGGCATCTTAATACGACGGCAGTGGCACGTGGTGGATTATTGCATGATTTGTTCTATTATGACTGGCGTGAAACTAAGTTTGATTTAGGGTCACACGCGTTTATCCATCCACGGGTTGCATTACGTAACGCTGAAAAGTTAACGAAATTAACGCCGATGGAAAAAGATATCATTTTGAAGCATATGTTTGGTGCAACGTTAGCGTTGCCCAAATATCGGGAAAGTTTGCTCGTCTCTTTAGTTGATGATTATGAAGCAGAACATGAATTTTTCGGTCCTTTACGTCTTAAAGTGGCCAAACAACTAGACCGGTTCCGAGATAAAGTCTCAGCCGGTTAATCGGAATTAATTGGGGGTCATTACATGTCAGAAATGCTAGCTGACACGGTTGTGGAATCGAACGTTGATTTTGAACTGTGTCCCAAATTTGAAAAGACGTTCTCGATTCTCGGTAAGAAGTGGAATGGTCTAATTATCGACGTTCTACTTGAAGATGGTCCACAACGCTTTAAGAATCTGGCTCGCCGGATTCCGAAGTGTAGTGACCGGGTCTTGGTCGTCAGATTAAAAGAATTAGAAGCCAATGGTATCGTGAGCCGGGTCACCCACTGTGATTCAGCATTGATCGAATACCGGTTAACGGCTAAGGGCCAAGACTTACGCCAAGTGATGGCAACAGTCCACAGCTGGTCAGATACGTGGTTTAGTCCGGCGCAATCCTAACCATGGGTTGACGTAACACTGACTTTGCCATAAACTGACAATGTAGATAAAAGCGTTGATGAGAAATAGTAATTAGTCTGTGCCATTACAGGGACGGGTGCCGTTGATTGAAAGCATCCCAATGGTCACGCTAGCGAATTCACTCTCTGAGCTGAAATTGGGCGTTTATGATAAACAAAACATTTTCCGGTGCCCCCGACCGTTAACACGGGTATTGAGTGTGGATAGCTACGGCTGTTCAAACAAGGGTGGTACCGCGATGACCTCGTCCCTTTTTAGGGATGGGGTCTTTTTTTGTCCGTAACGTTAATAAAAACTGGAGGTAACACATGAGTTTACAAGATCGATTAACTGAACTGCGTGACCAAGGCTTAGCTGATATCAAGTCGGCTGACGTTTTGAGAAAAGTTAACCAAGTAAAAGTTGACCTACTTGGAAAAAAAGGACCAATTACCGAAGTACTACGTGGGATGCGGGATCTTAGTCCTGAAGAACGTCCTAAGGTAGGGGCTTATGCTAATGAGGTCCGTGATAAGTTACAAGCTGCTATTGATCAACGGCATGCAGAATTGGAACAAGCCGTCATTAACAAACAATTAGCTGCCGAAACCTTAGATGTGACGTTGCCAGGCCGCGACGTTGCGCAGGGGCAGCCTCACGTGATTACCCAAATTATTACTGAATTAGAAGATCTCTTCATGGGGATGGGTTACCAGATTGTCGATGGCGATGAAGTTGAAGAGGACTACTACAACTTTGAACGTTTGAACTTGCCTAAGGATCATCCAGCACGGGATATGCAAGATACGTTCTATATCACTAAGGATGTTTTATTGAGAACCCAAACGTCTGCTGATCAACCTCGTTCACTTGAAAATCATGACTTTTCAAAGGGCCCACTTAAAGTGTTGTCACCCGGTCGTGTTTATCGTCGTGATACGGATGATGCGACTCATTCACACCAATTCCACCAGATTGAAGGCTTAGTTGTCGATAAGCACATCACGATGGCTGACTTAAAGGGAACGTTGACGTTAGTTGCGCAAACCTTGTTTGGCGACCAATTCGATGTTCGTTTACGGCCAAGTTTCTTCCCATTCACGGAACCATCCGTTGAAGCTGACGTGACGTGTTTCAAGTGTAACGGTAAGGGCTGTGCAATCTGTAAGCAAACTGGTTGGATCGAAGTCTTAGGTGCCGGAATGGTTCATCCACACGTCTTAGAGATGTCTGGCATTGACCCTGAAGTTTACGGTGGTTTTGCCTTTGGCTTGGGACCAGATCGTTTTGCAATGCTGAAGTATGGTGTTGACGATATCCGGAACTTCTACTTAAACGATGTCCGGTTCTTGTCGCAGTTCTATAAGAAAGGTTAGGTGTCCAAATGAGAATTTCAACAACCTGGTTACGCGATTATTTAAAGCTGGACATTCCAGCCGATGAATTAGCAGAAAAAATTGAACGGACCGCTGTCGAAGTCGACGGTGTGATTCGTCCGAGTGAAGGATTGAAAAAAGTTGTTGTCGGTCACGTTCTAGAATGTGAACCACATCCAGATTCAGATCACTTGCACGTTTGCCAAGTCGATGTTGGCGAAGAAGAACCTTTACAGATCGTTTGTGGTGCGCCTAACGTTGCCGCTGGCGAAAATGTCATCGTAGCTTTACCAAACTCTTGGATCGGTGACCATACTAAGATTAAAAAGGGCAAGATGCGTGGTATCGTTTCTTTCGGGATGCTATGTGCCTTGGATGAATTGGGCTTTGATGAAAAACTAGTGCCAAAAGAAGTTGCGGATGGCATCTTTATTTTGCCAGCTGACGCAGTTCCTGGCGAACCTGTCTTCAGTTACATTGGGATGGATGATGAAATTATTGACCTTTCCATTACGCCTAACCGCGGTGACATGTTGAGCATGAATGGTACGGCGCATGAATTAGCCGCTATCTATGATCAAAAACCAACGATGCCAACGGTTGATCTTCAGGAGAGTGCGACGGATGTTGCTGAAGATGACTTGACTGTTCAAGTTGATGCGGATGAAACTGACGTGCCAACTTATAAAATGCGCCTTATCAAAAACGTTACAGTTAAGCCAAGTCCATTATGGCTACAAGTACGTATCTGGAACGCTGGTATGCGGCCAATTAACAATGTCGTTGATGCAACCAACTACGTCTTGATGCAATACGGTCAACCTTTACACGCCTTTGATTACGATCAATTAACGGCGGGGAAGATCAACGTTCGTTTAGCTAAAGAAGGCGAACATTTAACCACGCTTGATGGCGAAGATCGCGAATTATTACCAACGGATCTCTTGATCTGTAGTGATGATCAACCAATCTGTCTTGCTGGTGCAATGGGTGGCCTTGACACCGAAGTAACCGACAAGACAACGACGATTGCGCTTGAAGGTGCCGTCTTTGATGCTGTACGGATTCGGAAGGCAGCTCACAATCATGACTTGCATAGCGAAGCTTCAATGCGCTATGAACGTGGAATTGATCACGGCATGACCGGTACGGCTTTGGATGCTGCGGCAGCAATGATTGCTGAATTAGGTGATGGAACTGTTGCTAAAGGCATGGCAGTTGGTCGTGATGAAGATGTTCAACCAGTTACGGTTGCAATTACGCTTTCACGTATCAATCATGTCCTAGGCACGGAACTCACTAATGAGACCGTTGCGGATATCTTCAAACGCCTTGATTTCCCAACGGTCGTTGCTGATGATACCTTTACTGTTACCGTACCATCACGTCGTTGGGATATTCATCTTCCAGCTGACTTGATTGAAGAAGTTGCGCGTTTATACGGTTACGATAACTTGCCAGCAACCTTACCAACTGGTCAACCAACGATTGGGAAGCTTAACGAAACCCAACAAGTGATTCGTAATTCTCGTAAATTGATGGAAAGCGCCGGTTTGACGCAGGCAATCAGTTATTCATTGACGACGGCAGAAAAGGCCCACGCCTTTGCCTTACATGCCAGTGAATTGACTAACCTAGATTTCCCAATGAGTTCAGAACGGACCGCGTTACGCTTAAGTCTCGTTTCAGGATTATTGGACGATCTAGCTTACAATAACGCCCGTAAAGAGCATAACGTGGCGCTTTATGAAGAAGGTCGCGTGTTCTACAGTCAACCAGAAGAAGTTCGTCCCGTTGAAGTAGAACACATTGCTGGTGCCATTACTGGTTCAATGGTTAAAAAGAGCTGGGGTGTTGCTGAACAACCAGTTGATTTCTACCAAATCAAAGGGATTGTAGCTAGTTACCTTAAGAGCCTAGCTTTGGCTGAAGAAGTCCGCTACGTTGCAAACAGTGACCATGCTGAAATGCATCCTGGTCGGACTGCTAACATCTATGTTGGTGATCAATTAGTTGGGTTTGTTGGTGAAGTTCATCCAACCACGGCTAAGGCTTATAAAGTACGGGAAACTTACGTCTTTGAATTGGACTTAACGGCATTGATCGCCTTACCAAAGGCACGTCAGCAATACCAACCAATTTCGAAGTTCCCAAGTATGACGCGTGACGTTGCGATGTTGATCGACGACAACGTGACAAACGCAACCATTGTGGCTTTAATCAATCAAAAGGGTGGCGCACACTTACAAGACGTGCAACTCTTCGATGTTTACAATGGTAGTCACGTTCCAGACGGTAAGAAATCGTTAGCTTACACGTTAACGTATCAAAACCAAGATGCAACCTTAGTCGATGAAGAAGTGACGCAGGCCTTTGATAAGGTGCTGACGGCTTTGACTGATGAATTGGGTGCTGAAATTCGTTAATTAATCTGTATATATTCTGGAAAGAGTTTGGGACAAAACCCAAATTCTTTTTTTATCTTCATATATTTATAGTTGAAACGTGCGACAAAAGGCTGCACCCTCCGCTTAGCTACGGAATACAAACGATTGAAAATGCACAATCATTCGTATTCCTAGGCTATACTCGGTAGCAACCCGCCTTTTGTCCCACTCTCTTATATTTAGGGATTAGATTGTAAAAATATGTAAAAGTAACCGCGAAGTAGTGCAAACTCGGCAACAGTTTTGTATAATTGGTAAGATTAATCAATAAATGGAGGGGCGAACCTTGAATAACAACCAGGATAACCAGGATCAAAAAGATCGTGGGGTAACTGAACCAGAACAATTAGTACAAAAGCAGCGGAAATTATTTTCAAAGCGCGTCATTGGTGGCGTGGTTGGGATTTTAATTGCGCTTTTGGTCATTATTGGTGTGATGGGTTATCGATACTTTGATAACGCAACCCAGCCTTATGACAGTAGTGATCATCGAGTGGTACAAGTTGATATCCCTTATGGTGCCAATGGTAAGAAAATCGCCGATATCTTACAACAGGAAAAGGTTATCAAGAGTGGCTTTGTGTTCGAATACTGGACTAAAGCACATAACTTGTCGAACTTCCATGCGGGTTACTATCAATTGAAGCCTTCAATGTCAGTTGCTCAGATTGCCAAGGTATTGAATAAGGGTGGTTCTTCTGAACCCGTTCAAAGTTCAAGCGGTAAGGTTTTAATCGTTGAAGGTTCACAGATTAAGACGATTGCGCAAACGGTTCAAAAACAAACGGACTTTACGTCTGCCGAATTTTTGGCCTTGATGAAGGATCAGACTTTCATTAAGTCGCTTGCTGAGAAATATCCTAAGTTATTGACATCTTCAATGAATGCTAAACATGTACGTTACCGTTTGGAAGGCTACTTATTCCCAGCAACCTACGTTGTCGGCAAGAAGACGACCTTAAAACAATTGGTCACGCAGATGGTATCGAAGACTAACGATGAGATGGAACCATATTACAGTCAAATCACTAAGTCAAAGATGTCTGTTCAAGAGGTGATGACGCTTGCTTCTTTAGTTGAACGTGAAGGTAGTACAACTAAGGATCGTAAGTTGATCGCGGGTGTTTTCTTGAACCGTTTAGATGCCAAATGGCGGATAGATTCCGATATCTCAGTGTTCTACGCAATCAACTCGAATAAGTCGACGTTGACGGCAAAGGATCTTCAAAACACGTCACCATATAACTTACGCTTACACTTGGGTTACGGGCCTGGTCCGTTCAATAGTCCTAGCTTGATCTCAATTCAAGCGGTGTTGAACCCATCTGAACGTAGTAAGGACTATATGTACTTCGTCGCTGATTTGAAGACTGGTAAGGTCTACTACGCGAAGGACGCTGCGGGTCACGCGGCTAATATTAAAAAAGTTTCGAAGCACAATGAAGCTGCTGAAAACTAAGAATGAGGCTTAATTAAATGACTGAAAACAAACATTCACGACCAGTTGTCATTGGTGTCACTGGTGGTTCTGGTAGTGGTAAGACCACGGTTAGTAATGCGATCTTCAATCAGTTGTCTGGGAAATCCTTGTTGATTCTACAACAAGATTCTTACTACAATGATCAGAGCGATATGACGATGGATGAACGCCATGCCGTAAATTATGATCATCCGTTAGCTTTTGATACGGATTTAATGATCGAACAGATTCAACAATTATTGGACTATCAACCAATTGAAAAGCCAGTCTATGATTATGAACAGTATACTCGTAGTACTGAGACGATTCATCAGGAACCGCGCGACGTTATTATCGTGGAAGGTGTCTTGATCTTAGATGATCAGCGATTACGTGATCTGATGGATATTAAAGTCTTTGTCGATACGGATGACGATATTCGCATCATTCGCCGGATTCAACGCGATATGAAGGAACGTGGCCGCACCCTTGATTCTGTCATTGGTCAGTACTTAGCTACGGTCAAACCGATGTATCACCAGTTCGTTGAACCAACTAAGCGTTATGCTGATTTGATTGTGCCTGAAGGTGGCGAAAACGAGGTTGCCATTGACTTGTTAACTACCAAGGTTCGTTCAATTCTATAAAACTAATCAGCGCGATTTTGGTTTTAGAGTTTACATTTAAAATCCGAAATGGTAGTCTGGTTTTTAATAACAATATCTAGTATTTGAGGAGTGACACACATTGGCTGAAGATAAAGCATATCCAATGACCGAAGAAGGTAAGGTTAAACTCGAAAATGAACTTGAAGATTTACGACTTAACCAACGACCTGAAATTATTAATCGTATTAAAATTGCTCGTAGTTACGGAGATTTATCAGAAAATTCCGAATACGAGTCAGCAAAGAACGAACAAAGTATGTTAGAAAACCGGATTAAGACGGTTGAACACATGCTCCAATACGCTGAAATTATTGACAGCGAAAAAATCGATGTCAACGAAGTTTCAGTTGGTAAGATTGTGACATTCAAAGAGTTACCTGATGAAGAACCTGAAAGTTACACAATTGTTGGTGCAGCGGAAGCTGATCCTATAATTGGTAAGATTTCTAACGACTCACCAATTGCGAAGAGCTTGATTGGACATCATGTTGATGACGAAGTTCAAATTAAGATTCCAGTAGGGACTATGACTGTTAAGATCGTAAAGGTTGAAAACGCCTAACTGAAATTGACAGTTGATGTTAAAAAGGTACTCCATCATTTGACCAACTAAGGTCGGATGATGGGGTACCTTTTTTGTAGCTTGAACTTAACGGGTGCTTACTAGCATAAAATTGTCCGTGACAATTGTTTTATACTAGGTTATTTGGTATACCCAATATAATTTAATAGAGTGGTGCAAGCACGATTGAGAATGAAAAATTACCGCCTGACTAGTGTTGTTGGTCAGGCGGTAATAGCTAGATTACAAGTAATTAATGGTTAATTCACCGAGTGAGACCCGCCCATTAAGGATAACTACAGGGCCTGCCGTGGTTGGAACACCGTTAACATTGACACTGCCTAAGTTAGCATCAAGGTTGTTTTGTAGTTGCCAGGTTTTTGGCAAGTATAGCTCAAGGCTACCTAGTGAGACGTTCAGATTAATGGTGGCGGTATTAGTTTGTAAGCTAACATCGTCAAAGTAGATTTTTGCACTCCCCATTGAAACGTTGAGGTTGCCTGCTTCAAAAGCGTCACTGTGAACATAGCGAATGCCGCTACCAAAAGTTAAATCAAGGTTGACCTGATTATCGCTGATGGTGCCAGTGGTTTCGGCATAGTCATCATGGTGATGATGGTGTCGATTGTGATACTGATAATGATAGCGTGGGTGAATCAACATACTCAAACCAATACTGAGTAATACTGCGGCTCCTAGAATGGTCCATGGAACAAGTGCCGTAATACCCAGCGGTTTGGCATAAATAATAGCCAAAAAGGCAACGGCGAAGACGACGCCAGGCATGCTAAGGTACCGTAAGCTGCTGATCAGGGCAGCGACTAGGACGATCGTCAGGAGCAATGACCAGATCCCCAGGTGGTAGCTAAATAGGCCGAGTTGACTAGTGATCAAGACAACTGCACTAGCGATTAGAAAAACGGGCCAGAACCAATTTCTTTTCATAATAATAATCCTTTCTCTTCTAAGACCACTTTTAGTGGCTGATAATAACGACGGGAAGCGTAGAGTTGTTTCGGGGAATGATCAAACTCAATCAAGTTACCGGTCAAGGTTTTAGTTAGGGCGTGAACCATGTCGGTATTGACGAGGGCTGATTTTGAGACCCGAATAAAATTGCTAGGTAGCGCTGAACCTAATGCCGTTAGTGAACTGGGAACCCGATAAACGGCTGTCGAGGTGTGAGCGGCGACCTGATGTCCAGTGGCCTCGATGAACATAAGCTCATTTAATGGTAACTGAGTCGTTTGCCCACGTTGTGAAACCGTTAACGTGGCCGGCGCTAAAGTCACTTTTTCAAGTGCTTGTATTAAATCCTCACGCTGTGGGTAATCTGGTGGTAGTCGTAAGGTTAACATTGGTTGATCGATGTCAGTAGTTGTTTCAACGACAACTTTCACGGGAACTCACCTCCTAAAGTATCTTAAGTACATCATAATTCTGAATGCTTGTAAATTGATTCTGCGTTAGTGGTTCGTTTAGCAACCTAAGTGGTCATATGCAGTAGCTTGCTCATTGACCTGCAATGTTGCGTTTCGCTGCCAAAAAGGCGACAATACACGTAGATAATCACAGTGATGGGGTGGTAGCGATGAAAATAACGATTACGGATGCAGCAAGCAAGTGGTTCCAAGATGAGATGGGCGTGACGGCTGGTAACGGTGTCCGCTTCTATGGTAAAACTTACGGTAAGACGGCTGTTCACAGTGGCTTCTCGATTGGTTTGATGCGCGACGACGAACCGCACCAGCCAATTGCGTTGGTACAAAAGAATGATGTTAATTACTACGTCAACGATCGAGATGAGTGGTTCTTTAAGGGTTACGACTTAAAAGTAGATTATGACGTCAATAATGATGGACCAATGTATGATTACGTGCCGAATCACGAGTAATGCCGGTGTAATCGGATAATTTAAAGCATATCGTAAAAAAAGAGCTGAACGCAATTCATCTGCGATCAGCTCTTTTCTGTTTCAAATGTCAATAGCCGAAACGTGTGACATAAGGCAGTTTGTTCCGCCTAACGCTAAAACCGGCAACTATTCCAAAGTCCAGGAATAATTGCCGGTTTCACGTTAATGCTCGCAAACTAACCGCCTTATGTCACACTCTTATTTTACTTGTGTGAGTTGCGACGGCGCTTGATGCCGAACCAAGCAGCAGTACCAATAATGGCGATACCAGAAATGATACTACCAGTTACCAGGAATGGTGGTCGGTACGTCAAGGTTACCGTGTGCTTCCCTTTGCTAAGTGGGATGGCGATAAAGGTATTGATCACTTTATTAGTTGAGACGGACTTACCATCCACGGTCGCATGCCAACCTTTGGAGTACGGAATTGTTGTCATCATCACTTGATGGTTGTGCTTGATAGCAATGGTTCCCGTAATCTTACGGCTAGAGTGCTTAGTAATGTTCCATGGTGATTGTTGTAATTTCTTAGCTGATTGCTTGAATTGCGAGTTGCTCAGCTTGTAGAGGGTGAAGTTCTGTAGCCAGAGGGATGTTTTCTTCATCTGAATCCCAAAGGTCACAGTCTTGCCCTTACTATTAGAAGCAACGTTGACGGCAATCGTATGACGATACGTTGGATATTGTTTGAGTTCCTTACCGTTAATGTAGTAGCTGGCATTGGAAGTCGTCAAGTTTTGACCCAAAGTAATGTAGTATGAATCATTCGTTTGCGGTGTGAACTTAAAGTAAATCGAACCAGTTTTAGCAAGGTTCTGCTTATTGACAACCGCACCGGTCAAAGTGGTGACCCGTTTAACGTTTTGGAAGATCACTTCATCGAAGTTCTGAGCACTGATGAGCCCAGTTGTTGAACGATCAGCCAACGTCTGGTAGATTAGTTCTTGTCGTGCGACTGGATCACCGGTCGTTTTGGAAACTTTTAGACTAGTAATCTTATCAGAAGCGGCAAAGCCAAGTCCAAGCGCGTATGGATTCTTGTAAGTCGTGACCTTGCTAGTGCTTAACTTAGTCGACTTTTGATAGTTGGTGAGATCCTTTTTCGTGCTGGTAACCGGGATATAACTCCGATAATTAGCATTATCTGTCTGAGCAGAAGGGGTCTTTTTATCCATAAAATACTGCATGTCCAACAGTGAATCGGTGATCATCGTCCCGTTAGTGTAGGCAACAACGCCATCGCCATCGGGCTGACCAATCGACCCAAAGAAGTTTGGAATGATACTTTCAAATGTCGAACTAAAGTGGTCGGCACCGTTGTACGCTGCCTGCATTGGATCATCCTTAGTACGGGTGAAAGTTTTACCGACACGGTAGAAACTACTATTGCTAGCTTTGATCTTGTTAACTGCGTTATCGAGAACGGTCGTGTATTTGCCGAACTCACTTTGGGAAACGTATGAGATATTGTTCAGTGAATCATACGCATTAATCGACATGTCAGTTGCCACTAGGATCAGGGCAACGATTTGATAGATCATTCGGTTTTGCTTTGGCAGGACTAAGAAAATCAAAGTGACTGCGGCTAAACCGATTGTAATCAGCAGATTGGCTTGCGTGACGAAGGTTACTTTTTTAAGGTTCAAGTAAACCGTCGTGAACAGTGCGACCATTAGTGCAAGCATCGTTAAGGCTTGCCAGAGCTTGATGGTTAACTTGTTCGTTAAAGCCTGTGCGCCTAACCAAACAATCCAGAAACAGAAGACAAATGAGAAGCGGTAAGGATACCATACTGGGAATTGGCCCGCATGCCATAATAAATCTAGTGGTTCATAACAGAAGGACAAGATGATGACGGCCGTGACGAGCACAGCACTTAGTTTAACGGTCCAGCGAATATGGTGACGTAGGAAGAAGAGCACAAAGGCCAATACTGCCAACCACGCAACGTAGAAATTAGGTTGACCAGAAGGCATCTGATTAAAATTAAACGTCCCGGTTATAAACTTACCAAGCATCTTCCAAGGTGCGTATTCGAATTTCCAATGAACCTTAGTGACATTATACTGAGCCTTACTCTGAATTAGTGCCCAGAGGGTTGGTAGTAATATCCATGCTGAGAACATGACGCCTAGAAGGCCACCCCAAGCAAATTTTAAGGCGTGAGTGACTAAAGTCTTCATGTCTTTCCAGTACTTAGTTGCGCCATACAACCAGTAGAGGCAACTGAATAAGATGACCATGTAGCCCATGTAATAGTTATCAATTAGCATGACGGCTAACCAACCGGCAAAGTAGCGAACCTTACCTGTCTTGAAGAGCCGTTCCAAACCTAGGATAACTAGTGGTAAAATAGCAACAGTGTCCAACCAAATCATGTTCAGTTGGTTGGCAATCATCCAGCCCATCATTGCATAGGCGGTACTGAACGTTGGGACCATCCAACCTTTTTGTGTATGGGTCTTGGTGAGTAGCCAGCCGAATGATAGGCCCGCAAAACCATACTTAAGAACTGTGACAATGAAAATACCAGTGGTGATCGATTGACCGGGGAACAATAAATAGATTAAATTAAAGGGACTCATTAAATAGTAAGCCCAGACCCCAACCATTTCACCACCAATTGTCTTGGAGAAGGAATAGAAGAACGCACTAGGATCATGTAGCAGGGTGTGCCGGAAGTAGGCAAACAGGTCAACGTATTGCTGACCCAGGTCGACTGTTAGCAGACTGCTTGATCCAAATGGTGCCATGTGCCGGCTAATGAAATAACCGGTCATGAGTAACAATGGTAACCAAAAACTGACCCAGAGCGGCCAAGTTTGCTTATCAAAAATACGACGGAGTTTCAAAAAATGCCACCTCAATCTCTAATAATGCACAGCCGATTCAGGAAATAATCAAAAAAACATTAAAATCCTGAATATGGGCTGAAATTTTTATGTCTATCGTTTAGAATAACATAAGTATGGTATTTATCGAGGATTGCTAGTATTATCTGGTGAATTTTTGAGAAATGTTTACCAAATTAAGAACGGGAGCGCCTGAGAATTGAAATTGTTTAAGAATATTAAGATAAATCGTGATCCCAACAAGTCGCATATTCCATTCCGACTGAACTTTCTGTTTTTTATTGTTTTCCTATTGTTTGCCGCGTTGATTGCACAGTTAGCGTACTTACAAGTGGATTACGGGCAGAAATTTCGTAGTGAAGTGAATTCAGCCAACAACACGACCGCAACGGGGAACGTCCAACGGGGATCAGTCTATGATTCAACCGGTCGGGTCTTAGTGGGTAATAAGTCCCACCAAGCGATTCAATATACTAAGGGGCTTTCGGTAGCATCAACCAAGATGTACGAAGTAGCGAATAAGTTAGGCGAATACTTGACGATTTCTACTGATACGTTAACCGATCGTAACCTTGCTGATTACTACTTAGCAGGAGCATCTAATCTAAAAGCTGTGGCGAAAAAAGTGACCACGTCGACGGATGAAACGGTTCTTTATGCTCGCGAAGTTGCTTATGTTGAAAAGAACCTTACCAGTAATATGACGTCCACTCAAAAGAATGCGGCTGCCATTTACTATAAGATGAGTTCAGCTTATTCACTGTCAACAGTCAATATTAAGTCGACAGGGGTTACTAGTACTGAGCTAGCCGAAATTGGTGAGCATCAGTCCCAAATGCCCGGAATTAAGGTCGGAACAAGTTGGACACGGAGTTATCCCAATGGGACTGACCTCAGTAGTGTGCTTGGTACCGTAACGACTGAAAAGCAAGGGTTACCTAGTGATAACATTAAAACGTTACTTGCTGAAGGGTATTCTCGTGATGATTCAGTTGGTCAGAGTCAATTGGAAAAGCAGTATGAAAATGTTTTGCGTGGTACGAAGTCACAGACTGAAGTTAAGACGCAGGATGGGGTCATCCAAAAGGAAATCAAGAAGTATGGTGGTCAAAAGGGTGATAACGTTCAATTGACGATTAACTCGAAGTTCCAAGAAAAGGTTCAAAATATTATCATGTCTGCAGCTAAGACGGCTGGTAGTGGCAACCCATACTCACCAGGTGCTTATGCGGTTGTCCTGAATCCTAGCACTGGAGCCGTTTATGCTTTAGCTGGTGCTAGCCGTAATCTCTCAACTGGGAAAGTTACAGAAAATGCGCTGGGAACAATCAACCAATCATTTGTTATGGGGTCGGTTGTTAAGGGTGCTACGGTCATGGGTGCTTTACAAGATGGTGTAATTACACCAACTAACAGTACTTTGACGGATACACCAATCAAGTTAGCCGGAACAGCTGCTAAGACGTCGTGGTTCAATAAGACTGGTGCAACCAGTTTAAGTTTGAATGCGTCAACTGCGATGGAAGTTTCTTCTAACTCGTATATGATGCAGTTGGCCATGAAGGAAGGTAATTTTACCTACGCTTCTGGTAAAGCGTTGACGATGTCGACGTCGGTCTTCTCAAAACTTCGTGGTTACTTTAACGAATTCGGGTTAGGTGTTAAGACTGGGATTGATTTGCCAGGTGAAGCTACTGGGTACCAAGGGACCAATGAAATTGGTAAAGCACTTGACTTGTCCTACGGTAACTACGATGCTTACACGACGGTTCAAGTTGCACAGTACATTGCGACGATGGCTAATGGCGGAAGTCGGATTGCACCTCACGTTGTTTCTGCTATTACGGGAACCAACTCGGACGGAACTCAGGGTGCGGTTAAGACTAACGTGAAATCACGGGTCTTGAACACGATCGACGTGCCATCTTCATACTTTGATGTCGTTCATCAGGGGTATTGGGACGTGGTTCATGGGACGAGTACCTATAAGACAGGGTCTACGTTGGCTAGCATCACACCAGCCGTTGCCGCCAAGTCTGGGACCGCTGAAACGTTCCATGGTACTACTGCTACTGAAACGTTGAGTCTTGCAACCTACGCACCGTATAAGAATCCAAAGGTGGCAATTGCGATTGTCTTCCCTGGGATGAATAACAGTACTGAAAGTAAAATTAATATGGTTACAGCCCAAGAAATTTACAGTGCCTTTTGGAAGTATTACAACAAATAAATTCATGATGATTTATGGTGCCAGTATCGTAATTGATACTGGCATTTTTTAATGATTAATGGTATAGTAATTCAAGTTAAGGGTTCCGGCCCTGTAATATGCGAATGAGTTTGGAGGGTCAACAACATGCGGGTACACATTACACTTGAATGTACAGATTGCCATGAACGTAACTACTTATCTTCAAAGAACCGCCGGAACAATCCGGACCGGGTTGAATATAAGAAGTACTGTCCACGGGAACACAAAGTTACTTTACATCGCGAAACAAAATAACAACGGGGTTACCTGTTGTTTTTTCTGTCACATTGTCATCAGACAATGGGTATCTCATTTGTTGGCAACTGCCAAATTGATTTTTCAATTTGACGTGTTGATAAATGGGATTTTTTTATACCAGCTTTTTGACGATTAAACCCTGGGAGGTGCTCAGCGTGGACAAGGCAACTTTTCGTATACAACAGATTCAGCGACTTAGCCAGATGGCGACTGCAGACCGCGAACTTCAACAGCGGCTGCTACAGGACCAGCTATTTGCTAGTGGGACCTGGTGTGATGCTCAAGTTATTGCAATAACCATCAGTAGCGCTATTGAAGTGGATACGCGTCCGGTAATCGAACAAGCGTGGGCGACTGGTAAGCAGGTTGTTATTCCTAAGACCTTGCCACATCGGCAGATGGCCTTTTACCCGTATGACGCAACTAGCCACCTTGAGCGGACTAAATTCGGTATTTTAGAACCTGTCACTGGTCAGCCTGTTTCTAAGGCTCAAATTGATCTGATACTGGTACCTGGACTCGGGTACAGCCAAAGCCAGCTTGCACGAATCGGGTTCGGTGGTGGTTATTACGATCGTTACTTAGCTGATTATCGTGGGACTAAATTGACGTTAGCCTTCCGTGAGATGGCTTTCGAGCATGCTCAGTGGCCAGTCGACGAATACGATATCTTATTAGACGAACTATTAGTAGTAGAGGATGGACAAGATGACGAGAATTAAACGGTGGTGGCAGACAGAACCCGCAATGACTCAGGTTATATTGAGTCTTACGGTAGCAATCTTTCTTGTAGAATGGTTGCTAGGTGATCAAGGGACCTTGTTATTCAATGCAATTGGGGCTAAAAATAATCAAGCGATTGCGGCGGGCCAATGGTGGCGATTTATCACGCCAATCTTTTTGCACATGGGACTGACTCACATCGCATTGAACAGTGTTGTGATTTACTTCATGGGAATGCAGATTGAAGCAATGTATGGTCACTGGCGTTTCCTAGTAGTTTACCTGTTGGGCGGTATCAGTGGGAACATCATGAGCTTTGCGTTATCTTCCAATCAATCAGTCGGGGCAAGTACAGCTTGCTTTGCTTTGTTTGGGGCCTTCCTGACGATTGGTGAATCCTTCTGGGAGAACCCTGTTATCCGGCAATTGACGAATCAATTCTTATTGTTGACGGTATTAAACCTAGTCTTTGACATGTTCTCCAATGGGATTGATATTTGGGGTCATATTGGTGGCCTTGCAGGTGGTTTTTTAATTGGGTACATGCTAGGTGTGCCACGGATCGGTAAGATTGCACCAATCAAGCGGATTGTGGCGACAATTGTATTAATTGTAGGCTTGTTAGCGTTACTAAAAATGGGTTTTACAAATGTTAATTTAACTGTATAATAAATCGAGGATATGCACATGAAAACACTTTACGACGTCCAACAATTATTAAAAAAATTTGGCGTATACGTCTACGTGGGTAAACGGATTTGGGACATCGAACTGATGGCCCTTGAAGTCGATCATCTCTATCAAGCTGGGGTGATCGATGCTAAGATGTATGCCCGCGTAAAACTCGTATTGAGACATGAGCACCGGCTTGAAGAAGAAGACGCGCACGAAACAGATGTGCATCATTAAATGGAGGAATCAGCAAGATGGATCGTAAGTTAATCGGAGTCGACCTTGGTGGGACGACAACTAAATTCGCTATCTTAACGGAAGACGGCGAAATTCAACAAAAGTGGAGTATTGATACGACGATTTTAGATGAAGGGGCTCACATTGTGCCTAACATCATTGATTCAATCAATCACCACATCGACTTATACAAGATGGATCGTTCACAGTTCATTGGTATCGGAATGGGAACTCCTGGGACGGTTGATTTAGCCAACGGAACGGTTATTGGCGCCTACAACTTAAACTGGAAGACACTTCAACCAGTTAAAGCTCAGATCGAAAAGGGTACTGGCATTAAGTTTACGTTAGATAATGACGCAAACTCTGCTGCCCTTGGCGAACGCTGGAAGGGTGCCGGTGAAAACGGTTCTGACGTTGTCTTTGTAACCTTAGGTACTGGTGTTGGTGGCGGGATCGTCGCTGATGGCCGCTTACTACATGGGGTTGCTGGTGGCGCTGGTGAAATCGGTCACGTGACGGTTGAACCAAACGGCTACATGTGTACTTGTGGCAAGAAGGGTTGTTTGGAACAATACGCTTCCGCAACCGGTGTCGTTCACGTTGCTCGTGACATGGCTGAAGAATTCTCTGGCGTTTCTAAATTAAAACAACTCTTAGATAACGGTGAAGAAATCAGTTCTAAAATTACCTTTGATTTAGCTAAAGAAGGCGACGTCTTGGCTAAGTCGGTCGTTGACCGGGTATCTTACTACTTAGGTTTAGCTTTAGCTAACGTTGGTAATACGTTAAACCCATCTTCAATTATTATTGGTGGTGGCGTTTCAGCAGCTGGTGACTTCTTATTAGACCAAGTTGTCAGTTACTTCAAACAATTCACGTTCCCAACGGTTCGCGATACAACGGCCTTGAAGTTAGCTGTCTTAGGTAATGATGCTGGTGTCATTGGTGCCGCTTCATTAGCTCAACGTTTTGTCTAAAACTTTAAATTAAATATTTGAAGATGAAAAAGAAGCCTTGTCTCAGGGCTTCTTTTTGTTTAAAATCGATTCAATACTTAAAATCAGTTGGACAATTATAAGTTGTAGTTGAGAGGGGTGTTGAAGATGCAACAATTATTATTATCATCACGGGCATTTTGCAATCAGAAGATTACGGATGCGTTTATGGAAATGGTTCAATCCAGTCATGGACAAACCGAACGAATTTTGATCATTGTTAACTCGGTAAGTGAAGGTAAGCAACACCCTAAAATGATTGAATTGCAAGAGACGGTGCGGTCATTGGGATTTGATCAAGTCGACTTGTTCGATGTTTTAACGGATGACCTCATGGAACTAACAACGGCGAAAGCAATCATCTTGAACGGCGGCTATGAATTTTTGCTGCTGAAGAATCTACGAATCGCGAATGTCCTAGGCGAGCTGCGAAAATTAGCTCGGACGGGAACGCCTATCTATGGAATCAGTGCGGGGGCAATTTTACTAGGTCCTGATTTAGAGTTGTTTGCACAGCTATTTCCAGAGGATAATGAGGAACATTTGACGACGAGCACGGCGATTAACGCGACGCCCGTACGCATCTATCCTCACTATGATTTACAATGTGAGCTTAATCCTCAGTTACCAGCGTTAGTTGAAGCTTGGGAGCAGCAGACGGGTGAAACTGTCACTCGACTGACGAATGCCCAAGGGCTCTTAATTTGTGACAGCCAGCAGCGATTGATTGATAGAGGACGGTGAGTGCATGACAACAATCTATTTTGTGCGCCATGCACTGCCAGATTATTCAAATCCACATGATGCTACTATGAATTTAACGGCGATTGGACGTGAGGATGCAGTTAAAGTTAGCCAGTTGCTACAAACGGTTGTTTTTGACGACTGTGTGTCTAGTCCATACAAAAGGACACTGCAAACTATCGAGCCGTTGGCAGCCGCTCAAAATTTAACGGTGCGGTTGGATCGGCGCTTACGAGAGCGTGAGCGTGGTGTCATTGGTGATCATGAAGATGGGTTATTGAAACAACGTTGGCAGGATTTTAACTTTGCTGAACCAGGTGGCGAATCTTTGGGGCATCTGCAACAACGGGTATCTGCTGCAATTGACGATGTTTTAAAACGTGAGCCCGACGGAACGGTTTTAGTTTCAACGCACGGCGCGGCCCTGGCAATGATTATCAATACGTTTAATTCGGATTTTAGGTATGCTGATTTTATGAGAATTAAGAACTTTACACCGTATGTATTAAAGATGACGATCAATAAATACCGTGAAATCGTCACGCAAGAAGAGCTATTGAGCGTTAATCACGGATAAATCAAGGCTTTTCGCGCTTACCCCTAGTCAAAGTAAGCGGTTTTGTGTAAAATAGATTAGGTAGAAATTAGGAGGGATATCGTGGTTTTAGGTGCATTGAGCGGTTGGACTTACATTAATATTGTGTTAGTTATCATTATCGCAGCTTACTTTATTTACGAGCTTTACAGTTATATTCGGCGGCGGCAAGTATCAACGATGTTAGAAGAAGAAGATTTTCAGGCTGGTATGCGTAAGGCCCAAGTGGTTGATTTACGTGAGAAAAAGGATTTTGATGCGGGTCATATTTTAGGTGCCCGTAATATTCCCTTTAACAGTTTGAAAGTTCGAATGAACGAATTGCGTCCGGATATGCCAATCTACGTTTACGATCAGACCCACACGTTAAGTACGCGGGCCGTCGCAATGTTGGCGAAGAAGGGTTATTCACAGTTATATATTTTAAAACCCGGTTTTGCACGTTGGGAAGGTAAGACGAAAAAAGCGAAGTATTAAAAAATGGCGGCCAGAACAAAAACTTGTTCGGCCACCATTTTTTAATTAATTAACCGTTGTGGGCAGCGCGACTCTTACGCATTGCTTTTTTACGATTTTCTTCAAATTTGTTTTCTTGATCTTCAATGGGATCAACGACCTGTTTCTTAAATGATAAAACAGAACCGATTACGGCACCGGCCGTTGCAACGACCCCAAACAAGAAGCCACGTGTAAATGATTTCATAGTAGACAAACCTCCTAGTAATTATTAGTTTCATTATGCTTGTTTTACGTGTAGATATCAATCAATTAAAACTATATTTTCCAAAAGTGGGGTGGAAAAATGTTAACAAAGATTATTGCGCACCGTGGTAGCAAGGGGACACGGCCTGAAAATACGTTACCAGCATTCGCTACGGCGCTGGCTGATGGTGCGGATGGGATTGAAACTGACGTGCACTTATCTAAAGACGGTCAGTTAGTGATTATTCATGATGAACGGGTCGATCGGACAACGAATGGTACTGGTCGGGTTGTTGATCATACCTTGGCAGAACTAAAACGCTTAGATGCTGGGGGTAAGTTTGATCCGATCTATGTGGGTACCCACATTCCAACGTTGGATGAGGTTGTTCAGCTTTTGATTCAAGAACATTTCACGGGAATCTTTAATTTAGAACTTAAAACGAATAAGATTCACTATGAGGGTATTGAAGATTTAGTTGCGGATTACTTCAATCACCACGACGTCCCATTCCACCTCGTCTATTCAAGTTTTTATGGTAAATCGATTGAACGTCTACATGTGTTACAACCGGATGCTGAGTTTGACAGCCTCTTCAAAGCTAAGATTCAGACGGCGAAGCGACTGCACGCTGAGCATATTATCCTGGGTTACCATCCAGATATTCGCTGGGTTCGGCGGCACTGGTTTATATTGCCGAAAGTTCAGTTACGACCGTGGACCGTTAATACGGAACGGGATATGCGATTCTGTTATCGCCATCAATTTGCGGGATTGATCACGGATTATCCGGGAGTGGCTTATCAGTTACGAATTCAGATGCAAGGAGGTTAGTTTTTTGCAACCTAAAAAAGTTTTATTAATTGCTGGTCCAACTGCTGTAGGGAAAACGGCGTTGTCGATAGCATTAGCACAGCAGTTTAATGGCGAGATTATCTCAGGGGATTCGATGCAAGTCTATCGTCATTTAGATATTGGGACAGCTAAAGTCATGCCAGACGAACGGCAGGAGATTCCTCATCATCTGATCGATATTAAAGAGGTTGATCAGCGTTTTACGGTCGCCGAGTTTGTCAGTCGCACGACTGCTTTGATCGATGACATCACTAAGCGTGGAAAATTACCGATTATTGCGGGTGGGACTGGCTTTTACTTACAATCATTGATAGCTGGCTATCAGTTCGGCTCATCCGACCTGGAACCAGACTTAGATTATCGTCAGAAATGGTTTGATCGTGCAGCGTCTCAAGGACCACAATCTGTGTGGGATGTCTTAAATGAACGTGATCCGCAAGCAGCACAAGCCGTTGAACCAGCCAACGTGGTGCGAGTTGTTCGGGCATTGGAATATCAACACACGAGTGGTCAGTTGTTCTCAGCGCAAGCAGATCAAATGACGACGAAACTTGATGCTTACACGTTATGTTTAACGGCGGAACGCCCATTGCTATATGATCGCATCAATCAGCGTGTTGATCAGATGCTGGCAGCTGGCTTGGAAGACGAAGCACGTTGGCTATTTGATCAGGGTGGTATCGAGTTACCTGCTGGTAAGGGAATCGGGTATCATGAATGGTTTCCGTATTTTGAGGGAGCTAGTGATCAGCAGGCAGTTATTGAAGCGATCAAGCAAGATTCACGGCGCTATGCAAAACGTCAGTTAACCTGGTTCCGTAATAAGATGGATGTGAACTGGATTAGTCTATTGGAACACCCTGAAGAAAGAGACTCAATCGACCGTTTCATCGCTAGTTGGTTAAACTAAATTATAATTGGTCTAGTTATTATAATTCGTGTGACGTTTTCTGACATGTGTGATTGACATTCGGTGTTGAGATTGCTAATATTAAGTCTGTAATAAAGAGGAGGGTCGTTATGAAGGAAAAGGAACTACGTCGTTCGTTAGCTGTTCTACCGATTGGTACGGTTATGAAGTTGACTGATCTATCTGCTCGTCAGATTCGTTACTATGAAGAACAGGATTTAATTACACCGGATCGTAATGAAGGCAATCGCCGCATGTTCTCTCTAAATGATGTTGATCGGTTATTGGAGATCAAAGATTATTTAGCGGATGGCATCAATATGGCTGGTATCAAAGAAATCTATGCGCTTCAGAAGCAACGAGCACAACAGAAGCAGGCTGATTTGGATAAACCGTTAACGGATAAAGACGTTCGCCGAATTCTTCATGATGAATTCCTGAATCTAGGACGGTTTCAGTCCGACAAGGGTCCTAATTATCCGACACACTAAGGTGTTTGCATCCGTTAGTCAATCAATTTAAGGAGCGATTTTCATGGCAAAACAGTCCTACACAAATGACGATATCCGCCGCATCGTCAAAGAAGAAAATGTTAATTTCTTGCGGTTAATGTTCACTGATCTATTCGGCACGATTAAGAATGTCGAAGTACCAGTTTCACAATTAGACAAGTTATTAGATAACAAGTTGATGTTCGATGGTTCTTCAATCGATGGCTTTGTTCGTATTGAAGAAAGTGATATGTACCTATATCCTGACCTATCAACTTGGTTGATCATGCCTTGGAATACTGAACACGGTAAGATTGCTCGGATTATCTGTGAAGTTTACACGTCTGATCGCAAGCCATTCGAAGGCGATCCTCGTAACAACTTGATTCGAGTTTTGAACGATATGCGCGAAGCGGGTTACACGTCATTTAACTGTGGGACTGAACCAGAATTCTTCCTCTTTAAGATGAACGACAAGGGCGAACCAACGACTGAATTGAATGATAAGGGAAGTTACTTCGACTTATCACCAATGGACTTGGGTGAAAACTGTCGTCGTGATATTGCTTTGGAATTAGAACGACTTGGTTTTAATGTTGAAGCTAGTCACCACGAAGTTGCACCTGGTCAACATGAAATTGACTTTAAATATGCGGATGCGTTATCCGCTGCTGATCATATCCAAACCTTTAAGTTAGTGGTTAAGACGATCGCACGTAAGTACAACTTATGGGCAACCTTCATGCCAAAACCACTCAACGGTGTCAATGGCTCTGGGATGCACGTGAACATGTCCTTATTCCACGATCAAGGGAATGCGTTCTACGATGCTAACGATAAGTCTGGTTTAGAATTATCTGAAGATGCTTACCATTTCTTGGGTGGATTGATGAAACACGCTCGTTCTTACACGGCGGTAACTAATCCAACGGTTAACTCATACAAGCGGCTTGTACCTGGCTACGAAGCACCAGTTTATGTGGCTTGGTCAGCATCTAACCGTTCACCAATGATCCGAATTCCAAGTGCACGTGGTTTGTCTACTCGTTTGGAATTACGGAGTGTCGATGCTTCAGCCAACCCATACTTAGCCTTTGCGGCGGTCTTGGAAGCTGGACTTGACGGAATTAAGAACGGTATTGAACCACCAAAGAGTGTTGACCGTAATATCTACGTCATGGATGAAGACGAACGGGAAGCAGCTGGAATCGTTGATTTACCTTCAACACTTCACAATGCTTTGAAAGAATTCCAAACTGATCCAACCATGAAAAAAGCCATGGGTCCTCATATCTATCAGAGCTTCTTAGAAGCTAAACGTTTAGAATGGGCTTCCTATCGTCAGCAAGTTAGTGACTGGGAACGCGATCAGTACATGGAATTGTACTAAAATATTAATTTAATAATAGTTTGATTTAGTATCTACGGTTAGCTCACCTTATATAGGTGGACTAGCCGTTTTGTTATAAATTTGAAAAATTGGTGCTGTTAACCTTTATTAATCGGCCAATCTTCGGTAACATTAACAGTAGCAATGCAATTCAGCGTGATTTCAATTATTATTGATTGCAAGGAGATTATTATGGAAAAAGAAAATCAGCCTGATCTTGAAAAACAGGATCAAACTACGCACGCACTTACGGAGCAACTTCAACAAAAGTTAGACTATGTAACGACGGTGCGCCAAGCAATTACGGCTGGTGACGACCGGTTGATCTACGAATTGATCGATGGTGACCACTATCACCAGGCCTTACTTAATGAGGAACCGGATTCAACCCGTAATGCCCAAGTGGCCTTAATTACGGATGTTTATCCGGCAATCAGTCATTATTTGAGCACGAAGTTAATTGATTATTTGGCACATGAATACCCATTTTTCTATTACGAAGAAACTCAGATCGGCGAATTCCAGATTTACTTCGGTAATTGGTGGGATCGACGTCTCTTTGGTAAATTGAACGTTTTAAAAGTGGCGTTTGAATTTAGTTCAGAAGAATATAACAAATTACAGCAGACCTTTGAATTGGCTGCTAATCATGAACGGTTCAACACGGCTCAGATTCAAAAAATCTCAGCGGGTAGTGATCAGTTGCAAAAGCTAATTGATGCTCAGAGTGATCGTGATGAACAAAAAGAAGAACTACGCAAGCAATTAAAAGAAAATGGTCAGCGTAATTCACTCTTTGATTCAGGCCGGATCAAAGAGGAACGTCAGCAGATTATTGATCAGTTATCTAAGTTAGCTGATGAAGATGAACAGGCTAATAATGCCCATGCTACGATGAAGGATAACGAAGCTAAGATTTTAACGCTTTCTAAGGAAGATACGATTTTAGCATACGAAAAGCAGGCCATTGAAAACGCCTTTAAGAGTTTTGAAAACTTTAATGAGCGTAACCGTAGTCTTTACGTTGACTACTTAACCACGTTGATTGGAAAGGCGCAGGTAGCGGCTGATGGCGAATAATGAACAGGAACTCGATGCTGCAACACTGAGTACACATGGTAAGCTAGCCATGTTTAACACTGGGCTAAAAAACGGCCTCGCTAATGGTGAAAAGTTTACAGCGCTGATGGACCAATTGATCGACACGACCGATGGTGAAGTGTTATTAGCAGCGGCACAACGGTTAGCTGATTTTAAGTTGGATACCGCGTATGTCACTTTTCCACATCAATATAACAACGCAGACTACTATTTGATCTTTATGAGTCGGTTATTGGGGATGCACAATGATGAACAAGCTGCTTTGAACTCACAACGGCACAGCGAGTCGTTGTATCACGTTTATGAAGCGCTGTCCGTTGATTACACCTTCTTGTACCAAGTCGTGGATAACGGCAATGGTGGTGCTTATTATCGTGAACAGACGACCGGTGAGAATTTGTTCTATATTCATCTTGAACGTCGTTTATTACGGTTTAACAGTGAGGCGTTTACCAACTTATTTATTAACCAGTTGTTGTTAAAAGGGACTGATGCTGCCGACATCAATACCGTGATTGCGACATTGATCAAATTTGGTCACTGCTTACGTGATGATTTTGGTTTCAACGTTGATTTTAATATTTTGGACGTTGTTAATGCAGCTAAATATGAATTGCGTTCTGCTAATCTTGATCGAGCCATCGTGGATAAGCTCTTCGTGACTGCGGCAGCTAATGATCACATGTTGCAGAATTCGAAGCAAGGCCAGGGTGCTCAGATCGAATTACGTCAAGGCTTAACTGTTGATGTTTATGATGCGGCTGAAAAGAGTGGTAGTCATAAATGGGTCATCACGGTCCATGATCCTGAACAGGCGGTATCATGGTTCGATGTATTGTTACACTTTAACTTTATGCGGGATTGGTATTTAGATAATATCGACTCTTTGGAAATTAAAGCGGATCCATTAGTGTTTGCTTAAACGGGGGCTTAGCATGTTAGACCTAACAACTTTATTACAACAATCGATTCGCTTGGACCGCGATATTACGGTACGGCAAAAAATTCATTGGCGGCCAGCTAAACGGCTCCAAAATGCCATGGTATCTTTGGATGTCGAATTAGCGGAAATGGCAAATACCTCTGAATGGTTCAAGGTTTGGAAATTACACAAGGGTAAAGCTGAGGCGGGGAAAACACAGCGTGAAACGTTATTGAACGAATACGTTGACGCAATGGACTTCTTTTTCTTAGTGGCTGCGATTCAGCAGTGGACTCACTTGATTCCGTTAACGCCGGATGATTTAGAAGGCTTGACGACCAAACCAGTAACTGACTTGAACAAACAATATTTGGCTATTAAGCACTTGTTGTATGATGCCTATTTTAATCATCGGCAGATCAGTTATCAGCATGCTTGGCGGGTTTTCTTGAAGCTGGGACTAGTAGAGTTCGGCTTTACGCAAGATGAGATTCAAGCAGCTTTTACGGCTAAAAATCAAGTTAATGAGCAACGACAAGAGGATCATTATTAAAAAAATAACTCGCTCATGCAATTCGGTTGCGTGAGTGAGTTATTTTTAGGTCGTCGGCTGAGCATCGTTGTCAGCGTCTTGTTCAATTAATTCGGTCACGCGGTCAATTAGGACTTGGCGTTGATCGAGGTCGTCGTCACATTCGAAGAAGGCTCCGAGTTCTTCATCAAGGATGGCTTGACCAGCATCCATGTAACGGAAATCATTGCTGGTCATCGTATAATGCTTCTGGTCAGGCATCTGAACGAGCACGCATCCGGTTGCGGATTTACCTTTGGATTCTTTGTCGGTAAACTCAACGACCAGCGTGTATGGTGCGTCTGATGAGCGGTCTTTGATCGCGTGGGCGATATTACCCGCAATTGCTTCAAGTTTCAATACGTTTCACCTCTGCTAATATTATACCTGCTATTTTAGGGTAATGCGACTGGTGATTGTTGGTTTCGATTGCGCGGCCGATAGAGGTATGATGAAACTTGCTAAATACTGCTTGTCAATATGCTGAAGATATCGCTATACTGAATATTAGTTTATAGCGGCAGTAGCAGATGATAGGAGAGAATCAGGGTGGATAGAAAAAAACGGCAAGCTGGAATTTATCAGGATTTGTATCAGCGCAAGGCACTGTTAAAAGTTAAATTTCCATGGCTAGTCTGGCCGTGGTACTTATTTGGTGGCTGGTTGTTATTGGTTGCCCTTGGCTTAACGGGAACCGGTTTCTTACGCATTGTTTTTACAAGTGGTGGTTTAACGGTCATGCAGGAGTTGCAGCGTGACTGGTTTGGGTTCTTTTGGATTTTCCTTAGTTGGATTGTGAGTATTAACCTGTTGACTGCAACTTGGAGTTGGGTCTGTTATTTACTTGCTTGGAAGAACAGTTGGCAATTTAAGCCAACTAAACATTCGGTGAGCTTTTCGCAGTTAACTGAAGAACAGCTGACATACAAGGGGCACCGGTACTATTTTCGAGTAGACGAGTTGCAGATTGAACCAACCACAACTTATCGAGATTACGTGGTGCTCCTGCCAGTATATCGCTCAGCAACACATCGAACTTGGGCGCGACGGATTATTTTAGTCTATGGAACTGAGAAAGAAATGGTGGCCTTGAAAGCTGTTTTACGCAGATGATAAGTGGTTTACAGATTTAACGGGTTAATAAAAGCGTCATACTGACTAATGAGGTCGGTATGACGCTTATTTTTTGGATAGGATTTCTTCATCTGTATTTAAATATTATGCAGAATAATTGTCTTCAGGTAATCTCAGTAGTTGAGGTTTACTGAAATAATACCCCTGACGTAAGTTAATGCCGAAATCAGCACTTAACTGATCGTCATTTTGATCCTCAACGCCTTCGAGAACAAGCCGTAGTCCGTATTCAAGACTGATTGCTCGCCAGAAATGAATTTGTTGTTGAATTTTGGGGTCTTTGAATTCTGAATTGAAATTTTGTAACGCAAATTTTAACTCAGAAACAAATGGTAGCAGTTCTTGAATGCTATTGAAGTAGTTATCACCCGTGCCGACGTCATCAAGCGAAATTTGCATGCCCTTACTGAGAAACTCTTTAAGGTGTGGAATTAAATCTTCCACTGAATATTTCTGAGGACTATCTTCTTCGGTCAACTCAACGACGAGCTTGGTAGGGTAGAGCTGCATTTGACTTTTAATAATTGCCTTAGCAATGGTTGTATTCATTAATTGGTCGCGATTGATGTTAACAGAACAATAGCGCACTTTAACTGAGAGCACCTTAGTCGTTGAGACTAATAAGTCAGAGATGATTTGAGGGTCAATATCAGCAAACGAAGCTGGTAAACGCCAACCATCCGGAGTTAATTGCTTCATGAGTAATTCATAGCCGAAAATGGAATCAGTTTCGGCATTGATTTGGGGCTGGACAAAGTAACGATAAATTGGTTTCAAGCGAATCAACCTCCTATGAATGGTTTACATTCTGCATAAGAACAGTATACTATAATAATATAATAATTAATAGCAAATTGATATGATAAGCTATGAGGAAGGAAGTTAAGGATTAATGAAAGTAGTGATTGTCGGATGTACCCATGCGGGCATTGCAGCTATTCAGCAAGTGTTAAACTACTATCCGGAAGCCGAAATTACGGTTTATGAACGGCACGATAACATTTCATACCTCTCATGTGCGACATACTTGCATATTGAAGGAACGGTCAATAATTTATCCGATGCTTTCTATGCTGAACCAGCAAAGTTTGTTGAACAGGGCGTTGATATGAAACTCAATCACGACGTTATTCGGATTGATGGTCGGGCGCGGACGATCTTAGTGCAAGATTTGATGACTAAAGAAATGGCTGAGCAGTCGTTTGATAAATTGATTATGGCGACAGGATCAATTACGGCGATTCCATCTATTACTGGAATTGAAAATCCAAATGTCATGTTATGTAAAACTTATGATCAAGCGCATGATTTGTGTGCAGTCAATGATGATCGTAATCGAATTGCGATTATCGGTGGTGGCTATGTTGGGGTTGAATTAGTGGAAGGTTATGTTAATTCGGGACATGAAGTTATCCTAATTCAACGGCATGATCATTTATTGAATAATTACGTTGAACCTAGGTTGTCAGCGGACGTCGAAGCAGTCTTGCGTTCTAAGGGTGTTCAGGTATTTACTGATACTAATATTACGTCATTTGAAGATGCTGACGATGGTCAGTTGAGAATTAAGACGGACCATGATGATTATGAAGTTGATATGGCAGTGATCTGTGCCGGGATTATTCCACAAACCGATCTCTTAGCGGGGCAAGTTGAAATGATGGCTAACGGTGCCATCATTACGGATGATTACATGCAGACGTCTAATCCTGATATCTTTGCGGCAGGAGACGCGGCCGTTATTCATTATAATCCAACGCATTCAACAGGTTATGCACCCTTAGCGTCACATGCGATTCGCCAAGGTGCGTTAGCGGGGATCAACGTTTTTGATAAACGCGGTCGTTCAATCGGGACACAGGCAACGACGGGGATGTTGATTTTTGGCTACACGGTTGCTTGTACTGGCTTAACCGTGGCGGCAGCTAATTCAGCGGCTTTTGATGTTGGTAGCGTAGTCTATGAAGGTAGTTACCGACCTGGTTTTATGCCGGAAGCACACCCTATAACCATTGAATTAGTTTATGATCGCAACAATCGCAAAGTGCTAGGTGCTCAAATCATGAGCCAGCATGAAGTTTCGCAATCTGCCAACACGATGTCGGTATTCATCCAACACGGTGGCACGATTGATGAACTCGCAATGATCGATATGTTGTTCTCACCGAACTTCAATCAGCCTTTTGATTACCTGAATCAAGTGGGACAATTGGCAGTAGAACAAGAACATGGTTATTTGCGTACTTAGTTAATTTATTTCGATAGCAACTCGTAAATCATATTAGACTCGGTGTCGTCATTGACGGTACCGGGTCTTTTTTTGTTGTTAGTGAAAACGATACAGTAAAAATATGGTTTCTTTACTTAATTCAGTCAGATATTTTACACAGGTTAACTACTATTAAGGAAAGTAGCTAGAAGTTACTAAATAAATATGTGGAGTGATCATAAGCAATGAAGCCGCGCGTTTTAACGACCTTATTAGTTTGTACAGCAATTTTAACCACCACTGTGACCCCAGCGATGGCGGCCGTAATGCCAGCAGGAGCACAGAGTGGCCAAACCGCAATGCCCGCTACTGATACGAATACACTGCCTAAAGCAATGGCAGATCTAAGTGTTCAAGGAAAGCAGTTAGTTGATCAGAACAATGCTAAGTGGACGGCGGTAGGTCAGCCAAGTATGACCACTGACGCTGAGTTTGATCAACCTGTTCTGAACTTCAATGGTGGTTCGGCGTTCTATACGACCTATACGAATGATCAGTTGGCACAGCTCAAAAACGGGATGGCGATTGAAGCGTATTTCAAATACGATCCAGCTGCTGATGCTAGTGGTGAACATGAAATTTTTTCAAGTCAGCAGGGTGGTGGTGTTGGATTAGGTGTCCAAGGAAATCAGGTCACCTTCTACGCTCATGATGGCAGTGGCTATAAAATGCCTAAGGGAAGTTTACGCAAAGGCCACTGGGTGCATGCGGTTGGCGTGATTGATAAGAATAAAACGGCCAGCCTGTACTTAGATGGTCAGCTAGCACAACAAGTGGCAATGCCCGGTGATTTGAAGTTAGCGCAAGGTACCAATGATTTTGTGCTGGGCGGTGATGCTATACCGGGTGACGGTCACGTCCAGTCGATGATGACGGGGAAAGTTAAGTTAGCACGCTTATACGATCACACTTTGACTGGTGCACAGGTCGGGCAACTCAACCAAGCGGCACAAGTAGGTAAAAAAGCAGAAGTGCCAGTTGATCAAACCGTTGCAACTAAGTTAGTTGGTCCTAAGCGGGTTACTAGTGGTCATACATATGGCTTTAACGTGCATGCTAGACAACTGAAAACAGGTGATGCGGACTCGCTTTCCATGGATGTCGTATACGATGCATCTAAGTTCGATTTTGTCGGTGCGGATCGATTGTTGCAAGGGGATAAGACCAGCGTTCAACAGATTCAGCCGGGACGAGTACGGATTACGACGAGTGCTAACTTATCATCTGCTGAATTCAAGCAGTATAGTCAAACACGCTTGGCGCACGTTAATCTGAAAGCTAAGTCTGCTGGTGATACATCCGTTCAGTTTGAACAGTTAACCAAGGGAACAACGCTTCAATTGGGTGGTCCGCTTGCTGTTAATATCCAGGGTAAAGATGCGATGGATGTTAATGGTGATGGAATCGTCGGCGTTGGTGATGTCGCGATGGCGCCAATGACTGCCAAGGAAGCCATTGCACAAAAGACAGAAATCAAGCCGTATAAACATGTCATTGTTTTAACGACTGATGGCGGTGGTAACCCGTGGGACCCAAATGGTATTTATTATGCAGAGGGCACTGCGACACCAGCGTGGACGACAGATCCCGCAATTATGAAGAAGCGTCGTAATACTTATACCATGGATCTATTTAATAATAAATTTGCGATGAGTACTTCAGCTAAAGCTGTGTCACCTTCGATTTCAGCGCAAAATTATATCTCAATGCTACATGGCCGCCCTTGGGATACTTTGCCAGCTGACTACCAAGGCACTAATGGCACGATGGGACAGCAATACTTTGAGGACTTTGATAAGGCGCAGCCGTTGTTCCCATCAGTCTTCAAGATATTGCAGAAAGCTAATCCGAATCGTGGTGCCGCAGCGTTTTCAGAATGGGGTCCTATCGTCAATTCAATCATCGAACCTGATGCACCGGTAACAACGAAGCAGTCTGCCAAATTGAAGTCATTTGATGATGTCGCTGACTATGTGGGAACACCTGAGTTCCAAAATACGGCGATGGTCTATATGCAAAGTGACTATATGGATGGACAGGGTCACAGTAAGGGTTGGTATAACGACAATTATTGGGATCAATATGCTCAATACGATGGTCTCTTTAAGAAAGTTATGGATAAATTGGAATCAACCGGCCATAGTCATGATACGTTGGTGATTGCCAATGCTGACCATGGCGGGTCTGGGACTAATCATGGCGGCTGGGATGCTCGTAATCGTAGTATCTTTATGGCACTTGGTGGCGAGACCGTTGATAGTGGTCGACGGTTACATGGGGGTTCCAACTCAGATATCACTGCGTTAGTGCTCAATGCGTTGCAAGTACCACAGACACCAGAGATGGTTGATAGTAATGTTTTTGATTCAACTGCTTTCTTGAAGCAGACTGATTTGACTAAGAAACGTCGCGATGTTGAAACACTTAAGTTGAGCCGTAATGATAATCAGGCCAAGATTCAATTAACTAATCTTAAAAAACGTCAATTGACAGCTGTGGATATGCAACTTGATTTAGCTGGTCGTGACATTGATACGGTTAAAGCAGCAGTGGGCGTACAGGTATTGCGTCAGACGGTCGAGAACGGCAAGTTACGGCTGATCGTTAGTGCTGATAAGCCAACCAGTGAGTTAGTAACGGTTAACTTCAAGCCGGCTAAGGCGCGTGCTGAAAAGACAGTTTCAATCGAGCAGGCCATGGCTGGTACTAGTGATGGAACGGAAGTCTTAGTAGATCTAGATAATGATAATCCGTTAACGGCAACGAAACCTGATGAAGGTGGGACGAGTGTGACCAAACCGGGGGATAACCATAACGGGGACGTGAAACCTAATGGTGATGGGTCAGGGTCCAAACCAGATGGAAATGGATCTTCGATAGTAAAACCAGGTGACAATAGTACGGATAAGAAGCCGGGTAGTAATGGTTCGTCAATAGGCAAGCCGAACGGTAATGGGACAACTACTAAACCAGATAGTAATGGTGTAGCGACCGTAAAACCGAATGGCAATGGTTCGGATACTAAACCTGATAAAAATGGTTCGTCGGTAGGGAAGACAAACGATAAGAAAACGACTAGTGGATCCACAAGTCATGCAACTACGACTGGTGATATAGCTGACGAGAATACGGGTAAAACGGTCGGTACGGATCTTAATGATAGTTCGTTAGCATCTAGTCAGAGTACAAATGTGCTCAGTGAGACCAAAGCGACACCTACTAACCACCATACGGAGCGTAATACTTCCGCAAGTTGGTTACCACAAACTGGCGAGCAAGTTCATCAATGGCTAGCCGTTGTCGGTAGTGTTTTACTGGTAGCTTTAGGTAGTGTTGCGGTGTGGTTGAGAAAGCGGCGGCGTAGTTAACTCTGATATTCTAGCAGTAAACAGATTGCTCAGCTTTTGTGAGCAGTTGTGGCGAAACTTCAAACTGACACTCGCTTTTTAAGGAGAGTTTTTGTATAGTTATAGTTTGGAGGCGTTAAATTATGAATGCATTTTTAGACTTTATTAATTTTGAATATACCGAAGATGAGTTGATTGAACGAATTCAAGATTATTTGACATATCAGGCGGAGGCTTACAAGCTTCTTAATGAGATTGGTCCTAACAAAGCGGTCAAGAATATTCGGCCAATTCGGCAGCAACTGGATAATGAATACAGTAACTATTCACGACTTGAAGTTCTACAAGTAATCAAAAAAGATCAAAATGCCAGAAAGTACTATATGTGGTTACGCGATGTGTCAACTAAGACAGTTGGGCCATTAACTTCCAAGAATATTGATGCCTTTTTAGGTAATATGAAAAATGATGCGCAAATTTACTTTCCAGATATCTTGAAATAAGTGTTTGGTCTGTTTCAAATAAATTACAATAGATGAATAAGACAAATCCCGCACCGGCTGAAATAGGCTAGTGTGGGATTTGTCTTATTTAGAGAAGAATTATGGATTTGAGAAAAATAATTCTAATTGATATAAAGGGACCTATTTCCCCAATTTTTCTAGTAAGCAATCATGCCCAGAATTATTAGTGTCTAAAATGATTTCCTCAATAACAGCCATTTTGTTTTTGCCAAGGACTTTGATACTTTTTTGATAATTTTTCCATTTTATTAAAATAGGTTCATCGTCATGAACACCAAATCCACCTCGCAACACATCGTTGAAGGCATCTAGATTTCGTCCAATCGAAAAGTTTAAGTTTTTAGTCATTACTCGTTCTACTTCATCGTAAAAAGAAGCCATGTTATCAATGTTATTTCCGTCAATAATAATTACTTTTCGATCCAAATATGTACCGTTCATTATTAATTGAGCTCCTCTCAAGATTATTTTTATACATACTATAAAGATACAATGGTAATGAAGATTTTTGTTTGTTGTATCTGAGATAGCTTTTTAAATTTGATGTTTGGGTCAAAAAAAGACAAGTCATTTCACGAACTAGGCTGCCCTAGTACAAAAGGAATCCCGCTAAATGTTGATTTAACGGGATTCCTTATTTTTGGGATACTGTCTAATTCACCTATAAAATGTCGCGAGTGAGACTCGAACTCACAACCCTCCGCTTAGAAGGCGGATGCTCTATCCGGTTGAGCTACCGCGACAACAACAAATTTCATTATAGATAAGAAGTAGGATGGTGTCAATGCTTATTTAACGCGCTTAATTACCGTTGGGATTAATTGATTTTGAACCATCAAATTATGCTAATTCAGATAAGAAGTGTATAAAAAGGGTTGATGATGGCGTAGATGATCCTAATTTATTTAAGAAAAGGTAAAGAAAACAACGAACATACTAAAATAAAGTCTAACCGCTTGAAATGTTTCTGTAACATAACGATAATAAGACTGTAACAAGAGAGGAGAATTCTTATGGGTCCAGTACTAGCAATTATCGTTATCTTAGCCATCGCTGGTGGCGTTCAATATTATTCAAACCTGGTTACCAAAGAAAATGCGGCTAGCAAGCATTTCACTGCTTCCCGTAGTGACCGGTAGTTACCGGGAATTCTGATAACCTGCACACGTATTAGTACGATACAATCAAAGAATATAGCTAATGAAAAAAATGAAGGATGCGGCAAAACTTAACGGTTTTGTCACATCCTTCATTTTTGTGCTGTGACATTATCCTGCTTTAGTTGGAAATGTCATCTGTTTTCGATATTGCAAAGGGGTCATCTGAGTTTCGGCCTTAAAGATTTTATAAAAATAAGTTTTATCGCTGTAGCCGAGCTGGGTAATCACTTCATCAATGCTGATTTTGCTGTATTGCAGCAATTGACGAGCAAGCGTTAGCCGAAACTCGCGAACGTGATTAGAGAGTGTTTGGCCGGTCGCTGAACTGATCAAATGTGATAAGTAGTTGGGACTTAGATGGAAATGGCGTGCGACAGTCTCTAATGAGTAGTCCATCAGATGCTGCTTAGTGTAGGCAAGAATATCAGCTGCCAACTCATTTCGAAGATTAATGTCGGTTGCCGTGCTTTTGAGATCAGGATGACGAGTGTTGAGCTCGTTGATCAAAAGGACGAAGGCCATATAAGTTGATTTATCATAGGCGTCTGGCATTTTTAAAATTTGTTGCAGTAGGAGATAGACCAATATACCAATCGTTAAGTAGTCAGCCAAAATATACAAATTATAGTATGGAACAGGAGTCGAGGTGTCTTTTGGAAAATAGAATTGTTTCAAGTTATCGGCATTCAGTAAGTTAACGATGGCGGGCGCGTCAAAATATTCGGTTTTGACCGCAACGAAAATAAATTCACATTGCTGAAGGTTGGTTAATTCAACTTGAGTATACTGATTGACTAATAGGAGGGTGTTTTGCTCGACTGCGATGGACTCTCCATTAAGCAACAAGTTCCCATGTCCGTGCGTAATATATAGGCAGCGAATCAACGGCGCCTTGCTAGTAATAGTTTTAAAATTGCGACCATAAAAGCCGGTAATAAAGTGATTTGGATTATCCTCAAAACGAAAAATTTCAGCATCTAAGTCTAACTGATTTTTGATGATCAATCGCAGTTGTTTGATGCTTGGAAATAGATCGTTAATGGTTTTGTCAGTAATTAAATCATGCATTGTTGGTCCCCCTGTCAATCTGAAAAGCTAACGAAAATTAAATATACACTAATTATCGTGATTCGCTGTGTAGGTTGGCGAGGTGCGTACGATAACCTACGGATGCCTCCAAATAGCCTAATGATTAATCAATGATTGCCGCTATAATTTAATTCACACAGCCCTTATTTTTACTAACTAGATAGTTTAACGATTGTAGCAGATTGCTAATGCAGACTCTAATAACGTGCTTGCAATTGTTAGTTAGTGAGGAGGGTAACTGATTAATGAATGGGGCGTTTACATGAGGTGTAGGAGTGACTGGTTGAAGCCGCCAAGAGATAATGGTGTTGATACTTTTTTTAAGGGAGCTGACAGGTTGTGGCGTCAACTAAGCGGACTAGCAAGACTACCTAGTAGTTGGCATATCCATGAGATTACACAGTGGCCTAACTTACGATGGTCGCTCGTGATGATTGTTGGGAGTTGTATATTAGTTAGCGGTTATTTGGTTGGGCGAGCAGATGATTACAGCGATGCGCTACAGTCGGCTCCCCAAGGGATTAAACTGACGAATGTCTTTGCAACTGCACCGACAGCCGGCAATCAAGCAACGGTTGTAACAGCACCCAAAGTAGCTAATACGGATGTGGTTCGGGTTACTCGTGGTGCTGGTGAATTGGGGAGTGTTTGGTCTACAGCTAATAACTTTTTTGACTTAAAACAATCAGCGACTAGCTCAATGTGGCTGAACTTTGGTAACCAGGGCAATCAGGCTGGCGACGGTTTAGCATTAGTACTACAAAACGATGCGCGCGGAGAGCGGGCATTAGCTAAAACTGGCGGCCAAACGTTAGGCGTATGGGGGCAAGATCAAAATACCGGGAATGTTGATACTATCGCGGGCAGCGCTATTTTAAATAGCTGGGCGTTGGAATTTGATACGTATGTCAATAATACGGTTAATCAAAATGGCAATGCGTTTGATGCGGCTAATGGGATTCAAGGAGCGCACATTGCTGCAGCTTATCCAGGGGATCGAAGTGCCTATCAGCAGCATGGTTACGGATTCTTTCAGAATTACTACACGTTGAATCATCAAGGGCTATTGGATAACTTGCAGCTCAGTGATGGACAATGGCATCACTTAACGTTGGATTGGCACGCACCATCAGGGAGCAGTACGGTTGGTCAAATGACGTATACATTTGATGATCGCAATCCTCAGACAGCAGCATCCCAAACTGGAAAAAGCGCAACGGTTAGTCTTGATACAAGTAAGTTCAATACTCCTGATGGCCGTGTACGTTGGGGATTTACGGGTGCAACGGGGGTTAATTATGAAAATGGTCTCGTTGTTTTTGAATCTGTGCCGGGACTGGTGGATGGAGCTACTTCTGTGAAGTTGACAGATGTGACTCAGCACAATCGGCTCATCAATGCTGACGAAACAGTTGCCGCGGGTGATCAGCTGAAATATGTTTATCAGGTCGATTATCATAGTGGTAAACAGGACTGGATGGGTATTCAAAGTCAAATTAAGATGGATATGGCACGCATTAAATTAACACAGGGAGAGATTACGTATGCAGATGGCCAGGAGCCCCAGACGCTGTCGTCATCGATGCTAGTAACTGGGCAATTAACGGCCAAATTACGTGATTTAAGCCAGAGCAATGGTTCAGCGACAATTACGCTAACAGGAGCGGCCCAAAATAATTCGACTCAGACTGTAGCGGTTGCGGCACAAGTGCAACATTTTATTGGGTCGAATTATCTGACAAGCGTTACAGCACCAGCGTTTAAAATTGCGGGTGCTGGCCAGTTGCAATTTAAAACAGTAGCCGCTGATAGTAGTTTTGTACCGACCACTTTGACTGGTCAAAGCTTAAAAGTGGCACGCAATAATGACTGGCAAGTAGTCGTGGCAGATTCCCGGGGTGCTGGTCATAACTGGCAGTTACAAGTCTGTGCGCCTAAAATGTTAGCGACTGATAATGGTCAAACGCTAGCAGGGGACTTTGTTTATCAGCAAGACGGTCAACGCCAATCGATTGTTGGACATAACGTGACAGTGGCGACACATACGACAACGAGTGCCAATGATCAGTTTGATGCGATTAGTACGTGGTCTAGCGAGAATGGTTTATTCTTGATGGTTCCGGGAACAACCTTGCCGGGACGATATCAAGGGGCCGTTGTTTGGACATTAGCTGATGTTCCTGCGAGCTAAATGTAGAACGGTATGATACAAGTTGAGAGCCATTAGCAGGGGATGGCATCCTGTAGATTAAAGCAAAATAAAAGCACGTAACTCCCATTCAGGAATTACGTGCTTTTAATTATAGAAACCAGTTGTTTAGCCAGTTTCTAATTGAATTACTTGATTTTAGGTGCTTGTTCGATGGTTTCAGTCTTACCAGCAGCCCAACGTTGGATAGCAGCGATTTGCTTTTCGCGACGAATGCGCTTTTGCTTACCGGCAACTGGCCGACGTGATGACCAAGTATTATATGGTTTTGCAACAACAGTCATAAGAGTATGTCCCTCCTTTGATTAAGTCCAATAACGACTATATTAAACAAGTATAGCGTACATTGCAACCGAATTTAACGGAAAAAGTCAGACTTCTCCCAAAAATTGCATTTTCATTATATCGAATATTTCGACTGATTGTCAAGATAAAATCCTTTACAGCTAAGATTAATGTGAATAGAGGCTTGCAAAACAAGCGTAGGTGCACGCCAGATAAGTAACTTTGTGTTGTTTTAAATTTTAGCAGATTGTGCGTCAAAAATAATATGTTAGACGGTTCAGCTAATTCTGTGCTGCAAATGATTACCTATTAGACGCTCTAACGAAATAATGTTATATTTAGCAGTGATGAAAGTAGGGAAGTACTTATGAGTCATGAAGTTGATCCACGTGTTGATAAGACACGGCGGCGCTTGCGTCGTGCACTAATCACACTCTTACAAACAAAAACAGTTGATAATATTTCTGTTCAACAGTTGACCAGTACCGCATCAGTGACACGGGGGACCTTTTATCTCCATTATAAGGATAAGCCGGCCTTTGTTGAAAAAGCCTTAGATGATCTGGTTAGCGAGTTGTTTGAGGAAGCTATTATGACGGTATCGGTCAGTGATGTCATTACTAATCCGATTGATCCGTTACAGCGTGTACAGGTATTATCTTTATCAAAAGCGTTAGGTTACATAAGTGAACATGCGGAGGCGTTTCATACCTTATTACTAGATCAACGCCAACTGGCAGTCAGCCAACGGATCAATCAGCAGTTGACTGACTGGATGCAGGATTTTTACGAGGACTTTAAGGATCAGTTCGCTGACTTAGACGTGCCAATCAGTATCCAGATTGCCTATTATGTCTCAGCTACGGTCGGTTTGATTACAGACTGGCTGGAAAAAGATATGATCTATACGCCACATTATTTGACTAAGTGTATTAAGAAGATGCATCATTTGATGACGATTGGAAATATTAGCTTTACGGATTTCTTTGTTAATTAGAACTATTTCTTGACTATCGTTGGAAATTCTGATAATATTTTCTTGTTGTATTTGTGGACTTCTACAGCTACAACCGCACGAATTGAGTATTAAGTTCGGTAACGACGCTTAATTTGGCGAGTCTAAGTGATTCATAATTTAAGGAGGTGCACAAACGTGTACGCAATTATTGTAACTGGTGGTAAGCAATACAAAGTTGAAGCAGGCCAAGCTATCTATGTTGAAAAACTTGACGCTGCAGCTGGTGACAAGATTTCTTTTGATCAAGTAATCTTCGTCGGCGGCGAAACAACTAAAGTTGGAACACCTACTGTTGATGGTGCGACGGTTGAAGGTACTGTTGAAAAGCAAGGCCGCGATCGTAAAGTTGTCACTTACAAGTATAAGGCCAAAAAAGGTACTCATACGAAGAAGGGTCATCGCCAACCATACATTAAGGTAACGATCGACACAATTAATGCATAATTAAGAAAGTAGGCATTTCCATGATTCAGGCAACCATTTCTCGTAATGCAACCGGTCAAGTGACCGCTTTTAAATTAACGGGACATGCTGATTCAGGTGCTTATGGACAAGACATCGTTTGTGCAGCGGTTTCGGTGTTAGCAATCAGTACGATCAATGGGATCGAACAAGTTGCGCATCTTCAACCCGTGGTACAGAGTGACGAAACCAATGGTGGGTTACTAATTGCGGATTTTACTAAGCTTGACTTAGCTAATCAACAATTACAGACCTTACTTGCCAGTTTTGCACTCGGTTTAAACGATGTAGCAGCGAACTACGGTGATTACATCAAAGTTCGCGAACAAACAAGATAACTACATTCGGAGGTGGATTTACTATGAAAATGGATTTACAATTCTTCTCTCACCATAAAGGTGGCGGTTCTACTGCCAATGGTCGTGACTCAGCTGGTCGTCGTTTAGGCGCAAAGCGTGCTGATGGCCAAACTGTTAAGAGTGGTAACATTCTTTATCGTCAACGCGGAACACACATTTACCCTGGTGTTAACGTTGGCCGTGGTGGCGACGATACATTATTTGCAATGGCTGACGGTGTCGTTCGTTTTGAACGCAAAGGTCGCGACAAGCGCCAAGTATCTGTTTACCCAGCATAATAATTTTTGAAGAGCCTCTGCTTGGAGGCTCTTTTTTTGTGAAAGCACGACAATGGTTGTTGTCGTGCTTTCACAAAAAAATCGGTATAAAATACGCGGCTGCACTTCTATTTTTATTTTTGATCATAACGCAACTAATTCATAACAATCAGTTTTTCAAAAGTTTGGTATAATTAGACGTAAGATTCAATGATGGGAGTGACGATATGATCAGTCGCGTGGAACGACTACAGAATACTTTCGACGGGCTAAAGATCGATGCGATGCTTGTTTCAAGTGATGCTAATTTGCAATACTTGACGGGTTTAGCTGGCATGGCTGGTGATGGGTATCTACTTGTCTTGGCGCATGAAGCGTATTTGATTACGGATGCACGCTATCAAACGGCCTTTGCGGATCGCTATGATGCAGCGCACTTAGTAATTACTCGTGATTATCTAGGTACGGTGTGTGAGCTGATTGAAAAGACTAGTACCGGGGTCATGGGATTTGAAGATGAGATTCCGTACGCCGCTTACAGCTATTTAGATGAGTACTTAGTCAGTGATCTGGTTCCGCTACCTGAGGTGGTTGATGATCTGCGCGTAACTAAAAGTCCAGACGAAATAGCTAAGCTACGGGCTAGCGCTCAGCTTGCAGATGCTGGCTTTGAATACGTGACGAGCATCGTACGTCCCGGAATGCGCGAAATCGATGTCAGCAACCTGTTAGACGCGTTTATGCGAACGCATGGCGCTAGTGGACCATCCTTCACGACAATCGTGTTAGGCGGTGCGCGGGCGGCCTTACCACATGGTACAGCTTCGACTGCAGCTTTAACTGCCGGTCAATTGGTTACGCTCGATTTTGGTTATTTTTTGAATGGCTATACCTCGGACATGACCCGGACGTTCGCATTAGGAACGCCGGATGAAAAGTTAACTGTGGCTTACCAAGCGGTGCAAGCTGCTCAGGAAGCCGTAGTGACTCAAGTTAAGGCCGGTGTTAGTACGGGCAAGCTGGATGCTGTTGGTCGTGATTTATTAACGGCCGCTGGTTATGGCGAGGCGTTTAATCACGGCATGGGTCACGGTATTGGCCTAGATATTCATGAAGGACCATTAATTTCAATGAATACGACGAGCAAGTTAGTTGCGAACAGCGTCGTCACTGTAGAACCGGGTGTTTATTTCCCAGAACTAGGTGGCATGCGGATCGAGGATGATGTGTTGGTCACGTCAACTGGTCATGAACGACTGACCAAAGCGACTCGTAATTTACTTGTTTTATAGTTAAGACAGTTGCCACAACGGCTCTGTCTTGTTATAGTTATAGAGATATCTTTGAGGAGGATTTTTAAATATGATTTCAACTGCAGATTTTAAAAATGGTTTAACTATTGAAGTAGACAACGCAATTTGGCGCATCGTGGAATTCCAGCACGTTAAGCCAGGTAAGGGTGGCGCGTTTGTCCGTTCAAAGCTTAAGAACTTACGGACTGGTGCCGTTCAAGATAAGACTTTCCGTGCCGGTGCACGTATGGAACAAGCACCAATCGAAAAGAGTACGATGCAGTACTTATACGCAGATGGTGACAACTATGTCTTCATGAATACTGACACTTACGAACAAATTGAAATTCCTGGCGAAAACATTCAATCTGAATTGAAGTTTTTGAAGGAAAACATGGAAGTTCAAGTGACGCTTTACAAGAGTGAAGTTTTAGGAATCGACCTACCAAACACGGTAACGTTGGAAGTTGCTGAAACTGAACCAGGTATTAAGGGTGACACAGCTTCAGGTGGTTCAAAACCAGCAACGATGGAAACGGGCGCAATTATCCAGGTCCCATTCTTCGTTAAAGCCGGCGAAAAGTTGATTATTAACACGGTTGATTCTACTTACGTTTCACGGGCCTAATTCGACGAACTAATACCGGCAAACATGGAATTGGAGGAATGTCAAAATGGCTGATAGTAGCAATATTACGTTACAAAGCAAAGAACCCAGCTTAGGACAAATTCAAATTGCACCAGAAGTGCTTGAAATAATCGTTGGTATCGCGGTAAGTCAGATTGATGGCGTCAACCGGATGCAAGGGACGATTTCTTCCAGTGTAAATGAGTTGTTCGGTCGCAAGAAGAATCTTGGTAAGGGTGTCAAGTTAACGATTGTCGACGATCAGATCAGTGTTGATGTGTATGCTTACTTAAATTATGGTGTGTCAGTACCAAAAGTCGCATTAGCGATTCAGGACAAGGTCAAACAACAGATTCTGTTCATGACCGACTTACCATTGAGTGAAGTTAACGTTCACATTACGGGTATCGTGACTGAGAAGACTGAAAGTGCAATCGATCCAAACAACCTGTTTGGTGATGAGGACACTCCAACCGATGAAAATGAAGATGGTGAAGAATCGTGAGTTTAACGCGGCATGAAGTTCGGGAGAAAGCCTTTCAAGCATTATTTGCGTTGAATGCGAATCCTGACGCTGATGAAAATCAGTTGTTCCAACAGTTATTAGATCCTGAAGAAACCGCAGAGGTGGAAATTCCACCATACCTGAGTACGTTAGTAACGGGTGTGCGGGAACATCAGGCAGAATTAGATACACTAATTCAACCTTATCTGAGTCAGAAGTGGTCATTAGATCGCTTAGCAAAGACTGATCTGATTAGCTTAAGAATTGCATTCTATGAATTGCAATTCGTTGATGATGTGCCAGCTAAGGTAGCCGTTAACGAAGCCATCGAATTGACTAAAACGTTCAGCGATGAAACGTCACGTAAATTCGTTAGTGGGGTTCTCGGTAAGGTCGTAGCTGACCAAGATAAGTAGTCTAAAACCGAACAATTTTATGTTCAACACGGAAAGTCTGGCGAATTGCCAGACTTTTTTTAATAACTTATTAGTAAGCAGCCACGAATCAGCACACTGAATATGCTAAAATAATGTCAGACAATTAAAGAGGAGCGTGGCGTGTGTGACAAAGACAATTGATGGAAAAGCAGTGGCAAAAAAGGTTAATGACGCAACTCAAGTAGCTGTTAGTGAGCTAGTTGCTCAAGGAATTCAACCAGGAATTGTTGTCATTATCGTAGGCGAGGATCCGGCCAGCAAGATTTACGTGCGTAACAAGAACCGTAAAGCGGAAAAATTAGGGATGCATTCCGTCGTACGTCAATTGCCTGACACAACAACGCAGGCCGAACTATTAGCGATTATTGAAGCTTATAATGCGGATGACAGTATTCATGGTATTTTAGTTCAGTCACCGTTACCCAAGCAAATTAATGAACCACTGGTTACCATGGCCATCGACCCACATAAAGACGTGGATGGTTTCCATCCTGCTTATGTGGGTAAGCTAGTGACGAACTATCCTGGTCATTATCCAGTGGCAAACACGCCCCGCGGCATTATGACGATGCTGAAAGAATATGGTGTTGATCCAGCAGGTAAGACGGCCGTTGTGATTGGTCGCAGTACCATCGTTGGGAAGCCCATGGCAGCCTTATTAACGAATGCAAATGCGACGGTGACGATTGCTCACAGCCGGACTAAGGATTTAAAGGCGGTTGCTAAAACAGCGGATATTCTAGTCGTTGCCACTGGAATTGCTCACTTAATTACGGGTGATGACATCAAACCGGGTGCGACCGTGATTGATGTTGGCATGGATCGTGACGAACATGGTAAACTAGTAGGTGACGTTGATTTTGAATCTGCACAGGGTGTTGCTGGCTTAATTACGCCAGTTCCTGGCGGGGTTGGTCCAATGACCATCGCCACTCTGATGCAAACAACGGTTGAACTTGCAAAGTGGAGTGATAAACGTGAGTGATAGTCAACAATATTTGACGATTTCAGCACTAACGCAGTATTTAAAACGTAAATTTGAGGTTGATCCTTATTTGGGCAAGGTATACTTGACTGGTGAAGTTTCCAATTACCGGCCCCGTCCAAATTCGCATCAGTACTTTAGTCTTAAGGATGACCACTCAAAAATTTCGGCCATTATGTTCAAAGCGGCTTTCGCTAAGGTGAAGTTTCAACCTGAAGAAGGTATGAAAGTTTTGGTGGTTGGTCGGATTAGTCTGTACGAACCAAGTGGTAGTTATCAGATTTACGTGGAGAGAATGGAACCAGATGGGGTTGGGGCGTTATACCAAGCCTATGAACAATTGAAAAAGAAATTAGCGGCTGAGGGCTTATTTAATGCGCCCAAAAAGCCGCTTCCGCGTTTTCCTAAAAGAATTGCTGTCATTACGAGTCCAAGTGGAGCGGTGATTCGTGATATTATTACAACAACGCGCCGCCGTTTTCCAATCGCTCAGATTGTGCTCTTTCCGGCACAAGTTCAGGGTGACGCAGCGGCCGGAGAAATCAGTCGCCAGATCGAACGAGTCAATGAGCAGGGTGATTTTGACACGCTGATCATCGGGCGTGGTGGTGGTTCGATTGAAGATCTGTGGCCGTTCAATGAAGAACGGGTTGCTCGTGCGATTGCTGCCAGTACGCTACCTGTCATTTCGTCAGTCGGGCATGAAACCGACACCACGATTGCAGATCTCGTCGCCGATGTGCGTGCGGCAACGCCAACCGCGGCGGCAGAATTAGCCGTTCCAGTCTATAATGACGTCTTGTTGCAATTAAAGCAGGATCAGACGCGGGTATTGAACGCGTTTCAAAACCTCGTTCAACATGATCGCCAGCGTTTGAATAAACTGGCCTCGTCATATGTCTTCACACAACCAAACCGGCTCTATGAAGGTTACTTACAAAAGCTAGATTTCTTAAACGAACGCTTGAAACAAGCTGGTCATAATAATGTAACTCAGGCGACTCAACGCTATCAGCAGCTTAATCAACAATTGCTGCAGCGGACACCGGTTCATCAGGTTAGACAAGCGCAGACACAACTAACTAACTTGCAACAGCGTTTGAATCGTAGCACGCAGTTAATCATGCAACGTAAGCAACAACAGCTGGCACAAACCGTTCAATCGCTCGATTTGTTGAGTCCCTTAAAGATTATGGGACGTGGTTACGCGTTTGTTACGGCGGACGAGCAAGTTGTCCACGGTGTTAGTCAGTTACAACCGGAGCAAACCGTGGCGATTCATATGGCTGACGGTGAGGCACAGGCTCAGATTACCAAGATTGATGGAGGAAAATAAGATGGCTGAACAACCAACTTTTGAACAAAACTTATCGCAATTAGAAACAATCGTTAACCAATTGGAACAGGGTGACGTTCCGTTAGAACAAGCGTTAGATCAATTCCAAAAAGGCGTTGCTTTGAGTAAGCAATTACAGACGACCCTAGAGGGAGCTGAAAAGACGTTGACGAAGATGATGGATGAGAATGGCAATGAAGTGCCATTTGAACAAGCCGACGCCAATGAATAAGCAAGTATTAACAGATTTTGAGGCTAAATGGCGACCACGGATCAATGCTTATCTGGACGAACAGTTACTAGACTGTTCTAATCAGCCAACACTGACTGCTGCAATGCGGTACTCGGTGTTAGCTGGAGGTAAGCGGTTACGACCGTTGCTGACCTTGGCTGTCTTGACCACTTTTGATCAACCAATCACACCAGCTAACATGCAAGCAAGCACTGCTGTTGAATTAATGCATACTTATTCGTTAATTCACGATGATCTACCAGCGATGGATAATGACCGTTTGCGTCGAGGTGAACCGACTAATCACGTCAAGTTTGGTGAGGACGTGGCAATTCTAGCAGGAGACGCCCTGCAACCCTTGTCGTTTGAATGGATTGCTGCTAGTGCCTTATCAGCTGACGTGATCAGTCAACAGACCCTAGCCCTCGCGCAAGCGTCAGGCCCACAAGGAATGGTTGCTGGTCAGATTGCGGATGTTTTAGGTGCAGGTAAGCACTTAGAATTACCTGAATTAAAGCAATTGCACCGGGAGAAAACTGGCGCCTTGATTCACTATGCCGTACAGGCAGGTCTGATTCAGGCGCAGGTCGAACCGACTGTTCAAGAACCCTTATTGCAATTTGCCGATGCATTTGGGCTAGCTTTTCAGATCTATGACGATATCCTAGATGTGACGAGTACGGCGGCTGAAATGGGTAAGGCAACGCATAAAGATGCGGATGAGCATAAGAATACTTATCCGGGACTTCTGGGACTTGCAGGTGCACAATCGGCCTTAAAAGCTGCTCTTGAAACGGCTCAAACGGCATTGCAACAAGCTGCTAACGCAAGCGGACGCGATTTGGAATTATTAGCGGCCTTCTTGACGTATTTTACAGATTAAAGGACTTAAATTAGATGGAAAAAGAACGAATTGACGTATTATTAGTACAACAAGGTTTATTTGACACCCGTGAAAAAGCTAAACGGGCCGTGATGGCTGGTGAAATTCTGGGTGTTAATGAAGAACGACTGGACAAACCAGGTGTGAAGATTCCCGTTACGACTGAATTACACTTAAAGGGTAAACCCATGCCTTACGTGTCACGCGGTGGGTTAAAGCTAGAAAAAGCGTTACAGAGCTTTAAAATTGACGTTACGGATAAGACGGTACTTGATATCGGCTCATCTACGGGTGGTTTTACGGACGTAATGCTCCAAAATGGCGCCAAATTAAGTTATGCCTTGGATGTTGGTAGTAATCAACTCGTGTGGAAGTTACGACAAGATCCACGGGTCGTTGTTATGGAGCACACGAACTTCCGTTATAGTAAATTGGCTGATTTCCAAGAAGGTCAACCTAATTTTGCTTCGATTGATGTTTCGTTTATCTCATTGCACTTAATCTTGCCACCACTGCATGCAATTATTGCTAACGGTGGCTCGGTGGTCGCTTTGATCAAGCCGCAATTTGAAGCTGGTCGTGAGAATGTCGGTAAGCACGGGATTGTCCGTGATCATGCCGTGCATACCGCAGTGTTAACGGATATTGTGAACTTTGCTCAGGCTAGTGGCTATAACGTGTTAGCACTCGATTATTCACCAATTAAGGGTGGCGAAGGTAATATTGAATTTTTAATTCATTTACAAGCCACTGATGAAACACCTGAAATTGGTCCGAATGTATCGATTGAAAAGACGCAACAAGCGGCTTACGAGCAATTGAATAAGTAGTAAATTTTAAATCCGGACTTTCATATTTATGCAATTTGGCTTATGATGTGTTTAAATAAAGTAAGTATGAAGAGATACCGGGGGTGATCGGGTGAAAAAGCAGGAGCGCCAACGCTACATTAAACGATTATTGAGTTCAAATGAAATTGAACGTCAAGAAGACTTTGTCAGGTTACTGAGTGCCGAAAATATCGAAGTCACACAAGCGACAATCTCGCGCGACATTAAGGACATGCAACTGGTGAAGGTTCCCTCGGTAACGGGTGGCTACCACTACAGTATGCCGGTCCAAAAGCAAATGGATACGGAAAAGAAGCTCAAGCGGACGTTAAAAGATGCTTACGTGTCCTACGCAACGCAGGATAAGCTTGTGTTGATCAAAGTGTTACCCGGTAATGGTCCGGCTTTGGCCGCATTACTGGAGTCCATGCACTATGATGAAGTTTTTGGGACGCTGGGTGATGATGCCAATGTGCTCATTATCTGCAAGTCATTAGCGATGACTTTGGAACTGCAACAAAAAATTCAACGCCTACTGAGTGATAATTAACTCAGTTAGTGATGTCGACCTGTTCACACGTGTGTCAGGTCGCTTTTTTTAAGAAAAATATGAGCGCAATTTCTTTTAGGGAGGGCTTGCGGTGTTACAAGAATTATCAATTACGAATTTTGCCATTATTGAACGTTTGGATATTACGTTTGAGGCCGGGATGACTGTCCTGACTGGTGAGACGGGTGCCGGTAAATCAATCATTATTGATGCAGTCGGACTTTTGGCCGGTGGTCGTGGGTCCCAGGAGTTTATTCGGACGGGTGCGGACAAAGCGGTTTTACAAGGCATGTTTATCTTACCAGCTGATGGTGTGACGGCCCAATTACTCGATGAGGCCGGGATTGAGCACGCGGATAATACGGTCATTTTACAGCGCGAAATCGCCAAGAGTGGCCGTAATACCTGCCGTATTAACGGCATGCTGGTCAATACGACCACACTGAAACAGATTGGGGAAACGATTGTTGATATTCATGGTCAAAATGAACATCAGGAATTGATGCAACCAGAAAAACATTTAGGGTTATTGGATGAGTTTGCTACGGCTAAGATTCGCAAGCTCAAGGCTCAGTATCAAGTTCAGTATGATGATTATCAACTGTTGAACCGCGAATTACGACAAAAAAACGCCAACGAAAAAGAGTGGGCGCAACGTTTGGATATGCTGAATTTTCAGGTCGATGAGATCGCGACGGCACAGGTTAAGGTTGGCGAAGAAGCTGGCCTGATCGCTGAACGGGATCGCTTAGATAACTACCAGACTATCAGCCAAGCCTTGCAACAGAGTTACACCTTATTAGCTGCCGGAGAGGAAACGAGCGGCGCAGTTGATATGGTTGGTACCGCAATGAACGCGCTAGAACCGATTGCCAATCTTGATCCAGCTTTTAATGAGATTGCAGTTAACGTTAAGAATGCTTTTTACGGCTTGCAAGACGCGGCGGGTCAGATTTCTAATGAACTTGATCTGCAAGAATTTGATGAGGGCCGGTTAGATGAGATCGAACAACGCTTAGAGATCTTGAATCAATTGAAGCGTAAATACGGTGATTCGGAACAACAAATCTTGGATTACTACCAGAAGATTGCGGCAGAGCTGGCTAAAATGACTGACTCAGAAGAGAACAGTGAAGGACTAGCGCAGCGGGTTGCGGATCAGAAGGCGGCAATCTTGAAGACTGGGGAAGCCCTGTCTGATAAACGTCGTGCGGCCGCCAAAGTATTGCAGCGTCACATTCATCAGGAGCTTAAAGACCTGTACATGGATAAAGCCATCTTTGAGGTTCGCTTTAAGCCAACTAACGGTCAGATCTATCGGAGTGGTTTGGATAGTGTCGAATTTTATATTCAGACGAACCCGGGTGAACGGATGCGACCATTAGCGAAAATCGTATCTGGCGGTGAGTTGTCACGGATGATGCTAGCGCTAAAGACGATATTCTCTGAGTCACAAGGGATCACGAGTATCATCTTTGATGAAGTTGATACCGGTGTCAGTGGTCGTGTGGCACAAGCTATTGCTGAAAAAATTAGCGGAATTGCTCGCTTCTCACAAGTTTTATGTATTACGCATTTACCTCAAGTAGCAGCGATGAGCGATCATCATTACTTTATCGCTAAGACGATTACGGGGAATAGAACTAAGACGAGTATTACGCGTTTAGATCAACCATCACGCGTGCAGGAATTAGCACGGATGTTGGCTGGGACAAAGGTGACTAAGTTGTCGTTGGAACATGCAGAAGAATTGTTACGCTTAGCTGATGAGGCTAAAGCACAGTAACCTAATTAGGAAGGACTGATTATTTAGTCAGTCCTTTTTTTGTTGCTGGCGTTAAATAGGATGAGAATAGGACTATTAACCATTTTAACTGGTTTTTGCGTATCAAGTCGTTTGCATTTTCCTTTCCAAGTAAGTTATGCTTAATTAGTATACAGTTTATTAGTGAAATAATAAGCTGAAAATAGATTGGAGTGATGAAGTTGTTTCTGACAATGGAACATTTGAATAAAACGTATCCGGGTGGCAAGGTCGCCGTTGAAGATTTTAATTTAGAAATCGAAAAAGGTGAATTTGTCTGTTTCATCGGAACGTCTGGTTCGGGTAAAACAACTACGATGCGGATGATTAATCGGATGTTGAGTCAGACTTCGGGCACCATCAAGTTGAATGGCGAGGACATCAGTCAGATTGATCCTGTGAAATTACGCCGCCAAATCGGTTATGTGATTCAAAATATTGGGCTAATGCCTCATATGACGATCCGTGACAATATTACGTTAGTGCCACGACTCTTAAAATGGTCTCAAGACAAGATGAATGAACGGGCCAAAGAGATGATCAAACTGGTTGAATTACCAGAAGACTATCTAGATCGCTACCCATCACAATTATCTGGTGGACAGCAACAACGGATCGGGGTTGTCCGTGCGTTAGCAGCTAACCAAGACTTAGTGCTAATGGATGAACCATTCGGTGCGTTGGACCCGATTACGCGTGAAGCCTTACAGGACTTAGTAAAAGATTTACAAGAACGTCTGGGTAAAACATTCGTCTTCGTGACCCATGATATGGACGAAGCGCTTAAGCTGTCGACGCGCATTGTTGTGATGGACGGTGGCGATATCATCCAAGTGGACACGCCAGATGGTATTTTACGGCACCCAGCCAACGAATTCGTTGAGAACTTAATTGGGAAAGATCGGTTGATCCAAGCTCGTCCAAGTATTACGACGGTTGGACAAGTGATGCTGAAGAATCCAATTGCAACGACGCCTGGTAAGTCATTGACGGTAGCGTTACGTCAAATGCATGATAAACGGGTCGATTCGTTGTTAGTAACGGATGAAGCCGGTATCTTAAAGGGTGTGATCGGCATTGAAGATGTCGATTATAACTTCAACTCTGCAACCAGTGTTGGCGATATCATGAAGCGCGATATTTTCTACGTGCAATCCAGTTCGCTAATCCGTGATACGGTTGAACGCATCTTGAAGCGGGGATTGAAAAATATTCCCGTGGTCGATGAGAATCACCGTTTAGTAGGGATTGTAACCCGCGCAACGTTGGTTGATATTGTGTACGATGCCCTCTGGGGTGATGAAGATGAAGACGAAGCTTCTAATAATATTCATCATGGAGAGGACGACGCCCCCGCTGAAGGCGGTGAGCAATAATGATAACTTTTCTACAGAACTATGGTGGACAGTTACTACTGAAAACGTGGCAGCACCTTTATATTTCGGCGTTCTCATTATTTCTAGGCGTTATTGTCGCAGTGCCAATTGGAATTTTGCTAACTCGTGCAAAGCCGATTGCTAACACTGTCATGGCGATTGCCAGTATGTTGCAGACGATTCCTGCCATGGCACTACTAGCGTTAATGATTCCGTTCTTTGGAATCGGTGCAATCCCAGCTATCGTCGCACTTTTCATTTACTCGTTATTACCAATATTGCGTAATACCTATTTAGGAATGAAAGACGTTGAGCCGGCTTTGATCGATGCTGCTAAGGGTATGGGACTGACTAACTGGCAGTCGATTATCAAGGTAGAGGTACCCATGGCCGCACCAGTAATCATGGCCGGGATTCGCTTGTCGGCAACGTACGTTATTGCATGGGCTGCCTTGGCATCATATATTGGTGCGGGTGGTCTTGGGGACTTCATCTTTAACGGGTTAAATCTCTACCGGACGGACCTGATCTTAGGTGGTTCGATTCCAGTGATTATTTTGGCCCTCATCGTTGATTGGTTATTGGGTAAGCTGGAAGCAGCCGTTACTCCCAAAACCACGCAATCGTAAGGGGGATGAAAATGAAGAAAATTAAAAAGTGGCTGTTAGGTGTGGTGGCGACCGTTGCTAGTGGTGTCTTATTAGCTGGCTGTGGTTTCCCGGGTCTGTCAGGAACGTCATCTGATACGATTCGAATCGCCTCACAGAATACGACTGAACAACAAATTATGGCTTACATGATTCAAGATATGATTCAGCATTATTCTAAGCTGAATACCACAATTATTAATAACTTAGGTTCAGGGACCGTTAGTTTTAACGCCCTGAAAAATGATCAGGCGGATATTTCAGCAATTCGCTACACTGGGACTGACTTAACGACGATCCTAGGTGAAAAAGTGGATCGTAACAACGTTAAAGCAACTGATAAAAAGGTGGCTGATCAGTTTAATAAGAAGTACAAGATGACTTACTTCCCATCTTACGGATTTGCAGATACTTACGCGTTCATGGTTACCCAGAAAACGGCGGATAAGTATCATCTGAAGACGGTCAGTGACTTGAAGAAGGTCTCTTCTAAGTTAACGGTTGGTTTGGATCAGATGTGGCTAGAACGTAAAGGTGACGGTTACGATGCCTTTCAAAAGCTGTACGGTTATCAATTCGGTAAAACTTATCCAATGCAGATTGGGTTAGTCTACGATGCGCTGGAATCTGGTAAAATGGATGCCATTCTTGGTTATTCAACGGATGGTCGGATCGGGAGTTATGATCTGAAAATCTTGAAGGATGATAAAAACTTCTTTCCAACATATAATGCCAGTGCCGTCGCTTCGAATAAAGTCTTGAAACAACATCCAGAGTTGAAATCTATTTTGAATAGATTGAACGGCAAAATCAGCTTGAAGACGATGCAAGGTTTGAATTATCAAGTGGATAATAATTTAGTGGAACCTGAAGTTGTTGCTAAACAGTTCCTCGAAAAACATAACTACTTTGAAGGAAGTGATAAGTAATGGCACAAATGAATTTAATGCAACAGTTGATTTATTATTATCAACAGAATGGTGTGTACGTCTTGAGCCAGTTTACTCGTCACTTTCTGATCTCGATTTACGGGGTACTGTTTGCAGCGATTATTGGAATTCCAATCGGAATCTTTATCGCGCATCATAGTCGCTTAAGTTCAACAGTGATTGCGATTGCGAACGTCATTCAGACGATCCCATCTTTAGCGATGCTCTCAATCATTATGATTGGGCTAGGCTTAGGTGTGAATACAGTGATTGTGACGGTCTTCTTGTATGCTTTACTCCCAATCATCAAGAACACCTATACTGGGATGTTAAACGTCAATTCTAGTATCTTGGATTCTGGTAAGGGGATGGGGATGACCCGCTGGCAGATTTTGCGAATGGTCGAGCTCCCATTGTCACTGTCAGTCATTATGGCTGGCTTGCGGAATGCGCTGGTGTTAGCTATCGGAATCACTGCTATCGGGACCTTCGTTGGTGCTGGTGGCTTAGGTGATATCATCATTCGGGGAACTAATGCCACGAATGGTGGGGCGATTATTCTTGCTGGGGCGTTACCAACAGCCTTGATGGCAATTATTTCGGACACGGTGTTAGCTTGGATTGAACGACGGGCCGACCCAACGCATAAATAGGCTATCTGATTAAAATAGTGCACAAAAAAAGATTGATTTACAGGGTTTCCATACCAACTTATTCAGGGAAGTTAGGGGAAACTGTAACATCAATCTTTTTATTTTGCACCAAAAATACCAAGATAATACGCAAGGTTGTATTGAACCTGATTTCACTTTTTGGTGCAAGGCTGGGTTTTATATCCGTTCAACGTAGCGAACGAAATTGGGATCAACGAGATGGGTTAGATGGTACTGATGGTTAATCAGTACGAGTTGTCCACTCGCAAGTGTTTTAAGAACACCGTGAATATTATAGGGGTGAGTTTCGGTCAAGTTGGGCTGCATCTGAAGCATGACTTGGTAATGTTGTTCCCGTGCTTGGGTTAAGAACAAATCCCGCTGAAAAGCCGGCATCGTTGGCATTAACGGCGCAACGATGGTCGGGGTAGCGATGAAGTCGTCCATAAATTGACGATAAGAAGCCTGTAAGTTTTTGGAAATTAGTTTTAAATTCGTTTGTTGATTTTGCATATTAGCCACCTCGAACATTTGTTTGTGTTTTCATTATACGAACAAATGTTCTGAAATGCAAGCCTTAAATTTATGGAAAATAGTGCGTTAAAATGAAAAAAGCCTGTGTAACCCTGATAAAACTTGCAATATAACGTTAAAAAGTGCAAAATAAACTTTAAAACATTATTTAATTAAGGGGAATTTGTGATCATGGCGAAACAAGGCATGTTAATCGTCCTATCAGGTCCTTCCGGTGTCGGTAAGGGTACCGTCCGTAAGGAAATTTTTGATTCAGATGATAACGATTTTCAATATTCAGTCTCGATGACGACTCGGAAAATGCGTCCGGGCGAAGTGGATGGCAAGGATTACTATTTTGTATCCAAAGAGGAATTCGAGGATGAAATTAAGAGCGGCGGTATGCTTGAATATGCCAAGTATGTTGACAATTACTATGGAACGCCCTTAAAATATATTAAGCAGTCACTTGCAGCTGGCAAAGATGTCTTTTTAGAGATTGAAGTTAACGGCGCCATGCAAGTGCGTGAAAAGATGCCAGACGGGGTCTTTATCTTCCTGACACCACCTGATCTTATGGTACTGAAGAACCGTATTATTGGTCGTGGGACCGATGATATGAGTGTCATCAATAAGCGGATGGCTAAGGCAGTTGATGAAATTAAGATGATGCGTAACTATGATTACGCCGTTGTTAATGACGAGGTTCCGTTAGCAGCTGAACGAATTAAGGCGATTATTCGCAGTGAACGTTTCAGTGTTAAGCGGGTTATGCCTCAGTATGAAGAAATGTTAGGAGATGCAGAATTATGATTTTATATCCATCAGTAGATGATTTATTGAAGCAAGTTAATTCACGGTATTCTTTGATTATGTTGGCTAGTAAACGTGCTCACGAATTGGATGCGGGTGCCGCACCAATGTTGAGTGACTACAAGTCAGTTAAAACGATCGGCCGGGCGATGGAAGAAATCGCTGCCGGAGACTTAATGATCGATCCTGACGAAACTGATGAAGATTAGTTAATGGAATCGGTGTGCTGAGCCAAATTAGGCTCGGCACTTTTTTTATGCTGAGATTAACGGACGTTGAGCTTCACCTAACTCGTAATTCTTGATACAATTGGACTATTAAAGTGCAAACACGTGCTGAGTGATTGGGACGTGTTTAAAGGACGTGAAGAAGTGAGTATTTGGACGCAACGCCACGTGACAGTGGTTGTCAGTGGTGGCATCGCTAGTTACAAGGCCTTAATTTTAATTCGAAGCTTAATGAAGCAGGGCGCCGTGGTACGAGTTGCCATGACCGCTCACGCGGCAGAATTTGTCACGCCGTTAACTTTTCAAACGTTAACTCAGCAGCCAGTTGTGCTTGATGAATTTACAACGACTGATCCAACGCACGTGGTTCATGTTGAACTAGCTGATTGGACGGATGTGATGGTCCTTGTTCCAGCGACTGCTAATCTGATTGCTAAGGTGGCGAATGGCATCGCGGATGATGCGGCGACCACGACCATCTTAGCAACGACGGCACCTAAATTCGTGGTACCAGCGATGAATTCACACATGTACGCTAACCCGGCAACGCAGCGTAATCTACAGCAACTGACAGCGGACGGTTTGCACGTCTTAACGCCCGCAACTGGCATGCTAGCTGAAGGGTACGTTGGTCAGGGACGATTGCCAGAGCCTGATGTAATCCTGGCTTGGTTAACGGACCAGTTGATTCAACAATCGGCTGATTTACCATTAGCGCACCGACACGTTGTCGTGACCGCTGGGGGAACCCGCGAAGCTTTGGATCCGGTTCGTTATATCTCTAACCGGTCGTCTGGAAAAATGGGTTATGCGTTAGCCCAGGTGGCACGTGAGATGGGTGCTGATGTGACTTTAATTAGTGCGACGACTAATTTGACTGCACCGGTGGGCGTGACGGTAGTTCCCGTGAGCTCGGCAGCTGAGTTATTAGCGGCAGTTACGGATGTCTTCGCGACAACGGATATTTTAATCATGGCAGCGGCTGTATCGGACTATCGGCCCGTTGATTCGGCCAGTCAGAAGATTAAGAAGCCGGCTGATCACGCTGACCTTAACTTACAATTAACCGAAACGCCTGATATTTTGAAAGTATTGGCGGTACGTAAACAGAACCAGTATATGATTGGCTTTGCTGCGGAGACGCAGGATTTGTTAGTCAATGCTAATCGTAAATTAACCAGTAAAAAATTAGATTTATTAGTCGCTAACGACGTCTCACAACCAGGTGTCGGTTTTAATGGTGATACCAACCAAGTGACGTTGTTACGGCCCAATCAGGAACCGGTCACAACGGCGTTAGCAACCAAAACGGCCATTGCACGGATCGTTCTAGAGACGGCCATTGCGGATGGTGCAAATAAGCAAGCTTAGAAAGGAAGGATCGTGTGGCACAAATTGCCCAAGTATTAGTCGATGTGCCCACTATGCAGACCAATCGACCGTATAGTTATCAGATTCCAACGGCTTGGCAGTCGCAGGTCCAACCTGGCATGCGTGTCGTGGTTCCGTTTGGACGTGGTAAACGGCGTGTTCAAGGGTTCGTATTAGCTTGTGACGACGTGACGACGTTTGATGGGGAATTAAAAGCCATTGATGCGGTCGTTGATCTGGCACCAGTATTGGACACGGAAGGGCTAGCAATGACTGAGTGGTTAGCCGCTAGCACCTTCTCATTTCAGATTACGTGTGCTCAGACGATGTTGCCAGCCGTGATGCGGGCTAAGTATGAGAAACAGCTACGGGTAACCGCAACGACGCCTGAAATGATTCAGCAGAGTCTCTTTCAGGGCCAGTCACAAGTGCCATTTGATGACGTTGCAACGACGCCAGCCGCAGTTAGTCAGTTATTACGACTACAGGCAGCTGGTCAAGTCGATGTCTATTATCAAGTTAAGAACCAGGCTCGTCGTAAGACCCAGCTTGGGGTTAAAACGGTATTGAGCGCATCGGAGCTCAAAGCAGCCGAACAAACGGTACGTGCGGGTTCAACCCAGCAGTTGGCCTTGTTAAAAGGGTTAGCTGCATTAAACGGTGAAACGCTGACCCAAAAAGAGTTTTGTGAGCGTTTTGGCGTCAGTGAAGCAACGGTACGAACGGGCGCACAAAAGGGCTGGTTAGAAAAAGTGGCCATTGAAATCTATCGTGACCCTTATGCGACTAGTGATATTCAGTCGACGACTGCGCTAAAATTGAACGCTGAACAACAAGTTGCGGTCGATCAGATTACCCAAGCAGTGGATGGTGACGCGGAAACGACCTTTCTATTAGAAGGGGTTACTGGCAGTGGGAAGACTGAGGTCTACTTGCAATCGATGGCTGCGGCCTTATCACAAGGGAAGACCGCACTGATGTTGGTCCCAGAAATCGCGTTGACACCACAGATGGTTCAACGGGTTAAGGGCCGCTTTGGGAAAGCTGTTGCAGTCCTTCACAGTGGTTTGTCTAACGGTGAGAAATATGACGAGTGGCGCCGCATTCAACGTGGTGAAGCTCAGGTTGTTGTTGGTGCCCGTTCAGCAGTATTTGCGCCGTTGAAGAATTTAGGCCTGATCGTGATGGATGAGGAGCATGAAGGCACCTATAAACAGGACGATGCGCCCCGTTACCATGCACGCCAAGTGGCCTTGTGGCGGAGCAAGTATCACGGCTGTCCAGTTGTATTAGGCTCGGCCACGCCATCACTAGAGACCCGTGCTCGCGCTGAAAAAGGTGTATACCAGCGTTTAGTACTGGCAGAGCGCGTTAATCAACGACCACTACCCAGTGTTTCAATTATTGATATGAAAAAAGAAATGCAGCAGCACGCTGAAAGTAACTTTTCGGCACCGCTGTTAGTCGCATTGCAGGATCGGTTAGATCGGCACGAACAGAGTGTGCTGATGCTTAACCGACGGGGCTACTCGTCATTTGTGCTCTGTCGGGATTGTGGTTTCGTGCTGAAGTGTCCTAATTGTGATATTTCATTAACGTTGCACATGGACACGCACACCATGAAATGCCATTACTGTGGGCATGAAGAAGCGATTCCACGTTCTTGTCCGAACTGCCATAGCCGTGAAATTCGGTATTATGGTACCGGGACTGAAAAAGTCGAGGAAGAGTTACAAGACTTATTACCCGACGCGAATATTATTCGAATGGATAATGATACGACCCGTAAAAAAGGTGCTCATGAGAAGCTACTGGCGAAGTTCGGCAGTGGCGAAGCGGATATTTTAATCGGGACGCAAATGATTGCTAAGGGACTAGATTTTCCCAATGTGACGTTAGTTGGGGTGCTGAATGCGGATACCGCGTTAGGATTGCCGGACTTTCGGGCAAGTGAGCGGACGTTCCAATTGCTGACACAGGTCAGTGGTCGCGCTGGTCGTGCTGAAAAGAGCGGCCACGTCTATATTCAGACGTTTAATCCTGATCACTATGCGATTCGCTTCGCACAGCACCATGATTACGAAGGCTTTTTCAAGTATGAAATGAAGATGCGTCATCGCGGTGGCTACCCACCTTACTACTTTACCGTGCAGATTACGGCCAGTGATGAGGATGAGGGTGTAGCTGCTAAACGGATGTACCAGTTATTGCAGTGGTTACGGCCACGGTTATCGCCAGATACGATGATGCTGGGACCAACGCCGAAACCAATTGCACGGGTTAACCGTCGTTATTACTACCAGATTGTGATTAAATATAAACAGGAGCCCAATTTAGCGGAGACGTTAACGACGCTACTGCACGAAACGCAGGCCCAACAACGCCAAGGATTGCAAATTGGTATTGATGTGGAGCCGTTGCACTTTATGTAAGTAAGTTCTTGAATATTTACAAATCAACGCAATTAGAATGCAATGGAGATGTACCTTAGCCCCCTTACGGCTAGTTTAGTTTTGAAAGGTCAAAATTGGCGCCCTATTTAGTGGTGAAATTAGCCTTATAGGCGTGTATGTGTAATCTAATCGACTAGAATTCTAATTAGCACAATACAATGCGTAATACTTACTATATTTAATTGATACGGAGGATTTTAAATGACATCAATCGTTTTTATGGGGACGCCCGCATTTGCGGCACCCATCTTAGAAAGTTTAATTAAGGAACAGTACCAAGTGTTAGGTGTTGTGACTCAGCCAGATCGTAAGGTTGGTCGCAAACACGTCTTAACCGCATCACCAGTTAAAGAAGTTGCGGTTGCTCACGATATTCCGGTATTCCAACCAGAAAAAATCAGTGGTAGTCCAGAGATGCAAGCAATCATTGATTTAGAACCAGATTTGATCGTGACGGCAGCGTTTGGTCAATTTTTACCAACCAAATTATTGAAAGCTGCTAAGATTGCGGCCATCAACGTCCACGGCTCACTCTTGCCTAAGTATCGTGGTGGTGCGCCGGTTCAGTATTCGATCATCAATGGTGAATCAGAGACTGGAATTACCATTATTTACATGATTAAGAAGATGGATGCTGGGGATATGCTAGCGCAACGCGCAATTCCCATCGAAGCAACCGATGATACCGGGACAATGTTTGATAAGTTGAGCGTCGTCGGTCGTGACTTGCTCTTAGAAACCTTACCCAAACTGATTGCTGGTGAAATTACGGCAGTCCCTCAGGTGGAAGAAGACGTGACGTTTTCACCTAATATTCAGCCTGAACAAGAAACGTTAGATTTCTTCACGAAGACGGCTGCTCAAATCGATAATCAAGTTCGTGGCATGCGGCCAGCACCAATTGCTTACGCTGTGTTGGATGGCAAACGTACCAAGTTCTGGGACGTGACGCCGCTTGATGAAACGGTCGACCAAGAACCTGGTCAAGTCGTTCGCAAAACTAAGCATGCCTTGGTAATTGCAGCGGCTGATCATACAGCTCTGGCAATCAATCAATTACAGCCGGCTGGTAAACCCAAGATGACGATTACAGACTTTTTAAATGGTGCAGCGGATAAATTCGCCACCGGAGAGCAGGTTATTAGTAAATGAGTACAGTAAGTAATACACCCCGTTGGTTAGCAGTGTCAGCTTTATCTAAAATTAAAGATGGTGCCTATTCTAATATTCAACTGAACCAATTGATCAATGATCACCCAATGGAAGATCGACGTGACGTCAACTTGTTAACGAACATCGTCTATGGGGTTATTCAACACCGTTTAACGTTGGAATACTGGTTGACACCATTTGTCCGCCACCCTAATCAGATTGATCCTTGGGTTCGTGAATTATTACTCACTGCTTTATACCAGTGGCAATTCTTGGACAAGATTCCTCAACGCGCTATTTTTAACGAAACGATTGAAATTGCTAAGGTCAAGGGACATCCTGGTATTCGCCGGTTTGTAACCGGGGTCTTACACCAAATGGACCGCGAAGGCTTGCCAGAATTTGATGCGATTGCTGATCCTGATGAACGGTTGAGTATTACTTACAGTATGCCAATCTGGCTGATCGATGAATTACGCCAACAATTAGGTGCCGATAAGATGGAAAGTATCATTGCGTCACTTAATCAGCCAGCCAAACAATCATTGCGGGTTAATGCTGCGGTGTCAACGCTTGATGATGTGCGCTCTGTGTTGATTCATGATGAACTGTCGGTCCGCGATAGTGATATCTCTCCAGAAGGACTGATCGTCACGGAAGGCCAAGCCATCAATACGGAAGCCATGGATTATGGAATGTTTACGATTCAGGATGAAAGTGCGCAGTTAGCAGTTCAGGCCTTGGATCCACAACCGTCAGACCGAGTTTTAGATGCGTGTGCGGCACCGGGTGGTAAAACAACTCAGATTGCAGCCTTACTCGATGCTGATTTGGGTGGTAAAGTGGTTGCCTTAGACATCCATAAGAAGAAAGTTAGCTTGATTGGTGAAAACGCGGCACGGATGCACGTTGCTGACCGGGTTGCAGCAACTGACTTGGATGCTCGTAAAGTAGAAAGTAAGTTTGACGAAGAAAGCTTTGACCGGATTTTAGTGGATGCACCATGTTCTGGTTTAGGATTAATGCGTCGCAAACCTGAAATTCGTTACGAAAAGCAATTACAAGATAGTTTGAACTTACAACGGATTCAGCTGGCAATTTTAGAAGCAGTTGCACCAACCTTGAAAAAAGGTGGTATGCTGACGTATAGTACGTGTACGATTTTGCATCAAGAAAATCAAGACGTGGTTGACCAATTCTTGGCAAGTCACCCTGATTTTGAATTGCAAACAACGCCAACCAAATATGAATTAAAGTCTGACCGGACAACTAAGACGTTATCGATCTATCCTGATGACTACTTATCCGATGGCTTTTTCATTGCTTGTTTACGAAAAAAATAACGCTGGAGTGGTAAACAATGGATTTTGCATACCGGTCAGATATTGGCCAACAACGCGAAGAAAATGAAGATTACGTGGGGTTCTTCCAAAATAAGGCGGGGATTAACTTTGCTATTGTTGCGGATGGTATCGGCGGGCATCAAGGGGGGGATGTTGCTTCTGAAATGGCCGTTTCCCACATGGGCTTCCGTTTTGAAAATACAACGTTTGACGAGCCTAACGATGCGGTTAAGTGGCTTGCCAGTGAAGTGCAAGATGAAAATCAACACATTATCGAAAAAGCACGGGAGTTTTCTGATCTAAATGGTATGGGCACAACGATGGTTGCGGTCCTACTGTTTGATCACAAATTTTTGATGGCTAACCTTGGGGATAGTCGTGGCTATATTTTCCGGGATGGGCAGTTACACCAGTTAACGGAAGATCATTCATTGGTGAATGAATTAGTTAAACGTGGTGAAATTTCCGCAGAACAAGCTCGTGAACACCCACAAAAAAATATCATCACACGAACGCTAGGAATCTCACAGGATGCGGATGTTGATACTGGCCTTTATCAGATGCAAGCGGCGGATCAACTGCTACTCTGTTCAGATGGCTTAACTAATATGGTGACGGATGAACAGTTAGCTACCGTATTAGCTGCTACTGATCAAACGGCAACGCAAAAGTGTGAGACACTTATCAAGTTAGCGAATAAGGCTGGCGGTTCTGATAATATTACGGCGTTAATTATTGCGATTGACGGTGAGGTGGCTAGTGAATGACACCCAACTATACCCTTAACGGACGGTATCGCATCGTCCGGTCCTTAGGTGAAGGTGGGATGGCCAACGTTTACTTGGCACATGACTTAATATTAGATCGCGATGTCGCGGTTAAACTGCTACGGTTGGACTTACGGGATGATCCGAAGACGATTAAACGGTTCCAACGTGAGGCACTGGCAACAACTGAATTAGTGCACCCACATATTGTTAGTCTGTACGATGTGGGCGAAGAAAACGGTATGCAGTATTTAGTAATGGAATACATTAAGGGAATGGACCTGAAGAATTATATTAAGGCAAACTTCCCGTTACCATTACAGCAAGTAATCGACATCATGGAACAGATATTAAGTGCCGTGGCAACGGCCCATGCGCATAATATTATTCATCGGGACTTAAAACCTCAAAATATTTTAATTGACGAACAGGGTAATGCCAAAATCACTGACTTTGGGATTGCCGTGGCAATGTCGGAACACAATATGACTCAAACGAATACGATTTTAGGCTCCGTACATTACTTGTCGCCCGAACAGGCGCGGGGAAGTATGGCAACCAAACAGTCGGATATTTATTCGTTAGGGATTATTTTATACGAGATGCTGACGGGCTCCGTACCCTTTAAGGGTGAGACAGCAGTTTCAATCGCCCTAAAGCACTTTCAAAATGCGATTCCTTCGGTAAGGAACTTCGATGCGGACATTCCGCAAGCGTTGGAAAACGTGGTCTTGGAAGCAACTGCTAAGGATCCACGGGAACGTTATGCAAGGGTTGAAGATATGGCAGCGGATTTGCTAACGACGCTGTCCAATGAGCGCGCAGGCGAAAAACGGTTTGTTCCTGAAGACGTTGGTAATGACGAAACTAAGATCATGCCGAGTGAAGATATTCAGGCAGCGATTGCGGCTAGTCGTGACAAGCAGGCGCATCAACCAACCGAAGAAATTACTGAGACTGTGACGGCTGGTGATACGGCTGAAGAACCATTACCAACCCGTTCTTGGTCTAAACGGCACCCGTTACGCCGCAGACTACTTTTTATTGGTAGTGTCATTGTCTTATTGTTAGTCGCAGTTGCTGTTGGTTGGGAGTTAAGCCGACCACAAACGACAACGGTGCCTAACGTAACTGGATTGACGAGGCGTGCAGCGACTAAAGCACTGACTAAAAAACATCTGACTGTTGGTAAAATCAGTTATGCTAAAAGTAATCAGGTTGCGAAGTCTCAGGTTATCCAAGCGACTCCGAATGTAAAGACTAAGGTGCAAACGCAAACGAAGATTAACTTAACCGTCAGTAATGGGGCTAAGAAAACGAGTTTTGGCAGTTACACGAATAAAAATTACCAAGACGTCCAGCAAAAATTGAAGAAAGCCGGTTATACGGTACGTCGGCAGTACACAACGTCTTCAATGGCAGCTGGTCAGATTGTCAGTCAAGATGTCGTGGCGGGTAGTCTAGTGTTGCCAACCGATACAACGGTGACGTTTACCGTCAGTGGTGGCAATCGCTACGTGGCATTGAAGGACTTAACGGGCGAAAGCCGTAGTGATATTCTAGATTATGCGCGAACGAATAGTCTCAATATTGATTTCAAGCAGGGCTATTCGGATGATCAAAAGAAGGGCTACTCTTATGAGCAGACGCCGGATGGTGGTGGCAACGTACGGACTGGTTCTACGGTGACCGTTAATATGTCACGTGGAAGCAACAGTAATACAAGTGCCACACCACAGAATTTCTATGTAAAAATTACGGTACCGTATGTGTCTTTGCTGACTTCTACGGCACCGGCTAATGATGTTAAGATTTATCTGTATGATGATACGCATACGTTAACGACAGTTTATCGCGATATTGCCATTACGCAATCAACGCGGATCAGCTTGCCGTTTCAGTTGACCGGTAACACGAAGGGGCGTTACCGAGTCGTACGCAATGGGATTACGATTATGGATAAAAGTAATATTACGAGTGAAAATGCAACAAAATAAGTGTAAGTCATGCATTGTGCATGACTTTTTTGGTACAATGGAGAAAGTGGACCGTACCAAATAATAAATAAGGTGGTGCTAATTTGAAAATTGGACAAATTCGACAATCGCTAAGCGGTTTTTATGACGTTTACGCTGATGGTCAGATGTATCGAACCCGGGCGCGGGGTAATTTCCGTAAACGTAAGATCACCCCATTGGTTGGGGATCGCGTGGAATTTGACAGTACGACGCCCCAAGAGGGTTACGTCTTAGAAGTATTAGATCGGCAGACCGAGTTGGTACGGCCACCCGTGGCTAATGTTGACTTGGGAATTGTTGTATCAGCCGTCACCGAGCAGGAGTTTTCAACGAACTTGTTGGATCGACAGTTGGTGGCGTTAGCCGTTGCGGGAATTGAACCGTTACTATACTTTGCTAAAACGGACTTGCTGAGTGATGAAGTCTATGAAAAACGAAAAGCCTTGGCCCAAGCCTATGAACGGATCGGGTACCAAGTGATCTGCGAGCGCACAGCTTTTTCAGATGAAGCCCTCGCAGCCGTTAAAAAGGCCCTAGCGCAACACGTTGCCGTGGTCATGGGTCAAACCGGTGCGGGTAAATCAACTTTGCTCAACCATTTGGATCCCAAACTAGGTTTGGCGACTGGTGAAATCTCACAGGCGCTGAATCGTGGGAAACATACAACGCGTAAGGTGAGCTTGATTCCGATTGCGGATGGGTTAGTTGCAGATACTCCGGGTTTTTCTTCATACGAAGTGTTTGATATTGCTGCCAACGAACTGACACACTTCTTTCCAGAATATGTGCGGCTCAGTGTCGATTGTAAGTATCGTGGTTGTGTGCATATCAACGAGCCGCACTGCGCGGTGAAAGCGGCCTTAGCGGACGATCAATTATTGCAGAGTCGCTACGACAACTATTTACAATTCTATGAAACGATTAAAAATAAAAAAGTAATCTATAACAAGAAAAAATAAGAAAAGTGAGTGAGACTAATGATTAAAATTGCCCCTTCAATTTTAAGTGCAGATTTTGCTAATTTACAACGTGACGTTCAGATGGCTGAACAGGCTGGTGCGGACGCGCTACACATTGACGTCATGGATGGCCAGTTCGTCCCTAACTTGTCCTTTGGGATGAGTACGGTCGCAGATTTGCGGCCCGTAACGTCTTTAACGTTGGACTGTCACCTGATGATCATGGACCCAGAACGATTCGTCGGCCAATTCGCCAAAGCGGGTGCTGATTTGATCGGTGTCCACGTGGAAAGCACGCGTCATATTTACCATGCGTTGCAACTGATCAAGGACGCGGGTGCCAAGGCCGAAGTGGTTGTCAATCCAGGAACACCGTTGAGTGCTATTAGTGAACTATTGCCATTAGTTGATCAAGTCTTGATTATGACTGTTAACCCTGGTTTCGGGGGTCAACATTTCTTGAACAGTATGGTTAACAAGATTGCGGCTTTAGACGCAATTAAAAAGGAACACGGCTACCAATTTGATATCGAAGTTGATGGTGGTATTAACGATCAAACGGTCAAAGCCTGTTATGATGCCGGTGCAACGGTAGCGGTTGCTGGTTCATACGTCTATGATAGTTCGGAACCCGCACAACGGATTCAGGACTTGAAGGTGGCGACTAACTAATGACGGGGATCGTGAACCTGTTAGTTGGTGGCCCCACGGCTAATTATCCGGCTGATCTGGCGGCTGTTCCTGGTCCATGGGTCGGTGCTGATCGCGGTGCTCTGCGCTTGATTCAACGGGGGATTACCCCGGTAATGGTCGTCGGGGACTTTGATTCGATAGATCAGGCTGAACGTCAAGCTGTGGAAGCAGCGTTAATTGGCAGTGTCATCGTCAAACCGGATCAGGATCATACGGACACCCAGTTAGCGGTTAAATCGATATTTGACCGCCTAGAGCCAGAACAACTGCATATTTATGGTGCAACGGGTGGTCGGCTCGATCACTTGTTGGCCAATCTGTGGTTGGTGCTTGAGCCGACATTTCGTCAGTGGGCACCGCAGATTAAGATCATTGATCGTCAGAATACGGTTCAGTTCTTTTTACCAGGTAGTCATGAGGTGGCTAAGGAAGCAGATAAGCGGTACTTAGCTTTTGTGCCGTTGATGCCGATGCATCTGACGCTAGCAGATGAAAAATACCGATTAGATGAGGCTGAAAATGAGTACCCGATTTCATGGGCCAGCAACGAGTTTGTTGGTGATGAAGGGCACTTCAGTTTTGATACTGGCGTTTTAGCTGTGATTCAGAGTAGGGATGCGGCTAAGCTGGTAGATTAATTAGTCGGTTTATTTAAAAGATTTAACAAAAAAGACTCAGCAAGCAGTCACGTGGACTAGCTTGCTGAGTCTTTTTGAGAATGCTGATAATTCGTCGTCGTTATAAACTTTATAAAAAGTCGGAGCTGAAAATGGAAATTTAGGTAACAAAAAACGCCATTCACAAAAAAATGTGATGGCGATTTGTTGCGCTAAACGCGCGTTACTTTACCTGATTTCAAAGTCCGAGCTGAAACCCAAACCTTCTTTGGTTTACCGTCAACTAAAATGCGAACTTTTTGCAAGTTAGCTTTCCAGCTGCGGCGGCTGTGGTTTAAGGCGTGAGAACGCGTGTTACCAAAGTGCGTACGCTTGCCAGTAATGAAGTCTTTTGCCATGTTGATCTGCCTCCTTTGGTAATCATTGATAAAAGGTCATCTTTATCATTCACTAGAATAATTTATCATAGATTAATAAAGGTTGCAATACATTTCTATCAAGTAATTTTACTTTACTGCTAAATTCCTAGACTGCGGGCTTTACACCGTGACCACTTAATTTTTCTTTCAAGCGGGGTTGTGCTATGATAAACTATCGTAAATGAACGCGTTAAAATAAGGAGGCTATTTTTATGGCTGTCAAAATCAAAACGCAATTTGGAACCATTGATATTGATAATGATGTTATTGCGACGGTCGTCGGTGGCGCCGCAACGGATAATTACGGGGTTGTCGGGATGGCAAGTCGCAATCAGATTCGCGATAATCTAAACGAAATTTTACGTCGCGAGAACTTTGCCCGCGGTGTGGTTGTACGTCAGGAAGATAATGGTGTGGCAATTGATGTCAACGTTATCGTTAGTTATGGTACAAAAATTTCTGAAGTTTCACGCAATGTCCAAGCCAAGGTCAAATATAACTTACAAAACATGCTTGGCGTTACGGCCAATTCGGTAAACGTCATTGTCCAAGGTGTTCGGGTAATGAACGACTAAATTGAAGTTGGTGGAAGCCAAGGAGGAATTTTGAAATTGAAAATCACCACGATTACTAATCTTGAATTTGGCAAAATGGTGCAGGCGGCTTCACAAAAGCTGAACCAACGTGCCGAATTTATTAATTCTTTGAATGTTTTCCCAGTACCAGATGGTGATACCGGGACTAATATGAGTTTATCCATGGCCAGTGGTGCCAAGTACGAACGTGAAGAAACCAGTACTGCAGTTGGCGATTTGGCTGCTGCACTAGCTAAAGGCCTTTTAATGGGAGCCCGCGGTAACTCTGGTGTTATCTTATCACAGATTTTTCGCGGCTTTTCAAAGTCAGTTGCGGATAAGGATGTCTTAACGGCAACTGATTTAGCTGACGCATTGGCAGCGGGGGCTCAGACGGCCTATAAGGCAGTTATGAAGCCAACCGAGGGAACTATCCTAACTGTCATTCGTAAAGCAGCAGGGGCCGGTAAAGAGGCCGTTAAGTCGACCGATGATATCTGTGAAGTGATGACTGAAGTCGTAACAGCAGCTGAAGCCGCTTTGAAATCAACACCAGACTTGTTACCAGTTTTGAAACAAGTTGGCGTTGTCGATTCTGGTGGCCAGGGACTGACCTTCGTTCTCGAAGCATTTAGTGACTCATTAAATGGTAAAATCGATGAATCTCAAGATTACGTCCCAGATGATGCCGAAATGGACTCAATGATCGATGCCACTCATCATCAGAGTGTTCAGGGCCAATTAGACCCTAACGACATTGAATACGGCTACTGTACTGAAATCATGGTTCGAATCGGTGACGGTAAGTTAGTTGATCATGAATTCGACTATGATACCTTCTACAACTACTTAGCCGGATTAGGCGATTCACTATTAGTGATCAATGACGATGAAATCGTGAAGGTCCATGTTCATACCGAACATCCTGGTGATGTCATGACATGGGGCCAACGTTTTGGTGCGCTGATCAAAGTTAAAGTGGATAACATGCGTCTACAACAAGAGACGATCATGGAACACGATCAGGAAGACAAAGCTGCTTCAGCAGCCGAGTCAACCTTAGTTGCACAACCACAAGTGGATATGCACGGGTATGCCATTATTTCAGTTGCTTCGGGTGCTGGGATCGGTAAGTTATTCAAAGGCTTAGGTGTAACGAACATCATTGCTGGTGGTCAAACGATGAACCCTAGTACTGCGGATATTGTTAAAGCGGTCAATGAGAGTGGTGCTAAACAGGCGCTCGTCTTACCAAATAACAAGAATATCTTCTTAGCAGCGGAACAAGCAGCGGAAGTTGCGGACGTTCCAGTTAAGATTATTCACAGTCAGACGGTTTCACAAGGGATGACAGCAATGTTAGCCTTCAACACGGAAGCGAGTCTTGACGATAACCAAGCAACAATGGAAGAAACTTTGAGTACGGTTGTTAGTGGTCAAGTGACCCATGCCGTTCGCGATACGACCATTGATGGTTTAGAAATCAAGAAGGACGATTACATGGGCTTGGTTGACGGTAAGATTGTCATTACTAACCCTGATCGAACGACAGCTACGATCGATATGGTCAAAGCAATGCTTGATGAAGATAGTGAATTGGTTACGATTATCTACGGTGAAGGCGCAACAGAAGCCGACGCTGAAGCTTTGTCGGAACAAATTCAAGCTTTAGATGATGAATTAGAAATTGAAATTCACGAAGGTGACCAACCGGTTTATCCGTTCTTGATCTCCGTGGAATAGTTAGCAACGAAGAAATGGGGCTTGGCAGCAATGCTGGGGCCTGTTTTTGTACGTTAAGGGTTATCTCGTGAGCAGTTTGTCTTAGATTTGGTATAATCAACGGATAAACGATTAATAAGGGAGGGGTTAAGTAATGGTAGAACAACTGAGTGATGCGGTCGCAACGTTAAGCGGTGTCGGGCCGACTCGGCAAAAAGCACTTGCTGAACTGGGTATTAATACGGTCGCTGATTTATTGACCTACTATCCCTTCCGCTATGATGATCTGCAGGTCAAAGATGTTAATGAAATTGCTGATCAGGAAAAGGTGACACTGAAGGGGACGGTTGCTTCCGAACCAGTGTTAGCACGTTTTGGTCGCAAGAAGAACCGATTGAACTTTCGGTTGTTGATCGATCACGATGTCTACATGGTGACCTTCTTCAATCAACCGTACCTGATGAAACAGATCGAGACTGGGCAATCACTTGCAGTTTATGGTAAGTGGGATGCGACGCGTAATAGTATGGCTGGGATGAAGATTATCAATCCTAACAATGCGGATTCAGCGTTTGGCTCGATCTATCCGGCTAGCAAGTCGGTCAAACAAGGGACGATTCAGAAATTAATCAAGCAAGCGTATGATCAGTATGCGCCGGTGATTGAAGACGTGGTCCCCGCACCGTTACGGGAGAAGTATCGACTGATGCCACGCCGCCAGATGATTCACGACATGCATTTTCCGGCTAGTCAGGCAGATTCTACGGCAGCGCGTCGTTCAGCGACTTACGAAGAGTTCTTAATGTTTCAGATGCAGATGCAAGTGCTCAAACAGAGCGACGCGACGACTAACGGGATTGCAATCAGTTACGATAATCAGTTACTGAAAGCATTTATTCAGACGCTGCCATTTGAATTGACGAACGCGCAAAAGCGGGTCGTGAATGAGATCTGTCTGGATATGAAATCACCCCAACACATGAACCGGTTGCTACAAGGTGACGTGGGTTCTGGAAAAACGATTGTCGCTGCCATCGTGATGTACGCGGCGATTACGGCAGGCTACCAAGCGGCACTGATGGCCCCAACGGAAATCTTAGCTGAACAACATGCTAATAATTTATCCCAAGTCTTTGCGGATACGGACGTCAACGTGGCGCTGTTAACAGGATCGACCAAGCCAGCTGCCCGCAAAGTCCTATTAGCTGCTTTAGCAGCGGGTGACATCGATCTCTTGATTGGGACCCACGCGTTGATTCAAGCTGGGGTGGACTATGATAACTTAGGATTAGTCATTACCGATGAACAACACCGTTTTGGGGTCAATCAGCGAGCGGCCTTTCGTCAAAAAGGTGGTCAACCAGACACGTTAGCGATGACCGCGACGCCGATTCCACGGACGCTAGCGATTACGGCATACGGTGAGATGGACGTTTCAGAGATTGACGAGTTACCTGCAGGACGCCAACCGATTCAAACGACGTGGGTACACAGTAATCAGGCTAACTCTGCGTTAAGTTTTGTGCACCAGCAGATCGACAACGGATCGCAAGCGTACGTCGTAACACCGTTGATCGAAGAATCTGAAACTTTGGATGTCAAGAATGCCGAGGCGCTTTCGGCGAACTTACAAGAGTATTTTGGGTCGACGGTCAAGGTCGGGTTATTACACGGTCGCATGAAGGCGGACGAAAAAGAAGCTGTGATGACAGCCTTCAAAGCCGGTGAAATCCAATTACTGGTTTCCACGACGGTCATTGAAGTTGGGGTCGATGTTAAAAATGCCACCATTATGATGATCTATGACGCTGACCGATTTGGATTGGCGCAATTACATCAACTGCGTGGGCGTGTTGGGCGTGGTACTAAAGCGTCGTACTGTATTCTGGTTGCGGACCCTAAGAACCAGCAGGGAATCGAACGGATGCAGATCATGACGGAGACTACTAACGGCTTTGTGTTGGCCCAAAAGGACTTGGAATTGCGTGGTGCTGGTGATGTGCTGGGTATTAAACAGTCTGGGATGCCTGAGTTTAAAGTCGGTGATCCAATTGCTGACTTGAATGTGCTACAAGTAGCTCAGCAGGATGCCCATGCGATCGCGCAACAACCGGATTGGCAATCACAACCGGAGTATCAATTACTAGCGGATTATTTGAAGGTTAAACTAGCCGCGATTGGGACTTTGGATTAATTAAAAAATAAAGTAGTACTTAACTTGAGAGGAATGGTGACAACATGATTAAAATTGCGATTGACGCAATGGGTGGCGATTACGCGCCTAACGCCGTAATTGAAGGGGTCGAACAAGCACGGGACTTATTTGAAGATACGGTATTTTTACTGTACGGCCAACGGGACGTGATTACAGCGCAGTTGAAGAATCGAGATCGTATTCAGATCATCAATGCGGATGAAGTCATTACGATGGAAGATGAACCAGTACGTGCGGTTCGGCGTAAAAAGAACTCGTCACTCGTTATGGCGGCACAAGCAGTCAAAGATGGTCAGGCCGATGCGTTTTTCTCAGCTGGTAATTCTGGTGCCGTCCTAGCTGCGGGATTATTCGTTGTGGGCCGGATCAAGGGGATTGACCGTCCTGGATTAGTGACGGCATTGCCAGTGGTCCGTAACGCTAATCAATCGAATTTTGTCATGATGGATATCGGTGCTAATGCTGATAGTAAGCCGTTGAACTTACAACAATACGGTGTATTAGGGACTTACTATGCAGAACGAATGATGCATACGGATCATCCACGGGTTGCGTTATTGAATAACGGGACTGAAGACGATAAGGGTAATAAAGTGCACAAAGCGGCCTTTGAATTACTATCACAGACGACCGGGGTTAACTTTGTCGGTAACGTTGAATCACGAGACTTACTTAACGGGGTCGCTGACGTAGTGGTTACCGATGGCTTTACGGGTAACGCTGTCTTGAAGAGTATTGAAGGAACGGCTCGTTCAATGCTCGGCTTGGTTAAGGATGCGATTTATGACAACGGGGTTAGTGGTAAACTCGGTGGCTTGTTACTGAAGAGTGGGTTTAATGAGATTCGCTCACAAATGGATTATTCGCAGTACGGTGGTGCGGTATTATTAGGCTTACAGGCACCGGTTGTTAAGGCTCATGGCTCTAGTAAAGCACCGACAATCGTTAATACGATTCGTCAGATTCGCCAAATGGTTAGCACGGATATTGTCCCAGGTGTCGCCGAATACTTTGCCAATCAGCAAGTTAATCAGCAGGCAAGTGTAGACATTCCCGCTGAAAACGATTAGAATACTTTAGTGAATTCAAGTTAGTGAGGGATTTTTACATGACAAAAGAAGAAATTTTCGATAAAATTGCAGGAATTATTGCGGACCGGTTTGAAGTTGAACGTTCAACGATTACCAGCGAAATGAACTTGCAAACGGATTTAGATGCTGATTCCATTGATTTTGTTGAGTTTGTCTTAGAATTGGAAGACACCTTTGGTAGCGAAATCTCAGACGAAGATGCCGAAAAACTGACAACAGTGGGTCAAGTAGTTGACTACGTCGCTGAACGTCAGATCAAATAAACCAGATATTGGTCACTAAAAGCAGGTCCCGTTACGTGGGTACCTGCTTTTAATTACCGTAAATTCGACCGTAAAAACTCAATAAAATTGTTATTAAAGCGTGAATCATAGTATAATATTAAGATACGCATTGATTCACAAAGGCTCACTGGTTGGGCTTTTGAATTGATAGATTGCTGCAAAATGAAAGGGAGTTTAACATGATTACAGAATTAGCCGCGATGTTAAAAGAACGGTTTGGGATTGTTTTTAATAATCCAGATCTATTAGCGGAGGCCTTTACCCAGGCGTCATACGTTAATGAACATCAGGATCAACAGTTAAAATTTTATGAACGAGTCGAATTTTTGGGGGATGCCGTCTTGGAGTTAGTGGTGTCTGAGTATTTATACAAGCGTTATAAAGACATGCCCCAAGGTAAGTTGACCCGGTTACGAGCAGCCATGGTGTGTGAAGATAGCTTTGCTAGTTTTGCCCGTGAATGTGACTTTCCGAAATATATCCGGTTGGGTAAGGGTGAACAAAAGGCCCGGGCCTGGGAACGCGATTCCTTGTTATGCGATATCTTTGAATCGTTTATCGGTGCTTTGTACTTAGATCAGGGTCGCGAACCCGTTCTTAAATTCGTCCACCAAGTGATCTTTCCTAAGTTGGATGAAGGCCGTTTTGACGGTGTCTTTGACTACAAGACGACGCTTCAGGAACACTTGCAACAGTCAGGTGACGTTGCTATCGAATACCAATTGATTGAACAAGATGGTCCCGCTAACGAACGTTCTTACGAAATTGCCGTCTTAGCTGATGGTAAGAAGATCGGTGAAGGTTGGGGACATTCTAAAAAAGAAGCTGAACAGAGCGCTGCTCGGCAGGCTTACTCACAATTACAACAAAGTAACCACTAATTAATTACAGGAAGTTTGTGTCGAATGCAACTTAAATCATTAGAGATCAGCGGCTTTAAGTCTTTTGCTGATAAAACCAAAATTGATTTTCAAGCCGGAATGACAGGAATCGTCGGCCCAAATGGTAGTGGTAAGAGTAACATCATTGAGGCGATCCGCTGGGTTCTAGGTGAACAAGCCGTCAAAAGCTTGCGAGGAACCAAGATGACCGACGTAATCTTTGCCGGTTCAGCAAACCGTAAGCCTTTAAATATGGCTAAGGTCACAATCACCTTCGATAACACCGATCATTTTCTGCCGTTAGATTACGCAGAAGTTAGTATCACCCGGAAGTTATTCCGTAACGGTGACAGTGACTACCTCATTAATAATCAGAGCTGTCGGTTGAAAGATATTGCTAACTTGATGATCGATACGGGTCTTGGGAAAGATTCCTTCTCAGTCATCTCCCAAGGTCGGGTCGAAGCGGTGTTTAATGCTAAACCAGAAGATCGCCGTAGCATTATCGAAGACGTTGCCGGTGTCTTGAAATACAAGAAGGATAAACTGACAACTGAAAGTAAATTGGCCGAGACGACTGATTACTTAGATCGAGTCAACGATATCCTGGCCGAACTTGAACAACAAAAAGGGCCACTGGAAGAACAAGCCAGTCTGGCTCAGGACTACCAAGAACAAAAACAGAAGTTTGATTATTTAGACCGTTCGCGGTTGGTTAAGAAACTGACGATTGCTAAGGATCAACTGAATCACGTTAATCAGCAGTTATCTGGCGCTAAAGAATTAGTGACACAGTACCAGCAACAGGCGGATGCTAAAGCTTCTAAGCTCGCCGAATTAAAGCAGCAGCAGACAGCACAACGTCAACTTAAGGACCAGTTAGCAACCCAAAACTTGGAACTGACGAAGACGATTGAAAATACCCAGGGTCAAAAAGGAGTGGCGGCCGAACGTCGGCAAAATCAGCAGGCGGAGCAGGAACGTTTACAAGCGGACCTGACACAAACGGCTACCCAGATCACCACGTTGACTGAGCAGCAAGAGCAAGCACAACAGCAGTTAGCTGACCAGCAAGCTCAAGTTAAACAGTTGAAAGCCAAAGTAGCTGAATTAACCACGGCAACGAGTGCGGCTGGACGTGAACAATTAGTAGCTAAGCTGGAGCAGTTGCGCAATGCCTACATTGACGAGAAACAGGTTCAAGCGGAGCTGAATAACGAGGAAAAGAATCTCGATAAACAGCACCAACAATCTGGTAGTCAGAGTACGGCTTTGGCGGAACGACTTGCACAAGCGCAAGCTAATCTGAAACGGGTCGAAGCAACCGTTGACGTGCATAATCGCGATCAACGTGATCTCGAGAACCGCGTGAGTCAACAGCAACGTGAGTTACAGACGCAACAGGATCAATTTAAGGTGAATGCCGAAAAAATTGATGATCAACAACAGCGGTGGTTAGATGCCGCTGGACTGATGCAACGAGAGAAGTCACGGCTAGAGGCTTTACAGGCTGTTCAAGAACGCTACACGAACTTTTACGCGGGTGTTCGGATGGTCTTGCAACACCGTCAACAATTTGCGGGTGTTGCTGGGGCCGTTTCCGAATTACTGACGGTTCCTAATCAGTATACAAAGGCGGTTGAAGTCGCCTTAGGTGGTCAACTTCAGAACGTGGTCTGTGATACGCAGCAAACGGCCAAGAGTGTGGTTAGCTTCTTGAAGCAGAATCACGCTGGTCGAGCAACGTTGCTGCCAATTGAACGGATTACGGCTCGTCAACTCCCGGTTAATGTGGCTCGTGAGTTAACGCAACAAGAGGGCGTGCTTGGAATCGCCAGTGAGTTAGTGGACTGTGAACCGCGCTTATTAGCCATTAAACGTTACTTGTTAGGGACGACCGTGATCGTCGATACTTTAGATCACGCGCTAGCCCTCTCACGTCGTCGTCGTTTTAATTGCAGATTAGTGACTGTCGGTGGCGAAACGATTGCGGCTAGTGGTGCTATCACTGGTGGGGCAACTCGTCATGATGATAATGGCTTACTACAGCAGCAACAGGCGGCAGAAAAAATCACCGCCAATGTTGAGCAGATGCAAACCGAACTGATTACCTATGAACAAGGTTTAGCCAAGGCTAAGCAAGTTAATCAGGATTTAACGGTTCAGGTTGAAACTAGTCGGCAACGATTGAGTGAATTGAAGGATCAGTTGAGTCAGGTCCAGGCCCAATTGCAAACGGCCCAGAATGAACAGATGCAGCTCAGCCGTCAAGCCAAGGCGTTGACGTATGAACAGCAACAGGCTCAGGCTGACGACAGCTATGAGGACTTGGTAGCACGTAACCAGCAGGCTCAAACTGACAATGCTGATAAATTACAGAGCTACCAAGAACAGATGGCGACGGTTCAGCAACAACAAACTGACTATGAGACTTATCAGAAGTCGCAAGCAGCTGAATTGCAAACGCAGCGTGAACAATTAGTCACGTTACAAGAACGTTGTAAGCAGACGCAACAACTTGTTGATCAGCACACGAATGCATTAGCTACGGCTGAAGCGACTCAGCAACAGGCTGAAGCAGACTTAGCCACCATTGAAAAAGCGATGGCTAGTCAACAGATGTCCGTGTCTGATCGTGAAACAGTCTTGAAAGAAGCGCTACAGACGCAGCAACAAGTGGTCACTCAACAAGCTGATTGTGACCAACAGTTGGCGACATTGAATGATCAGGTTGAAGAAGTAACGGATGAGCAATTACGAACGCAACAGTTGGCTGCGGCAGCTACTGATGATTACCGACGGCTGGAACTCAGTCAGACGAAACTGACCGGCGAAGTTGATCACGCAACGGCGGATTTAGCTGAGAAGTATCGTTTGACGGTGGCGGCTGCTGAACAAGATGTCAGTGAACTGGATCTTGCAACGATCACGGAACAATTGAAATTATTGAAACGTGGTTTGGACGAGATCGGTACCGTCAACTTAGGTGCCATCGAAGAGTTCCAACGAGTGACGGAGCGTTTCGACTTCTTAAACAACCAGGCTGTCGATCTTAAGGAAGCTAAGGAACACTTGCTACAAACCATGGCTGACTTAGATACCACCGTTGCTACCCGTTTCAAAACAGCCTTTGATCAAGTTGCTGAGCATTTCAGCACGATTTTTGAGCAGATGTTTGGCGGTGGTGCGGCGGAACTGATTCTAACGGATCCAGAGCACTTGCTAACCAGCGGGGTTGATATTATGGCCCAGCCACCTGGCAAGAAGTTCCAACGACTCAGCTTGCTCTCTGGTGGTGAACGGGCGTTAACGGCGATTACCCTGTTATTCGCTATTTTGGCCGTTCGACCAGTGCCATTCAGTATCTTGGATGAGGCTGAAGCTGCGTTGGATGATGCTAATGTCGATCGTTTCAGTCAGTACTTGAATGATTTTCAAACGGGGACACAATTCGTGATTATTACTCACCGTAAGGGTACGATGATGCATGCAGATGTCTTGTATGGGGTCACGATGGAAGAGTCAGGGGTCTCGAAGATGGTTTCCGTTTCCCTGGCGGATCTGAAAGATGACCAAAATTAATCATTAAATTAAAGGAAGTGTTAAAATATGGGACTATTTAATCGTCTGAAAAAAGCGTTTAGTTTGCCGGAATCGGATGACTCTCAGGCCGCTAGTACTAGTGCAGCCAGTGAAGTAGCTGCTAGTCAAGCAGTGCCAGCAAGCGCTGAAGCAACGTCACAAACGACTGAACCAGTAACGTCGGCTGCGGTGACTGAGCCGGTTTCTGAACAAGCTGCTGCACCTTCTGAAGAGGCGGCAGTGTCTAGTGAAGCCACGCCATCACAAGCAGTTTCTGAAGTTCCGGTAGCCAGTGAAGCACCAACTAGCACCGCACCAATTAGTGAAACTGCAATGTCAGCTGAACCGTTAACGGCGAGTGCAGCGGTTGCTCAATCATTAGCTGCATTACGCGCCTCAGCTGCTAGCCAAGTCGCAGTTAAGGACGAAGCGATTAGTGATGCTGAAGTAGTAGCTAGCAACGCCGCACCAAGCAGCGAAACTGCTACTGTTAGTGCAGCGGCAGTTTCTGAAACGGCACCGGTTGATGCAACTGAAGCACCAACGGAACTTGCAACCGCTGATGTAACCGATGAAGCAGCCTCTACTGAGGCAGAACCAACTGAAGCAGAGCGTTATGATGAAGGTTTGAAGAAGTCACGTAAAACGTTTGGTGATCGCATCAACGCTTTCTTATCAAACTTCCGGCACGTCGATGAAGCTTTCTTCGACGAATTGGAAGACACGTTGATCGAATCTGACGTTGGTTACGAAACGGCAATGCGAATCAGTGATGAATTGCGTGATGAAGTTAAACTTCAAAACGCTAAGAGCAAGAAAGATATTTCGAATGTCATCGTTGAGAAGTTGGTCGACATGTACGGTGAAGCTGGTGAAGGCGAAGATAATTCGATTCATTTAGCTAAGAGTGGCCCAACCGTGATTCTCTTTGTTGGGGTCAACGGTGCCGGTAAAACGACTACGATCGGTAAGATGGCCAACATGTATAAGCAACAGGGCAAGAAAGTCTTGTTAGCTGCTTGTGATACGTTTAGAGCGGGAGCCATCCAACAGTTACAAGTGTGGGGCGAACGTGATGGCGTTGACGTGGTCGCTAAGGCCGAGAAGAGTGATCCAGCTTCCGTCTGTTACGACGCTGTTAAAAAGGCTAAGGCGGAAGATTACGACATCTTATTCGTCGATACGGCTGGTCGTTTGCAGAATAAAGTCAACTTGATGAACGAACTTGAAAAAATCAAGCGGGTAATTACTCGTGAGATTCCAGATGCACCTCACGAAGTTTTACTCGTGTTGGATGCAACCACTGGTCAAAACGCGTTGAACCAAGCCAAGCTCTTTAAGCAATCTACGGATGTCAGTGGGATTGTCCTAACTAAGCTTGACGGGACGGCACGTGGTGGGATTGTCTTAGCTATTCGTAACGACTTACACTTAGCGGTTAAGTACGTTGGTTTGGGTGAAAAAGTTACCGACTTACGACCATTTAATGCCAATGACTTTGTTTACGGGCTATTTAAGGACGTTATTGCCGGGTAAACGAGTTAAATTAAACTAATAATGATGAGTTTGGGCCATAACGCCCAAACTCATTTTTTGTCTTCAAATAGTTACAGTCGAAACGTGCGCCAAAAGGCTGATCCTTTCTCTTGGTTACGGAATACAAACGATTGAAAATACACAATCATTCGTATTCCTAGGCTATGCTCGGTAGCAACCCGCCTTTTGTCCCACTCTTTTTTATCGATAAATGGCGGCTGAGAGTTGACGAACGCTGATAAAATCGGTAATCTTATCTAGTGTATAGTCTGCGAATATAAGCGCGAGGAGTTCCAAAATGGAAATTGCAAAAAATTATCGAATTAATTCGTTATTTGAGTTCTATGAACCCCTGTTAACGAATAAACAAAAAGAATATATTCAGCTGTATTACGCTGACGATTACTCCTTAGGTGAGATTGCGGAAGAATTCTCAGTTTCGCGGCAAGCGGTTTATGATAATATCAAGCGTACTGAGAAGATTCTGGAAGGCTACGAAACCAAACTTCACTTATATCATGATTTTGTCGAGCGTAATCAAGAAATTGATGCAATTTCAGATTATGTTAAAGGACACTATCATGGGGATACGCAGTTAATAAAAATGATTCAACAACTAGTCAACTTAGAAGCTGACTCAGAATAAATAATAAAGGTTAGGTGACACGAATGGCATTTGAAGGCCTAACGGAACGTTTACAAAAGGCAATGACCAATCTTCGTCGTAAGGGGAAGATTTCTGAAAGTGATTTACGTGCAACCATGCGTGAAATTCGGCTCGCATTACTAGAAGCCGACGTTAACTTCACGGTTGTTAAAGACTTTGTCAAAACGGTTCGTGAGCGGGCACTGGGAGCGAAAGTCCTTGAAGGCTTGAACCCCGCCCAACAGATTGTAAAGATCGTTAACGAAGAATTAACGAAGACGATGGGTGAAAAGGCAGTTCCATTAAACCAGTCGGATAAGATTCCAACCGTTATCATGATGGCTGGGCTCCAAGGGGCCGGTAAAACGACCACTGTTGGTAAATTAGCCTTAAAACTCAAGAACGAACAAGATGCACGGCCATTAATGATTGCGGCCGATATTTACCGTCCAGCCGCAATTCAACAATTGCAACAGGTCGGTGAACAGATCGATGTACCTGTATTCCAATTAGGGACCGATGTTGATCCAGTTGAGATCGTTCGTCAAGGGATGGCCCACGCCCGTGAGAATCATAACGATTACGTCTTTATTGATACGGCCGGTCGTTTACAGATTGACGAACAATTGATGAATGAGTTAGCTAACATCAAGGATCTAGTCCATCCAGACGAAATTCTGTTAGTGATCGATGCCATGACTGGTCAAAATGCCGTTAACACTGCGGAAGGGTTTAACGAAAAGTTAGACGTTACCGGGGTTGTCTTGACCAAGTTAGATGGTGACACTCGTGGTGGGGCTGCGTTATCAATTCGTGCCGTTACGGGTAAACCAATCAAGTTTGTTGGTCAAGGTGAAAAGATGACCGATTTGGATGTCTTCCATCCAGATCGTATGGCTGATCGAATCTTAGGCATGGGTGACATGCTGACATTGATCGAAAAGGCCCAACAACAATTTGACGAAAAACAAGCCGAAGAGATGAACCTGAAGATTCAGGAAAACACTTTTGACTTCAATGACTTCATCGATCAACTCGACCAAGTGGACAAGATGGGGAACATGGAAGATATCATGAAGATGATTCCTGGGATGGCTAATAACCCTGCCATGAAGAATATCAACATGGATCCTAAAGATATCGCCCATGTTCGAGCAATCGTCTACTCAATGACTAAGGCTGAAAAGGCTGATCCTGATCTGTTGAACCCTTCACGGCGTCGACGGATCTCAGCCGGTTCTGGTCGCCCAATCCACGAAGTTAACCGCATGATCAAGCAATTCAACCAGACCAAGAAAATGATGAACCAAATGTCGAAGGGTAACTTTGCCGGCATGGAAGGTTTGATGGGCGGCAATGGCGGTGGTATTGGTGGCAAGATGCAACAAATGGCTATGAAGCGGATGGTCAATCAGACTAAGAAGAAGAAACAGAAGCGTTTAGCCCAAGCAATGCGGCGTCGTAAGCGCTAGTCTATAAGTTTTTTTAGCCTGTCAAGAAAAAAACCTTTACAAGCTATTGATTTACTGGTTATATTATTATCTGTTAAAGAATTTCGGGAGGTGTTTACATGTCAGTCAAGATTCGTTTAAAGCGAATGGGTTCTAAGAAAAACCCATTTTACCGGATTGTTGTCGCAGACTCACGTTCACCACGTGATGGTCGTTTTATCGCCCAAGTCGGCACATACAACCCACTTACAGAACCAGCCCAAGTTAAGCTTGAAGAGGAAGATATCCTCGGTTGGTTGAACAACGGTGCGCAACCTTCAGATACGGTTAAGAACATTTTATCTAAAGCCGGTATCATGAAGAAGTACCACGAAGCTAAGTTCACTAAATAATAAAGCGGTAATAGATCATGGCAGATATTAAAGCTTTAATCATTACGGTCGTAACTCCGTTGGTTCAGTATCCAGATGATATCAAAGTTAGCTTCAAGGAAACGACGCGTTATCTTGAATATAACTTAACGGTTAATCCCGAAGATATCGGACGAATTATTGGTCGGCAGGGCCGGGTTGCTACGGCAATTCGCACGATCGTGTATAGTGTCCGAGTTTCAGGACCTAAACGCGTCCGACTTACGATCGAAGACGGACAATCAAAAAACTCTTGAGCGAAGCAGCAATGTTTTGTTTAAGAGTTTTTTATTATCTAAAATCTAAAGTTTAAAGACTAAAACCTAGTTATAGACTCTCGCCTCCGGTGGTCAGTACTAGCTCAGCTGTGGGACCGGGTCAAGCCTGAGAAACGGTCTTGACCCTCGCCTTGGTCCTCGGCACAATTCGCCAATGACCAATGACCAATGACCAATGACCAATGACCAAGGGCGTCCGTGGTGTAAGTCCGGTGACAAACCACACCGAACTAACGCCACTTTCACAATACCGCTAGTACTGCCCACCTCCGGCTAAATTGAGTGAGGATGGTTAACCTTAGTTCAGATTAGGAGAGAAACTAGGCGTCAATAATTAGTTTCAATTTGGGCGATTTTTAGCCGGTCATCTAGCTGGTAGAGAGTTCGATTGGGCTATTTTAGAATTTTTAACTTTTAGATTACAAAAACACTAGTCGGTTGGGCGAACACTTTAGCGTTAACTTCCCGAATCTGATAAAATATAAATAAATATTGTGCAAATAAAGGAGAATTCAATGGACTATTATCGTATAGGAACACTTGTTAATACGCATGGTATTCGTGGTGACGTCAAAGTGATGGTTATTACGGATTTCCCTGAAGAACGATTCAAGAAGGGGAAACAAATCATCCTTTTTGAAAAGCCAGAAGCGACAACTGGCGGCGTTACCATGACAATTAGTAAAGCCCGGGAACAAAAAGGCTTATACTTTTTGACGCTTGAAGGTATTACTAACATTAATGATATTGAGAAATACAAAGGCTGGACGATTAAGGTGCCTGCAGAGGCCCTTCATGCGTTACCAGAGGGCGAATACTACTACCATCAGATCATTGGCCTAAAAGTCGTTACAACAGCTGGTGAGACCTTAGGAAAGATCAAGGAGATCTTAGCACCTGGTGCAAACGATGTCTGGGTCGTTCAACGCGAACACGGTGCATCTGATGTCTTATTACCAAAGATTCCGCAAGTTATTAAGACGGTTGATTTAGAAGCCGGCGTTGTAACTGTTGAATTGATGGAAGGGCTGATCGATTAATGCAAATTGATATTTTAAGCCTCTTTCCAGATATGTTTGAAGGGCCACTACACGCGTCGATGATCGGTAATGCAATTGAAAATGAGCGGATCAACGTGGATGTCACCAATTTCCGCGATTACACGACCGACAAGCATAATCATGTCGATGACTATCCTTACGGTGGTGGCGCGGGAATGCTGCTGCAACCACAGCCAGTCTTTGATGCGTTGGCTGCAGTTCAGGAAAAACACCCAGCACCTGGTCGAGTTATTTTACTTGATCCAGCCGGGGTTCAGTTCAATCAGCGGGTCGCTGAGGACTTTGCTAAGGAAGAACACTTGACGTTCATCTGTGGTCACTACGAAGGCTATGACGAACGGATTCGCTCACTAGTTACCGATGAGGTCTCTTTAGGCGATTACGTTCTAACTGGTGGTGAACTAGGGGCGATGGTCATGATCGATGCGACCGTCCGCCTATTACCTGGTGTACTTGGTAATGCAGAGTCAGCACCTGGCGACTCATTTTCAAGTGGCTTGCTAGAGTATCCGCAATATACGCGTCCTGCTGATTTTCGTGGCATGAAAGTCCCAGATGTTCTGTTAAGCGGTGATCACGGTAAGGTTGATGATTGGCGGCTTGCCCAAGCATTAAAACGCACTTATGAGCGCCGTCCTGACATGCTGGAGAATTTGCCATTATCAGGTAAGGCCCGCCAGATGTTAGCTGACTTACAGGATGAATCAACTGAGGGTTAAATAAAACTTGCATGCTAGTTGGTGAATATGGTATTCTATTCATTGGCTATTATGCCCACAAACGATATTCCGCTGACCAAAGCTGTCACGAATGTCGGCGAAAGGAAGATATATACTTATGCGTCAAAACCAATTGATCGAAAAGCTCACCAACGAACAACTCCGTACGGATATCCCTGATTTCCGTGCCGGTGATACTGTTCGTATCCACGCCCGTGTCGTTGAAGGCACTCGCGAACGTATCCAATTATTTGAAGGTGTGGTTATCAAACGCCACGGTTCAGGTATCAGCGAAACTTATACTGTTCGTAAGATCAGTAACGGTGTCGGTGTTGAACGTACCTTCCCATTACACACACCACGTGTTGCTGCCATTGACGTTGTTCGTCAAGGTCGTGTACGTCGTGCTAAGTTGTACTACTTACGTGAATTACACGGTAAGGCTGCCCGGATCCCAGAACGTCGTCGGGGCTAAATTACAACTAAAAAAGTTACAATCAGTAGCGTAAGCTAAGGTTGTGACAACAAAGAATCGGTTGACTGCTTCGGTGGTCAGCCGATTTTTTGTTACATAATTGAATGAATCACTTATGTTGAAGAAGCTCGTCATGGATTAGACAAATCATCTGATCCATGACGGGCTTTTTTGCGTTAATGAGTGTTTTTTTGATGAATCCGTAGCATCATTTAGACGTTATAAACTTTATAGTCCACCAGTTAGCCGATTTAAAACAATCGTAAAAAACGAGGGCAGATTGACATGTAAATTGGAAATTATTTCAAAAAATAATAGTGTCCATAAACGCAATGTTATCAGTATTTGTGAGTTACGTGAAACATCACACTATGAATTAAACTGCTAACGTCAATTGACAATGTTTTGCCAGATGAGTAACTTAATGCCATTCCCGAAACGGGTGAAAGGAGCAACTAAAAATGAGTGTGTTAGAAGCAAGCGAAATTATGCAATTGATTCCCAACCGTTATCCAATTTTATTTATGGACCGGGTGGATGAACTCGAACCTGGTGAGTCCATCGTTGTCACTAAAAATGTCACGATCAACGAAGAATTCTTCCAAGGCCACTTCCCGGGTAATCCAGTCATGCCAGGTGTACTGATCATTGAAGCCCTCGCGCAGGCCGCTTCAATCTTAATTCTAAAATCTGAAAAATTTAAAGGTAAGACGGCCTATTTAGGTGCCATTAAGGATGCCAAGTTTCGTAAGGTGGTCCGTCCAGGTGATGTGCTGAAACTACACGTTCAGATGACTAAACAGCGCGCTAACATGGGCACGGTCAGTTGCCAAGCAATGGTCGGTGATCAAGCCGCCTGTACGGCTGACCTGACGTTTATCGTTGGGAAAGCAGATCAACCTTAGAAAGGTGGCCTAGGTCGACTGCTGATTTTTGTTCAATGGACGCAATCAGCGTTGATGATAACCATGACAGCTAATTTTTCTATCTTAACGAGTGCCAAGGCACTGCCTAAAACTAGAGTTACTAATCAGGACTTAACCACCCTGATGCCAACCTCCGATGAGTGGATCACGCAGCGAACTGGTATTAAGACACGGTACGTTGCCACTGATGAGACGACAACCAGCCTTGCCGTTTCAGTGGCAGCCCAGTTACTAGCTCAGAGTGAGTTGTTGGCAACCGAGATTGATCTAATCGTGGTCGCAACCATGTCACCCGATTACTTGACCCCAGCCACGGCGACCCAAGTGCAAGCGGCAATTGGTGCGACTAATGCAGTGGCGTTCGATATCAATGCGGCGTGTGCTGGCTTTGTCTACGGAATGCAAGTAGTCCATCACTATTTACAACCAGGGCAGACGGCGATGCTGATTGGTAGTGAAACGCTCAGCCGGTTAGTCGACTGGCATGATCGCAATACGGCTGTTCTGTTTGGCGATGGCGCGGGCGGTATGTTGATTACCAATGATCCTGCGGCAACGACCGGTAAGTGGCTTGGAAGCCAGTACGCGACGTTTGGGGCGGATGGTCACTACTTGACGGCGGGGCAGATGCCAACCGTTAATCCGTGGACGACAACAGCTGAGTCAGCCAACTGGTTTTTTCAAATGAACGGGCGGCGCGTTTATGACTTTGCGACTAAACAGGTGCCGCGTTCAATCGAGCAAGCACTGGGTCAAGCGCAGTTAACACCAGCAGCAATCAGTACCTTTATTCTGCACCAAGCTAATGCGCGGATTATCACAAGTGTGGGAAAGCAACTCGATCTAAGTACCGCGCAGTTGCCGATGAATATGGCACGCTACGGCAATACAGCGGCCGCTAGTGAACCGATTCTATTTTCGGAATTAGTTGCGAATAAGCAACTACAACGAGGTGCCAAACTAGTCTTTACTGGCTTTGGTGGTGGTCTCTCAGTGGGTAGTGCCGTCATTGAATACTAAATAACTAACTTTATCTGGAGGAATTTAAAATGCAAACAACTGAAATTTTTGAACAAGTTAAAAAGATGATCGTGGAACAACTCGATGTGGAAGCTAGTAAGATTACGATGACGACTAATTTTGCGGATGACTTAGCCTTAGATAGCTTGGATGTCTTTGAAGTAATCGACCAGATTGAAGACGAGTATGACCTAGAGATCGAAACGGACGATGCCTTGGCAACGGTTGGTGATCTGGTCAATTACGTGGCTAGTCACAAAGCCACTGAGGATTAGCGAATGAAAGCGGCAGTTTTATTCAGTGGGCAAGGTCAACAGTTTGCTGAAATGGGTGCGGACTTCTATCAGACTGAACCAATCTATCGCCAAACCATCGATGAAGCAAACTTGCAATTGGACTGGGATTTGTGTGAACCGGCGGACTGGTTTGAAAATGCCGAACGTGTTCCCGTAGCGATTACGGCCATGAACGTTGGCTTATATCGTTTGTTGACGACGGTATTACCGCATCCCGGTGTGCTAAGCGGATTGAGTTTAGGCGAATACGGGGCGCTGATTGCATCCGGTGCTTTATCGTTGAATGCTGGTCTCAAACTAGTGGCGGATCGTGCTCGTTATATGCAGCGGGCTAGCCTGCAACGACCGGGGCAATTGGTGGCGGCATTGAAAGTAACACCTGAATTAGTAGCGGCTGCTTGTCAGGCTGCTAAGCGTGTTGGCGAGGCCTATCCGGCTAATTATAATTTAACCGATCAAATTGTGATTGGTGGAGATTTGGCTGGTATTCAGGCGGCTACAGCCTATTTGAAGGCTCACGGAATTAAACGGGTGGTGCCATTAGCAGTAGCCGTTGCGTCACATACACCATTAATGACTAGCGCTAGTGAAGCGTTAGCCAAACGATTACAATTTGTTGACGTGCATGTTCCCCAAGTCCCTGTGATCAGTAATACGACAGTGGCGCCGTTTACTAAGGCAACGTTAAAGCCGACACTAGTCGAACAGCTAGTTGAACCCACTCATTTTTCAGCGTGTTTGAAACGTATTGAAAAATACGAAGTGGATACGGTGATTCAGATTGGTCCGGGCAATAACCTGGCTAAATTTGCTAAACAGACGTTACCAGGAACGACGGTTTGGTCGATTGAGCATAGTGATGATTGGCAAGCACTAGGTCAAAGTATTGCGGAGGTACATTTATATGGATGATGATGTGATTCTAGTAACGGGAGCGGCTAAAGGGATTGGTCTAGCGACGGTTAAACAATTGGCGCCGCATGTCTCACAAGTTGTCTTAAATGTGCACCACGCAATTGAAGCGGATGAATGGACAGCCTTAACAGCTGAATTTTCAAATGTTACTCAGTTGGTTGGTGACGTCAGTGATGAAAGTATTGCGGCAGAACTAGTTGCAACGGTGATTGATCAATTTGGTCGCTTGGACGGATTAGTGAATAATGCCGGAATAACTAAAGATCAGTTATTGACGCGTATGTCGACAACGGACTTTACAACAGTTTTACAAACTAATCTCGTGGGAACTTTCAATATGACGAAGTTCGCTTTGAAAATCATGCAGAAACAACGTCGAGGTGCAATCGTAAACGTTGCGAGTGTGGTTGGGTTGCATGGCAATCTTGGTCAGGCCAATTATGCAGCTAGTAAGGCTGGCATTATCGGTTTGACTAAGACAACGGCCCTGGAAGGTGCGCGTCGGCAGATTCGTTGTAATGCGATCGCACCCGGAATGATTACCACGGACATGACGGCTCAATTAAATGAACGCGTAACGGATGCAGCGTTGGCTTCAATTCCATTACAACGTTTCGGAACCCCGGCAGAAGTTGCCCAAGCGATTGAATTCTTACTGTACCAGCCCTATTTAACGGGCCAAGTCCTCACGGTGGACGGTGGTATGACGATTTAGATCTGGATGAGGAGGATTTTGAATGATGACACAGCAGCGAGTAGTCATTACTGGAATGGGAGCTGTAACCCCATTAGGTAATACTGTAAATGAATTTTTAGATGGGATTTTTGATAGTCGGGTTGGACTGGGACCAATTACTAAGTTTGATGCTAGCCAGACTGGTATTAGTGTTGCGGGTGAAGTTAAAGACTTACAACCCGAATTACGGCTATCAAAGAAGTTAGCTAAGCGGCTAGATTTATTTTCGGTCTATGGGATGTATAGTGCCGCTGAAGCGATGGAACAAGCCGGTTTAACAGCGGCAGGTGCAATAGACCCAGAACGTTTGGCCGTGATTTATGGTTCAGGAATCGGTGGTTTAACGACGATTGAAGCGCAAGTCATCAAGATGCACACGAAGGGGCCTAAACGAGTATCCCCACTGTTCGTACCGAATTCAATCGTCAACATGGTGGTTGGTAATATTGCGATGCAGTTCAATGCGCAGAATACCAGCCAAGCGATTGTGACGGCCTGTGCTTCGGCAACCAATGCGATTGGTGATGCTTATGAATATCTGAAACAAGGCAAGGCTGATGCAGTCATTACGGGTGGTGCTGAAGCCTCAGTTAATCAGATTGGGATTGCGGGTTTTGCGGCATTGACCGCCTTATCAAAAGCAAGTGATCCAACGAAAGCTTCGTTACCATTTGATCAGGATCGCCAAGGTTTTGTGATGGGTGAAGGTGCCGGTACGTTAGTCTTAGAGACCTTGGAACATGCCCAAGCACGTGATGCTAATATTCTAGGCGAAATCGTGGGCTATGGCACGACTAGTGATGCCTATCATATGACGGCGCCACGACCAGATGGTGCTGGTGCCAAACGGGCGATGCAACAAGCCATTGACGAAGCTGGTATCACACCGAGTGATGTTGATTACATCAATGCCCATGGGACGGCAACGGCTGCCAATGATTCGGCGGAAGCACAAGCAATCGATGATTTGTTTGATTGCCATACGCAAGTTAGCAGTACTAAAGGAATGACGGGACACCTCTTGGGTGCAGCGGGTGCCATTGAGGCGATTGCCACAATCGGTGCACTACAGCGCAATCAGTTGCCAGTCAATGTTGGTTGTATACAGCAAGATCAAGCATGCCCAGTCAATTTAGTAAATAAGGCAACGGCTAAAACGGCAGCGACGTACGCATTGAGTAATTCCTTTGGTTTTGGTGGTCACAATGCGGTTATCGCATTTAAAAAGTGGGTGAACGAATGAGTATGACGGATTCTGAAATGATGGCAGCGCTGATTGATCGTTTTGACGCCTCTACAGCACAAGTATTAGACGTCAAAACGGCAGCATTTGACTTACATTTAAATAAACAGTCGACAAGCACTACCGAAGTGCAACCAGGTATAACTAAGATGCCGACTGCGCAATTAGCAACAACTGAATCTTCGGTGAAGTCAGATACGCAGCAAATCGTGAAGGCACCCTTAGTCGGTGTCGCCTACTTGGCAGCTGATCCAAAACAGGCTCCTTATGTTCAAGTTGGTGATCAGGTGAAAGCCGGTGACACGCTCTGTGTGATTGAAGCGATGAAGATGATCAACGAAGTACCTAGCCCAGTCAGTGGAATTGTTAAAAAGATTACAGTGACGAATGGCAGCATGATTGAATTTGATGAACCTTTAATGACGATTGAAATGGTGGCGGATGAATGAAAGCTAGTGCGATAATTCCCCAACGCTATCCATTACAATTACTGGATCGAATTATTGAGGTGGAGCCAGGTGTTCAGGCAGTCGCAGAAAAGTTAACGACGATCAATGAGTGGTTTTTCAAAAGTGCCACGATGACGGGGCAAGTGTTGTTACGACCTGTATTATTGGAAATTTTAGCTCAGACGGGTGTTGTCGCGCTCTTGTCATTGCCAGAACATCACGATCAAAATGTCTTCTTCGGTGGCATTAAACAAGCCGACTTTTATACGGATGTGCGTCCCGGTGATCAGTTAACAGCAACGGTCACCTTAACGAAATTAAAGCATCAAATCGGTCGCGGTCATGGGGTGATTGAATGTGATGGCAAAATGATTGCCAGCGCCGATTTGACCTTTGTCATTCAGCCTTAAAGGAGGGTTAGTGCAGTGTTTAAGAAAGTATTAGTGGCTAACCGGGGTGAAATTGCGGTTCAAATCATTCGAGCCTTACACGAGATGTCGATTCAGGCAGTCGCAATCTACTCGGTGGCGGATCAAGATAGTTTATTTGTTCAACTAGCTGATGAAGCGGTCTGCATCGGGGCTGGTCCAGTAAACGAGTCATACCTCAATATGCAAGCAATAATCAGTGCGGCTAATTTAACCGGGTGCCAAGCGATTCACCCCGGTTATGGCTTTTTGTCAGAGAACGCAACGTTCGCTACGCTATGTCAGGCTTGCCAGTTAACATTTATTGGTCCTGATGCCGACGTTATTGCACAAATGGGTGATAAGGCAACGGCACGACAGACGATGAAGCAACTAGGTGTCCCAGTTATTCCGGGTAGTATCACTATTTTGAGTACGGTGACCGATGCATTAGCGAGCGCACAACAGTTAGGTTACCCGGTTATGATTAAGGCTACGGCTGGTGGTGGCGGTAAGGGTATTCGGGTGGTAAATGATGAGCAGGCATTGGCACAGGCTTTTCAAACAGCTAAACAGGAAGCCAAAGCCTCCTACGATGATGGTCGTTTATACTTGGAAAAAGTGATTGCACCGGCTAAGCACATTGAGGTCCAAGTAATAGCGGATACTCAGGGTCACGTGGTGTATTTACCAGAACGGGACTGTTCGCTACAACGCAACCATCAAAAAGTGATTGAAGAGAGTCCGTGTGCGCTATTAACACCTACTGAACGCCAACAATTGGGTGAATTGGTAGCAGCTGAAACTAAAAAATTGCATTATACAAATACCGGAACGTTTGAATTCTTAATGGATCAACAACATCAATTTTACTTTTTAGAAATGAATACGCGGCTACAAGTTGAGCATACCGTCACGGAAATGGTAACAGGTCTTGAGTTAATTAAGGCCCAGGTATTAGTGGCTGCAAAAATGCCCTTGCCGTTCAGCCAAGATGAGGTTCAAGTTAATGGCGTTGCAATTGAGTGTCGCTTGAATGCGGAAGATCCATACCATGATTTTCGACCACAGCCTGGTCAGATTAAGTCGTTGATCTATCCGATGGGAACACTAGGTGTACGGATTGATGCGGGCGTCGTTGCGGGAAGCACGATTGCGCCGTTCTATGATTCCATGATTGCCAAGGTCATTGTTCATGGCAAGGACCGCAAAACGGCCATCGCTAAAATGCGGCGCTGTTTGGATGAGCTGGTCCTCACCGGTGTTCAAACGAATCGGGAATTTTTATCAGGATTATTAACCAGCGAGGTAGTAAAACAAGCAACCTATACGACGGAATATATTCAGCAAGACTTTTTGAAGGAGTGGTTAACAGATGCCTCAACGCAAATTTCAAGCGCCAACTGAGTATCAGTTAGCGGCTCGTAAGGATCAGATTCCCGATGAATTATTGACACGCTGTCCAGTTTGTCAACAAGATTGCTATACCCAAGATCTAACAGAATTAATGATCTGTCCTAACTGTGATTATGGTTTTCGCTTGCCAGCTTGGCAGCGAATTCGGCAACTGACAACGACTTTTGAGGAACTTGATGCTGTCGTAACTGTCCCTGAGCGATTCGCGGATACTGCTTATCGAGAGAAGATTAAGCGGGCAAAAGCTACCACCGGATTGAATGAGAGTGTCGTGACTGGCTTAGCAACGTTGACTGGCCAGTCGTTTGGTCTTGGTGTGATGGATGCTCATTTTATGATGGGCAGTTTGGGTAGTGCTACGGGAGAAAAAATTACCCGCTTATTTGAAACTTGTACGGCTAAACGATTGCCCGTCGTAATGGTCACCGCATCTGGTGGAGCGCGTATGCAGGAAGGTGCCGCTGCTTTGATGCAGATGGCAAAGATTTCTTCCGCAGTAGTGCAACACCGTGATGCGGGATTATTGTATGTGACAATTTTAACTGATCCAACAACTGGTGGGGTTACAGCAAGTTTTGCGATGCAAGGTGACGTGGTATTGAGTGAACCCCACGCCTTGATTGGTTTTGCCGGTCGCCGAGTGATTGAACAGACCATCCAGCAAACGCCACCGGCTGATTTCCAACGTGCGGAAACGCTATTGGAAAATGGTTGGCTAGACCAAATTGTTACGCGGCCACAATTGCGACTAACGTTAGCGCGCTTGCTGAAATTAACATCGGGAGGGCCATCACATGAATAAAGCAACGGCGTACCAACAAGTTCAAGCGGCACGATCTGCCAACAAGATTAGTATTCAAGAACTGATCGACGGTTTGACTGAAGACTTCTTTGAGTTGCATGGTGACCGTCAACGGGATGATGATCCAGCAGTAATTGCGGGCTTAGCCACGATTGAGTCCCGACCGATTACGATTGTTGGGATTCAAAAGGGACAGGATATTGCGGCGAATCAAGCTCGTCATTTTGGATGTGCAACGCCTAGTGGTTATCGCAAGGCGTTACGAGTGATGCGTCAAGCAGAGCAACTGCACCAACCGGTTTTAGCTTTGATTAACACACCGGGCGCTTATCCGGGTGTTGAGGCAGAATATCAGGGTCAAGGCAGGGCCATTGCGGATTGTTTGCTAGCGGGCCAAAAACTCAAAGTTCCATTCTTAAGCATCATTGTTGGCGAAGGTGGCAGTGGCGGTGCATTAGCGCTCGCGTGTGGTGATCAGGTCTGGATGTTTGCTAACAGCACGTATTCAGTCCTATCACCGGAAGGTTACGCCACGATTCTATGGAAGGACTCGCAACGTGCAGCTGAAGCGGCTGAGCAAATGCGTTTAACGCCGAAAGAATTACTTGCAGATGGCATGATTGAGAGAATTGTACCAGAGGTGACAACGGCTGCAGACTGTGGTGAGTTAAAAGGTGCAGTGGCCGCGACTTTAAAGATGTTAGCTGCTCAACCAGTGGCTACGTTAATAAAAGCTCGGCAAGCGCGTTACCGGAAATTTTAGAGAAGTGAGGAAGATGAAGATGGATGGAATACTGACAGGAAAAACGGTTGTCGTAATGGGCGTGGCTAATCCGCGTAGTATTGCGTGGGGGTGTACGGAGGCACTGTTGGCTCAGGGTGCACAAGTGATACTGACTTATCAAAGTGAGCGCCTCAAGCAGAGCTTGCAGCGTTTTGTTCCAGAGCCTGTACCGCTGATTGAATGTGACGTGGTGGATGATGACAATGTTGATCGAGCATTTGCAACGATTAAGCGCGATTACGGTCAAATTGACGGGGTGATTCACGCCATCGCTTACGCTGACAAGGAGACGCTAGCTGGCGATTTTATTGATACGACTAAGATTGGTTATGATCTAGCGCAAAATATCAGTGCCTATTCGCTGATTGCGATTGCCCGGGCTGCTCGACCGATGATGAAACCCGGTGCTAGTTTAGTCACATTAACTTATTTTGGTTCAGAACGTGCGGTGCCAAATTACAATATGATGGGTGTTGCCAAAGCTGCCTTGGAAGCCAATGTGCGTTACTTAGCACGTGACTTAGGACCTGATCAGATTCGCGTCAATGCGATTTCAGCCGGTGCAGTAAAGACCTTGGCAGTAACTGGGGTTCATGAGCATCAGCAGTTATTGAAGTTATCGCGTAGTATGACGGTCGATGGCGTTGCTGTTAAGACTCGTGAAATCGGTAATGTTGCAGCCTTTTTACTCAGTGATTTGGCGACTGGGATGACCGGTGATGTCATCTACGTTGATAAGGGTGTTCATTTAAGTTAATGACGATACAGTTGAAATGGCACTTATTGCAATTACCAACTAATATCTCGAAAGCGACTGTTAAAAGGATGCAGCGTACGCTTGGTCAGCAACTCGTCCAGCAGTTACAACCAGGATCGTTGGCGTATCACCGGCTAGGCCAGCCCTATTTTGCAGAGCAACCGGAGTTAGGGGTGAGTATCAGTCACACGGAACAATTAGTCGTAGCGGTGGTTGCACCGCATGCAGTTGGGATTGATATCGAGTTTGTGCGACCGCTAGTCTTGGCCAAAATCAGGCGAGCTTTTACTGATGATGAGTGGGCCTATCTACAAACGTTGACAGGCAATGAGCAGTTAAATTGTGTGTGGCGGTTATGGACGATTAAAGAAGCGGTACTTAAACTAATGGGCTGCGGGTTAACGCGGTCACCGCGCAAAGTTGCAGTGCAAGTTCCTCAGTTTGAACGAGCTAATTATAAAAGTTTTGTGTACCAATTGACTTCGCTGCAGTTGCCAGACAGGTATATTGGAACATTAGTACAACTAAAGCAAAAGTGCCATGGTTATGACGACTAAACGTCAACATAACCATGGCACTTGTTGGTGAAAATAATAATTGTTAATATCAATACCCTGAAAATATGGTAATCATGAACAGATGACATGGTGCCTTAGTTGTTGTTGTGATTAGCCATCTTATCTTGATAAAACGCCATTTTTTTATGTAAAAAGGCTAAATCTTGTTGAATGCCCAAAGCTTGCTCATTAAGCCGCTCTTCTTGTATTAACAATAGTTGAAATCGTTCTGACATCGTTTGGTCACCCTGATAACGCAAGGCCGCGTATTTATTGATCTCGTGAATGGGCATACCAGTTTGTTTGAGTCGCTTGATGAATTTGAGCCATTTAACATCATTATCCGTATAGACGCGACGGTTACTAGCGTTGCGTTGAGGTTTTAAAAAGCCGACTTTTTCATAGTAACGTAAAGTATCAATTGAAAAGCCACTGACACGTGCAAATTCACCGATAAAATAAGTCATGATGATTGCCTCCATTAATTAGTTGACTAAGAAAACTGCTGAAAGTTCTTGATGTGGTGTGCACTCCAGGTTCTATGCTTGAGCCATCTTAAGAAATGGAGTGTGATTGAAATGGAAAAGAATCAGCGGTTTGTAGATGGACAGAAGTTATTGGCACAAGTAGATGCGGAAGCAGCCGACAATGTGATGGATTCACTGAAAGTTGTTGCGCCCGATGTCAGTCGGTATATTCTAGAATTTGCGTTTGGTGATATTTATGCCCGTCCAGGCTTGTCTTTGCAGCAACGAGAGATGATTACCCTTACCACACTGCTAACGCAGGGCGATACCGCCGATCAATTAGACGTGCACGTTAACGGGGCGTTAAATGTTGGCTTGAAGCCAGCAACAATTGTAGAAACGGTTATTCAGTGTATCCCATACGTCGGTTTTCCAAAAGTCTTGAATGCGTTAACGGTCATTAAAAAGATCTTGCAGGAACGGCATTTAGTCCCGGATGAATCAAATTAAGCAATTGAGGATGCTGACAAGGCTGTAATACGCCCCTGTAGAGTACGCAACATGTCGGCGTGCTCCGTGAAGCCCAGTTCGTTGAAACGCTCGATGGCTGCTTGGACATTGGCAGGTTGGCCGGTTACTTGTTTGATTAACTCTAAGTAGTAATTGCACATCATGCGATCGTAGGCTTTGCGTGGTGTTCGACTCGTCAGACGGTTCAGTTCGTGGATGTAAAAACGCGCGTCTTGGTAGTGCTGCCGTTCGAGGGCTAGTACGATGCAATTATTAAGAAAGATCGCGACGTCATTTTGATACGTATCGATCTTACTCAAGATTTTAGTCCGCTTGAGTAGAATGGTGAAGGTGGCTCGGATGTATTCACTGCTGAAAATATACAAGCAGTTTGCAAAAATGGCCATCTCAAAATGGCCCCACTGCGTTACGTGTTCCAAATAAGTTTTAATAATTTGAATATCTTCATTAACGTCAAAGATTGCTTTGGCGTTTTTTTGATTCAAAAAGAGTTTTAATTCAATTGATAGGCAGCAGTAATAGAAGTCCTGCGAATCTTTGTATTTGGATTGCTAGTCTAAGATACGCCGTTTAATTTCTAGGTCGCGTTGTTGAATGACATTATCATAAAAGTACTTGGTTGCCAATTCTTTTTCCGTATTAGTGCTGTCATTGAAATAGAATAAATATTCTTGAATCGAAACATTCATCCGTTCCAGGTAGGCAAACAGGATACTAGTTGTAATATCAGTCCGATTATTCTCTAAGGATGAGAGCGTTGTGCGACTGGAAATACCAGCCACCAGCTGAGCCTGAGTGAGACCACGTTCTTGTCGTAATTTTCTAATGAGTTCACCGTGAGTCATCTAGCCACTTCCTTATGACGATTTGCTTTACATCATCATACCGAATTAGATTTTGATTGTAAAATATTGGTATTAGGTTAGTTAATGATTAAAGTAGGTCGGAGTGATGATTACCAGTTAATCGGTACCTAATGGACTAGTGCGAAAGGTGGTTAGTGAATTTCGTCAGTTGAATGACCTATTAAATAATGGAGACTGCAATACGCTGAGTGATTTTAACTGGGTTCAAATATTTGGATACTAGGCAGCGCGAGTAAAGGCATCAATAATTGATGAAGGGAAGTTTTAGCAGTGCAAATGACAGCATTATTAGGCAAACGAGAATTTCGGCACTTCTTTTTAGCGGATATTATTTCCGGTTTCGGAGTCGGGTTAACCACGGTCGGAGCTAATTGGTATGTGTTACAAGTGACACATTCTAACCGACTAGTTGGTCTATATTTGACGGTAAACGTGTTAGCCGGATTTTTAATGGCGCCGTTAGCGGGAATCTTAACGGACCGTCTGTCACGTAAGTCAGTGATTTTATGGACATTTTTAGGTAGGGCGTTACCCATGCTGGTAATTATGTTAGTCATCGGTAAATCAGGGTTTAGTCTCTGGTCAATGGCGATCTTAGCCAGTATTACGGGAGCGGGCTGGATTACTTATATGGCAGCTTCCCGCAGTTATGTGCAGGCAATTTTACCCGTTGCCTTGTTGGGAACAGCCAACGCATTTATTGAGATTTCATTGCAAGTCGGCATGTTTGCGGCGGGGGCCGTGGCAGGGCTGATTCTAAGTTATACGGGTTTTGCCACTGTGCTACTGATTAGTAGTGCGTTATTGCTAATCGCGGCAGGGCTGATTGCAACGATTCCTAAACATGAATCGGTAGTGCCATCAAAAACGGCTGACAGTCAGCAAACTGGGTTTATGGCCGGGATTCGCTATATTGGCAGTCAACGCTTAGTTTTTAGTCTCGGCATGCTGTCGATCTTACCGTTAATCGTGACTCAGCTATTTAACGTGTCGGCTCCGGATTACGTGGTAACCATTTTAAAAGCCAACAGTGTAGTCTACGGGTTGACCGATATGAGTTATGGTATCGGTGGACTGGTAGCCGGATTGATCACGGGATTCTTGATTGCTAAAGTAGCGGAGCGTCGCCTGATTAGTTATCTATTTGGTTTAGCAACGTTGGGATTACTAGTTTTAACGTTAACACGGTTGATTCCCCTAACGCTGATCTGTACGTTTAGTTTGGGGTTGAGTAACTCTGTCTTACGAGTGGTCATCAATACCGTTTTGATGAAACGGGTGGCTTCCGAATACATGGGTCGTACAACGGCAGTCTGGAATGGTACGGCGCAGTTGATCGAAGGGGGTGCTTCTACGTTATTGGGTGTGGTCAATGATACTTGGGGTGCCAATATTGGTTTTCTGGTGATGGCAATGATCATGCTGATTGGCGTTGTATGGAGTGCGAAAGTCCTAAGCAAGGCTCGTATTAGTAGGTAGTGTCTGTGTCAGGTTAATGTGAGTACTCAGGTTAGTTATTATTAACTGGATTATCAGCGTATTTCTGAAAAATTCTAGTATAATTAAGCTTAATAATACTAATGATGAGGTGGACCCATGGAACCGATTAAAATTTCACAGACGTTATCGATCAGCAATCACCGGGTATTTTCAGCGGATCTAAATGAACACGATACGGTGTTCGGTGGCAAAATCTTAGCGACGATCGATGACAATTCGTCGATTGCTGCGTCGCGGGTTGCCCGCATTGAAACAGTCACGGTCTCAGTCGATCAAGTCAATTTTTTATTGCCGTTTCGGTTACAGGATTCCATGTGCGTAGAATCTTATGTGACGGGCGTTGGCCACAGTTCGATTGAGGTCTTTACTAAAATTATTGGCGAACATTTAAAGACGGGTGAACGATTCTTAGGTTTAACCTGCTTTTCAACATTTGTTGTGACGGATCGTCAGGTGACGCTACCAGCGCTAGTAGCGGATAAGTCTGAATATGAATTTGTGTCCCAAGGCTATGCGCAGCGGCAGAGTGAACGCTTAGCTAAGTTAAAACAGCAGCAAGCCTTCAATTCCCATATCAGTGTTGAGTTGCCGTGGCAATCAGAAGACTAGTTGCAGATTGATTGACAAAGTTAGTGCCGCCTGTTAAATTTAGCTTATTAAATACAGGAGGGGTGTCTTATGTCGGTCGTTTATTAGGGCGTTGTTGAACGAAAAAAGTGAGTTAGACTCGCTTAGTTTCGTGTACCCTAATGTGAACGAAAAGCCGACGGAATAAGATATTCCGATGACGGATTTTTTGCGACCATAGTAGGATACTATTGTGGTCGCTTTTTTGTTTCACAAGGGTTAGTCACTTTGTGAAAGGATTTATAACATTGACAATTAATTTAAATAAATATGGTTTAACTGAAGCTTTACAACTCACTGCTAAGCAGGCACAACCTTTACAATTAGGGCGGGTGATCGAACAACACCGTGAATTGTACCGAGTAATCAGTGCGACCGGTGAGTACCGCGCGCAAGTTACAGGAAAGCTCGCGCATCAACTAACAGCCACCACGGCGTTTCCAGTAGTCGGTGATTGGGTCTTGATGATGGTCACGGATCATGAATCAGCGGTAATTGAACAGGTACTACCACGACAGAGTGCCTTGGCACGTGGCGTAGTTAACGGTCGGGATGGCCAACTCATTGCGACTAATATCAACACGATTTTTATCTGTATGTCGTTGAATGCCGATTTTAACGTGCGACGGATGGAACGTTATCTGACGATTGCCTGGGACAGTGGTGCGGTGCCCGTCATTGTTTTGACTAAGGTTGATTTGTGTGATGATCTACCGGAAAAGTTACGACTGTTAGCTGATGCTAGTATGGGTGTAGATACGGTAATTTGCTCCGCAACCACGGGTCAGGGGTTCACTGACTTACTACGTTATCTTGGTTCAGGCCAAACAGTTGCGCTAGTCGGTTCATCTGGTGTCGGCAAGTCAACCTTGATTAACTACTTGCTGGGTACTGACGTGATTTTAACGAATACGATTCGCGAAGATGATAGCAAGGGGCGTCATACAACGACCAGTCGACAATTATTACCATTGCCAACTGGTGCTTGTGTGATTGATACTCCGGGAATGCGAGAGTTACAGATTTACATCGGTAATGTTGATCAGACTTTTGCTGAAATTACGGCATTATCAATGGGCTGTAAGTTCAATGATTGTACGCATACGAGTGAGCCTGGATGTGCAGTTCTGGCTGCACTTGCAGCGGGTGAATTGACATCAGGGCGGTTGCAAAGTTATCACAAGTTGCAACGAGAAGTCAGTTATCAGGGACTTAACTCACGCCAATTAGAGCAGGAAAAGTTGAACCGCATGTTTGGTGGTAAAAACGTGATGAAGCAGGTTAAGCAGCGAAGTCGCCACTAAGTAGTTGACGTTAATAGGAATTAAAATGAGCCCCGTAAATTAAGTCTTTTGACCTAATTTACGGGGCTTACTTTTGAATGAAACAAGTAATGGCTTCTAAATATTAATGCTTAGTGGTTACAGCAAACTTCTTAAAGATTAAGGACATGGTCATCAAGATGATGAATAGGGTAGCACCGATTACTTGTAGTGCTGCTGACTTATTCTCATCAGTTTGTGGTAATTGTTTGGCATTTTTGCTAACGTACTGACTTGGCGTCGGCTGATTGATAACTTTACGTTCCGATGCCTTGTTAGTTTGAGTTGTCGCAGTATCGCTATTATCGTTAGCTGAATTGGTATTTTTGGCACTGGTACTTGATGAACTCAAACCTGTGTTATCTGAACTCGTGGTTGTCGAAGGCTTAATTGATGAAGTGTTAGTATTCGTATTTGACGAGCTGTTAGAGTTTAAACTCGATGATTCTGGTTTGGAAGAATCCTTTGAACTAGAACTAGAAGAACTAGGTTCGGTTGAGCTATTTGAGCTAGAGCTTGAAGAACTAGATTCTGACGAATTGCTAGAACTGGAACTTGAGGAACTAGATTCAGATGAGCTACTTGAACTAGAACTTGAAGAGCTAGATTCGGATGAACTACTTGAACTAGAACTAGAAGAACTGGATTCGGACGAGCTACTTGAGCTAGACTCATTTCCTGAACCTGAGCCCGAGCTACCAGATGAAGAGGTGCTACCAGTAATGGTAATTGGTCCGCCACCATTACCGTCAGTACCCCATGACATGGTTGCAGCGTTCTTGAATTTGTAGCCGCTTGGTACTAATTCCATGTCATCAATGGTGGTGTAGTAGTCGATAATCATCAACTGATCAATGTTGTCGTTGAACTTGAAGTCGAAACCGTCGTCACGATAAGCAACGTTGTAGTCGCTGCTGGACATTTGTTGGCCACGTTTATATGAGTTGGCTGAAGTCCAAGTTCCGTAAGATACGGTTACGCCTTCGATCATTGACTGATTGTCGCCAACCGTGTCTGAAATCTTGACGTTGCTCATTTCAACTTCGCTACGGTTAACTAAAATTGTCCATTTAATCGTACCGTCATCCTGAATCGTTCCTTTTTTAGAAATGGGATCAGGATTAGGGACGATGTTGATGGTTGAGGAATCATAACCGGATTCATCATTTGATGGGAACTTAATCGTTTGTTCGCCATCCGTTGAGCCAGCATACTTAGTGGCAATATCCAAATGCATGCTTGCATCCGTCTTACCAGCACCAGCGGCGTTGACAGTCACCGTAACCACGCCACCGTTAACAACCCCGGTTCCAATTACGGTACCAGTGTCATCGGTAACGTCGAAGGTTTCGCCTTCACTAGCAGTTTTCAGTTCACTAGGTAGTTGAATCTGAATGGTGTCACCTTCAGCTAAAGTCACGTCAGGAAAACTTAGATCATAGTGCACCTTGATGGTACTAGCATGTGAAAAGTCAGGTCCGTTACTGACGTACGCCTTATCAACGTACTTTGAACTCTGAGTCGTATCGATCGTGGAAGCAGCGTGAATCGTAGCTCGCAGATTGAGAACGCCAAAGAATAAAGTGAATGCTGACAGCAAGGTCAATAATTGCAACAGTCTCTTTTTAAACAAAAAATCTCCCCCTTTTATGCTCATTATATAGCAATGTTGTAAGGGGGTACATATTAGAAATGTATTTTTAATGCTCAATTTATGTGTTCACAATATAATCAATAAGCTGGTTTGATGAGTAAACAGCTAGATTGTTTGCCAGGCATAGTAGTTAACTCATTTGCTTGAGTTGCAGGGGCTATCCGTTGATTAAATTAAACATTGAACCATGACAACGTCTGGAATGTGCGTGCTGACTATTTTAGTTTTGATGTTATTGAATCGATATAATTAATTTATTTTTTAGATTATTCAGACGATCACTTATCTGAATGATTTTGACGGGTGGCAAAACTGGCAACTAGTTGGCCCAAGTACTGAGGTGTTTCAACCATCCCATTTTGGAGCCAAGTAGTCAATACATTCACGACCGCACCTGAGAAATAGGCTAAGTAATAGGGACGCTGGATTGTTTTTGAATGTTTAGGAATACGTTCTTGTTTCAGCAGTAACGTATTCACAGTTTGAAAACTTTCAATAATGATATTAAGTTTACCGTTATTAATCAGTAATTGATTGGTTGAGGCCATTTGTTGCATCAGGGTGAAGTAATGGGTCATAAAGGTGGAAAGGTTCAGTTGAGATTGGTGGGGCAATTTGTGCAAGTATTCAAGCATAGCTTGTTCCTGATAGGCCAAAATGATTTGATCAAAACTAGTGAAGTTGCGGTAGAAGTAGGTTCGTGAGACGTGTGCGTGCTGGCATAGTTCGGTAATCGAAATGTCAGTTAATGGTTTTTGTGACATCAGTTGTAGTAAAGCTTCATAGGTAGCCGTTAAGTTTTGTTGTTTGCGGTCTTGTGGGTTCAATGTTTACAAAATCTCCCTTTATGTAACCTAAGTATTTATCTTTGTTCATCTTACCAGATATACTACGGGTAATCACTGAGAGGGGCGATTATTTTGAAGAAGGCAACTAGAATTATCTTAACTATGACGATTGGTATCTTTCTATGTATGTTGGATACAACCGTAATGAACATCGCTTTACCGGCAATTCAGACTGGATTAAACACTGATTTATCACACCTGTCATGGGCACTTAACATCTATACAATTTTGTTCGCTAGCCTAACGATTCCGTTGGGACGACTGGCAGATGTGTGGGGACGCGGGCGTTTATACTTATTAGGACTAACGCTGTTCTTACTGGGGTCCTTAGCGTCAGGTTTAAGTACCACGGTCACGCTATTAATTGTGGGTCGTGGCATTCAAAGTATTGGGGCGGCGATTGTTTTTCCCGCCAGCATGACGATTGGGATTCAGAGCGTTTCATTGGCTAAACGAACGGGCGCCATTGCATTACTGGGTGTCACCCAAGGCTTGGCCGCCGCTTTAGGACCCACGATTGGTGGCGCAGTTACTCAGTTCTGGGGTTGGCGCGGCATTTTTTTGATCAATGTGCCACTAACTTTGTTGGCATTAGGATTATCCATCTGGTTATTAGATTGGCGTAGTCATGTTCGGGAATCAGTCAAGCTAGATATTGCGGGTAGTGGGCTAATTATGCTCACACTATTGAGTTTAACCCTACTACTCGTCAAGGGTAGCGACTGGGGCTGGATGAGCCAGTCAATTATTATACTAGCAGTCGTTAGCGTCATTTCGTTGGGTATGTTTATTTGGACGGAGGCGCACGTCGCTCAGCCAATGGTTTCGCTGGCGTTATTCAAAGACCGGCAGTTCAATGGCGCGGCACTTGCAACCGTGCTATCCGGAATTTTCTTAGTCGGTTTGATGGTTTTAATGCCTAGCTTTTTCACTAAAGTTCAAAATTATTCGGAACTGATGGCGGCCATTATGATTACGCCAGCGTCAGTCATGATTTTTATGCTGTCACCAATCAGTGGACTATTGTTAGCTAAGTTAGGGCCACGGTTAGTTATCTTGGTTGGAAGTATCGCAATGGTTGCCGGTTACGCTGTGATTAGTGTAATGAATGCTAGTCATTACTGGCAGTTCGCGGTAGCGGCCGTTTTGATTGGTGCGGGGTATGGGATCATTATTGGCCCGATTACCGTGTTAGCGGCTGGCGGCTTTACCGGCGAACTGCTGACAGCTTCGCAGAGTGTCATTGGTGTCTTTCGTCAGATTGGGACTTCGTTAGCGGTGGCAATCTTCGTATCAGCTTTAGCGACGAACCTCACGACAGCGAAGTCACGGGTACAAACCTATGCCACACAGACGATCTCGGCGCTATCAGTCTCAAAGCAGGTCAAGACGGATGCCTTAACGACCGTTCATCGGCAGTTGGCTGCAGAACAAAGCTCCACTAAGACAACGGCACCGATTACGCCTGCGAAAACAAAACGTTTGATTACGACTAATTATGAGAAGGTGCTCAAGCAACAACACTTACAACAGGCACCTGCTGACGTTAAGACGCAGGTGCATCAAAAAGTAGCGCAACAAGTAACTAAACAAGTGGCAACAATGAATCAGCAACTTATCACTGCTATAACGGGCATTAAGGCCAAAACGAAGACAGAATTGACGGCAGCCTTCATTAAGCCGTACCAAGTTGCCCTACCATTTACATTGCTGATGATTTTAGTCAGTTTGTGTTTTGAACGACGGCAACGCGCTCATAACTAATGAATTAACGGTCTAGTGAATGAAACTAGACCGTTTTTATGTGTGGTTAGCAATATAGGAAGACAAAAGGATCAGGTCCCAAGGCCTGGTCCTTTTGTGGTGTGGTATTTGGGAAGAAATACCGATGACTCATAAAAAGAGTAAAGGACGGAGTATTGCCATACTCCAATGACACCATAACACATTAATCGTGATAAACGGTCAATTAGCGATAGTAAACAAATCGTATTATCGATTTGTTTTTTTATATTCATTTTAATATAAAATGTTTTTTGCAGAATTTTTATGTAAAAGTACGATTCAAAGCACTCGTGTTATTAGGATGAGAGGTTGCATAAACTAGTTGCTGGAGCTATGTGGATGGCTTTCTCAGGAAATCTTAAAAGCAAGGTACTACTTAATTAGTATCATTTACATCTAATTTTAACAGGAATTAGACGTAATGTTTTTATCTAATCGATAGTATTTGTTATTTATTTTATATTAATTGTGATAAACTATTAATGCTGATAACCAATATTTAGAATGGCGGAAAGATACAATAATATCAGTAGATGATATTGAACCAAAGTACATAGTCCCTATCACTGGTGAGTTTTGATTCAAAAGTGTGTCAAAGGATAGTGGTGGTGGATAAAAATAGTTTAATTATGGGGAGTTAAGATGGTATGCATACTTTAAGACGTAGTTGGTGGCTTATGTTAGGACTTATGGTGGGCTTGGGAGCTGAACCGATGATTGTTCATGCGGGTAGTACGAATAGTCAGACTACTCAAGCAAGATTTAGCGTTTCAGCTACGATTCCTGATAATCAAATCAATAAGCAAAATACATTTTTTGATTTGAAAATGTCTACGCGTAAGCAACAGGATTTGCAGGTAACGATTTACAATCAGGCCAATCGAGATTTAACCGTTGCGACTGCTATTCACACGGCTTATACCAACAATAACGGCAGTATTGAGTACGTTGTGCCAGCCAAGACGTACGATTCATCATTAAAAGTTAAGATGAGTGATATTGTCAAAATCAAAGGGAAGTCAACGGTTGTGGTACCTGCCAATAGTTCAAAGACAGTGACTGCTCACGTCACCATGCCCAGCTCACCATTCAATGGGGTGATGATGGGTGGTTGGTACTTTAAGCAAGTGAATCAAAAGGCTGGAGCCAATGTCAAAGATACAGTGAATGTTCACAATGAGTATTCTTACGTTGTCGGACTGAAGTTTTCATTGGGAAGCATGCCGGCGCCAATTATTAAAATGAGCAAAGTTACAACTGGAACGCGCAATTATCAGTGGGGGATACTTGCAAATTTGCGTAATCCATCAGCAGTTATGATTCCCAACCTTAAGCTCCATACTATCGTTACGAATCGTGATTCAGGTAAAAAGGTCAAAGAAGTTAGGTCAAATGAGCTACAGTTGGCACCCAATTCGGCATTCAATTACATGTTGCCAATGGATAAAGCTAAGTTGCCAGCGGGACGTTATCATGTTCAGATGGTCGCCACTAGTGGCAGTCATCGATGGCGCTTGAACCAGAATCTTAAATTGGGACGGTCAGTTACGAGGCAAACAGATCAATTAGTTACCAAGACCAACAAACAATCGACTAGTTGGGGACTAGTCGGCATTGGCGCATTCGGAACGTTAATTATTGTGTTACTGCTTGGTTGGTGGTGGTTGCGAGTGCACAAAACAAAATAGGCCGAAATAATTGGTTTGGGAGGGATTATATGCGTAGAAAGATACTTACTAAAACGATCGTAGCAGTACTAGTTATCGCGGGTAGTCTGATGACTGTGTCAGTGGGGCGGGCTGATGATACGCTGAATGAAGTGACGACCGGGATTAGTAAAAATAATGAGCGGATTTATAAAAGTGGCCAAACTAGTACTACGGCACCACTCGGGACCATCACCTACCCAACGGTGTCAAAAGTCGTTGCTAATAATACACGTGATGGTAGTATCACGAATCGGACAACGAACGTTAAAATGACTCTAACCGGTAGCTTTTCAACTGGTTCAAGTGGTATTGTCTTGCCAACGCCTTATTATATTAATACATTGAATTTTATATCAATGACGGAAAAAGCTGCGACTAGTGGAATCAGCAATGGTAATTTCACTGGGACAGCAGGTTCAGATGATTGGGTTGTTGCTACGGGTAACGTGGCGGGAAAGACTAATACGATTAACATGAAGACGTCTGGTAGTAATTCGTTTACGGCTGGTTTGACGATGACTTATATTGGGGGCAGAGTTTAGCGGGACGACCACTACCGTTGTATCTAGGAGTCTATATAACTACTACCGTTCGACCAACGTCGGCAGATTTCTTTAGCCTTATGAAGGTCACCACTGTACAAAATTATTTGTTAACTCCAACAATCACCAATACCAATTTAAAAGATACAGATACGGTGATTACAGGTAAGGGAAACTTTCAAGGCGACATCATTAAAAGTAATGTCAGTGATGCGACGGCCACTGTTGGCAGTGATTTGACCTACAGTTTAAACGTTGGGAGCGATTTGCAAGGCAAAGATAGTGTAACGGTTACTGAGACGGGGAAATGTTATGATGATTCTGGAACGGCTACAGCCTCAGTAGCATCCGGAATTGATTTGCAGATAGGTAGCACCAATCCGAATGTTGATTTAAGCCCAGCTGAAAGCACTAAAGCCAAGGATTGGACCGATCAAGCTGTTACCGATTGGTTAGTGACGCAAGCAGGCATTACGGCGACTGATAAAGCCAACGATGGTAATGATGCAATTACTTTTGCAACCGACAAAACGGATTTAGGCGCCACATTAGCGGCACTCAAGGATGGCGAGAGCTTGACGGTTCCTATCTATGCCGTTAAAAAGACGGTAAAATCAGCAGCGGTTAATGTCATAGTTACAAAGGACGCAGGTCAGTTAAATTTTGCTGAGGTACCGACAGGAATGGATTTTGGAAACGTTACGATTCCTAGCACTGCACAATTGATTGCACCGAAGAATGATTGGCAATTAAGTGTTAAAGATACCCGAGCTGCTGGTTCTAATTGGTACGTCTATGCGACGGCAACTGAATTGAAGTCAGACGCACATACCTTGATGGGTGGTCTAGTCTATCGAGATAGCGGTAAACAGACATCACTGACGAACCAGAGTGTGTTAGTTGCGACTGGCACCAGTACCACTGATGCTGACCAGGATGCCACATCTGATTGGTCTAGCACAAAGGGCATCTTTTTATCAGTGCAACCGGGAGATTATGTCGGCAGCTACACGGGGTCAATCGATTGGAGCTTGCAAGACACGCCAAGCAATTAGAAGGTAAAAGTTAATATATTAGAGCCCCCTGCAATTAATCTTACAGGGGGCTCTAGTGTTGTTAATTCGATTGGGTAAAGGTTTTTCTAAGACTGTGAATTCGCCGTCTTGAGACAATGCAGGAGAGCTGATCCTTAAAGGTAATTGTCCCAGTTAGTGAATTGATTGATTCGATATTATCTAAGTTGACCAGAATGCCTTTATGAGCGAGAAAAAATTTGGGGTAATCGGTAGCAATCTGCGTCAATGTGCCACGGAATTCTGCAATTTCAGAAGCTGTAACGACTTGAATGTGGTGCGTGTTTGTTAATGCTTCAAAGTAATCGATTTTATTCAGGTTGATGCGGTAGTCGCGAAAGCCAGCACGGTAGGTGAAGTAGTCACCTTGGGCTGGTTGCGATGATGCAGCAGTAATTCGATTGAGATCTAAGATGATCGAGGAGGCGATATTATCAAATCCGGATTCTTTATAGATGAAATCAAACGCTTCGATTTTTTCGTTAATAATTGAAGGCTGGAATTCGTCATGCACCGTAATAAAGATAATCTTGGCATCGATATCGGTACTGCGAATGTTGGCTGCGAGGTCGATCCCACGGATGGTGGAATTAGCGAACTCAACGTCCAAAAAATAAATAAAGTGTTCGTTTGGTGAGCTTCTATAGTTTTGAGTAATAATATTCGGATTTTGAGAAGCGGTCACTAATTTGATGTCGGTTGTGGGATGATCTGCAATATAATTTTTGATGATTAGCGTATAAAGGTTAAGCGTCTTTAAATCATCTTCACAGATAACGATGTTAAACATAAGTTAGGACCTCCTTAGTTGGACTAATATTGTCACAAATAATTAACTATTTAATGGACTGAGATTTAGTTTTATAAAAACTAGTTATTTGATATAAAAATTTGGTAGCAATTACTACGTTTGTTAGTTGTGACATTGGTTCATATAGTAGCATAGTAACTAAAATTTGTTGATATAATCGTCATAAGATGACAGATATGAGCCTTAACTGGTAAAATTATGTATAATAAATATATCAAAGAATACGAAGGTGAATAAATGTTTTTGGGTAATGTTATTCGTGAGAAACGTAAAGCACAAAAGTTAACGCAGGGTGAGTTGGCTGAGGACATTTGTGGCCAGTATATTATCAGTAAACTTGAAAAACATAATGCATCACCATCGTTAAACGTACTTATTAAGCTCTGTAAGAAATTAGATCTCACGCTCAATGATGTTTTCAGCGATTTTAGTACTGAGGTTGTTAATAGTGAAGAACATACCGCACTAGTAGAAGTTGAACATCAAATCTTGTTAGCAACGTATACTGGCGATCAAGCGGAACTTACTTATCTAAGTAAGCAAAAACTGAGTAATGAAGACGAGATGAGGTATCTGTTCATCAAAGGATACTTAGATATTACGAATAATCCACTCAGTGCGCAATTTGATGCTGATAGTTTACTCAGATTAACTAAGTTGGATACTTATAATGTCTATACGGAACTAGCCTACTTACTAAAAGGATTAGTTGCGGAACAGCAAGCTGATAATGAATATGCGGAAAAGTATTACGGCATTATTGAAGCCGCGATGCAGGCGAACTTTTCGATTCCAAATGCGGATAGCATGCAGTTGTTATTTGTTCTAAAAACGATTAGTAACTTCTACGTGAAGGAAGCCAAATGGGCAGCGGTAGTGCCACTAACTAAACGGGCAATTGATTTTGCGGAGCAAGAAGCTAGCATGCTATTTTTGGATGAGTTATATTATGATTTAGCACTGGCCCAACGAGAAGTTGCGGAAGATAATCAAGAAACGACTGAAATTGCGAGTGTGATGGCTAGAGTGCGCCAGAACGATAAGTTACTTCAGCTAGTTGAGGTTAATCTAGCACATTAAGATAAAATTTATGGGTGTTCTCAATATGAGAATACTCTTTTTTGTTCAGGAAATAAGCTTGATAAAATATCTATTTGATATTTTATGTTAATGTATTATAATATATTAGAAATTAGATTAAGTCCCTAATTTCATTCCCCAATATTTTGAAAAGTAGTTGTAAGTTACTTTTTGATGAATATTGTCTTTTGAATGAAGCCCCAAGGTTAAGTGGTTAACCTTGGGGCTTCATTTTTTTAGCTAATTATCGTTCATATTAATAACAGTTACGTTAGCCGTTGCTTTGCGCACAACGTAGGTCGTCGTTGAGCCTAATAACAAGCGTGACATGGCGTTGGTTCCAGTCTTGCCGATAACAATCAGTTCAATATCATACTGGGTGGGAATGTCATCAGCGATAATGGCCTTGGGCGCACCGTTAACTTGGATCGCTTTAGTTGGTACGTCGGCTTCATGAGCCATCCCTTGAGCTTTAATTAAAATTTCTTGACCGCTTGATTTAGCAACGTTTAGTAGATTGGTGTACAGCGCACCACCATAAGCGGCGGGGCTATAAACATTGAGGCGGGTCACATCGATCACATTGAGTAGAAATAGTTTAGAATCAAACTTTTGGGCTAACTTAATCGCGTGCTTCAAAGCAAGGTAAGCGTTATCAGAGCCGTCAAGGGGGACTAAAATGTTTTTATACATGAGTGGGCCTCCTAGTGTTTATTTATTATGATTACGATAACATTTATCTGTTAACTGTGTCTATTAATATGATTGTCAATGGTTGTTGCTTTCGGGGCGCTATGCTAATCCTCGGAGTTTAAGGGAACGATTAAGTTGAAACGCTCAGCGACGTATTCTAAATCTAGTGGTAATTTATCGGCCTGATCGCCATCGATCCGAGTCGTGATGACTTGGCCATTGGGACTTGTCAACCGTAATCTTTTGACGTCAAAGTGTTTAATAGACTTGGAGTTCTGTAAATTCCCTGTGAACGCGAACCAGATATAAGGAATCACTTGACGCCAACCAATATTATTTAGAAGGCTGAGTGTCATTTTCCCAGTGGCCGAGTCACGGTAGACGTGCCCGCCAATCGACTTGGTTGTTGTAATTAAGGCGAACCATGTTTTCAGAATCTGTTCGGGTTGCTCGTCAAGCTGGTAACGAATGGGTAACGATCGATTACGGCCAACGTGTCGTAGTGCTTGGTAGGCATAAGCCGCTTTACCAAAACGTCTCTTTTCAGATTGGCGAACATCATTGGCGATAGTCGCTAAGTTACCAAATGTCAGTGAACTCACAACGGCTCGCTGCTGATTACAGATAATAATACCAACTTTACGCGTCGTGGTATTCTGGCAAATGAGATCAATGGCAGCTTCTGAATCGGTCGGTAAGTGGTAACGGGTTGCAAAATTGTTAACTGTTCCAGTCGGGATGACTGCTAGTGTAATGTGGTGGGCGTCAGCTTGGATCAAAGCTGTTAGTGCCACGTTGAGGGTTCCGTCACCGCCAATAACGATTAAATGGGTCAGTTGTGGCGCCACCTGTTTGATTGCAGCGATTGCTCGGGGAATTCCCATCGCGGTTAGTAATTGACTTTTTATTCCGCGGGTAGAGAGGGCCTTGGTAACTTGGTGGGCGATAGTAGCTGCCTCACCGCTGCCGGCCTGACCGTTGTAGAAGATACCGTAGAAAGTTGACATTTTAATCACCTCATTATGCGAATTGTTGACTTGTCATTGTTTTAAGTTGGCTTCAGTATACGCGGTTGTTTTCATCATCTGGAAGTAATATGCGTTCTGTTTGAATAATAATAAATTTATAGTTATGATAATTTAAATTAAAAGTCCATCTTATTTGTTAGTCGGTAGGACCTATGGAAAGGAGGAATTGCCATGCAGTGGTTATGGGTGCTTGTCATTGGTGCAGCAATCGGAGCTTTCGCGGGAGCAATTATTAGCAGCGACAAGTCATTAGGGTGGATCAGTAATATTGTTGTTGGGATGGTTGGTGCCATGTTGGGTGAATGGCTACTAGGCACGTGGGGACCGAAGCTAGCTGAGATTGCGTCAATCCCCGCTGTGGTTGGCGCAATTATCCTGATCTTAGGGGTGACAACATTGATGCAGCGAGTGTATGCAATCAGTAATTGGAAATTTAAATCGAAAAAGCGATGATAATATTTGATTTCATTAATCAAATATTATCATCGCTTTTATGCTAGTTATCTATGGTTCACTAATGACAAAATAGGTAAACCAAGCGCTAATTAATTATCATTTTTCTTTAACTTAGTCTTGGCTTCGTCAATTGCGCCTTTAATAGTATCTTCTGTATCAGCGAGTTTATCCTTGGCTTTTCCAATCAGCGACTGCGTCTTGCCTTCAGTTTCACGGGTCTTGTCGCCGGTTAGGTTACCTTCGATCTCTTTGGCCTTACCACTAACCTTATCCTTAGTACTGTCAAGTTGCTTGTTAATATCACTCATAACATCGCCTCCTAATATAAGAATTACCATCATTTTGCAATAATTAATATTAAGAAGCAACCGATACGCATACTACCGCCAAAACTATAGATTGAGATCGGTATTATAGTTTAAAGGTGACATATCCGTACTCTTCGTAATTAAGGTGGCAATCAATTGCTGCATGGTGGTTAATGCCAACTGAGCTGCCTGGTCGTTAGCTGCGGTTAAAGCTGCTACTAACTCATCACCAGTGAGGTCGGCTACTGCTCGGTCGCTAGTAATTAATAAGTGACCAAGTTGAATGGCGAGCTCTTTTTGAACGGTCTGTAAGTCACTGTGCAGGTCATGATAGTGGGCATCAACCAGAATACCAGCGTGCTTGAAGATCCAGTAAGCAGAGGTTGGATCAAACTTTTTGGTTGCAACCTGATAAGCCGCAGGGGTGTCGTCGGCGCCGGCATAGAATGGCACGTAGACGCTTTCGGCGGTAACTCCCATCGATAACCAATGAATCCCACTAGTTGCAACCGGCATATCCGGCCGTAATTGTAAGACGTGTGATTCCTGAGTTTTAGCTAAGCTGATGGGACGGTAGCGATGTCTCTGCTCCTGAGTGCCACTACCAACGGGATCAAATGACGTTCCTTGATAGTGAGACCCTAAGTAATTTTGAACCTGATCCAAGTGAATCAACTTGTCAGCTCTTTGGATAAAGGGTAAGTCAAAAGATTCAGGCGTTTGAGCTACACTTGGGGTAAATAATTGTTGTCCATACCAGACACGTGGGGTGTTGTAGTAACGATCAGATAAGTCAGCGGTACCAAACACTTCGCGGAAATTGAGGCCGTTGTCCATTGAGGCGAGCTGATTATCTAATACGAAGTTCCGAATGTTTTTGGCGTAAAGGTAATTATCGTGATCAGCAAAGTCGATCTCTTGAATGGCTAACTGATTAGCGACAACGGCGTAAGCATCGTCTGGAATCCGTTGTGCGACCCAGTAGTGGCCAGCCCCAGTTTCCATGTACCAAACTTCGTTAACATCGCTGAATAGAATCCCGTTAGTTTCGTAGGTCCCATGTTCTTCAATAATGTGGCCAAGATGTTCGACGCCTTCACGTGCGGAACGGATATAAGGTAGGGTGACTGTTACCATTGCTTCTTCGCCAATCCCATCTTGCACGTATGGATCAGCAGCCAGTACCCGGGTATTGCAGTAGGCGCTTTCGGTGGCACTCATGGCAACACCGTATTCATTGATCCCGTCTTCTTCAAATAAACCGAATTGGGTCGTCCATTCTGGAGTAGCCGTATATTTGGCTTGAATCTTAGGCAATGTCATCGTGAACGGGTGCTCAACATCCTTAGAAGTAAAAGTTTGTGGTTCAGCGTGTTCGACGTGGGGATGAACAACGAATTTTTTGGCCCAGGCCGCTTGTGAATCTTCGTTACGACCAATCATGGTAGAGCCATCCGCGCTGGCATTTTTACCAACGAGAATACTGGTACAAGCAGAATAAGGATTGAATGGATGTGTTTGCATAAAGTGCCTTCTTTCTTGAAAATAGCTTATTAGGTTAGTTAACTATCGATATTAATGTTTTAATTCTAGCATTTTTTGGAAATAAATAGGTGGTTGCCGTCTGATAATTATGATGATTAGTAATAAATTGATATTATTGTCGTTAGTCATCGAAGATAAACGCTAAAATGGTTGTAAGTCCCGTGATTCCGGCACTACGGCTTGCAAAATCACCAAGATTAAAGTAAGATTAAAAGCATCAATAAAAGAATGGAGCGTGGACTCAAATGCCAATTGTACACATTGATTTAATTGCTGGTCGGTCACAGGAACAGTTGAAAAAACTAGTAAAAGACGTGACGACTGCGGTTAGCAAGAATACTGGCGCGCCAGCAGAACACATTCATGTTATTTTGAGTGAAATGCAGGAAAACCGCTACAGTGTTGGTGGCGTACTTAAGAGCGACGAAAAAGCTGAATAGTTTATTTATCGTCAAGCCGGTCCAGTTAAATGGCCGGTTTTTTGGAACTTTGGGTGACGTTTTTAGAAGGTAGGTTAAATCGTGAACGAACAAATCAGCGCTGAAGACTTAAATGAAGAAAACCACTTGATGATCGGTGGTGTCGACACATTAACGTTAGTAAAACAATACCAGACGCCTTTGTACGTCTACGATACGGGTGCCATCCGCACCACCATTAACGCGTTTAAGGCAGTTTTTGAAGCCAACCACGTTGATTATCAGATCAGTTATGCCAGCAAAGCTTTTGCGACCATTGCCATGTATCAGTTGATTGCTCAGGAACAGATTCACTGTGACGTGGTCTCCGGTGGTGAGCTCTATACGGCACAACAGGCTGATTTTCCAATGGGCAACGTATCTTTTCATGGTAACAATAAATCCGTTGCGGAACTGACCATGGCGTTAGAAGCCGGTGTTGGTAATATTGTGATTGATAACTTTTACGAGTTGGATCAGTTGTCACAGTTAGCGGCAGCGCGGCAACAACGGGTCACTGTAATGTTGCGAATTGCCCCTGGAATCGAAGCCCACACGCATGATTACATATCGACTGGACAGGAAGACTCGAAATTTGGGTTTGATCTGAATAGTGGTCAGGCGGACGAAGCGGTCAAGCAAGCACAAGCAGCGGAATACTTGGACTTAGTTGGGATTCATTGTCACATCGGTTCGCAGATTTTTGAACTCAACGGCTTTGAGATGATCGTTGACAAGCTCATCGGGGTCTTTGCTCGTTGGCAAACAGAATTAGATTTTTACCCACAAATCATGAACGTTGGTGGCGGTTTTGGTGTTAAGTACACGGCAGCCGATCAACCATTACAACCAACGGAATTTGTGGATGCCATCGTGAAGGAAACCATTGCGCAAACGAAAGCGTATAATTTACCAATGCCTGCGATTTGGATTGAGCCAGGGCGGTCACTAGTGGCAACGGCCGGGACCACGCTCTATACACTGGGTGCCTCTAAGGATATTCCTGGCATCCGCAAGTATTTAGCGGTCGACGGTGGGATGGGTGACAATATTCGCCCAGCACTATATGAAGCTAAGTATGAAGCTGTTCTTGCTAAGGATCCCACGCTGCCAAGTGACCAAGTGGTGACGATTGCCGGTAAGTATTGTGAATCCGGTGATATGTTGATCAAGGATCAGCAATTACCTGCGACTGAGCCGGGTGATGTCTTAGCCGTTCTTGATACCGGTGCGTATGGTTATTCGATGGCTAGTAACTATAATCGTAACCCACGGCCAGCAGTGGTCTTTTGTGAGGACGGTTGTAGTCAGTTAGTTGTCCAACGTGAAAGTTACGCTGATCTTACGCGACTCGATCAACCGTTAACATTGCCAACAACAACTAAAGCATAAGTTTATCAGCTAGCAAGCCCACTAAATTCGTACTAAAGTGTACGGATTTAGTGGGCTTGTTTTGAGTTACGGCTTATCCAGATACTTGCTAAGCAAAGTTCAGAGCTAAAGTGATAGACGGTGACCGTTGAAAAAGGTACCATATAGACTGATTTAATAAACTGTGGGGGAGTTGTTTGAGTAATGAAAAAATGGCTAACATGGCCAGTATTTTATGAATTGACGGAGATTTATACGGCGCCGCTTAATATTATGTGGTTTGTTCTCGGGGTGGCAATTGCCCAGCTTTATCTGGGGACGGTCAACTGGATCAACGTTGGCTTATGCCTAGTTGTCGTGTTTATCTTTGATCTGGCGGTTAATGTTTCAGATAATTACTATGATTATCAACACGCGGTTGATCGTGAAGGTTACGCGCAAAATACCAATCCCATCGGTCGGCTAAAATTACCAGTCGCCGGTGTTGGGCGGTTTAGCGCTCTTTTTATACATCGTTGCATTATTACCTGGTATTTGGTTGGTGATGCGGACAGGCTGGTTGGTCTTACTACTCGGAATTTTGGGTTACCTTGTTGGGATTTTTTATACAGCGGGTCCCCATCCAATCAACGCGACACCGTTATGTGAAACGGTTGTGGCGCTAGCGATTGCATTTTTAATTCAACTGACTTGTGTAGTCGTTTCAACGTATGGTCAGCATCCGCTCACGTGGTCGATCGTTGGAATAACGTTCTTACTATGTCTACCGTTGACACTGATCTTCTTTACGATTCAGTTAGCTAATAATACGGCTGATCGTGATGAGGATATTGCGAACCATCGTTATACGCTAGCTTATTACTTAGGGAAAAAGGGTTCCGTACGCTTGATTCAAGTCTTTTTGATTATTGGTGGTCTCTGGCCACTAGTTAACGTGGTTCTTGGACTAGCACCATTGGTTACGCTAGCATCAGTTTTATTATTGCCGGTTATCTGGCGGGGCATGCGACCATTCTTTGCAGTTCAAGATAAGCAGAAGACGTTTATTGCGACGGTCAAAAGTGCATCATTGTTCTTCATCATCTATCCGGTTCTATTTGTAATCGGTGCCTGGCTTTAGCGCCCAAAAGTAAAGCTAACTTAATTTTTAGCGGTTATGATGGTCAATTAGTAAAAAGTGGATTATATTAATAGCAGTTTAAAAATTAGGAGCAAGCAGGCATGAATGAAGCAAAGCAGCAACGTTGGATGGCATTTTATCATCTGATTGTGACAATACTGACATTGTGGTCAGTGGTCAACGTATTTTTACTGACGTTTCACGTGGGTCCTTGGCGAATTGAATCACAGATTAGTAATGGGTTACTCGTGTTTTTTGCCATTGACTATTTTGTGCGGCTGGCCTTTGCGCACGACAGAAAAACATTTTTAATTCATTCGGCATTTGATCTGATGGGGATTATCCCGATGCACCCGGTCTTTGCACTATTTCGACTGGGCCGCTTGACACGGATGGTTCAGTATCATCATCTGTTCTGGAAATTAGGGTTAGATGGTAAATGGACGCATGATTTTCACCGTTTTATTTATAGCACGGGCTTTATTTACTTATTTTCAATCAGTATTGCGATTATTGTATTAAGCGCGCTGCTATTTTCGGTGTTTGAACATCAAAGTTTGTCGGATTCATTGTGGTGGGCGATTACAACGGCGACGACGGTTGGTTACGGTGATGATACGCCGCACACGGCCGTCGGGAAAATCATTGCCGTTGGACTGATGTTTGGCGGGATCGGATTTATTGGTTTGTTAACCAGTACAATCACGGATTTCTTCACGAACCAGACGAATCAGAATCTCAATAGTGATGATGACACGGCTGAACAAAGTCAAGATGACATGCAACAGTTGCTAGCTAAGATTGATCTGCTGACGCATAAGGTCGATCATTTACAGACACAGGTTAAACACCTTGAAAAATCTGGTCATAAGAAAAATTAAGTTAAATATTGAGACGTTAATGGGGCACAATTGCCCTCATTAACGTCTTTTTGTTATGATATAATAATACTAATATCAGTAAAGGCGGTGACGAGATGGCGCAGGATGTCAGCCGGTGGGTATACTTACCAGCTCCCGAAGTAACGCGGCAAGCAACGTTTAAAATTCATGAAGGTAATTTAGCTGTGAAGCCGTTGCCGCTAAGTTCATCACAGTGGTTGCTATTTGGGGAACCGCGCGCACAACTTATTAGTAGTACGCCCGTTACGTCGGAGCGCTTAATGGTGGTCCGGCGCCAAGTCTGGGATCAACTGGCACCACAGGTCATTGCGCCACCAGCTCAGGCACAACCAGAGATTATTAGTCAGACTAAGATTGTCTTTAGTTAGATGAATTACATAGTATTCATAAGTACAAGAAGCTATTTAGTGTCGGCTTCAAGTAAGAAATGGAGGAAACGAGATTGGTTAAGCTAATCTCGTTTCTTTTTTTGCAATTATTAAAGTACGTTTGTTAATCTAAAGTTTATTAATTAAAACAAAAACGACTTCGCTGTAAGCTTATGTAGATAGGATCCTCTTTGAAATAAAGGATTTTATGAAAAATAGCAGTTGCCTTTTTATTAGAAAATGATTAAAATGAATCTAATCATTATTTAGCAGCAAACAGTGGAATTGATGTTTGCCAGTCCAAATAATCAGGCAGAAGAGCAGTTGGTTGATCTGAAGGAGGAATTCAATGCGACATTTATTGAAACGGTTAACGTTAAAAGAGGATCCTAGTATTTATGAGGATAAGGACTCACACTTAGTACGAGTGCTAACGGTCAAAGACTTTTTAGCTCTAGGTGTGGGGACGATCGTGTCGACCTCGATTTTTACTTTACCAGGCGTGGTTGCGGCCAGTCATGCTGGCCCAGCGGTGGTTTTTTCATTCATCGTAGCGGCGATCGTAGCTGGGTTAGTGGCTTTTGCCTACGCTGAAATGGCAGCGGCCATGCCGTTTGCAGGTTCAGCGTATTCTTGGATCAACGTCATGTTCGGTGAGTTTTTTGGTTGGATTGCCGGATGGGCACTATTAGCGGAATACTTTATTGCGTTGGCCTTTGTAGGTTCGGGGTTATCAGCCAATTTACGAGGTTTGCTAACGCCATTAGGTTTGACGTTACCAAAAGCGTTGTCCAACACGTTTGGGACGGATGGCGGTATTGTAGACTTGGTTGCCGTATTAGTGATCGCATTAGTTGCTTGGTTATTGTCACGGGGCGTTAGTAAAGCTTCCCGGGTTGAAAATGTGTTAGTGGTTCTTAAAGTATTAGCTATTTTAACGTTTATTGTGGTTGGCGCAACGGCAATTCATTTGAAAAATTACGTGCCATTTGTACCAAAATATCATTTGAACGCCGATGGTAGTGCGTTTGGTGGCTGGCAAGGAATCTATGCCGGGGTCTCAATGATCTTCTTAGCGTACATTGGTTTTGATTCGATTGCAGCGAACTCCGCTGAAGCGAAGAATCCTGGTAAAACGATGCCTCGTGGGATTTTAGGCTCATTAGTCATCGCAGTGGTCCTCTTTGTGGCCGTTGCCTTAGTGCTAGTTGGAATGTTCAAGTATTCTGCATATGCCAATAATGCGGAACCCGTTGGCTGGGCGTTACGTCAAGCCGGTCATCCAATTGTCGCTAGTGTTATCCAGGCAGTCGCTGTTCTAGGAATGTTTACAGCGTTGATCGGAATGACTTTGGCTGGTTCACGGTTGCTCTATTCATTCGGTCGTGATGGGATGTTACCGAAGTGGCTCGGTAAGCTCAAACACAATCAACCCAATAACGCGTTGATCGTATTGACGATTGTGGCAATTGTGGTTGGGGCGTTGTGTCCCTTTGCGTTTCTTGCTCAACTGATTTCAGCGGGGACACTGATTGCCTTCATGTTCGTTTCGTTAGGGATTTATGCCTTACGTCGACGTGAGGGGGTCGATATTGCTGAACCAGCGTTTAAAATGCCGTTTTATCCAGTATTGCCAACCGTTGCTTTTCTAGGCGCATTACTTGTTTTCATGGGGTTGGATATTCAAGCAAAACTTTACGCGGGTATCTGGTTCTTACTTGGGTTGATTATCTACTTTAGCTATGGGATGCATCATTCCTATTTAGCTGATCGACACGATGAGCATTCAGATAGTAAACAAGTGACTGCAGTCGATAAGGCGACTGATCGGCAACAATAATCAAAAAAGCATCATGACCATCAACGGACACCTAAGTCCGCGTGGTCATGATGCTTTTACTTATTCAGCTAATGCGAAATAGTCGTTTAAGTAACGAGCAACGCCATTTTGATCATTGTTATAGGCGGTGACGTCATCAGCCATCGTCTTGATAGGTGCCGTTCCGTTTGCCATGGCAACACCGAGACCGGCGTATTGCAACATTTCCAAGTCGTTGTGTTCATCACCGAACGCAATGATATTGCGCCGTGGTATTTGGAAATAGTTAGCTAAGTAGGCAACGCCCTTGGCCTTATGAACACCCTTAGAAGTGATTTCTAGGATAGCGTTAGGACCACCCCAAACGCCAACATCAACTTGGTCGCCAAACCGGTCGGTAATCCAATCAATAATGGCGGTTCGCCGATCCAACTGAACGAGCAGGACTAGTGAGTTGGGATTACGCGTCAATGTTGCTGGGGTCAGGCGGGGACTGTCAGCAATTTCAGGGAAGAATTTACCGGCAATCAAATCTTGGCCCGCCGTCATAGTACTATTTTTGTTTTCAGCAATGATTTCATTAATACCGAGTTGTTCACGATACTTAACGAGTGCTAAAACAACGGACTTGTTGATTGTGAACTGATATTCTGAATCCCATTCTTGATGGGGTAAATGCCCAAGGGAGCCATTGAAGTTAACCATGGGACTCGTTAGGTGCAAGTCATCGTAAATGGCTTGAGAGCCCTGATAAGAACGTCCCGTAATGATACTCACAACGTGACCAGCAGCTTGCAGGCGTTGCATGGTTTGAATGGTTGCTGAATTAAGGGCAGATTCAGCGTTTAGCGTGGTGCCATCTAAGTCTAGTGCGATTAATTTTTGTTCCATAGTCAACAATACATCTCCCGTTATCTGATTCTTAATCCCTTTAATTTAGCATAATCGGAGGGTAAATGCGAATCATGGGGGCCTTACAGCGCGTGTAAAGTGTGGTAATCTATTTGAGGAAGCTTTTAAACGAGGAGGATGCGCGTTGCAATTACCAGCAGAATTTATTACCAAATATGAACAATTATTAGGTGCCGAGGCACCCGCTTTTTTTGCTGCTTTTGACGAACCAGTCGAAAAAGGATTTCGGGTGAATCCAACTAAAGCCGTGACGCCAGCGATGACGGCTAAGATGACCGCCGAAGTCCCATACAGTCCCATTGGATACTACGGGAAGGTCAACGGGAATTCATTGGAACATTTGGCGGGAGCGGTCTACAGTCAAGAGCCTAGCGCGATGACAGTTGGTGAGTTTGCCAAGCCAGAACTCAATGAACGGGTTCTCGATCTGTGTGCGGCTCCGGGTGGTAAAACGACCCATTTACTCAGCTATTTGCGTCAAACCGGATTACTGGTAACGAACGAAATCAATCCTAAGCGGGTAACTGCACTGGGTGATAACGTTGAACGCTATGGTGCTCGCAATACGGTGATTACTAACGCAACCCCGGATGCATTGGCTAAAGAGTTACCAGGATTCTTTGATCGAATCTTAGTTGATGCACCGTGCTCAGGCGAAGGGATGTTTCGTAAGGATCACGATGCGGTTAACTATTGGACACCAGATTATCCAGCCGCATGTGCGGATCGCCAACGCGATATTTTAGCCGCGGCCGTGAAGATGTTGAAGCCTGGTGGTCATTTGATTTATTCGACGTGTACCTTCGCGCCTGAAGAAGACGAACAGATGATGGCTTGGTTGTTAAAGACCTATCCTGAATTTGAATTAGAACCATTAGTGAAAACGGCAGGAATTGTCGATGCTAAGCCAGAATGGGCGGATGGTAATCCTGAACTAGCTAAGGCAGCGCGTTTATTCCCACACTTAATGCGTGGTGAGGGTCATTTTATTGCTAAATTGGTCTATCACGGCACAACTGTTGCTAAGGATAAGAAAACAGTTCGCGACGAATTAACGGCGACACAGCGGCAGTTATGGCAGGGCTTCTTGGAACAACAGGGGAACGTAACCTTATCTGATTTAGCATTACAAGCACGTGGAGATCAGTTATACGGTGTCCCCGAATTGATGCCAGTAACACGTAAGTTGAAGATCTTCCGGACGGGGATTCTCTTAGGTACGTTCAAGAAGAACCGTTTTGAGCCGAGTTACGCCTTGGCCTTGGCGAGTGATGACTTAACAATGCCAAAGGTAGCGATTACGCATGATCAGTGGGCCAAATACGTTCACGGAGAGACTTTCCAACTGGCCGATGAAGCTGCAGAAAATGGCTTCCGGATATTAACGTGCGATGAGTTACCCGTTGGCTTTGGGAAAGTGGTTGGTAAAACCGTTAAAAACTTTTTCCCTAAGGGGTTACGCTTTTTAGCGACGGATGAAAATGCTAGTTTATAGTTAATTTTGATGAAACAATCGGCGGATACTTGTCGATTGTTTTTTTGATACCATAAATAGACTAATTTGAGAATTGAATGTTTAAAATCGTTAGGAAAGTGTCTGAACTTAATTTGATAGGATGAAGTCAGTGTTTGAAGTTGCTATCGTACAGTTATGGAGGTGAGCTGGAATGGAGATAAGCACGGTATTGGTAGATCGTGATGGCACGCTAGGTGGTGACGGTCATTTTAAGACACCTGAAAACTTCAAGCCTTATCCGGGGGTGGTAGCTGCAATTTCACGGCTAAAGCGACAGCATATTTTAGTGTTGGCAATTACTAATCAGACGCAAATTGCAGCAGGCAAGATTTCAATGACCGAGGTTAGACAGGGGTTAGCGCAACTGGGTATTACTGACAGCTGGATTTGTCCTCATCAAGCATCGCAACATTGTCAGTGTCGTAAACCGCAACCATTGCTAGTTTACGAAGCTCAGAAACAATATCATTTTGACTTAGCGACGACCGCTTATATTGGGGATTCTTACCGCTATGATATGCAACTTGCAGTTAATGCGGGTATGTTAGGCATTCATGTTGCAACGGGCCGGATAGAACCAGCTGGCAAGCAGCAATGTTTAGAACAACCGGATTTCGTCAGTGCGGTTGATTGGATCTTGAACGGATTGTAATGATTGTTGTTACTAGCAAAAATGAGCCGTCATCGCATTATGAAATTTTTCATAATACGATGACGACTCATTTGGTTTATTGTTTTAAAGATTGTTTGTAGTTAACAAGTTCTGATGAGAAGATCAGTTTGTCGGCAACTTTAGTGATATCAGCAATATTGGTAACACCAATTAGGGCTAACAGTAGCTTGAGCTGGTTCTGCCAAGCGTGCAGCATCGCAATCACTTCATCATCAGTGTGGTGTAGCAAGGCGTGAAGAACCACGCCCGCGATCCCAACGGCATCAGCACCCAACATCAACGCTTTGATCACGTCAAGCGGATTGCGAACACCGCCCGCGGCAAAAATCGTTAAATCGCTAGGATGGCCTTGAACACTGAGTAAGGATTCAACCGTTGATAAGCCAAAGTCGTGCAGATAGTCCATATCTCGTAGTGGACGCCGTCGATTTTCAATGTCGACAAAGTTAGTACCGCCGTGGCCACCTAGATCAAGATAGCGAACGCCAGCTGCGTAGAGTTGCTGCATGGGTGGTCGTGAAATACCAAAACCAACTTCTTTGACGATGACGGGACAGTCTAATTCAGCAACGAGTTTACTAATGTTAGCTAACCACTTAAAATCGCGATCACCCTCAGGCATGACAATTTCTTGCACGACATTTAGATGAAGTTCCAAGGCATTGGCATCAATCATCTGAATCGCAGTGTGAGCGGCCGCTAAGCTGTGAGCGGCTCCCAGGTTCCCAAAGACTAGACCATTGGGATTTGATTGGCGGATATTAGTAAAGGTTGAGGCAACTGTGGGATCTTTGATGGCAACACTCTGGGAGCCAGTTGCAATGGGTAAGCCACAAGCCGCTGCAATCTTGCCGAGTCGTGCATTGAGCTCGCCGGTTTGCTTGGATCCGCCGGTCATAGCTTCGATATAGAGTGGGCTGTCCCAGTGCCACTGACCAACTGTTGTGGAGAGATCAACTTGATCTACAGTTGTTTCTGGTAAAGCATCATGGCGAATGCGCACCTGATCGAAGTCGTTAGGCTGTTCGCCATGAAAGTATTTTTCTGCTAACGAAACGTGTTCGTCTTTGCGATGTGATTGTTGACTTTGTGACACGAGGCCACCTCCATATCAGTGAGAATAATAAAAAGAGTCTGGCAAGGACGCTAGACTCTTTTTAAAAGGTTTAAATAGTCAGAATTAGTCATTGACGGTATGAACCTTTAAGTTTAGCTGTTCGATACCATCATGCGCCCAGGCGGTTAATAAAGCCTGAGTATCTAAAGCTTTATCGATTAATACAATCCCGCAGTCGCCGCCACCCGCGCCAGAAGTTTTAGCAGCCGCACCAGCGGTTTCTGCTAAACTAATCATACGTTTGAGAATGGGTGTTTCAATCGTGACGTGACTAAAAGCACCTAGTTGTTGTAAGAGTTGTCGATTGACCCGAAGCTCTGTTTGAATTGCTGCAAGATCATTCTGATGGAAACCAGCAATCATGCGTTTGAGGCAATCCTTGCTAGCTTGTAGGAAAGTTTGATACTCACCACGCTGCTTGGCTTTAACCATCGCCACCTTATCGACAAGGTGGGACGTGGAAGCCGGGGAGCCGGTCCAGCCGATGATTAAACGAAGCGCAGCGGGTGGGGTCAGCAGGTCAACCTGCATGTCTGGCCAGTCCATTGCTAACAAATCGCTTAGGCTGGTTTGGGTACGGTGACGCTGTAACCACTGGCGATCAAATGAATGGTAGGCAATCCAACCACCGTAGACACTAGCGGCAATATCACCCAAAGAACCGTTCCCCTGAACGGAGAGGTGGGCGATAGCTGCTAATTTGAAAAGCTTTTCACTGGTCATCGGTAGATCATAGTATTGGCACAGTGCTTTAACCGTAGCAACGGTGACGGCGGCTGAAGAACCTAAGCCGTATTTTTTACCGTCTGCACTATCCAAATCACTATTAATACTTAAATGATAAACACCAAGTTCACGACCAAGCTCATGAGCATAACTTTCGGTAAGACTAATCGCAGCTAGAATGTAGTGAAACGGATTATCACGATTATCAAAGACCATCTCGTCGCCTTGACGACGCCAAACGATGGAATTTTCTTGGTATTGTTCGGAAACGATACTACCAACCGTTTCACTAGGTGAAATTGTTGCCGTGACGAATTGGTCTAGGGCAACAATAATTGCTGGATAGCCACTTTCCACCACGGCGTATTCGCCAGCAATGTAAAGTTTTCCAGGGGCTTTCACCGTAATCATGCCATCAGGTCCTTTCATAGTCAGAAAATCGACTATTTTAACTTATATTAATTATTCGGTTTCTGTAAAGGTAATGCCTGGCCCAGGTTTAGCGACAATTAATTGTTCCGGAGCAAAATGTCGTTGTAGTGCAGTCTTGATAACATCGGTATCTTTACCCGCACAAATGATTTTAACGTTAGGACCAGCGTCCAAAGTATAATAACAGTTTACCCCGTGTGCACGCAAGTCAGTGACCGCGTTGATTGCGGTTAAGGTTGCGGCTGTAAAGTAATTGAATGCGGGTTGGGCGCTTAAATTGAGTGCGTGCATCCGCATGGCATTCGTTTCAGCAATCTGGCCGACTGTTGTCAAATCTTTAGCTGTAATCGCACGACGCATCCGTTTGAGATCAGTCTTCGCAGTTTTGACCCAAGCAGGATAGTAAGGGGAAGTCTTAACGACGCGAGCCATACCTGCAGTAGAACTGATTGGTTTTCGGGTTGCTTTGAGAACGACCGCAATCATTTGAATATCCCAATCGATTGGATCTTGCAAGACTTCTGCGTAGGAACTCGCGTCATCATGACCGGCATGCCATTCGACAAATCCACCGAAGATTGAGCGAGTTGCTGAACCAGAACCACGTCGAGCTAGACGTGATAGCGCCGTGTTGTCGAGGTTCATTCCAGCGGCACGGCTAGCAGCGCCAGCTAAAGCCGCGAATCCGGAAGCGGAAGAAGCGAGCCCGGCTGAAGTTGGCACGTGGTTTTCAGTATGTACGGCGGCGTATGCTTCAGCACCACTTTGTTGGCGAACCAAGTCCAAAAAGCGACTGATACGGCGGCTCTTAGTGGCGGGTAATAGTTGATCGTCAAAGTAAATTTGATCACGATTTAGATTAGAGTCGAAAGTAACACTAGTCTGGGTATAGAAATGATCCAGCGTTAATGAAATGCTCCCGTTTTGGGGAAGCATTAATTTAGGATCTTTTTTGCCCCAATATTTAACTAAAGCAATATTGGTGTGGGCCCTTGCTGTAACGGTTTTTGACATGTGAATTCCTCCAAGGTTAATCGTCGTTCAGTAGTGGTTCGACCCACGTGGCGGTAGCCCCCGCGGCCGCGAGTTTTTGTGATAGTTGGTTGGCGATGCTAGCCTCTGGTGCTAAAGCGATTAGGCAGCCGCCTTGACCGCTACCAGTCAGTTTAGCAGCTAGCGCGCCATTCTGACGTGCTACGGCTAAGAGCTGTTCCAGAGCAGGATGACTGACACCGAGTGACCGGAGATCATCCTGAGCACTATTTAAAGCAGCTGCTAGAGCCCCCATATCCCCGTTAGCGAGTGCATCACGAGTTTGACGGGTCAATTGGCCTAAGTCGTCGATTCGATTCTGAATCGTGGCACCCTCAACCATTAGGAGATTGCGGACGGTTGCCACGGCAATCTTGGTTTGACTCTTAATGCCGGTATCAGCGATAACTAAATAGCCCGGTATTTTGACGGGAATCGGATAATTTTCACGACCCTTAACAAACCACACGGGTGACTTAGCACTCGCGGTAGCAACATCCAGTCCGCTTGGCTGACCATGCGTGTAGCTTTCAGCCACGTTGGCAGTTGTCAATAAGGTTTGCTGGGACAAAGGTTGCTCAAAGAAATCATAAAAAGCCCGGGTCACTGCAACTGCGGAAGCGGCGGATGAGCCCATACCGCGTTCAGATGGAATGTCGCTAGTAATGTGAATATCAAAACCTTGATCACTAGCGTCAAAGCGGGTTAATAAGGTTTTGATCAAAGTTTGAATACCGCCTAAATTTGCGGACATCATGTTAAAATCTCCATTAAAGTATCGACTTTTAACGGATTGGGTCGTTTCACGGCGGTGAATGACGGCCTGCATTTGAATGGTCGAGATTGGGAGGGCGATCGCTGGTTGACCATAAACGACCCCGTGTTCACCAATTAGTATAATTTTGGCATGACTAGTACCGGTAGCTTGATCTTTCAATCGTGTCGCTGCCTTTCTGTAAGTAGATTGATAATAGCTTCATAATACCTTATTAGCGCTATTTTTGCCACGACTGCCACTATTTTAGTAGAATTATAATCAATTAGTAAGGACTCAGTGAGCAATTAGTTTGACCTGAAAATACTAATAATTAGGCATAGCTATGACGTTGGTAAGGCTGCTTAGTTAGCTAAAAATGCTGGGATTAGAAAAAAATTAGAAAAATCGGTATCTTACGTGTATTCATGATATTACTGAGATCGTTAGCTTAATACATCAGTCTAACTGGTCGTATCAACGCCGCCAAATTGGATGAATATGCTATAATTTAATCTGATACACAACGGCGTTAAAATGGCTGTTGTTAATTAGGGTGTACGGGCTTGTAGTCCGTCCCACAATCCGCGGCTCGACGGCTCCGGATAATGAAAAATTTGGGGAAATGACCATGAAACCAAACACAACCTATGCCGTAGTAGATATTGAAACTACTGGGACGAGTGTTAAAGACGGCGACCGGATCATTCAGATCGGTTGTGCGTTTATAAAAAATAATCATATTATTAATACTTTTGCGACGGACGTTAACCCGTTAACAACGGTGCCAAAGGTAATCGAAAATTTGACGGGCATTAGTAATGCGCGCGTACGTAAAGCCCCACCTTTCGATGATTTGGCGGGGACAGTCTACAGTCTATTGCAGGGGACGGTCTTTGTTGCGCATAACGTTAATTTTGACTTGCCGTTTATTAATGCGGAGTTACAACGCGTGGGCTACCCAGAATTGCCGATTCAAGCAGTTGATACGGTTTCACTTAGCCAGATTCTATTACCAACAGCGCCCAGCTTTCGGTTGCGTGACCTTAGTCAACAGTTGAATATTGATCACGATCATCCGCACTCAGCGGATAGTGATGCGGTGGCGACAGCTAGCTTGTTTATTTACTTACAAAAACGGTTAGCTAAGTTGCCGTTGATCACGTTGCAGCGCATGGTGGAATTAACACCGGAGTTGCCCCGTGAAACGGCGGATCTGTTTGCCTATGCACTACAGCAGGGTAAACAGCACCCACAGCAATTACCAAAGAATCTAGTGATTCATAACGGGATTGCACTTCAAAAGCAACGCTTGCCGCAACAATCGGTTGGGCGCACAGCTGATCGATACCCGTTAACTAAAGCACAAAAAGAGCAAGTGTTTGACGATAAGCTGACATACCGGCCTCAGCAGGCACGGATGATGAATCAGATTTATCGTCACTATACGAAAGAACTGTCGGCGCCACAGGCATTATTGATTGAGGCGCCAACTGGAACCGGGAAGACCTTGGGCTACTTGTTGCCCTTAGCCTACTTAGCGCAAAATAATCAGCAGGTCATTATCAGTACTGCAACAACGGTCTTACAGACGCAATTACATGATCAGGGTGTTCAGCGACTGAACAAATTATTACCTAATCCCGTTACTGCGGTCGTTATCAAGGGTAATCAACACTATGTGGATCTGAATCGCTTTGCTCATGGGATTACTTTACATGAACACTCCAAGCAGACGCAGTTATTAAAATTGCGGGTCCTAGTGTGGTTAACGATGACGACGACTGGTGACTTAGATGAGTTGCACTTAACGACTTATCAAGCACCGTACTTCAATGAGATTGCGCATCATGGTGTCGCTTCGTTAACGGCGGATGATCCTTTCTTCCAAGTTGACTTCTTACGCTTCCGTGATCAATTGACGGCCCAAGCGACGTTTATTATTACTAACCACGCTTACTTGATGCAGCACGTTGCCCAATTGGGTAGTCGGCAACAACGGCCGTTCCTAGTATTGGATGAAGCGCAACATTTGGCTGACGGGGTAGTTAGAGACTCACGTCAAACCTTTGACTTTAATTACTACATGGCGGCGTGTCACAGTTTGATCAGTCGGATTGACTCTGAACACCAACTGAATTTACGGTCACTGTTTGCGGAACAACCACAAGCGGATTATCGATTGAAGTTATTAGACAATTCATTGAGTGATACGGATTTGCATTTGCAACAATTACAAGCGGCATTAGCACGGACATTTGGCGCGGATCAGACTGGTGATAATCAGCCCGTTGAAGTGTCAATTACAACGGACGAGTTGACGGACTTCTTTGCCGCCCACAATCCGTTGATCAAACAATTGCAAACGGCGATTGAGAATTGTTTCCTTCAATATCAGCAGTTGGAGGAACAGTACCAACACGATCAGGCACAGATTTTACCGAACGAACAACATGTGCTCGATGATTTTGCTAATCGCTTGCAACAGCTTCGACGGGGCTATGATCTATTACGGACATGGCTAGTGCCAGCGTCACGGGAGCAACGGGTCTTCTGGATCAGCCTCAATCAGTGGCATGATCGTGGTAGCTTAACGTTATCCGGTAGTTTGATCGATACGCAGGGCTACTTTAAGGAACAATTGTATCCATACTTTAGCGCACCATTGCTGACTGGGGCGACCCTATTTTCAACTGGTAAGTCACACTATGTCTATTCACAATTGGATCTTGATAGTGCCACAGTTGAGCATCACCAACTGTCAACGCCGTTTGACCTGAAAAATCAAGCACGGTTAATGATTGCAACGGATGCACAGCCTGCGGAGCAACCTGGTGGTAAACGTCGGATTGCTTACCTGAGTCAGGCTATTTACCAGATTGTTACCGCAGCACCTAAGCAAACGTTGATTCTATTCAATTCGCTGAATATGATTGAAGCAGTCTTCCATGGCTTACGTCAGTTAAATCTACCGTCTGATCGGGAATTGTTAGCCCAAGGGGTCAACGGTAGTCGTGAAAAGCTGTTACGCCGCTTCATGCAGGGCGACAACGCAATTCTGCTAGGTGCCGCTAGTTTCTGGGAAGGGATTGACCTTCCGCAAGAGCAATTAGAATTGTTGATTATTACCCAGTTACCGTTTGACTCACCTGAGCAGACGACAACTAAGGTACGCTATCAGCAATTACGGCAAGCTAAGGTTGATCCGTTCTATAATGAGGCCGTACCAAAGGCTGCTTTGAAATTACGGCAAGGACTTGGTCGATTGATTCGAACCGAACAAGATCGGGGTGCAGCGGTGATCCTTGATGATCGCTTAATAACGAAACGTTATGGTCAGACAATCTTGAAGGCTTTGCCCAAATCTTTGCCACCAACGGAAGCTTCGTTAGACACGATTACGAGTGAACTTCAAAGTTTTTTCAAAACTGAGTAAGAAACCGTTTCGCAATTAGATAAATTTGCTATAATAAATTTATCTGTTTTTGAAAGGAAGAGCATATGCGAGTTCAACGTAGAAAGCGCCCAGAGCGGGTGATTATGATTGTCTTAGTTGCGATCTTAGTCATTATCGTGGCAGTTTACGGCACGTTGTGGGTCGCACAACGGCCGATGCATCAAGCCCAAAAAACGGCTTACAGTTTAGCGGTTAGTAAGGGCAAGCTAAAAACGACCACTGGGTTTTCCCAATATAACGGCACTAGCAGTTATTACGTGGTCACCGGTACTTCCAAAAAAGATGTGCCGGTCTACGCTTTGATCAACGCGAATAAAAAACACCAAACGACCGTGATTAAACAGTCAGCTGGTGTTTCACGGACCAAAGCGCTAAAAGAAGTCTGGTCTAAACGTAATCCTAGTAAGGTGGTCAAGGCGACGCTGGGTAAGTATAATGGCGAAGTTGTCTGGGAAATTACTTATTTGAACCAGAAAAAGAATTTGTGTTATGAGATTTTGCAATATTCAAATGGTAGTCGGTTGAAGTCGATTATCAACATTTAAAGCTTAAGGGAGTGCGGATGTTAATGGAATTAGCGCGTAAAGTAATGCAGATCCAGCCGTCAGCAACACTGAAAATCAGTGCGACCGCTAAGCAAATGATGGCAGACGGGGTCGACGTGATTAATCTGGGGATCGGTGAACCAGATTATCAAACGCCAGATAATATCAAGCAAGCAGCTATTGACAGTATTCAAAATGGTCAGGCAAGCTTTTATACCCCTGCAACCGGGCTCCCAGAATTGAAACAAGCGATTAGTCAACGCATTATGGCTGATCATCAGCATCATTATGATTTGGATCAGATTGTGGTAACGGACGGAGCCAAGATGGCGCTGTTTACGTTATTCCAAGTCATTCTCAATCCAAATGATGAAGTGTTGTTGCCAGTACCATACTGGGTCAGTTATTCAGAACAGATCAAATTAGCTGGTGGGACGCCGGTGGAAGTTGGTACAGATCGCCAGTTACGGTTTACGGTAGCTGATCTTGAAGCCCAGCGGACACCTAAGACCAAGGCTTTAGTTTTGAACTCACCACAGAATCCATCCGGTTTAGTCTACAGTCGTGCGGAATTGACGGCGATTGTCGGTTGGGCAGAAAGTCACGCTATTCTAGTGATTGCCGATGAAATTTATGAAAAATTAATGTATAACGGTAATCAGTTCACATCCGTGCTAGAATTAGAAGGTATTGATTTGGATCACGTCGTTTTAATCAACGGGGTATCTAAAGCATATTCAATGACTGGTTGGCGGATTGGCTATGCAGCCGGTCCCAAGGCCGTTATGGCTAAGATGGGTGTGGTGTTAGGACACGCAGCTAGCAATCCAGCCGCTGTTTCACAGTACGCTGCGATTGAAGCTTTCGGTGGTGATCAGACATCGGTCGAAACGATGCGTCAAGGCTTTGAAGCGCGGTTAAACGAGCTTTATCCGTTGATTGCTAGTTTGCCAGGGTTTAAGTTGCCAGCTGGGAAGCCTGCGGGTGCGTTTTACTTATTCCCAGACATCACTGAAGCGTTACGTTTGACTGGGTATCAAGATGCAACGGCTTTTGTCACGGCAGTACTGCTGGAGGCACACGTCGGCTTGGTTCCAGGTGAAGCGTTCGGATTGCCCGGGCACTTGCGACTCAGCTACGCGACTGATATGACTTCATTACGTGAAGCTCATCGTCGGCTACAACAATTTATGACACAAAAAATTGCTGAACAAGCAAATTAATTGGAGGATCTAAGTAAATGGTGCAACAGATTAGCATTATCGAAGCCAAAAATCACGTTGACGAAAAGGTCAAAATCGGGGTCTGGCTCACAAACAAACGTTCAAGTGGTAAGATTGCGTTCTTACAATTACGTGACGGTTCTGCCTTTTTCCAAGGGGTCGTTGTCAAGAGCCAAGTTAGCGAAGAAATTTTTGCCTTAGCCAAAGAAGTTAAGCAAGAAGCTAGCATGTGGATTACGGGTGTTATTCACGAAGACAGTCGTTCAAAATTCGGTTATGAAATCGAAGTAGAAGATATTGAACTTGTCGGTGAAAGCGAAGAATATCCAATTACACCAAAAGAACACGGGGTTGATTTCTTACTTGATCACCGTCATCTATGGTTACGTTCAAAACAACCTTGGGCTATCATGAACATTCGTAATGAAGTGATTCGTGCCACTTACGAATTCTTCAATCAAGAAGGTTTCACTAAGATGGACTCACCAATCTTGACTGGGAGTGCACCTGAAGGCACGACTGAATTATTCCATACTGAATATTTTGATCGTGACGCTTACCTTTCACAGAGTGGGCAGTTATACGCTGAAGCCGGTGCCTTAGCATACGGTAAGGTCTTCACATTTGGCCCAACTTTCCGAGCAGAAAAATCAAAGACGCGTCGTCATTTGATTGAATTCTGGATGATTGAACCTGAAATGGCCTTTATGCACCAAGAACAAAGCCTAGAAGTACAAGAACGTTACATTGCCTTCCTTGTTCAGGGTGTGATTGATCATTGTCAATATGCTTTAGATATTCTTGGTCGTGACGTAGAAACGTTGAAGAAGTACACCAAGTTACCTTACCCACGCATCAGTTATGATGAAGCTGTTGAGTTACTTAAAGCTAATGATTTTGACGTTGAATGGGGTGTTGATTTTGGTTCGCCAGAAGAAACTTTCTTGGCTGATCACTTTGACCAACCCGTCTTTGTCTTAAACTACCCTAAGGCTATCAAGCCATTCTACATGAAGCCACACCCAACTCGTGACGATGTGGTTATCTGTGCCGATTTATTGGCACCTGAAGGTTATGGTGAAATTATTGGTGGTTCCGAACGTGCTACTGATTACAATTACTTGTTAGACCAAATCAAGGAAGCCGGCTTAGATCCAGAAGCCTACGCTTGGTATTTGGACTTACGTAAGTATGGTAGTGTTCCTCACTCTGGTTTTGGTCTTGGGCTAGAACGCTTCTTGACTTGGATCACCGCTGAAGATCACGTACGGGAAACGATTCCGTTCCCACGTTTGTTAAACCGCATTTACCCATAAGAGTTATTTAGTTAAATAACATTAATTAAAGGGGCTGTGACAGAAGTCGCAGGCCCTTTAATATTTAGCCAAAACGTGTGCCGAAAGCCAGTTGCTTCCGCCTAGCTATGAAAGCCAAACGATTGAAAAACACAATCATTTGGCTTCCTACGCTATGCTCAGCAACTACCCGGCTTTTGTCCCACTCTTTCGTGAAAGGAGTCGTTGGGATGGAATCCTTAGCAGCTGCCCTGATCAACGATGGGCAAACGACCATTGCCAACGCCTTACTCACGCATTATCGTGAGATTGGCGTCACCAATGATGAGTTACTAGTTTATTTGCAATTTAAACGCCTGATGGATCAAGGTAATCAGTTTCCTGATGCGGCCGTGATCGCGACCAGTTTGGGTGAAGATACGAATGCCGTTTTCCAACGGTTACACGAAATGCTAGCGAAAAAGTTACTGACTATTGAATCGATTACCGGTGAGGATCAAAAGATTCATGATCGGTATAACTTTGATGGCCTTTACGACAAGTTGGCGGTTGCATTAAAGAAGCAGCCACAAGAACCGACCGCAGCATCGACTGAAAACATGCGTCAAAAAGTATTTACCGCGATTCAAACCGAGTTTGGCCGTGATCTATCACCAATTGAGATGGAAAGTATCAGTAAGTGGTTCGATGAAGACCACTATGAACCAGAAGTCATTGAATTAGCCTTGCGTGAAGCTGTCTTGCGTCAAGTCTATAATCTGACTTATATGGATCGCATCCTGCTTAATTGGCAGAAACGTAACCTGAAGACGGCATCTCAGGTCGAAGCTGAACGACAACGTAGTATTGAAAAGCGTTTGAATTCAGCACCGCAACCGCAGCGTCAAACTGGCGATAACGCGGGCCCTAAGATTCCGTTATTTAAATTAGGCGAAGATCAATCGTAATACCTGTATAGTCACTGGCAAATTGCCGGTGACTATTTTTTTATTAACTGTTTACTAAAAGTAAAAGATTGATATACTCCGTTAACGCTATAGTAGGAGTCCTATATTGAACAAATTGCCAGCTGACTTTCGCCTGAAATACCGATCAGTCCAACTAAAAGTAGGTAAAATGTGATTAACCTTTTAAATTTCACCTTAGCCGTGAGGGGGAGTTCCATATATATAGCATTACACAGAAGACGAGTAACAATAGTTTTAACAAATGAAATGCATGTGGAAGATGTATTTGATAAACGCTAATATTAGAAAAAGATTAAAATTCATCTTGACTTCTCATTTAGCTAGCGTGATACTAATAACAACCAAGCAAGTGAAATCAAAGAACAATGTGTCAGATGAGTAAAGATTGCGACCGATCCATAGCGAGCTACCGGTTGGTGTAAGGTAGTGACGGTGCATTCTTGAAGATGGTCTGACAGGTGTATTTTTTAATGCTGAGCGTAATAGTTAGGCATTAACGGTTACTGCCGTTATCGAGTTAGAGTCTCATAATCAGGGTGATTGTGGTACTTGAAGTGCGATGTTCGAGACTGAATATCGAAATAAGGTGGTAACACGGCTAAGGTCGTCCTTAATCTGAGTTTCAGATTAAGGACGACCTTTTTTTGATGGGGAGGATGAGATTGATGGCACAACCAATTATTGATTTAAAAGATATCACGGTGACTTTTCATAATGATCAGCAGGTGCTTCCAGCGGTTCAGGATGTAAATCTTGCGATTGATTCAGGAGATGTTTACGGCATCATCGGTTATTCTGGTGCGGGTAAAAGTACCTTGGTCCGGGTGATTAATCTGTTACAGGCACCTACTGAGGGGCGAGTGGTTGTTAACGACCAAGCGTTACAAGACTTGTCTCCCGCTAAGTTACGGCAAGCACGACGGCAGGTCGGTATGATCTTTCAACATTTTAATCTGATGGGATCGCGCACGGTGCTTGGTAATGTCATCTACCCATTACTCGGACAGAAAATTAGCAAGCAGGAACGCCAAGCAAAAGCGTTGCGGTTATTGAAACTAGTGGGATTAGAAGCATATGCTCAAGCTTATCCAAGCAAGCTGTCTGGTGGTCAAAAGCAACGAGTCGCCATTGCGCGAGCATTGATTACTGACCCCAAAGTGCTTATTTCTGACGAAGCTACTAGTGCGCTAGACCCGAAGACGACCGCCTCAATCTTGTCATTACTGCAACGCTTGAATCAGGAATTAGGGCTGACAATCGTTTTAATTACTCATGAGATGCAGGTTATTAAGAGCATTTGCCACCACGTTGCAGTTATGGAAGACGGTCAAATCATTGAACGTGGACCAGTTGCCCAAGTCTTCACCGCACCGCAAGAGGCACTAACGCTAGACTTCGTGGAGGCAGCAACGAATGTGCGTGCAGCGATCAAACGGATTACTCGGACGATTAGGTTGAGCGAGTTAGCAGCCAATCAGGAGTTAATTGCTTTTAAGTTTATTGGTCAGGCCACTAAACATGGGGTGATTTCGCAATTATCACAAGAATTCAAAGTGGACGTTAATATCTTGTTCGCTAACATTGATCAAATTGACGGCCAGAACGTCGGTGACATGATTGCGGTAATTACGGGGGATTTAGCGGCATTCAACCCTGCGGTGGCTAAAATGGCGTCAGAGGGCGTTCATGCGCAAGTTATTGATGAACAAGTGGTGAAAGGACTGAGTGACTAATGGCAGCATTACTTCCAAATGTATTACAGATGAAAAGTGAGTTCATTCAAGCGACACTGGCAACCCTTTATATGACCGCAGTTTCAGCAATCATTGCGGGTGTGTTGGGACTTGGACTAGGTATTTTATTAGTCGTGACACAGCCAGGGGGCTTGTTATCAGATCAACCCTCGTATCAATTATTAGATAAAGCGACCAACTTGTTGCGGTCGGTGCCCTTTATTATTTTATTAGCGGTCATCTCGCCACTAACTAATTACTTAATTGGAACTACTGTTGGGACGACCGCCTCTTTAGTGCCACTAGTCTTGGGGATTTTTCCATTCTATGCCCGACAGGTTCAAAATGCGTTACTAGATGTTGATCAAGGTATCGTAGAGGCTGCCCAATCGATGGGCTCTAGCCCGCTAGCCATTATCTTCCGCGTTTATCTGAAGGAAGGGTTGCCTGATCTGATCCGGGTATCGATTGTCACGGTGATCAGTTTGATTGGGCTAACAACCATGGCTGGGGCTATTGGTGCCGGTGGCTTAGGTGATATTGCAATCAGTATTGGTTACGCTCGTTTTGAAAACGACGTGACGCTGGTGGCAATGCTGATTATCTTAGTGCTCGTATTCGCTGTGCAGCTAGCTGGTGACTGGCTTGTCAAACGCGTAACGCACGATTAGGGAGGCGTAGAGATGAAACGATTAGCATGGTGGTTATTAGGCATAGGTGTGATTGTTGGTATCTGTATCGGCATACACGAGTTGACGAGTTATTCGGCCCGTGAGCAACAGAGTGCCACGATTACGGTTGGTTCCATGGGCTCTGACTATGAAGTCTGGCAGCACATTGCCAAGAGTAGGGACGCTAAACAATTAGGATTAACGATCAAAGTGCAGCAGATTACCGACGGGGTTCAACTGAATAAAGCAACGGCCGAGAGTTCGGTGGACGTCAACGCGTTTGAATCGTGGTCGTATTATGAGACGTACAACAAACAGAATCCTAAGGCCAAATTAGCGGCACTGGGGACAACTTACTTAGAACCAATGGGAATCTATTCAAAAAAGTATCAGAATATTGACCAGATTCCTGACGGCGCCACGATTGCGATTGCGGATAACCCCTCGCAAGCATCACGAGGGTTATTGTTACTGCAAAAGGCTGGATTAATTAAATTAGCAGCGAACTTTGGTGTCTTGGGGACGACGAAGGATATTACTAGCAACCCACGCCACCTCAAGTTTAAGCAGATTGATGATACGACTGGTCCACGAATCATTAAGAGTGTCGATGCCGTTCTAATTTCCAATACGGTTGCGTTAGAGGGCCATTTACACGTTTTGCGGGATTCGATCTTCCACGAGAGTCTGAACAAGGATACGAAGGATAACGTTAATATTCTAGCTACAGCGGCTAAGAACAAACATAAAGCTAGTTATTTGAAGCTAGTTAAGTTGTACCATCGTGCTGATATTCAGAAGTATATTAAACAAAAATATTACGGCACAAAGATCAACGTGAACCAGCCACTGAGTTATTTTGATAATTAATATTCACTGAGCATATTGGTCGCTAGTGTTTTGTTATTTGGTTATGATAATAATAAGAAATGACAGAAGCTAGTGACTAGGAGGTCGTGCTCATGTATAAACGTATTTTAGTTCCATTAGACGGTTCCGATAACTCGTACTACGCGCTAGATCACGCCATTGAATTGGCGAAGGTGTTTGAGTCCAAACTCTACTTGTTAAACGTCATTGACGTTAATCGTTTTGGCATGTACAGTGCGGACGTTTTCACTAGAGCGGTTCCTGACATGATGAGCTTTGATCAGGCCCAGAGTAAGAAGTTATTGGAACGAGCGCAGGAACGCGTTGAGGCTAATCATCTGGAGGCGGAAGTGATTCGTAAAACGGGCGTGCCAAAGGTGACGATTGCCGTGGATGTTCCAGAAGCTCAGAAGATTGATCTGATCGTGATTGGTCGAACGGGAACCAACGCCATCTCACGGTTGTTCTTAGGTTCAACAACGGCCTACGTGGTGCGTAACACGCCAGCGAATGTCACGGTGGTCAATCTGCCGAATGATAACGCAATGGAGCAGGAGCAGGCTAAGGCAGCGAATGAAGCTAGTAATGAATAGGCTCAGATAGTCGTGATCAAGCTACATTTTAAAATAAGACTAAAAAATGACACCATACTGAATTTCAGCATGGTGTCATTTTTGCGATTTCTTAAACTATTGACCTTGTGTCGCGTTGTTTGTAGTAGGTGTTTCTGTTGAAGCAGCTGATGAACTTGCAGCTGAGCTGGAGCTTTCGATCGAGCTACTACTTGCTTCTGAACTACTTGATGATTCAGAAGAAGATGATGAAGAGCTGCTAGATGATTCAGAAGAAGATGATGATTCTGAACTGCTGCTAGATGAAGAACTGCTACTGCTTGAACTGGAAATAATACTGCTAGTACTTGAACTAGTGTTATTCGCACTAGACGTTCCAGAAGAAGCTTCACTACTTGAGAAGAGATGACCAACGACGTAAAGTTCTTCAATCCCGTTACGTTTGGTCGTTCCGACTGAGCTTGGCTTAGTCCAATCTGAGTTAGGCGAGTATTCTTGTAAGTAACTCATCATTTCACGGTAGATATTCTGTGAAACCTTAGTATTGGTGGAGTCGAGATAACCACCGGCTTTTTGTGATTCATCATACCCAGTCCATACTGCGACTGAGTAGTTCTTAGTGTAACCGGCCATCCAAGAATCAACAACGGCATCCGATGGAACGGAAATCTTGGAATCAGAAGAATAGTTATCTGTCCCAGTCTTCCCAGCTTGATAGACACCACTGATTTTAGCGGTTGTAGCTGTCCCGGTTGAACTGTTGATAACACCCTTGAGCATGTCGGTAATCATGTAAGCTGTTGAACGTTTCATAGCCCGAGTGCCAGTACTACTGTAGTCAACGGTTTTTCCATCTTGTGTTTCAACCTTATTGATATAGTAAGGTTTGTGATAAACACCACCGTTGGCAAAGGCCGCATAGGCGCCAGCAACTTGCAGCGTGGAGACATCAGCACCGATGGCATTTGCCGCTGTGACGGTCTTCAGGCCCATGCCCAAACCGTTAGCGAAGCCCTTAGCCTTATTGAGACCAACTGCTTCTAAGGTCTTAATGGCTGGAATATTACGTGACTGAACGAGGGCGGCTCGCATAGTCATGTTACCGAGTGTCTTGTTGTCAAAATCGTGAACGCTGATATTGGTCCCAGCGTATTTATAGCTGGTATCGGCAACGGTCTTATAGGTTGGCCAACTCTTGTATTCAATCGCTGGACCATAATCCAAAATTGGTTTCATTGTCGATGCATTGGAACGGGTTGTTTGAACTGCTCGATTGAGTCCATATGTGACATCGCCAGTTTTACGACCACCAATCATGGCAGAAACTTTCCCGGTGTAGGAATCAACAACGGAGACCCCTAATTGGAACGTTTGCTGCCCATTATTAGGGTAAGTAACGTATTTAGATGTATTGGCAATGTCATATAGACGTTGTTGCGCATTCATATTCAGGTTTGTGTAAACCTTTAAACCACCTGTGTTTGAAGAGTAACCTTTTTTGATTAGGTCAGCACTGACTTCTTTGAGGTAGGCATCCAGAACCTTATTTTTGTTAGCTTTGGCAGCCATACTTGAACGGCCAGCTGAACTTAAACCAGTTTTGACGCTGACGTTCATAGCGGCAGTTTCCTGTGCCTTAGTAATGACTTTATTGTCGTACATCGCTTGAAGTACTAAATTACGACGACTTGTCGCGTAGGTCGGATAGGTTGTTGGGTCATAGTTAGTTGGTGATTGCGGCATCCCAGCTAGTAAAGCTAGTTGACTGAGGTTGAGATCTTTTAACGGCTTGTTGTAGTAGTAGCGTGCGGCAGTGCCCATCCCATAAACGCCGTTACCCATGTATACTTTGTTAATATAGTATTCAAGAATTTGTGCTTTACTGAAGTGTTTTTCAAGGTTAAGGGCTAACCAAGCTTCCTGGGACTTAACTTTAAGATTACGATCTGAAGTGTTCGTGGAGAAGACAGAGAGTTTAACCAACTGCATCGTCAAAGTACTCCCACCTTGCAATCCCAAAGAACTGCCTTTCAGGTTACCTAGAAAGGCGCCAAAAATCCGATAGTAGTCAACACCGTTATGCTTGTAGAAGCGTCGGTCTTCAATGGAAACAACCGCGCTCTTCAATGTAGCAGGAATATTACTAGATTTAACGTATTGCCGGTTACTTGAGTCGAGAGTTGTCACGTATTTGTTGTTAGCATCGTAAACCTTTGTGGCACTTTCACTCTTGAGATCGCCTGCGGAAATCGAAGGGGACGTTTGCGCATAATAGAAGAATAGTCCAAGCCCTGCTAATACTACGATAACAAACAGTGCGACTAATGATAAAATGATGCGTCGTACCCAGTGTTTTTTAGGTGGCTTAGGTTGGCTCTTTTTACGAGCGACCCGTGAGTTCTGTTCATTGTTACTTGCCATGATGTTCTCCTTTAGTGATTTGATGAAGTTTCATCAATGATGTTATCAATCGCATCTAAGTAAGGAATGATCGGATTGATATGGTAGTGTAGCTCCGTAGCCCGTTGTTCAATGTCCACTAATGGAATTGATTTGCGACCACCATCGCTTTGATGATCCCAATAAGTAAATAGGTCGGTAGCTGTTAGTACGAACAAGCGGCCCAAACTCGCAAAGCGAATAACGACGAAGCAGATGCCACCTTGCTGGATACATTGGCGCATATGCTCAATCTGGTGCTCATGAAAGTTCTTCAATGGAAAGGCCGTCTTATTCTTCGTCTCCTTTGCTTCAAAGTCTAAGTATTTGCCACGATAAACACCGTTGTAATCGGTCGTAGAAGCGTGTTTGAAATAGGCTTCACGGATAACAGCGGCGCTGCGGTTAGGGTAGTCGACTTTAACAATCTGGATGGGTGTTGGCTTTTTATGGATAACTGCGATATTCTTTTTAAGATAATAAGTATTACTATCATTGAGTTCTTCTTCCAAGCTCATCCCACGATCGCCAAAGTTAACGTTAGCAAATTTAGAAGTTGGTGATTTTGAATGGCTAGGTTGGCGGTAAACTTTACCGTTTGGGTAGCGAATCGTCACATTGATCAACCTCCTAGTAATGATTCATTTTACCATTAACCACCCGTGAATGTGAAATATCTGTGAGTTTTTACCCATATTTAGTGATTGAAAGGAGACTTTTCTATGAGTCGACTATGGCTTAGTGGTTACCGGGGTTATGAATTAAACGTTTTTAGCGATCAGGATGACAAACTTAAGGTTATTAAGTTTGCGTTAACTAATTATCTAACTAACCAGATTGAAGATGGGATGGACTGGTTGATCACGGGCGGACAGCTTGGTATTGAGCAGTGGGCCGCAGAAGTGGGGCTTGAATTAAAGAAAACCTATCCGGAGTTAAAAGTCGCCATGATGCTGCCATATGGTGAATTTGGTGGGCGCTGGAATGAGACCAATCAGGCGAAGCTGCAAGCATTATTAGCACGGGTCGATTTTCAGGCGCCGGTTAGTAAGCAAGCGTATGAAAATCCACAACAATTAAAAAATTACCAAGATTTCATGGTAACCCATACAGATGCAGCGACTTTAGTGTATGATCCAGATAACCCTGGTAAACCTAGTTATGACTACGATCTGATTCGGTCATTTAGCGAGTCCCATCCGTACCCGTTAACCCTGATCGACTTTGATTGGTTACAAGAAAGTGCCAATGAATATGCAGAAAAACAGAATAATGGTTTTAATTTTGAATAAAGTCTGCTACAATGTTTTAAGTAATGCGGATGCCCAATGGACATTGCGCGAATAACAATGAGGTGTTTTTAAATATGGCTAAACGTAATTTTACTCCAAAAGACATCCTTCAAAAAGAATTCAAACCAAAGATGCGGGGTTATGATCCTGCTGACGTGGATGGGTTCTTGGATAGTGTCATTAAGGACTATGAGTCATTTACTAAAGATAACCAACAACTTTCAGATGAAAATGAACGGTTGCGGGCCAAGGTTGACGAGCTTACTAAGCAAGTCGCTGTTGGTTCAACCAGTCCTTCTTCACAACCAACTAGTTCGGTTACGAATATGGACATTCTGAAACGTTTGTCTAACTTGGAACGTCACGTCTTTGGCGCCCAATTAGATAATGATCAAAATGAATCACACCGTCTATAAACGTGATTCGATGTAAATTCTGGGTAATCGCGGTCGGCTTATGTCGGCTGAGGAAGGTCCATGCTCGCACAAGCTGCGATGCTTGTAGTGTTCGTGCTCGGTGAAAAAATAAGCCGGGGTACCGATTTTATCGGTAACGGCGGGAAAAACGGCTAAGGCTTCGGCTATGCCCGAGTATTCCTGAAAAGTGCCACAGTGACGATACTCGCTTGGAAACGAACGAGTTGGAACGCGGTAAACCCCACGAGCGGGCAACCCAAACTACGGTAGGGGCGCTTCACATATGGAATTGAACTAAATGTGGGGGGAGATTTAATTATCTCGAGATAGATGATTACCGCCTGATCAACAGACCCTGTACTTTGATCAGGTACAAAACATGGCCTACAGGAATTTACATTTAGACAGGAGACTAGGACAAAAGTTCGCTTTTGTCCTAGTTTTTTTATACGAAAAAGTGACGTCCTGTCAAACTATGCTAAACTAGATAATGAATAAAACTCGGTTATTGCCGGGAAGAATATTTAAATAATAATAAGTTGAAATTATCAGGAGGATACTATGCAAGAATTTAATTTAATTGCGACTGCAGCCAGTGGGATCGAAGCACTAGTTGGCCGCGAGTTGCGTGACTTGGGTTACCATGGTCAAACAGAAAATGGTCGGGTACGCTTCAGCGGCACCATCAAGGATATTTTACGAACGAACTTGTGGTTACGGACAGCTGATCGGATCAAGATTATCGTGGGCGAATTTGACGCCTACTCATTCGATGAATTATTCGAAAAGACGTTAGCTTTACCTTGGGATGAATTATTACCAATGGACGCTGAATTCCCAGTTGAAGGTAAGTCACGTAATTCTAAGTTGCACAGTGTTCCTGATGTGCAGTCAATCGTCAAAAAAGCGATTGTTAACCAGTTATCAAGTACTTACCATCGTAGTGGTCACTTACCAGAAACCGGGGCTTTGTTCCCATTAGAAGTTGCGATTAATAAGGACCATGTCATGTTGACGCTTGATACGACCGGTTCAAGTCTGTTCAAACGGGGCTACCGGGTCGAAAAAGGTGGCGCACCATTGAAGGAAAACATGGCGGCTGCTTTAGTGATGCTGGCTAAGTGGTATCCAGATAACCCATTCATCGATCCTGTGTGTGGTTCAGGAACGATTCCAATCGAAGCTGCATTGTTAGCTCGTAATATTGCCCCTGGTTTCAACCGTTCATTTGCGTGCGAGAAGTGGGACTGGGTTCCCGCTGGCTTGAGCCAAGAATTACGTGATGAAGCGGACGGTCTCGCTGATTACGATATGGAATTAGATATCAGTGGCTATGATATTGATGGTAAGATGATCGATATTGCTAAGCTTAATGCTAGCGAAGCCGGCGTATTACATGATATCAACTTCAAACAATTAGCCGTTAAGGACTTTACAACTGATAAGTTGAACGGTGTAATCGTGGCCAACCCACCATACGGGGAACGCTTGAGTGATCGTGATACGGTTCGGATCTTATACCGTCAAATGGGCCAAGTCTACGGCAAGTTACCAAGCTGGAGTAAGTATATCTTAACCAGTGACTTAGAATTTGAAGACTTCTATGGTCAAAAGGCAACCAAGCGTCGTAAGCTTTATAATGGGGCGTTACGGACGGATTACTTCCAATATTGGGGTAAACGGATTCGCCCAGCGCGGGTTGAAAACTAAATAACGATTAGCAAAGGCGTTTAGCTATTTGAGAAGACTCTCATAGCTAAACGCCTTTTTTGTAGAAAAATACTATAATCCTTGTGATTGTTCTTACAGTTAAATGGCTGGTAGTAGCCGAATAATTAATTCAAGTAGTAGTCAAAGAAGTTGGTCACCTTGTCCATTAATGGCACTTTTACCAGGTGCTTAGCCTGATAACCAGTAATGAATGCGGTCTGTTCGGCATATGGTTGATCATGAATACGATCGAAGAAGTCGCGGGATTGTGCATACGGAATACGTTCATCCTGAGTGCCGTGCCAGAATAATAGTGGTCGATGAGCAATTGTCTCAGGATGTCGATTCAGATCATAGTCATCGATCCAATTCGTAATTAGGTTTGTATCCGTTGGGAGATAGCGGTGTTCTTGTGTGGCATACTGGCGAACTAGTTGCGCATACGCATTGAGATCAGGTGTCCCCATAATAATGGTAGCGGCTTTGATCTCTGGATGGTGAGTCAGTAGTGCCCCAGTGGTCATGGCACCCATGGAATAGCCACCGACACCAATCTGATGGTCTTTGATGAGGTGCTGACGCTGATAAGTGTCGACTAGTAGTTCGAATTCAGCTAGATTACCTTGGATGCTAGCCCAAAAGGTTAGCGATGGTAGACTGCTGACAGCTTGTTGGCGTTCACCATGATTAGGAGCGTCTGGTAAGATGACCCGGATGTTTTTCTGAGCTAGTTTGCGGGCCTGGGTTAAGACGAGTTCCTTACTAGAGCGCCAGCCATGATAAAAAATTACTAGTGGTAAGGGGGTGTTTAGTTCGGTGGCTGCAACCACTTCAAGGACGGGAATATCTTGGATGTGGCGCTTGGTTACGTTAATCATCAGCTTAATACTCACTTTATTAAGATTATCATCAATTATAAACCCACTGGAAGTAACCGTAAAATACAACTAACTAATTTGTTACATACAATTGATAGGTAACGTCATATAATGATAAATAAATACATTAATGTGAATAATAAATGGATGACAAACTGGTTATTAAAAAAGGGGATAAGGATAATGGACGATTATCAGATTAAGCAGCAGGAGCAAATCAGACGCTATTTCCAGATGTGGTTAGACCGTGATTTTTTATCATTATCAACGGTATTAGCATCTAATTGTCACTACCAAGAGTGCTATGGACCAGCATATTTGACATTACAAGAGATTCAAAAATGGATTGAACACCAAATGACGGTACAAACGGTTACCGCATGGCCGATTAAGCAGATGTGGGCGGCTAGTGATGAGACTGTCTTTGTAAGCTGGACGTTTACGGCTGTGACAACGGAGACGACTCATTTTGACGGCCTATCCTCGGTTCATTTTAATGCGGCCGGTTTAATTGATGATCTACGTGAGTACCAGTCAAAGGCGGAACACTACTATCCGTATCATACTAAGTGATGGCAAAGGTGCTAAGTTAAATAACCTTCAAAAACAGTAACCAAAGTAATAAATCTTTGATTACTGTTTTTTTATTTGATTGTTGATTAGCAAATAAATAGTAGTTGATAAATTAAAATATAATGATAATATTAAAAATCAATAACACAATTGAGGTGATAACATGCAAAAACCTTTAGCATTGAAGCGTGGTGATCGAATTGCCGTTGTGAGTCTTTCCAGTGGCACTTTGGGCGAAAACGCGGTTCAACATCAGTTGCAACGAGGCTGTGAACGACTAAAAGAACTAGGATTAGTGCCGGTAATGATGCCAAATACGCTGGCCGGTCGCAGTTTTATAACCGTACATCCAGAGTTGCGAGCTGCCGATCTGAAAGCTGCATTTATGGATCCTACTATTAAGGGCGTTATTGCGGCCATTGGTGGTGACGATACTTACCGAACGTTACCATATTTGATGGATGATCCTGAATTTATCACGGCAGTTCGGGAGCATCCTAAACTCTTTACGGGGTACTCTGACACGACAATCAATCACTTAATGTTTTACCAACTGGGATTACAGACCTTTTACGGGCCCAATTTTCTGAGTGACTTGGCGGAATTAGGACCTGAAATGCTGCCGTATACAGCTGCAACCTGGCAACATTACTTCCATAATCCAGTGGTGACAGACTTATTAAGTAGTCCCACTTGGTATGATGAGCGGACGGATTTTAGCCCACAGGCGTTGGATACACCACGACTGGCTCATGAGGAGCGGCGAAGTTATGACGTGTTACGTGGTCATGGCGTTGTACGGGGACGTTTGCTTGGTGGGTGTCTGGATAGCTTTTATGATTTACTAACCACGACCCGTTATCCGGATGAACAGGCTGTTGCACAGAAGTATCAGTTGGTTCCAGCAGCTTCTGATTGGCAAGACAAACTGCTCTTTATTGAAACGAGTGATGAACAACCTGAACCAGACCTATTTCGAACCATGTTACAAAGGTTACGAGCGGTAGGGATTTTACCTAATGTGGCGGCAATCATTGTTGGCAAGCCGCAAAATGAGCATTACTATGATGATTATCGTCAAATACTGATTAGCGAAACGGCTGACCTAGCGCTACCCATTCTTTACAACGTTAACTTCGGGCACGCCTTTCCGCGGACAGCGTTACCGTACAACGCACTGGCGGCAATCGATTTTGATCATGTCACATTGAAGATTACGGAACCTTGGTTTGCTGAGAAAAGTGGTCAGCACTGATTGAACAAGTTATTTGAAGGAGATGGACGATCATGGCGTGGCAAGATAATCGTATCGAAGCAGCAATCAACGGAACTAACCCGATGATACTTAAGGAATTAGTGGGAAGCTTTGTTGCGCTGGGCGACACGCAGTTTTTACCAGGCTACTGTGTACTATTACCGAAACGGTCAGTTGGATCACTGAATGAGCTAACACTTGTTGAGCGGCAACGGTTCTTATTGGATATGACTGTTGTAGGTGATGCCATTATCCAAGTATGTCAGCCAGTACGACTCAATTACGATATCTTGGGGAATACGGATCAGTTTTTACACGCCCACATCTTTCCGCGTTATCAGTGGGAAGATGAGCAACACCGCTCAATGCCGGTTTGGTTGTATAGTCAACGACACTGGACTGATCCGCAATTTTTGTACGAGCCAAGTAAGCATGCGCAACTGCGGAAACAATTGGTAGAGGTCCTCAATAAAATTAAGCAGTAAATCAATTATGGAAGGTGATTATGATGTCAGTTGAAATTCGCCGTTTTCAAGTAGCAGACGCGGTCCCAGCTGCCGAAATGATTAGTCGTACGATACAAATAAGTAACGCGGCCGATTACTCAGCGATTTATATTGCTCAGTTAATAGCACGGATATCACCTAGTTGGTTAGTACAAAAGGCACAGGCAACGCATTTTTACGTAGTTATTGACGGTTCCCGTTTGATTGGCACTGGTGCGATTGGGCCGTATTGGAATCAACCTAATGAATACAGTTTATTTACCATTTTTGTTGATCCTGAGTATCAGGGACGCAAAATCGGCCAACAGATTATTCATACGTTAGAAAATGATGTTTATTTTTGCCAAGCACGGCGAGTTGAAATTCCAGCATCTAAAACTGCGCGTAACTTCTACCTTAAGATGGGCTATCAAGTCAAGAATCATCAGGAGGTTCCAGACGACGAAGGGCTGTACCGACTAGAAAAATGGCATTAAGCATAATGTGAAACAACACCCATCGCATTAGTTCACATTGTAAACAAACTGTAAAATGAATGTCATCAGTTTGTGAAGGTATCTGCACATTTTATCGGTACTATTGGTATCAGTAGCAAAATACATACTGATACAACGATGAAAGGCGGATGATTGTGATCATTAGTAAAAAGTGGCGGTGGTTAGTTCTGTTAGGAAGTTGTGCCGGTCTATTACTGACCGTAAGTGCCAAGGCAGCGGTACCTGACATTTCAGAATGGCAAGGGAAACTGACGAGCACCCAAGTTAGTAGTTTGAAGAGTCAAGCGGACTTTGTTATCAACCGGGTACAATATGGTAGTAGTTATGAGGATTTATATCATACAAATAACGAAAGCTTGTACGTTAAATATGGGATTCCGTTTGGTTCATACGATTATTCAACCTTTACAAGCACGGCTACAGCCAAAGCGGAGGCACAAAAGCTGTATGCACGAGCTAATAAGAATACCAAGTTCTATGTTTTGGATTTTGAAACAACCTCGATGAGCTCCTCGGACGCTAATGCTGCGGTTAAAGCTTGGTATACTGAAATGCGCTCACTGACGAATAAAAAACTGATTTTTTATTCTTATCAATCATTTGCGACGACCTATGCCAATACGGCTCGACAGAGTTTTGATGCCCAATGGATTGCGAACTATTCATATCAACCAACGATTTCATACTCGCTCTGGCAGTATTCTAGTAGCTATTACTTATCTTCATTAGGCCAATATGTTGATAATAGTTTGTATAGTAGTTCATCAGTGACCACGTATCACCCATTAAGTTGGTGGACGTCTGGCACTTCAGCTTCCACGTCAGACTCAACTACGACAACTACACCAGCTGCGACAAGTTATGCATACAGCAGCTACACGTCTGGGCAACACGTGTATTTGAATAGTGGTGCTAGTAAATATTATGATAAGACCACGGTCCCAAGTAGTGCCAAGCAAAAGTATTATAAGGTCACGGCTGTTAAATCAGTAACGACGAGTCGCTCTAAACAATTAGTTTATCTAAGTGGGCTTAATAAGTGGGTATTGGCACAGGATGTAACCGGCTATTGGGTTGGGCAACATGGGGTCTATAAACTGCGAGAAGATAGTACTCTGTTTAAAGATGTTGATCTCACGACTAAGTCTGGGACAACTTTGAAAAAGAATGGTATCTATAGCGGAACGTTAGTTAAACGCGGTAATTTTTATCGGATTAAAATTAATGGTGGCTATATTACAGCCAAAGTTTCGAAGTCAGATCATTGGTATTATGAGTCCTTACCAAGTAGTAAGTGGCTTAAGACGAAGACTGGATTATATACGTACAAGTCCAGCAATTTTGTGAAGTCGAACCGTAACGCTTATCACGCTGCGGGTGACCGAATCAAAGTAACAGCGATCTATTCAAGATCTGGTGGCTCACGTTATTACAGGACAAACAAAGGCAACTATGTCACGGCTAACCGTTCGTTAGTGGTAACGCAATAACAATGTAAAAAGCTCCCGTAATTGGGAGCTTTTTTGCTGCCTTGAAACTTGAATGGCGGATAATTATGAAAAGTGATATAGTTAATTTTAATCAAATTTTAATTATTAGGAGGAGCGACAATGAAAATTGGTTACTACTCAGCGTCAACGCCAATTACGGCTATATCACCGCAGCGTTTTGCCAGAGCCAAACGTTTCTTGAAGGCGCAGGACGTTCAATTAGTTGCGGGTGTTTTGACTAATCAACAGGATCACTACCGTTCTGGATTTATCCAGCAACGCGTTAGTGAATTGAATACATTAATTTATGATGAGACAATTGATGTGATTATGGCTACGATTGGGGGAACTAATACCAATGCGGTACTGCCGTATTTAGATTATGCCTATTTGAATCAGCACCCTAAGACCATTGTGGGTTATTCAGATGCGACGGCGTTACTACTGGCAGTGCAGACTAAAGCACCTAATTGCCGTGTTATTTATGGTCCAGCACTGGTTGCATCGCTGGGCGAATGGTCACCACTAGTGGAAATGACCTGGCGTAATTTTTTAGCTGTTTATCAAACGCCGATGCAGCAGGTGGTAACGGTTGCTGCACCTACAGAGTGGACCGACGAAGCAGCTAATTGGGAAACTTATGATTATCCCAAGCAGATGCAGATTAATGAGTGGCACTATACGACGCAACCAGTATTATCGGGGCGGTTAATCGGTGGTAACTTGAACACCATGTACGGCTTTTTGAAATCACCTTATTTTCCGCAGCTGACGGCTGATGATATTCTTTTTATTGAAGACGCGGAGAAAGATGCAGCCACACTTGAAAAGAACTTTGTGATGCTACAGTTAGCGGGCATATTTAAACAAGTTAAGGGGATTATTTTAGGTAAGCATGCCTTATTCGATGATCAGGGAACTAATCGGCGGCCAATCGATATTTTATTAGAAGTCCTGAATGGTCAGGAGCTACCGATTATTTACGATTATGATAGCTGTCACACGGTACCAATGATCAGCACACCATTAGGAGCACAAGTACGGATTGACGCGGTCGAACAAACGGTGTCATTTAGTGAATTCTAAATTGGTTTTCTACTAAAATATAGTAGAGCTTATGGTAATTCTAGAAAGAATCGTTTTTGCATTTTAGTGGTGGTATAGCCTAAATGTTCATAAAATTGATGTGCAGCCGTACGTTCACTACCGGAGTTCAGTCGAATACCATGGACTTGGAATTCAGAGGCCTTACCAACTAATGCAATCATTAAAGCTTTTCCAAGACCCTGTCCGCGGCTGTCTTGATCGACTGCTAGTGCTAAAACATTGAACAGTTTCGGTGCATAGGTTTCTAGGTAAACCTCCGCATGCACATATCCTATCAATTGATCATCGTCGTCAACAGCGGCTAACAATAGATGGTGTTGAGGTTCACTTAATAACTGCTGTAATTGCTGTGTGGCAGCTGTTATTGGGTAGTCGTATCCAAGGGAAAGTTTATTTATTCGTTGAATGTTTGGCGCATCTTTGAGTAGTACTTTTCGAATCATGTGAAGTCCTCCAAAACTTACTTTTTAATTTTCAATAATAAGACGTATATTGCTAAAATGTCAATTTATGAATGATTAAAAATATTTATATAACAGAACAGATTTGATGTTTTTTTAGATTAAACGATCATATTATTTATTGGGAGTGATAGCATGCGTAAATATTGGCAGCAGGTTCTGATCTATACGCAATATTTTTCAAAGGTAGCGTGGGATAATCCAGGTGTGTTAATCTATACGGTCTGTTTGCCACTAGTGTTTTTGATCTTGAATACTAAGGATCACTTTTTCCAACAATTAACATTAACGCAGTATGCGAATTCAGTTATTCCGTTCATCGGTTGGATGATTTTCACTAATTGCTTAGTAACGGTGGCTAGTATTGGTGAGCTACGGGAACAAGGCTACTTAAAACAGTACCGGACGTTGGTTGTGAACGTATCGGTCTTGATTGTCAGTGAAGCCATAGTCAACCTGATCTTGTTACTAACAACTTTAACGTTAATTGCTGGATTGAGTAGTTTGGTCTTTCAGTTGCCGTTCCTTAAATTAATCGGCTGGCTCTGGCTAACCTTGGGACTAGCTTATATTCCTGTCATTTGTTACTGTTTACCGCTACTAGCAGTCAACATGCGTCAAAAAACGCTAAACACGATGGTGAATGCGATCTCGTTGATTATCATTGTTGGTTCGGTAGCGGTTAGCAATTTGGTTGTACTAGGAATGAGTAATATTTTCAGCAATGTGCTCAGTCCACTGTACTTGATAAGTAACTTATTTCGAATGCTGACAGTAGGAACGGCTAGTCAGTACATCCTAACTTATTCAATTTGCTTAGTTATTTTGATTATTGTGGGCGCTTGGAGTTACCGGCACTTAAAAATTTTACCTACGGAGGGATTGTAAGATGCAAGTAACACAGTTATCATATCAATTTCCTAAGGCCAAACAAGCCCTGTTTACGGATCTAAACTTTCAATTACAGAGCCCTGGTGTGAACTTTTTGATTGGTCAAAACGGCGTGGGTAAAACTACTTTAGTGGATATCATTACGGGTTTACGGCCAGCGACTGGAACGATTGACTGCCCACAGGATGCTATTTACTTGAACCAACAGTTACCGATGTTAACGTCGATTCGAGTTTGTGACGTTGCTAAGCTGGTGTTGGGGATTGAGCGGGGGCGATTACACTTTCAGCTAACAGAGTTTGAGTCGTGGGTTGACGCACCTACTTATCGGTTTTTGAAGCCCATTTGGGAACAACATTACGGTCAGCTTTCGGGTGGTCAGCGCAAATTGGTTCAGTTACTACTGTTTATGCAAGTTGATCGGCAACTGGTGGTACTGGATGAACCAACTGCTGCGGTTGACCGTCAGAATGTGCAGTTATTATTCGAAGTAATGCAGGCCCATCCACAGCGAACTTACTTGATGATTACGCATGACGTCCGTGATATTCAGGCTTTCGATGATTATCGGGTGTTGTGGTTACATGACCGCCAGATGACAACCCTAACCAAGGGTGAGTTTGAACGCTCGGACAATCAACAGTGGGCTTTTATCACCGCGTTTAAAGCTGAATAAAAAAACCGCTAATTCAGAATTTATCTGAACTAGCGGTTTTAGTCACTAACCGAAGTAGTAATGGTAAGCGATAATGATGACCCAAAGAACGATCCAGAGAATACTGAATGTTAGTTGGAAATAAGTTAAATGATAGCGGAACTTACGGAAACGATCGCTACCAGCAAGTTTGAATGAAAGCTTGCTAGTGTCTAATAATTGTAGATAATCATACAGCTTAGTAGGCCACAAGATGCTAACGGTTTGCACAATTACGAGCGCAATCAGTGCAACTACACCTGCTGGGTATACGATAGCAGTATTGACCGTAAATGCTGGTGCAATAATGTTAGTGTAGAGTAACCAGAATGAGGTTAAGCCTAACAGATAACCAATAATGCGAATAACATTGACGGTAATGACACGTACCTTCAGATCAGGCTGTTGTTTAATTAATGCACGGTTAGCTTGGTAGTGTAAAGTCCCAAAACGAGCAGTGTCACTAGTTAAATAACGATTCTGATACAAGTAAGGTAGTTGTGCCAGCAAGCCGATTAAAGCTACTACTGGAATCGCAATGATTGCGACCATCACTAGGTATTCGATCGTAGCAACGGGAACCATACTAACGCGGTAAGCCCAGCTGATCCAACCAACTAAGATTAGGAGATCCAGTGCTAATACTTGCCAGAGTTGTTGGCGACGGTAACGTTGAAAGTCATGGGTCGTTGCAAGTGTAAATGACGCTTGTGATGATTCATGACTGATCAGGTAATCATAGCTCTGCGTTGTCCATACTAATGCTGGAATCATTAATAATACAATCCCGACAATTAGCAAGATGACACTAGTGACCACGGCCCAGATTGGGAAGATCAAAAGTGGTAACTTAGTCGCAACGAGGTAGCTGCTGACTAGCAAACAGAGTACACCGATCCACCAGCAAGCTTGTAGACAGTAGTATAACCATTTGAGGTGTGGGGCTTGTTCCGTAATTTGACGACGTGCTTGCGATTGAAGCTTCAATTGGGCTTTCAATGGCAATGCCTTGGGTGCTTTCACGTAGGGCTGGTTGAGGTTACGGTAACCTAACCAACAAACGAGTCCTAGTAGGACCAGGAGAATCAAACAAATAATTAACATGGCATAAGTCCTTTAACAAAATATAGTCGTGCTTACTTATACTAGTGTAAAACGCAATTGTGGTCAAATTGTGACGATAGTTTAAAACTTGTGAAGTTTCTTAAGTTAACGGCGTAAATCAACCTATTTATTCGATGGCATGACTGATATCGATCGAATGGAAAACAGGTGATATAGCAATTATTGTTGTTAGTCTAGTTACAGATGAAATCTTTAAGGTTTCTTTGTAATTGAATTGTAACTGTGAGTAACAGTTTTCTATGGTACATTAGTCTTTGATTAGTAATTGAAGATAATTGTAAGCAGCAATAATGTTAAAAATCATACTTATGAACCGACTGTTAATACGTCTAAACATTGTTATTAGATTGATTGGTATAGTCATCTTGATATTCCGTTGAATATTTAAGTGAATTACATATTATGACTGTTTACGAGTGTTTTAAGTGCTAAATCCATTACGGAAAGGTGTATGGAAAGTGAAAATAAAAAAAAGATGGGGATTAATATTGGCGACCGTTGGGGTGTTGTTTACCTTTGGTGTGTCAATGAAAGCTTCAGCAGCTATTCCTGATATTTCAGAATGGCAGGGGCGTCTGACGAGTACCCAGGTTAGCAGTCTTAAGTCGCAGGTCAGCTTTGTTATCAACCGGGTTCAATATGGTTCGGGGTATGAAGATTTATATCACACTAGTAATGAAAACTTATATGTTAAATACGGTGTGCCATTTGGCTCGTATGATTTTGCAACGTTTACGAATGTGGCAAGTGCTAAGGCGGAGGCTCAAAAGTTCTACGCGCGGGCAAATAAAAACACGCGTTTCTATGTCTTGGACTTTGAAACCACTTCGATGAATAGCAGCACATCAAATGCGGCGGTTAAGGCTTGGTACAGTGAGATGCGCTCGTTGACGAGTAAAAAGTTGATCTTCTATTCTTACCAATCATTTGCTAGTACGTATGCCAATAGTTCACGCCAGATTTTTGATGCTCAGTGGATTGCAAACTATTCTAACCGGCCAACAATTTCTTATTCATTATGGCAGTATACTAGTTCTTACTACTTGAAGGCGTTGGGTCAAAACGTTGATAATAGTCTTTCCGATAGTTCATCGGTGACTAATTATCATCCACTGAGTTGGTGGCTGAGCACGTCATCTGCATCAACAACGACAACTGCTAAACCAGTGACTAAGCCAGTAGCCAAACTTGTTACGTATGCTTATAGTAGCTATAAAGTTGGCCAGTATGCGTACGTGTTAAATAGCGCGACTGGGTATTATGGTTCTACAAAAATTCCAACTTCTGCACGGCAGAAAATGTATAAAATTACGGCAGTAAAGGCATTGACTAGGTTTAAATCAAAACAAATTGTCTATGTTGCTGGTCTCAATAAATGGTTGTATGCTCAAGATATCAATGGTTACTGGGCTAATGGGGCGTATGGTGCTTTTAAGGTAACAGCCAATACGGCTATTTATAATAATGCAGCGTTAACCAGCAAAACCGGTAAGCAAGTTGCTAAGGGTGCCTCAGTTAAAGGAACGGTTGTTCATCAATCCGGCAATACGTATCAAGTCAAATTGGATAACGGTGGATATATTACTGGTCTAGTAACAGCATCGACCTATACTGCGATGGCAAAACCGAAACCAATCGTTTATGCCTACAGCAGCTATAAAGTAGGCCAGTCTGCGTATGTTTCAAGTGGTGCAATTAATTATTACGGTGGTGCTGCAATTCCAAAGTCGGTTCGGCAAAAGATGTACAGAATTACGGCGGTTAAGTCGGTTACCAAGTCCAGATCTAAACAGATTGTCTACGTTTCAGGTCTCAACAAGTGGTTACTTGCTCAAGATATTGGTGGCTATTGGCCATTAGGTTCTTCTGGAAAATTCACCATGAAATATGGGACAGCCAATGTTTACAGTGATGTTAAGTTGAGTCATAGATCAGGCAAAACCATTAAGAACGGGACTAAGTTTAGCGGGAAGGTTGTTCAATCAGGGCGGCTATATCGTATTAAACTCAGTTCAGGTGGTTACATTACAGCCGCAGTTCAAGAAACGAATCATTAGTATTTATAGTTAAATGAAAATAAGAGCGCAAAACCAAATTTTGGTTTTGCGCTCTTATTTTTGATTCAACAGTTAGTTAATACTCGTTGTAGTAACTAACTTAGTAAATTGATCGCTGTTTTGCTTGTTTGATCAAAGCAGCAAGGGTTGAAGCCGTTTGTTGTTCTGCTTGCTTTTCAGCAGCAGCTTCGGCCTTAGATTTTACTTGTGCAATTTCTGCAGTTGTCATCGTTGGGTCCGCAGCTACGGCTGTTTTCACTTCGGTAGCAACAGCTGTGGCAATTGCCGTCTTAGCAGTCTTTTCCTTTTGAGCAGCCGTTGTGGCTAACCACTTAGCTTGGCTTGTACTGAGGGTTACCCAGTCCTTAGGTAAAGTAAAGGTAACTTGACGACTCACTAATTCGTGATGTGTCCCGGTCCAAGAGAAGAGGAACTTCCAAAAACTGTTATCATAGCGCCAAGTTGTTGTCTTGGTAGCCATGCTAGCTTGATCAACGTTGCGATACGTCACGCGATTAGTTGTCTTAAGACTAGCTGGTGTATGACGTTGTTTGGATTGACCTTTTAAAGTATAGACGTAGACGCGTTCAGTTTTGGCCTTTTTAATAGGCTGATAAACTAACACGCTTAGTTCTTTACTGGTTGAAACAGAAGCAATCTTAACGGTTTTGGTGGTGCTGCCTTGATGCATGCCCCAATGCCAGTTGTCGTTACCAAGCATTAGTGCAGCACTGGCGATTAAGATAATGAAACCAATGCTACCAACAATACTTCGTTGCATCTTGGTCTCCAAGAAGAGCAAACCGCAGACGAAGATGACGATACCGATGAATAAAACGATTAAAATCATGCCGCCGCCTCCTGTTTTTGATTTTTAACGAAGAATGCTAAGCATAAATCAATGATCCCAAAGGCAGTTGCAACTAGGAAAGCGGCGTGGAAACCGTTCATAGCGGCAGTGTAGCTTTGGCTTTGATAGACTAAGGGTGCACTAGCTAAAAGGGCTTTAGCAGGAGCATCGTTTGACATGACATTTGCTAAGACACTCCCTAAAACGGCAGTCCCCATTGAAGTGGTTACTTGGCGCATGGTGCTATTAACAGCCGTTCCGTGACTTAACTGAAGTCCGGTAAGATCAACTGAACTAGCAGCCGTAACGGGCATCGTAACGAGTGCGACCCCAATCATAAGAATCGTGTATTCACAGATGATATAGCTGTATGGCGTTGTCTGAGTTAGTAAGGAGAATGGTAACGTTCCTAAGGTTAATAGGAACGTCCCAATCAAGGCTAAACGCTGACCACCCATACGATCATTCAAGTTACCACTGATTAAACTGACAATACCGAAAACAAGGGCGCCAGGTAAGATCATTAGTCCAGAATGGAATGGTGATAAGCCACGAACTTGTTGTAAGTACATTGGTAGAACAACTTGGATCCCAATCATGGTCGTGTTAGAAAATGCCGTAATTAGGGAAGCAATGGTAAATGATGGAATCTTTAATAAGCGAACATTTAAGAATGGATCTTTGGCTGGCCATTCGCGACGAACAAAGAGTCCGATGAAGATCAAACCAACGATGAAGCCGCCGATAACTGAAGGTGAACCCCAGCCGTTCGAACCAACTTCAGAAAACCCGAAGAGTAAACTCCCGAAACCAATTGTCGAAAGGATAATGGCAATCTTGTCGATTGGTGATTTTTTAACAGGAATAACTGGTCGTACAAAGATCAAAGAAAGAATCAGTACTAAGATAACTGGTGGAATAATAATACCGAACATATTACGCCAAGTTGAGTTATCTAGGATCCAACCAGATAAGGTAGGTCCTAAGGCTGGTGCTAATCCAATCACAATCCCACCGAGTCCCATCATTGCCCCACGCTTGTCAGCTGGGAAGGTTACGAGTAGGACCGTTTGAATTGTAGGGAAGGTAATCCCAACACCAACAGCTTGAATCAAACGACCGATAAAGATCATTGAGAAGCTATTAGCGGTGTAGCTGATAATTAAACCAACTAAGAAAAACGATAGTGCAGCCAAATAAATTGACCGGAGACTAAAGTTATTGATCAACCAAGCACTGATAGGAATCATGATCCCCATCACCAGTAAGAAGCCGGTCGTTAACCATTGAACGGTTGCGCTCGTAATATTGAACTCGCTCATTAGGGTCGGATAGGCAGTTACTAACATGTTGGTCGTTAGTGCAGTACAAAAGGTTCCGAACATCAGGGTCACCATTAACCAGGTTCGGTTAAATGGCTTACCGTTAACATCTTTCATTAAGAAAGCCTCACTTTTTAGACGTACGAGACGCCTTTGGATTTACACTCAATTGTAACCTGTTTTGGTCAGGAAATAAACTGTTTAGAACAGTTTATTTGAGATAAAACGAATTAATTTTAATTATTTATCTAGTTATGGCAATAACGCTTAAATTATTGAGTTTTTAGGGGTGAAATAGGCAACGCATAAACTAGTTTATGCGCGGTCAATAATTAAGATTTTAATTGGATGTTTTAGAAGTGTGACGTAAGCGAGTGATTTAACAGACTGTCAGATTAAAACCGTATCTTTTTTTTAAGAACATCTGATTGGTTCGCCTGCGCAACAAATTCGCAGTATGCTAAAATGGAAGCAGAATAGTGTGGAGGCGTTAAAATGAAAAAGCAAGTAACGATTATTGGTAGTGGTATTGTAGGAGCCGTAACGGCGTACTATTTGAGTGCTGATCCAACACTAGATGTGACCATCTATGATGAAGGTATCGGTCAAGCGACCAAGAATTCGGCGGGGATTATCTCACCTTGGCTTTCTAAGCGTCGAAATAAGCGCTGGTATCAACTCGCTAAGGATGGCGCTGCACTCTATCCTGAAATCGTTGATGCGACTCAGATGGGCTATTCAGTCTACCAACAAGCCGGAACGATTGTGACTCGTGAGAATCCGGATGACTTACAGGCATTATATTATCTTGCCAATGAACGTAAGCAACAAGCACCTCAAATCGGCCATATTGAAACGTTGACCGCTGCGGAAGTTCAAGATCGTATTCCACTGTTAACTAATCCACAACCGGGTGTCTTCATCAGTGGTGGAGCTCGGGTTGACGGTGATAAATTTGCACATAACTTACTGAAATACGCTGAAGAACGTAACTTAGTTCGCCATAAGGGGAAGGTTACGCTAGGGGATCAAGGGCAATTATTAACGACGCACGGTCAACAAAGCTATGATACCTTGATATTGGCTGTCGGTGCGTGGTTAAAACCACTGTTATTGCCAATGAAACTAGTTGCGGATGTTCGCCCACAAAAAGGACAGTTAATTGAACTGCAGTTACCCGAAACATGGGGTGATAACGTTCCCGTACTGATGCCTGAGGGTGAACGTGATTTTATTCCGTTTACGCGCAATAAGCTCGTTGTTGGTGCAACTCACGAAGATGATATGGGTTACGATTTGCAAGTCTCTTCCTTAATAGAGGATGACTTATTCGCCAGTGGGTTAAAACTTGACCAAGATCTAAATAAGGATGAAATTACGCAAGTGAAAGTGGGCACACGTGCCTATACCCGTGATTTTGCCCCATTCTTTGGTCCCTTACCAGATAATCCGCATATCTTAGTTGCCAGTGGACTGGGTTCATCAGGGTTAACAACGGGGCCAATGATTGGAAAGTTGTTAGCTGAGTACGTCCAAACGGGTCAACAAGATTGGGCTAGGTACACGAAACCAGTTGAGAACTATCTGGAAGAGGCCGATTAGTCGTTCTTTGAATGTAAGCCTTGCTGTGCAAGTTCGTGAGCGCCGTGATTCTGACTTTCTGGAATCCACTGCGTTACGACAAGTTGGCACTGATCTTGCAGATTCAGCAGTATGGCTAGTTCAATAGCGAAGTGACTGCTGTAAGCTTTGTCGACACTTTCAGCTACGATTTGACTGTCTGTGTAAAAAAAGACGGTCTGTTGCGGACCAAAAGTATCAATTAAGGTTTTAAAACCCGCAATTGCAGCCAAAAATTCAGCGGTATGGTTATCACTCACAGGTAACGGTGAGTGATATTGTTGTTGTTTGCCATTATTAATTAATAAAATACCCGCTGCGCTGTGGTGATCTGCTGCAGTGGCAGCATCGGTGTATAGTTGCATATAATTAGCTCCAGTATGAAAGGAATTTAAGTTCTGTGAATAATACTAAGCATACCTTTAGATATCAACCAAATCTAGTTTCTAGCATGATTGTGTGGTCATGGACGCTACTGATCCTATTTCTCGGTATCGTTGTTTGGCTTGAAATATTAAAATTCGAATGGTGGTTCTTACTCATTGGATTTGTGTTTATTGCCCTTTGTGTCGCACAAATTGGGTTGCGTCGAGTTTCTATTGACCGTAATTTGATTATTTTTAGTACGGTTTTAAATCGGTCTTGGTTAGTGATTCCCCGTGATCAATTGGAATCAATGGAACCAGTCCGTGGCGGTATCAAAGTACAAATCGACGGGAACAGCTATCAATTTTTAATGCTGAAGAAAGCGCGTCAAGCACTACTTGAATTAGTCTAAATCGTCAAATACACGAACTTTAAATGCATAATCAACATTTAAAGTTCATTTTTACAGCAAAACGGGTATAATAAAACTATCATAATTAAAGGGGCGGACTTAAATTGAAAGATATTGAAATTGCACAACAAGTAGAGCCAGCACCAATCACTGAAATTGCGGCTAAGGCCGGACTGACGGCAGACGAAATTGATCAATATGGTAGTACGAAAGCTAAACTAAAATTACCATTACCTGTCAAAGATACTAAGCGTAAGTTAATTTTAGTAACTTCAATCAACCCAACACCAGCTGGTGAAGGTAAGTCAACTGTGACAATCGGTTTAGGTGACGCCTTGACTAAAAATGGTCAAAATACGATGATTGCGCTACGAGAACCATCTTTAGGCCCCGTCATGGGTATGAAGGGTGGCGCCACTGGTGGTGGTTACTCACAAGTCATCCCTATGGAAGACATCAACTTACATTTTACGGGTGACATGCACGCGTTAACTGCTGCTAATAATACGTTGGCTGCGCTGATCGATAACCATATCCAACAAGGCAACGCTTTAGGAATCGATCAACGTCGAATTCAATGGAAACGGACACTAGATATTAATGACCGCGCTCTTCGTCACGTGGTGATTGGCCTAGGTGGGGCTACCTCTGGTGTGCCGCGTGAAGACGGCTTTGATATTACCGTCGCTAGTGAATTGATGGCGATTCTTTGTTTATCAGAAAACATTGCGGACTTAAAACGTCGGATCAACAAGATTTTGATTGGCTATACTCACGATCGCCAACCAGTGACCGTTGCTGATTTACAAGTTGGTGGTGCGATTGCACTGCTATTAAAGGAAGCTTTACGACCAAACCTTGTCCAAACACTAGCACATACGCCAGCGTTAGTGCACGGCGGGCCATTTGCTAATATCGCACATGGTTGTAATAGTGTGTTAGCAACGCAAGCTAGTCTGAATTTAGCTGATTATACCGTAACCGAAGCTGGCTTCGGTGCCGATCTCGGTGGCGAAAAGTTCATGGACATCAACACGGCGGCTGTGGGTCAAGCACCAAACGTTGTGGTTATCGTAGCGACTATTCGTGCTCTGAAGATGCATGGTGGCATGGCATTAGCAGACTTAGGAACTGAAGATATTGCAGCGCTGAAGGCTGGGATGGCTAACTTAGGTCACCACGTTCAGGCCATGCAACAATACGGTGTACCAGTCGTGGTTGCTATCAACGAATTTACGGCTGATACAGCGGCTGAAATTCAAGCAGTTAAGGACTATTGTGCTGACTTAGGGGTTAAAGCTATTTTAGCTGACGTCTGGGGTCAAGGTGGCGATGGGGCCGTTGAATTAGCACAGACGGTTGTTGAATTAGCAGATCAACCTAGTGAATTCAAGCCTTTATATTCAGTAGAGGACTCGATTGAAGCCAAGGTCCAAGCAATCGTCACGAAGATTTATGGTGGTGCACAAGTTGAATACTCAACTAAGGCTAAACGTCAATTGAAGACATTTGCTAAGCAGGGCTGGGATAAACTTCCTATCTGTATGGCGAAAACGCAGTATTCCTTGAGTGATAATCCTAAATTGTTGGGTGTTCCAACTGGTTTCACGATTAACGTCAGTGAATTTGTACCGAAGTTAGGTGCCGGCTTTATTGTTGCCATGACTGGCAATGTCTTAACGATGCCAGGGCTACCAAAACATCCAGCTGCTTTAGATATGGATATTGCGGATGATGGTCGAATTTCTGGGTTATTTTAATATATACGTTAAAAGTCGATGTGAAGCGCATCGACTTTTTTTATGTTGAATTCGATTATAAAGACAGATTCAATACGAAAGTCTATTGTTAACTATCAAATGTAGTGTAGCGATAGTTAGGATAAGTTTCTAACACACCAACAATACGAATGTCTAATAATCTGGTATACTTAAACAAGTTTAGCGAATTGTGAGGGTCACGATATGTGGATTTATTTGATTGTTATGGTTGGCCTGGTTGCGATTGATCAAGTGATCAAGGCAGCCATTGTTAGCCATATTGCACTAGGGGCAAGTACGACCGTAGTACCAGGACTATTATCACTAACTAATTTACATAATAACGGAGCTGCATGGAGCATTCTAGAAGGTAAAATGTGGTTCTTTTACCTTATTTCTGTGGTTGCACTGATCGTCATGGTGTACTTACTGTGGCGCCTGCGTGATAAGTGGCTCTATGAGCTTGGGATTACCCTAATGATCGCGGGCACACTGGGCAATTTCATTGACCGATTAAGAATTGGTTATGTGGTAGACATGTTCCAGCTCGATTTCATTAATTTTCCAATTTTTAACTTTGCCGATTCATGTTTAACTGTCGGTGTGATCGTCATTCTAATTGGTGTTTTACGGGATGATAGTTTTGATAAATAGCAAAAAGGGGTAGGTGATATCGTGGCAGGTGCGACGACTGAACAGCAGTTTTTAATTACTGACCAAACTGGTCGGTTGGATAAAGTTTTAGCGAGTCTTCAATCAGTATGGACGCGTTCGCAGGTTGATAAATTAATCAAGACGGACCAAGTAACCGTTAATGGCAAAATTCAAGCCAGCAAGTATCCAGTTAAGGCTGGTGACCAAATCGTCGTGCTAGCCCAAACGGTGCAGCATACGACGATTGAACCGGAAAATATTCCACTGGATATTGTTTACGAGGATGAAGACGTTATTGTGGTCAATAAGCCACAGGGAATGGTCGTTCATCCGGCTCCTGGACACCCGGACCAGACGTTGGTCAACGCGCTGCTTTATCACAGTCCACTGTCAACGATCAACGGTGAGTTCCGACCGGGTATTGTGCACCGGATTGATAAGGATACATCAGGTCTGTTGATGGTTGCTAAAAATGATCAAGCGCACCAATCTTTGGCTGCTCAATTAAAAGCCAAGACTAATCTGCGTGAGTACGTGGCGTTAGTACATGGTGTGATTAAGGAAGAAACGGGAACGATCAATGCACCTATCGGACGGTCACCTAAAGATCGTAAGAAACAAGCGATTGTTAAGGACGGCCGACCTGCAGTAACCCATTTCAAGGTTTTAAAACGTTACTTACACTATACGTTGATCAGCTGTCGACTAGAGACTGGTCGGACGCACCAAATTCGGGTGCACTTGCAGTCAATTGGTCATCCGTTAGTAGGCGATCCGTTGTATGGCCCTAAGAAAACATTAAAGGGTCGGGGGCAGTTTCTGCATGCCCGGTTACTCGGTTTTAAACACCCAGTAACGGGTGAACAGTTAACCTTTGAAGCACCGCTACCGTCAATTTTTACAACGACCTTAGCGAAGCTTGACAAAACCGACTTGAATCATTAATCTAACAGTAATGAGCGTCCTTTAATCCGGCCCTGAGAGACTGAAAGGTGAACGTTAACAATGACTTTTCATCGACGGTCGTGACACTATGTCCGGCCGTCTTTCTTTGTAATGCTGGTGGCTCAAATGACACTTAAATCATCCTTGGGAGGCAATCATGCAAAAAGAAGTTGTTGATTCAATGGCGATGAAACGGGCATTGACCCGGATCACGTACGAAATTATCGAACAAAATAAAGGGATTAAGAACGTGGTATTGGTAGGCATTAAAACGCGGGGTGTTTACTTAGCTCAACGGATTGCGGCCCAACTACAACAGCTTGAAAATACAGTCATTCCGGTAGGCGAATTAGACATTACGGCTTTTCGTGATGATCAGCCGCTGGATCAAGCTAGTGCACCAGCTGGTTATCAGTTGGCGTTTACGGTAGCAAATAAACGTGTGATTTTAGTTGATGACGTCCTCTTTACTGGGCGGACAATCCGCGCGGCTTTAGATGCCCTCATGGGTGGTGGCCGACCTCAAAGTATTGCATTAGCAGTACTAGTTGATCGTGGTCACCGAGAATTACCGATTCGTGCGGATTTTATCGGTAAGAATATTCCAACAGCTCGCCAAGAACGTATCAAAGTTGCCGTTAAAGAGATTGACGGTCACGATAGTATTGAGATTATTAACTAGCTTGAATAAAAAAGCAGATAAGAAGGGATCGCAATGGCAGACCGTTATTTAATTCTTGAAGATGGCAGCGTCTACTTAGGTGAAGGCTTTGGATCACCAGCGGTTTCTACTGGGGAAATCGTGGTCAATACGAGTATGACTGGTTATCAAGAAATCATTACGAATCAGATTTATCATAACCAGATTATTGCGTTTACTCAGCCAACCATTGGTAGTTACGGCATTAATCATGATAGTTATGAGTCGATCTTACCAACCGTTAAGGGAGTCGTTGTCCGTGATGTTGCAAGTATTTCAACTAATCGGCAGCGGCGTTGGTCATTAGACCAGTATTTAAAGCAGCAAAACATTCCGGGTATCAGTCATATTGATACCCGGCACTTAGCCAAACAACTACGAGCAAGCGGGCCGATGAAAGCAAGTATCGTTGACGTTGCGGATGCGCATGCTTTTGACCAATTGGGTGCAACCGTCCTGACAAATCAGCAGGTTGCAGCAGTTGCCACGCCAAAACCATTTCCTAATCCAGGAACTGGACTCAACGTCGTGGTGATTGATTTTGGTCTCAAACACGGTATTTTACGCGAACTCAGTAAGCGGGCCTGTAACGTTACAGTGCTACCTTATACCGCTACAACTGAAGAGATTATCAACCTTGATCCAGATGGCGTCGTGTTATCAACTGGTCCTGGTAAACCTCAAGATTTGCCGACAAGTGTCATTCAAATGATTCAAGGTATTCAGACACGGGTACCGATGTTTGCGATTGGTCTCGGACATGAGTTATTTGCTATGGCAAATGGTGCTCAAATTATGAAGCTTTCACCAGAACACCACGGGGCTAATCATCCGATTCGTGAAGTGATTACTAATCAGATTATTTATGCGTCACAAGGTCAAGGGTTTGCGGTTGATCCCGCAACGATTGATCGCAATAAGCTGATCACAACTTATGTGGATCTAATTGACGGTACGATTCAAGGACTACGTTTCCGTGATTTTCCAGCATTCTCCGTTCAATTCTTTCCAGATGGAGCGCCGGGTCCGACTGAAACACGCGGGATCTTCGATGAATTTGTTGAATCTATGCAACAAGCAAGGGGGCCAATCTGGTGAACAATCAGGTACTACAAAAAGTATTAATCATCGGTGCGGGTCATAATGATATCGGTCGTGAGGGCCAGCATGATGCTGCTGTTACGCAGATTGGGGCGACTATTCGTCGTCTCGGGATTGCGGTCGTCTTGGTTGATAATAACGCTTATTCAGTTGCTGCCGAAAACCGGTTTGCGGATAAGGTTTACATTGAACCGTTGACGGTCGCATCCTTATCAAGGATCATTGAGATTGAACAACCGGATGGACTGATTCCATCATTAGGTGGGATTCAGGGTGTTAATCTGATTCAGAGTTTAATTAGTAATAATGTGCTCAAAAATAATAATGTCCGACTTTTACAATGGGATCAGAATACGGTTGATATGATCGTTAACCCAGCATTAATGAGTAACCGGTTGAAGGCGATGCACGAACCTGTTATTTCGTCACAAGTGGTTGCGAGTGAAGCCGAGGCAATGGCTGTCGTACGTAACGTCGGTTTCCCTGTCATTGTAAAATCCGTTGCGCCCCGTATTGAAGCCAGTCGGCAACTCTGTGAAGACGAGGACGATCTACAACGCGCATTGACGATGGGCTTTAAAGTTTCGGGAACCAAACAATGTATTGTGGAACAGAGTATCGTGGGCTATAAGGAACTTGAATTTGTTGCCGTGCGCGATCATAAGGACACGGCCTTGCTAATCAGTGGGATGGAGAACTTTGATCCGGTTGGGATTCACTCGGCAGATTCAATCGTCTTTGCGCCGACGCAAACCATTACTGATCAGGAATATCAACAATTTCGAGTAACAACGCTGAAGATTATGCGTAACTTACATCTGAGTGGTTCGTGTCACGTACAATTTGCGTTAGATCCAACGACGCAGAACTATTACGTGATTAAAGTCACGCCTTATTTTGATCGCACCATGGCGTTAGCGGCCCGAGCAACGGAATATCCGCTAGCACAAGTCGTCGCTAATCTGATTGCCGGCATGAGTTTGGCTGAAGTTAAGTTATTAGGAAATTATCGTAAGCAAACGGCGTTGATCGAACCAGTTTTGGATCACATCGTTTGTCGTATTCCAGCCTGGCCATTTAACGTGCTGAATAAAGTCAGTCATCAATTGGATACCGTTACGGAGTCAACCGGTTCCGTGATTGGGATTGGCCGTTCGACAGAAGAAGCCCTATTGAAAGGATTGCGTTCAACTGATGAATCGCGTTATCACGTGATTGCCAACCAACCACAGGATTATTCGGAAGGTGAACTGATCCAACGCTTGATTCACCCACAAGCTGGGCGGATGTTAGTTCTCTTAGAGGCCCTTAACCGGGGTTATCAGATTGATGAGTTGGCCGAACTAACGAAGATCGATGCATTTTACTTCTATAAATTAAGTCATATTTTAGAGATTGAACAAGCTTTGCGCGATCGGCCATTTGACGTTCATGCTTTAGGGCGAGCCAAGTATTTTGGCTTTACTGATGAAGATGCGGCTGATGCTTGGCAAACGGATACTAAACAGGTCCGGCAGTTTGCGTTAGAGAATGAGATTCAACCGACGTTTAAGGAAGTTGAATCAACGGCTGGAGAGTTTGTCGAACAAACCAACACCTACTATTCAACTTATGAACTTGATAATGAGAGTCAGCAGCAGACAGGACGGCGCGCCGTTGTAATTGGGACCGGTGCAAACCGCATCGGAACCAACCACGGTAATGACTATATGGTTTCGCAACTGCTTTTCTACTTAAAAAAAGCGGATTATCAGCCTATCCTCATTAATGCCAATCCTAACAGTGTTGCAATGACACCACAATTGGCGACTAAACGTTACGTGGAACCTAAACAGTACTCAGATATTTTGAATGTCTTGGATATTGAGAAACCCGAAATTATCTTGACGACGTACCACGATTACCGATTGGGGCAGTTATTGAAATCATTGGACTATCAAGTGATCCAGATCAACAACAGCTTACCACGGGAACAGGTTAAGACTAATGATTCGCCAGCCGTAGAGGTTATTTCTGATGGAACCACGGTTCAAATATTTGGGATCAGTGAAATTATTGCTGGTAATAATCTACGAGCTAATGTTAGAGGATCAATTGAGGTCTTTCCAATTCAGGATAAGGCTGAAAACCAAGCGATTGTGGCTTTAAGCAAAGAAATTGAACAACGGGTACTAGCGTTAGGACTACCAGGGCTGTATACCGTACGTTTGACGATTGCTGATGAACAGCTCAAGTTGGCGACGATTGAACCAATGAGCATCGCTATGATGGCCTTGATCAGCAAGGCAAGCGGCTCAAGTGTCACCCGGTTGTTGTTGCACGTTAAGTTGGGCGAACCATTGTCTAAAGTGATGTATGATTATCCGGATAGTAGTAAGTTGAAGACGATTTTCGTGCAGGCGAATACTTTTCCGTACAATCAATTACAGATGTATGATGAGAATGAGATTACGGGAGAACCAGGTCATGCAACTGGATCAGTCATTGCTCATGGGGAAACATTGAAAGCTGCTTTGGCGGCATTGAACGCGGGCAATGAGGATACTGATTTTTAATCATTAATTATTTAAGGGAGTTAGCAGATGAGAGTAAGAAGGAATGTGTGGGCACCAATCATTATATTGATTGCCGCACTGATTGTGGCTTCACCGATTATACTAAATAAAACGGCAGTTCTAGGTGTAGATAGTTACTTCCACTATAACCGAATTTATGAAGCAGCAATGCAGATTCGACACCATAACTTTAGTTTTTTAAATTTGTATTCGTTTCAACAATCAGGTCGGATTATCAATCAATTGTATAGTCCGCTAATCACGTATATTTGTGGGGGGATACTCTTACTAGCCGGTAACTGGCTTCGTTTTCAGATCATCTCGATTGTTTTAGTCAGTTTTATTGCTGGCTATTCACTGTATCATGGTGCGCGTAGATTAGACTTACCGTTTAAAACTTCAATTGCATTAGGCGTTGTTTACTTATCGTCTTTCTCAATTTATAGTTTTATCTTTGGATCTAACTGGCGAGCAATAGCATTGGCTTTCTTACCATTATTGATCGGACCAATTGTTGATTTTTATAAGGGTGATTGGTCACTAGGCTCAATGCTATCGCTGGGTGTGATTGTGGGGATTATTACGCAAGCACAGATCATGACAACAGCGTTAGTACTACCAATATTAGTGCCATTCTTTGTTATCGGATTGGTTAAATCACAACGCAAACTTCGTAGTCTTGGTTACTTATTAGTTGCCGTTGGCTTAGCGTTAATTCTTAGTTTGAACGTCGTCATGCCATATTTAGCAGTTACTGGTGGTGAGACGTTATTACCACCAACAAAGCTACCTTTAGTTCTGGGTGTCACTAATCTTGTTGTTCCATTTGTTGATCACAGTACGCCACTCAGCATTTCAATTCTATGTTTAGTGTTTTATTTTGCGATGGCAGGTCTCATTTGTTTCTGGAAAAAGGCGACCTGGATGTCACGATTACTATTGATCATTGCAACAATTTATATCGTATTGGGGACGACGCTAGTTCCTTGGCAACAGATTGATGATTCGTGGCCAATGCTAGGTCGCTACCTCCAATTACCACGACGGTTTACAATTATCGGGATCTCATTCTTGATTTTAGGTGCGGCAAGCCTATTCCGCGATATTTTAGATACAGATTCTGAAGAACAGCTTAATGATCGGGTTGGATTAATTGCCAGTGTAATGGCAATTGCTTCCGTACTCTCATTAGCGATTGCGACTGCTAATACGGTTGGCATGTACCAGAATCCCTCAGTCAAGTTATCTCAGGGACTCGGAACCACTGATACTAATGTGAATAGCGTCGTTTATCAGGGTAAAAAAATTACTAATATTGTTCAAATTCAGCCAGCGTTCCATACAAGCAACTTATCCACGCTAATTCGGATCGTTGCTCGAACAACTCCTGATTATGTGCCGGTCAAAAAAGTTGATAACCACTATTCTTACTATAATGGTTACAATAAATATGTGGTTAAGCAGTATCGTAAGTACAAGCATACGGTTAAAAAGGGCGGCATCATGACCATGTCTTGGACGAATAAAGGTCGGGCTAAGCGGCAACAGATTCCGATAGTTGCATACAAGCAGACTAAAGTAACCTTGAATGGTAAGGTGCTGAAACACAGTAGCTTTAAGCCAACAAAACTTGGGACAATTAAAGTTAAAAGTCAGCATGGTAAAAATACGTTGAAAATAGTCTATACACCACGCAAGAGCAGTATTCTTGGCATTTGGATTTCGATACTTGTGTGGATTGGTGTCGCAGTAGTTGCTTTGGGACGTGGTTTTAAACGTCAAAAAAGTGAACAAAGCTAGGCTATCATGAATTAAATAGGTGTAATGTCAAGAACTGGCCAACTAAATTTAGTTGACCAGTTTTTTATATTCCAGTTTATGTTTGCGCTTACAAGTGTGTTATGCTTTATTTAAGCAATTAACTATCGAGAAAGTTGGCTAAATACATTGACTAAAACCTTATATATGATGCGCCACGGACAGACCTTATTCAATCAGCTAAAAAAGATTCAGGGCTGGTGTGATTCACCTTTAACTGCGAAGGGAATCGCGGATGCTAAACGGATTGGTGCCTACTTTGATGAACAGGGGATTACTTTCGATCATGCTTATTGTTCAACTCAGGAACGTGCTAGTGATACGTTGGAACTAGTGACGGATCAACCATATGAACGTTTAAAAGGAATCAAGGAATGGAACTTTGGGATCTTTGAAGGTGAGAGTGAGACACTAAACCCTCAACCAGACCCCGTTCGTCATAGCCACGGCGATTTCTTTTTGCAGTATGGCGGTGAAAATGATCTTCAGGTGCAGCAACGGGTGGTTGAAACGCTAACTAAGGTAATGGAACGTCCTGATAACCAACAAGTTTTGGCGGTTAGTCATGGTGGTGCTAGCTTCATGTTCTTACGGCGCTGGTTATCAGTTGAAGCGATTGAACAGCAGGGGATTAAGCTGGATAACTGTGCTGTCTTGAAATATCAATATGATGCGGGAGTCTTCACGTTTGCCGGGATTTATAATTTACCACAACTAGAGACTGCAACAACTGTTAAAAATTAAAATTATGTAAACTAGATTCTGCGAGACTATATCATAAACTGATTAGATTGAATAATTAAAACCGGCCACCCAATCTTTTTGCTGGGTAGCCGGTTTTATTACTTACGCCAAAACGTCGTGGTATTGATTTTGGTATCAAGATTATATTGGATTGCTTGTGTTAATAAGGGGTAGTTAACGGGCTTAGTAAAACTGATTTTCCAAAGCATCTTAGTGGTTTCATCACCGGCAGCCACAATTTGATCATGGAAGTGATCGAGCGTGACTTTTTCGAGTGCGACGCTGAAGTGTGGTTTGGCAACGCTAAAACCAATGATGAACGTATCGTGGTCAGTGAACATTGGTTGATTCCAGGCTAACTTCGGTTTTAGTTGTGGAAACGTGGTATGCACCCAGTTGAGCACGGTGATAAAAGCGATTTGATGATCTGCATCGTCGATGGTCGCTAAAAAAGGGGCAAAAACTTGTAAGTCGTCCGTTAAATCAGTTGTCATTGGCGTATCCTCCAGTATTAGATACTTTTAGTGTAGCGAAGGGCCTGTTTAAAAGCAAATTATCCCGCTTAGATCAGTCTTTAAATAGCTGATCTAAGCGGGATAATATTGTCACGTGACAAGCCCACTACGATTTGAAACGTGATTTTAATAATAAGCCTAATTAGTTAGTTGCCAGAGCCAGTACGGATGCTTATCTGGAACATAGTTGATGACGTTGGTTCGGATTGATGTCTGGGGATGATTAGTGTTAACGAGTTCGTATGATTTTTGCATGGTATCAGTTCCTCTCCTGATTGAATAACCTAAGTTTAGTCGGAAACAGGATGAGGGACTACTGGGTTTTGATAAGGAGCATCTAAGATTTTCTTAGAAAGCCTGATTATACGTTTGACTGCTTGAAATAATGGTAATAGGCCACCACAATTCGTTTGGCTTGATTGTGGTGGCCTATCACTACTTAGAAGGTTAATTCAAGTATTGTTCTGGTTGCGACCACATCGTTTGTAAATCATTAAAGAATTTACTGAGATGGTAACCATCCGCTGTAGCGTGGTTGATTGTAATGCTGAGTGGCATCGTTGTTTTAGCCGTACTAGTTACAAATTGTCCCGCTTGAAAGATCGGGAAAAACGTTGTTAAGGGTTTGAATGGTAGTGGCGTATAACTTGTAAAATGAACGGTGGGTAAACTACCGATATTCACTAAGTTCGGCGTTTGCGGTGCTTTAGGCATCGGACCTGGCGTCTGGCTGTATTCAGCTTGATCAGTCAAGTAGCACTGATAAAAAGTCTGGAAATCCGGATCAAACGTGGTCCACAGATTAGCCATGGTGTGATCAGCATGCAAGATCGTATACGACGGGTGTAAGACATCGAAGGTAACGAGTTGCTCATTCACGTAACCGACCCGCATTTCGGGATGTTCCGTTAGTAATCGGCTAACCAAATATAGATAAATCGCGTTGAATTTAATATGATGAGTCCGCGCCCACGTGTACGTTGGGGTAATATCCATGTCAACGGTGAGGCTGAAACCACTTGGATCCATTTTAGTGAAGTAGTAAAAGTAAGGTTGACGCGCCCAAGTGGTTTGATCGATCAGTTCGGCGTGCATGTTGGGCTGTTCAGTTGTCATGTTAGTCCTCCCAGTCTTTTGGTCGTTGGTTATAACCATGTTCGTCGAATGGCTGCAACTGATGTAACCATTTTGTTTTAAGTTCCTTTAACGTTGCTCGCATATTTTGAACATCGGTTGTGTCTTCTTTAAATAGGATGCTGTAAGTAAATGCGTCGGCACCGAGCTCATTCCAGTCCGCTTGTAACGGGGTATTGCGGTAAAAGTTTTTGTTCAAGTTTAATTGATAAAAGTTCCAACGGTTATGCAAATTTGGAACCGTATCGATCCAGATTTTTTGATTGCGTTCATTCTTGATCTGGATCACGCCGTAATAAGTTGGCGCCATTTTATAAGCTTGTTGTAGGGCTTGTCTGTGTTCAGATTGCACTGCTATTCCTCCTTAGTGGTTCGCCAGTATTGACGACCGTCCGCTGTTCGTTTGAGAAAGCCGTAGTCAATCAGGTAACGTCTGACTGTCGTGAAGTCAAAGTAGATCGGACGTAGGTAGCCATTTAATTCATCTTCTGAAAGTCGCTGATCACTCGGAATCTCATCAACGATGCGAGTCAAGATGATAACGATCGTTTTTTGCTTTTTAGGCCACCGCTTCAGTTGTAGTGGAGTCTGGTCAAAGTCAAAATAATGCTGCAGGGTTGTAGCAGCTTCATCCTCGGTAATCATAAAACGGTCGTCAACGGGGCCCGTCTGTGTAGGGACCTCAATCAGATCATTAGCAGCCGTGGCTTGGTCAAAGACTGATTGGTAAATGGCTAAGTATAATTTAGCCTGTTTGGCCTTCTCACGAAACGTAAATTTTTGATGGCGAATCGTCGCCGCCGCAAGCTGAAACTGAGTAGCGAGTTCTGCATCCTTAATTCCAGTAGCAAAAGCCGTCAGTAGATCCTGTTGCTTCGTTGTCAATGTGTTGTAACGGCTATTCAGATGGATCAGTTGAGTCTGATTACCACCGTGAACAACGGTAAGATGTTGTTGAATATCAGTAATTGCTGTATCTAAAGGCCAGTTAGCATCACAGTAGTTACAGTTGTTAGTTGATGCGGTAGCGTGCCACCCTTGAATCAGGTCGGTGACGGATAATTGGGTTAAATCCATATGAGTCCCTCCAATGAGTATGATTATACGATTGTTTATCGATATTGTAAACACGACTGGTTAAATAAAGTTTATCGATTTGATAAACAAATTATTTTGAATGGTGTTTATTATTATTGTAAACACGCTTTAAACAGTTTGACATCAACTCGTAAAGCACTTACGATGAAGGCCGCTTCTAAGTTGAAAGGGTGTGACCATATGGAAAAGTATCATCGAGCGTTTGGTGTCTACGGTATTATTGGTGACGAACAGGCGTTGATCGTCACTAAGAAGTTTGGCGGTCCTTATACGAACCGCTACGATTTACCAGGTGGCAGTTTGGAAGATGGCGAGGCGCTTGACCATGCTATTTACCGTGAAATCCAAGAGGAAACTGGGTTGCTACCAACGACACTGCATCAATTGGGTGCAACGAGTTTCCGTTATCCCTGGACATTTGAACAGTGGCAATTCAATCAACACATTGCGATCTTTTACCGCGTTGTTGCAACGGACGGCAGGCTAGCTCAACAGGTTGCGAATTTTGCTGGTCAGGATTCACATGGCGCACTGCGAGTTCCGTTAGATGAATTAATATTAGCCAACTCGTCACCGCTAGTTTTGAAAGCGAAACAGGTCTTACAAACTGGGCACTTCGATCCGGCTGATACAGTCTATGATCAGTGGACCGTTTTAGAACAGCCGGTTTATTAAAACTTATAAATTTAAATAGTGATAAATGAAAATTTGCCCCCTAATCATTCGGCATGTTCTACCGATGATTAGGGGGCAAATTAGTTTACTAAGATTTTGGTGTTAGTTGCTCAACCAGGTTGGCATCTGGTGAAACGTACAATGTCTTTTGTCCTTCGTAAATGACAAAACCAGGCTTAGCGCCATTCGGTTTGCGAATTCGACGAACCTGCACGTAATCGACGGGCACCGTAGCTGAACTGCGCGCTTTCGAGAAGTAAGCGGCTAAATTAGCAGCTTCTGATAGCGTCTGTTCACTCGGGTTATCTGAATGGATGATAACGTGGGAACCCGGAATCTTTTGCGTATGCAACCAGTAGTCACTCTTGCGAGCAGTCTTAAGAGTCAACTGATCGTTTTGACGATTATTCTTACCGACAGAAATTTCAGTACCATCAGTAGCCGTGAAAGTCTGCGGCTGGCTAGGCTTACGAGAACTGCGTTGCTTTTTCTTTGACTGATTCTTCTTCATGTAACCCTGTTGCATGAGTTCTTCCCGAATCTCCGCAATATCAGCAGGGCTTGCTAGCTCGATTTGGGTTTGGATGTTGTCCAAGTAATCAATCTCAGTTTGGGTGAGTTCAATCTGTTCGCCAACATAAATGACGGCGTTCTTTTGTTTTTGGTAACGGGAGAAGTATTTCTGTGCGTTACGCGAAGGTGATAATTGATTCGATAACTGAATTTCTAGTGGTTCGTTATCATGATAATAATCAGGTAACGAAATTGTTGTCATGCCACGCTTGACTTCATGCAAGTAGGTCGTCAGAATTTCACCCTTAAGCCGTAGCTCGTCTGCTTGTTTGGTGTTTGCTAACGTCTGTTCGAGTTTTTTAAGCTTAGTACGATTCTTCTTTAGGTTGTTTTTAACCACTCGAATCAAGTTACCGGCTTGCTGCTGAACACGTTCGCGTTGAGCAGCATCGGCGTAATAGAAATCAAGCAGTTGACTCAACGTTTCAAATTGGCGGGTTGGTTCGCCAAAGTGGGGGAACGGACCGGCTGCAAACATCGTTTTACGATTAGGCAGTGTCAGCAAAGTGGCCTGTGGTTGGTTGAATTGATCAAAAAAGGCTTGATAGTGTTGCGCTAAGTCACCGGGTTGGTGAAGATCGGCAGCTAGTTGTTGTGAACTGTCACGGCCTAGTCCTTGATAATGCTGTTGCAACTGTTTAGCTAAGACGTCTTCGTTAGGATAGTCCTTCACTAAAGCTAAGTAATCTGAGTTAGTCGTAAATGGATCTTGCTTATCTTGCTTAGGCGGTTCGATATAAGTTGCGCCAGGTAGCAGAAGACGGTAACGGTTTTGATCGGCGCCAACGTGCTTGATTGCATCTAAGATTCTATTGGTCTGACGATCAACTAAAATAACGTTACTGTGACGAGCCATAATCTCGATGATTAAGACCAGTGTTTCGGTATCGCCCAATTCATCACGGGTCGTAACCGTCAGATGGACGACGCGGTCATTGGCTGCTTGACTCACATCGGTGATGATGGCGCCTTGCAAATACTTGCGCATCATCATCGCAAAGTTAGTCGGTACCGCCGGATTAACGTAAGGAATCTGAGTTACTTGAATCCGTGGATAAGTTGGGTCAGCCGATAATAGTACGGGCCAATTTTTTCGATTTGCACGGACTGTTAAGATTAATTCGTTTTGGTAGGGTTGATTGATTTTAGAAATACGTCCACCAATTAGTGTCTGACGTAGTTCAGTGACCATGGCGTGGGTGAATAAGCCATCAAAAGACATGTGATCACTCGCTTTCTGAATGTATTCGTTACTGACTGCTTGAGAAAAGCAGTTAACCTTTATAAGTATACCGTTTTTTAAGGTTGAATAACAAGCGAGCAGCCTAGTATTACGGGGATTTTGGTTTTAAACTAAGCAGGCATTTGATGATTTTGAAAGCTCAACTAGTGAGTTATTTCTAGGCTGAAAAGATTAAATGTAAAAGTGTTATATACAAAAACGGTATCACCAACATTTTTATAATAAAGCTGTCGCGTTTGATTGGCCGATGTTGTATAATACAATTATGCGTTTTAATTTTTAGGAGGAACCATCATGAAATCAAGCTTAACTGCACTCGCCGGAACCGCCAAACAACAAACGGCCGTATTAAAAACGATCACCAAGGCACAGGGGATCACCGTTGCGGAGTGGCAATTACTAATGCAGCTGCAAGCTGGAGCCGATACGCAAGAAAAATTGGCTAATGCCATGCAACTGGATACCTCAACGTTAAGTCGTCAATTAGCCAGCTTAGTTAAGAAAGAACGACTGGATAAGACGGCTATTGGGCGTGATCGCCGGCAATTAGTCTACACGGTAACATCAGCTGGTGCGGATGCGGTAACGGCCATTAACGATGACTACCAACGGTTTGAGACCGAAGTTTTCGAGAAGTGGCCCCAGGATGAACAGAATTTATTGCGTATCCTACTTAACCGATTGAATAAATCGGTGGCTAAAACCTTGGAGCCATAGTTTAACCAATGTGACAAGGTAGAGTCTCGGCTAGTTTTATGCTATGATGTTGAATATTACTTAAAATGAGAAGTGGGTGTATGTCATGAAGATTGCTGTTGTTACTGACAGCACTAGCTATTTGACACCGCAAGAGGTCGCGGACAATGATATTCATGTCGTGCCAATTCCGGTCATTATAGATGGAAAAGTGTATCAAGAAGGGGTCGATATTACGACCGCCGACTTTTATGCTAATATGAAATCCTTTAAGTCGTTTCCAAGCACGTCCCAACCACCCGTGGGTGAAATGGTGTCCTTCTACAACAACTTAGGGGAACAGGGTTACGATGCCGTAATCAGTATTCATTTGGCAAGTACAATTTCTGGATTTTACAATAGTCTAGTTAATATGAGTGAGATGATCGATAACATCAAGCTCTATCCGTATGATTCACAAATCACGGTACGATTAATGGGTTATCTGGCACTTGAAGCGTCACGGATGGCTAAGGCTGGACATTCAGTTGAAGAAATTTTGGCTCGGCTGGATGACTTGCGTGCTTCAATGGGCGAATACTTTATCGTGGATGATTTACAGAATTTAGTGCGTGGTGGTCGTTTATCAAATGCCAGTGCTTTTATTGGTAGTGTATTGCGAATCAAACCACTATTAACTTTCGATAATGATAGCCATGAAATCGTGGCATTCGAAAAGGTTCGTTCTACCAAGAAGGCTTTGGCTCGGGTGGAACAACTCTTTAGTGAAGCTCAAGCCAAGGTTTCTTACCCGTTACGGGCAATTATTGTCCAGGGAAATAACTTGGAAGCCGCTGAAGCTTGGAAGCTGAAATTACAACAACAGTATCCGGATATGCCAATTGATATTACGTACTTTGGTCCAGTAATTGGGGCGCATTTAGGTGATAAGTCATTGGCATTAGCTTGGCTTAAAGATATTGATAAGGCGTATTAAGATGCAAATTATCTTTTCGAGCCAACCTGCAAACCGGGCCGCGGCATATGCGTTACGCCAAGCCGTTTTTGTTGAAGAACGCGGTATTGCAGCGGATGTTGAATTTGATGCTAAAGACACGGATGATCGTATTTACGGTGTGGTTTATTTAAAGCCTGATTTACCAGTTGCAACGTTGCGATTAGAGCCGCAGGACGAGTCTACCATGAGATTTGGCCGTATCTGCACACGACAGGGATTTCGTGGTCATGGCTACGGGCAACAATTATTAGCAGCTGCAGAACAATGGGCGCAGCAACATGGGGCCACTAATGGTGTGATCCACGGTGAATTGACTGCCCGAACGTTTTATGAACGGATCGGTTATCAAGTTACCGCAGGGCCTTATGATGAAGATGGGGCACCCGTCGTTATAATGAGTAAGCAATTATAAGTTCGATAAACAGGGGCGTTGGCAAGTTTGCTGGCGCTTTTTAATTAGATAAGATCGTTGAGTGACTCAGGTTATTTCATAATCAAATGTCAATAAGGAAGGTGTTTAAATCTAATGATTAAAACTAGAAAAGTATTAAAAACAGAGGTTAAGCAGTTATTTAAGGGGCGCTGGCGTAGTGCCATTTTAATGTGCATTATTGTTAGCTTACTATCAATTTTTAGTACTGCATCCAATTACTCTAACCGCTTGAATCATTCGTCAAGCTTTGATTTGACAGGCCTCGAATCAGCTACTAAATCGACAGCATCACTGTCAGTATTGCTGATGGTATTAGGATTCGTCTTCGTGTTTGTACTGATTGGAGCTCTAATTGGGGGCGTAGTGCTTAACTTGATTAAGATTGGAACGAGTTACTCGATGCTCGACTGGGTTCGGAATCCAGAACGTGAAGTTCACCCAGTCAGTGATTCAACAAGCGGTTTTACCAGAAAATATGCTTGGCCAATTATTGGGATTACAATCTATCGCGCTGTTTTGATCTTTCTGTGGAGCCTACTTTTAGTTGTTCCTGGAATTATCAAAACGTACGCTTACTCACAAGTATTTTACGTCTATAAAGATATGTTGGCAGCGACACCTGATGGTCAACCACGGCCCCGATTCCGAGATGCAATGACACGTAGCCGCCAGCTCATGGTTGGTCACAAATGGCAACTATTCGTCTTACAACTTAGTTTTCTTGGTTGGGCAATTCTCAGTGCTTTAACAGCGGGTATCGGTCAATTATGGTTGACTCCTTATACTTACGGTGTCTTTGCTAATTACTATGACAATTTACAAGCAGTTAATTCAAAGTAAGCTTTAGGCCTTAATTGTCCGAAACAGCTTGTTAACCTTGATTAATCAAATGCAGTAAGGACAATTTTATTGAAATATGGTAAAATTGCGAAAGTAAGAAAGGATGTGCGGTAGTTAATGCCTGAACAAAAACAAACGCGAATGTCACGTTTAGCAGCGCGTCAAGACGCCAACGGTAAAAAAGGACGGAAGACTGATTCTCAGGGACCTAGTCCAAAAAAACCGCAATCGCCGAAGAAAAAACATCACGTTTCGTTATGGCTATTGGCTTTAATCGTGATCGTACTTGGCGGAACGGTTGTCTACTTTGTCAAAGCAGCTAGTAGCCAGGACCTAGTTGAAACAACGAGTTCTTCAAGCAGTAGTAAAGCAAGTAAGAAATCGGCTTCTAGTTCGAGTTCGTCAAAGAAAAAGAAGAAGTCCTCAAGCTCAACTAGTACTAGCGATACGACGGATACAACCAGTACTGACACAACAACGACAGGTACTGACGGAACAACTGATTACAACAATGGAGCGACGACAACAACTACTCCAGCCAGTTCTTCCAGTCAAACAACAACCAGTCATTCAACGGCAGCATCTAGCAGCCATGCAGCCAGCAGCAGTGCAGCAACCTCATCAAGCACAAGTAACGCTGACAGTAGTAGCACTAGTTCTGCAAGTAGCAGTACAACGAAGTTTAGTAGCTTAGACGATGCAACGAAGTACGGCCAGTCAATCAAGGGTAACTATACCGTTACAACTGACTCAAATGGCTCTTATCACGTTTCTACGTCAGATTAGACTAAACGGACTGCCGTGGGATAGTTTGCTACTAGGATTCCACAAAATTTTTCGGTATAATAACGGTAAATTGATTAGAAGAATCGAGTGATGGAATTGGCCCCTAACGTAGAAGTTAAATATCCAGCCATTTTTCGCGATGAAGGAACTTACTGGGACGTTCGCTTTCCAGATGTTCCGGCTGCACAGACGTTTGGATCTAGTGTCCAGGTCGCGGCAGATAATGCAGGCAACGCTTTAGCAATTGCCCTGTTTGAACAAGCATTGCCAGTTGCTTCTAACCCCCAGTATTGGCGGTTAGCTTCAACTGAGTTCGTGGTTTGGATCACGAAAGCAGATGTTGAGTTTGGACCAGGTGCAAATACACCAGAACCAATGAATTAATAGGCTATTTAGAAAACGGTTTGTCAAACTGACAGACCGTTTTCTGCTATAGGAAAGGACTGTTGATGTGATGCAAGCACACCCGTTGATATTTGATACCAAAATTGCCAAGGATAAGCCAGAGAATTTAAGGCACCCACACAACGCCTGCCCGTTTTGTGACCCTGATCAGCTCACTGACGTGTTGGATCAGGACGCGGATCGCATCTGGTTGTTGAATAAGTTTCCAACGTTACAAGCAACTTGGCAAACCATTATTATTGAAAGCGCGGCACATGATGGGGACATCTCGACTTATTCACGGGATCAGAATCGAGCGGTAATCGCGTTTGCACTGCATCACTGGCAGGATACGATAGCGAGTGATCAGTACGCTTCTGTACTGCTCTATAAGAATTTCGGTCCCCATTCAGGTGGTAGTTTACGGCACCCTCACATGCAGATTGTTGGCTTAGACGATATTGACGGCTATGCTAGCGTAACTGCAGCCAATCTAACGGGTTATCCGGTGGTGACGACTGGCAACTTGAGTGTTACCATTTCTGATCGACCCATCATGTGGTTTGTCGAATTTAATGTGACGGGTAGTTTAGACGCAACGGACCAGTTTGCGGATGCCATTCAGACGGTGGTTAAATATGTGTTACATGATTATTATCAGGGACGTTGTGATAGTTACAATCTATTCTGTTACCCAAATGACGATCAAATCGTTGCCAAGATTGTGCCGTTATTCAGCGTTTCACCTTATTACATTGGTTATAGCTTGTCGCAAGTTGATACGCCAGAACGGATGCGTGAGATTGCTGGTGAAGTCCGGCAAAAGTTCATTTAAATGATGGTCAACACGGTAATTTTAAAAACACGAAAAAGGTTGCGATATCAAAAATCGCAACCTTTTTTTTGCATCTTGAATTAAATTAATGTGACGCTGCCAATTTAGTTTTGAAAATAAGCCAGCCAGCAATCAAACCGAGTCCGCCTAAACTACCAAAAGTGGTGGTGAAGCCAACGAGCTCAATTAACCAGCCAATAACTGGAAATAAGACAATCATGGCCAAACTGAATAACATACTAGCGACACTCAGCAGCGTCGCACGCTGGTCGCTAGGAATCAGCTGATTATAATAATTAGACAGCAGCGGTTCGATCATCGCCATGAGGATATTGATCAACAGGTAAATGCTAACTAATAGGGCGATGGCCTGAAAAAAAGTACTGATTAGTGCCAGCACTAAGACGACACTGAGTTGCCACAGTAATTGCCGTTGTGCTCGGTGTTGTTGCAGCCAAGGGGTCAGCTGGATGCCTAATACGTTTAGTCCGGCACCAGCAATCAGAATCCCTGTAATCAGTGAGCCACTAAAATGGTGTGCGGTCATGACTGTTTGGAAATAGTAATAGTAGGTGGTCCCGACCGCAGCGAAGATACCGTGAAAAACCATTAATGCTCGTAGCTGGGGCGTTTTCGCTAGGGCCTGAACGGCGTTTTGTAAGATTGCCGTGATGGCAGGCGTTGATTCAACGGGTACTGCGGTTGAACGTGACACCTTGAATTGGCTGATAATGATAATTGCTCCAATGGCGGCTGCAATAGCTAGCCAGTAAGTGACGGCTAAGTGATGTGGGAGCAACCAACCAGCCAGTAAGATTCCCAGCGTATCGCCCAATTCAATGGTGATGTTGAGTCGTTTGGTTACTTGTGGATACTGCTCAGTTGCTTGATCGCTAACTAACGTGTCATAGAGGGCTGCTTCGAGGGTGCCCGACTGTAAGTTATATGCCCACGCTTGGAGAACAAAGGCGAGCAGTATTAATGGCAGGCTAGTGACCGTTAGCATCAGCACGGCGTGTACTAGCGCCATAATTCGGCTACTAATGAGCATTGTTCGGTAGCCAAAGCGATCGGCCAAGATACCCGAGGGAACTTCAGATAATAGACTAGTTAAGTGAAAGACGCTTTCACAAAGGCCGATTTCAACGAGTGAAAGCCCTCGTTGTTGTAAAAAGATAACCCACAGACTGGTAACGCCTAAAAATGCGAGTGCTGAATAGCCGTAACCGTGACGTAGGTTATGGCGAGTTTTTGGTAATAACATGAGAACTCCTTAGTCAGGATATTAATGCAAACAAAAAGACGATCAACGACATCGTCTCAGGTATACAAATCCCGATGGCTGAATGGTGCGGCAAATTCAACTTGGAAAAAGGGCAGACTTCACCCCTTACGCAGCCAACGTGTTCAAAATCACGTGCTTTAAATTAATCCAAGTTAAAAATTTTGCTGACACCAGTTCCACCTCTTTATAATGGTTCTCATTTTCTTTTAATCATTATATCATAATAAGTGCTATCCAAACAAGCTATTCAATGAATGCGTCAAGTTTGGTTAACCTGCTATTGGCCGTGAGTATGGTATTATAATAAGGAAAAAGTGAATCATAAGTGGAGGAATGACAGATGCAGAATTTAATTCCAGGTGACATGTTAGAAGTTGGCCAAAAGTTAAGATGGGAATTGGATAATGGTATGACAGCGGATGAAAGTAGCGTGATCAATGAAGCTGTATTAGCAGGAACTCAATACTTTGTCGACGAGGCCTTAGAAGGTAGTTACTGGACTGTTAAATGGTCCGAAGATCAGCAGAATCTTGATATTTATGGAACGACAGGGACAATAATCGGCCAGATCAAACCATTAACGGCTAATTTTGAAGCTGATTTCCGCCAGGATTCACAAGGGCTATTTATGCGAATTGAAAAAGAAATTGCCGTGGTCGTTCGGAATAATTAAACGGATAATGAGGTGTGCGCCATGTTTAATCAAAATGAGGAACGTTTTGCAACGGTTAGCTTAGCTGCAAAGTTATCAAGTGAAGTGATTGATGGCATTTGGGAGATCATTGACGATGACTTGACGGGTGTCGTTCGGTTACCACGGGTACTACAATTCGCACTGATTGATCGTGCTAATCGTGTTACGGTAGCGTTTGATGCGCGTCATGAGAATATTTTTGAATTTGATCTACCAGTCACGTATCAACGACAGTTTCCAGAAGCAGTCGCCGTGCTTGATGATGGAAAGTACCAAACGATGATGTTAATGGATGAATTATCCGTCCAATAAAAAACAACTACCAATTTAATTTGGTAGTTGTTTTTTTGAACGGATGGTTAATTGTTTCACTGAACGGCCTGTTTTGTGCGCATCGCCTAGGTGCTGGGGGATGTGCTTCGTATAATAAGGGTAACGACGTAGAGAGGACCGCACACACATGGTAAAAACAGCATTTTGTATTATTGATCAACAACGTTATGACATGACTGATGGGATGCGATTAGCAGAACTAGGTCCTAACTTGCAAGCTGCAATCAAAAAAGATTATCCGCAGGCACATGATAACAGTTTTATCTGTAGTGAGCACTTAGTCCATTATCGCTTAGTTAAGATGGATCAGATGATTGCTAACGACTATCAGCAAAATGATCAAATCAACGCGCAATTATCCAAAATCTTGGCTAACCATACTTACCAGGTTGTTGATGTTAATAATGAGTTAGAGCACTCGTTAACGTTTGGTCAACGTGTGGCGGATGGGGTTGCTCGCTTTGGTGGTAGTTGGGCCTTTATTATTTCATTTATAGCAGTCATGCTAGTATGGATGTTTATCAACGTGGTCCCTCTATTTACGCACCATTTCGATCCTTATCCGTTTATTTTGTTGAATCTATTTTTGAGCATGGTCGCCGCAATCCAAGCCCCACTGATCATGATGAGGTCAAAATCGGGCCGCTGAATACGATCGACTGCAAGCAGGCAACGACTTTCGGGTTAACTCCATGTCTGAAGAAGAGATTCGTGTCTTACATTCCAAAGTTGACCATCTGATTCAACAAGATGAACCTAATATGCTCGAAATTCAAAAGATGCAGACCCAGATGCTCGGTGAAATCCAAGCCCAAGTCAATGAGTTGCGGCGTTTACAGCCTAAACGTCGGCGTAATCAATCCTGATCATTTATACTTGGCTTCTAACGTACTCATCCAGTAACCTAAGGCGATACCGAGAATGGTGGCAACAGCGCTTAATAGGTAAGTGCTGAGAGTTGCCCCCGCATAAGAGATGCTTTCAGCGGCGTAAGGGTTAGGAATGAGGATCAGTAAAGTACTGGCTGTTACGATTCCCAAGATAAAGTGATAGACCCGGGAATGGAAACGGACGAGCAAGTGATCCATTAATTTAGAGAACAAAGCCATCGCTAAGGCGCCACCAATGGCAATCGGTAGGTAAACGCCTAAAATGTCGAGGCGTTTAAACCCGGTTAGCATCGGTGTAAATAAGCCTAAGATTAGTAATAAGTTCGATGGGCTCAACCCAGGTACCAGTATTCCGAGTGCAATCAAGGCACCAGCTACGATAAAGCCACCGAAGTTTGCTGGCAACGTACCGAATAATTCGCTCATGAAATAGAGCAGGCCAGCACTAATAACGAACGTGCCCCCGAACCATAAGTAATCAACCGTGTCACGAGGAGACTGGCTACCAGCTGTTTTCATCAGCGCGGGTAACGTCCCAACAATCGCACCAGCAAAGCCCCAGAGGACGATTACTTGAGCATGTGCGAGTAAGTATTCTAGGGGAGCCGATAATACGGCAATCCCCACAATTCCGCCTAAGCCGACCGGCACAAAGTACCAGAAGTCTTGCTTGAAGTTACGACGGAAGTGGGCCATGAAGCCCAGCAAACGTTCATAGATACCTAGAATAGCGGCAAGAACCCCGCCAGATACTCCGGGAAGAATGAAACCAAGGGCGATAACCACACCCTTAAAAAAGCGATTCCAGAAATTGTCAGTAGTTTTAGTTGGCATAAGTGGACTCCTTTAGTGTCTATTAGCTGGTGTTTCAGTAAGATGAAAGTAATTAAAGATACCAAATTTCCCTTTGAAAGGCAATTGAAACCCGATGATTATAAAATAAATTGTAGATGAAAGTTGCCCATCATTACTTTTTATCATAAAATGAATGAACATGAAAAAATTTGTAATTTTATGAAAATTAACATTAATTGGATTAAAAGAAAGTTGAGGTCACATGGAAAATCAGCAACTTGCTCGTAAATTAAAACGACGACACGTCCAAATGATTGCGCTAGGTGGTGCAATCGGGACCGGACTATTTTTGGGATCCGGCGCAGCAATTCGACAAGCCGGGCCGTCAATCTTACTGGCTTATGCCATCGGGGGCTTTTTCTGCTACTTGATGATGCGGGCACTTGGTGAACTATTACTATCTGACACCCGTTTACATTCCTTCTTGGAGTTCATTAATCGATATTTAGGTAAGAAATTTGAATTTGCGATTGGCTGGACTTATTGGTTATGTTGGATCAGTCTAGCAATGGCTGATTTAACCGCCAGCGGCATCTATATCAGATACTGGTTCCCATGGATTCCCCAGTGGGTAACACCGTTAGTAATCATTGTCATTCTATTGGCACTTAATATGCTTTCCGTCAGTGCCTTTGGTGAACTAGAATACTGGTTCTCAATGATCAAGGTTATTGCCATTATTGCACTGATTGCAACGGGGGCCATTCTAATCGGTTCAGCAGCTCACGTCGGCGGTCACGCGGTTACAGTGACCAATTTAGTTAATCATGGTGGCTTCTTTCCTAAGGGAATCGGGGGCTTCTTAACGGCCTTTTCACTAGTTATCTTTGCCTTTACGGGAATTGAAATGGTCGGGATCACGGCAGGTGAAGCTGAAAACCCCGAAAAGGAATTGCCACGAGCAATCAACAGTTTACCGATTCGAATTTCATTCTTTTACGTCGGTGCATTGTTTGTTATCATGTCAATCTATCCGTGGAACGAAATCACGACTAGTCAGTCACCATTCGTGCAGGTCTTCAGTGACGTAGGTATCAAGGCTGCTGCTAGTATCATTAACTTCGTAGTCTTAACAGCCGCACTTTCGGCTTGTAATAGTGCGATCTTCAGTACTAGTCGGACGTTATTTACACTATCTCACGGACACAACGCACCAAAGTGGATGGGGAAAGTTAATCGCTATAACGTACCAGCCCGCTCATTGATCTTTTCTTCACTGATCCTGTTAGTGATCGTTATTCTAAACTACGTTATTCCAAGTACGATCTTCACACTGATCTCAAACGTGGCAACCACTAACTTCATCATCGTGTGGTGTTCGTTACTCGTTTGTCACTACGTCTATAAAACGACCATGGATAGCAGTCAGAATCCATTTAAATTACCACTATTTCCAGTAAGTAACATTGCAACATTGGTCTTTTTTATTGCCGTCACAGTTATCCTTTGTTTTGACCCAGTCAATCGTTGGGCCGTCATTGGATCAGTAGTCTGGTTTATCGCACTACTACTTGTCGCGCGTCGAGTACATCATTAATCTGCAAGACTCAAAAAGCCATCCAAGTAAAATACTTGGGTGGCTTTTTAGGTTGCGTCAATTAACTGCTGCGCTAACGTTGTCGCATCTTTTAAGATCAATGATTGATTATCTAATGTAATTAGGCGGTGTTGGGATAACACTTGTGAGTTCGTCAGGGAACTGTAGATCACGTCAGGGACGACCCAACTCGTATTAGTGTCATACGCCGGTGCGTGCAACAGATCATAGCCGTCGCTGGTATCAACGTAAACTTGAAAGCCAATACCTAACTGTGCTTGCAGACGTTTGGCATAGCGCTGGAAAAGAGCCCGATTAGCCATGGCATCATCAGTTGGCCCAATGATCCGGTCACCTAACTGTAGATTGGGTACTAGTTGGACTTGCATCATACAGATCCTCCTTAGTTGAAATTATTAATCCTATTTTAGAACACATTGCTGTTTAAATAAAGTAAGGGACCGTGACAGAAGCCACAGTCCCTTTAGGGTGCTTGGGATGTTAATAGTCGAAACGTGGTCCAAAAGCCAGTTGTTTCCGCTTAGCTACGGAAGCCAAACGATTGAAAGCCCCAATCATTTAGCTCCCTAGGCTATGCTCAACAACTAACCGGCTTTTGGACCACTCTTTTAGACGATCCTCAACAGAACCAATCCAGCCAACCCAATCATTGCCGCGTAACCTAAGCCTGGCAATAAGGTCTTACGCAGAATGGTTCCTTCCTGACCACTTAAACCAACGACTGAACTAACCGCCACAATGTTATGCACGCAAACCATATTACCGGCAGCGGCACCAACTAGTTGAGCCGCGAGAACGACCGTCGTATTGAGATTGGCGTTAGTCGCAATATCTGCTTGAATCTGAGCAAAGGTTAACGTTGAAACGGTCGTGCTCCCCGTTACGAACGCCCCTAATTGCCCTAAGAAGGGTGCCATAATAATCCAGATACCGGCTAAGTACTTAGCGACAAATTTAGCGATATACATCGGCATACTTGGTAGCTGTGCCTGGTTCAGACCAGAGTTGGTGAATACTTGGACCATAATCAACGTGACACCTAGCGCAAGAGCAGTGTTTCCCATCGATCCAATCACCGTTTTAGCTGTTGGTAGGAGTGGCTTAAGTGAACGAGTCTGTACGAGCAGTCCAATAATTGCAGCGACGGCAAGGATCGTTCCCGGAGAATAGAGCAGTTCCCAATCAGAACTGATACTCGAAAAGCCTAAGATGTGGTGCCATGACAGATTAGCATAGTGCGTTAAGAATTGTTGCAGGGGGGTTAACACACGACTAGCTAATAGCAGCACAACGACTAGTAAATAGGGAAACCAGGCAGTCATTAAGCTCATAGACGACTTAGGTGCCGCTTGCGAGGTAGCACCATCCATTTTCCATGGACTTGATTGCATGGCTCTCGGCAGTAGCCAGTGATAGCGGATGCTAATGATCGCAAATACTAGGGTCACTAATGGTGCCACGATTGAGACAAATTCATAGCCAATCAGTAAGGCACTCAGTAGTGCGGTACTACTGTAGATCAGACCAATCATGAGTGTCCATGGGAGAACGGTTAGCCATTGCTTCAAGCGCGCTTCACGGGGGCCGAACCACATAATTAAGATTAGAATCAAAACTGCCGGCATCAATGCACCTACTAGCAGATCTAGCTGGGTGACACGGAGGCCGATCAGATTGAGCAGACTACTTTTTTCGGTGACATTGCTCAAGCCAACTGTAAGGGGCGTCCCTACTGCGCCAAAAGCGGCTGGCGTTGAGTCTGCCACTAAGGCTAAAACAACCGCGGCCATTGGTGAAAAGCCTAACGCAATCAGTAGTGGAGCCGTTACCATAGCGGGTGTCCCAAAACCAGAAACCCCTTCAATGAGACCGCCGAATAGAAAAGCAACCAGGATCGTTTGAATCCGCATGTCGGCAGATAACGCTTGGAAGCCCTGATTAATGCGGTCGATAGCACCGGTTGCCCGTAAGCAGTTGAGCATCAAAAGGGCACCGAATAGAATCCAGAGAATGGGTAATGCCTTATGAATCGACTGTAAGACGGATGCGCCAATGACCTTAGGGCTAAGATGCCAAAAGAAATAGCCAGTAACAATAACGACTAGGGCACTGATACTCATCCCACGGGTGGCAGGTAAATTAAAGACACCTAGTAGTATCAATGGCAAGATAATGGCTGCGGCCGCGATAATAATCATATTAATGACGCCTCCTTATTTTGGGATTGAAGTTGAAAATCAATTACTTTTTAGTCAGTCGTTCGAAATAACGTTGTCCATAGAGCGTTACTAGTGAGACTAATAAGGATAAGCCTGCTAACGGCCAAAGCATCCCCATTTGATAAGTTGTTTTTAGTGCAGTCGAGCTAGGATTGAAGAAGGCCATTAACTTAAGGTGGCTAATCGCACTGATGGTCACTAGTAAACCAAAGAAGCAGAGTTGGCATAATAGACCACCGTACGTCGAAAAACGGTATTTGTGAACGATCGCCATATCCGGATCGGACGTTTCGTCAGCATAGACGCTATCGTTAATGGCAGGATTCTCAAAACCGACGTAGAGTGCAATTAAGAGTAGTCCGATAATGTAGAAAACGGGTTGGGCCGTCAATATGAGCAAGTGACCAATAATGAGGCCATAGCGAGCAATCAAAGCTGCCCGTTTAGTATCCTTGTGGCTAATCAATAGGTAGAGTGGATGACCCCCCTCGAACCCAATCAAGTAGATGGCAAAGACGATATACATTCCCAGCTTACCAAAAACGAAGTAGCCGAAGAAACTGTTGAATAGTAGAACGAAGCTCAATAAGAATCCTCGGTTGACAATGCGAAGCTTGTTAGCTGGCATGGCGCGCCAATCTGCAGCTAATTCAATGTTTAATAGGATAATGGCTAAGATAACCACCCCTAGAACGTATGGTAAGGCAATCTGAAGATCTGCTTTTCGTAATAGGGTCAATAAACCAATTGCAACAAAGAAAACGGCAAAAACTAAAACGCGCCATAGTTTGAATGGTTGTGGTTTGTCTGGATGATGAGCATCGTAGAAAGCTAACGAGAACTGGTTGAGTAAGCGGCCAGCTGGCAAGGCAGCTAAGAACAGCAATGCTAGCAGAATGAAGGCCAATTGGTAACCTAAGTTCAAAGCAAAATCTAGTGCGAAGAGGACGCCCAACACCCCAAAGATTAGCCAGTACATTTGTTTGAGTTTAAAGTCGGTATTGTCAGTGAGGTGCAGCTTGATGGTTAAATAGTAGGGCCAGATGTTAGCGGATGTGTATCCTAGGAAAAGGGCACCGATACAGATTGCCAGCAAGTTACTAGTCAGGCCGAAGATAAGACTACCAAACGCACCTAACCAGAGACAGACGAGCAAATATCCGCTAGCCTTAAGATCTAAATGTTTAGTCCAAAAGACACTGGCGGCTCGCGCAACGTAAAATACAATAATGGCAACTAAGTAGTTGACGCTATGAGTTGCTTGGTACTTAAAGAGAATTAACACATAAGGTAGGATTATACCCACGTTAGCTAGGAAATTAAGGGTTGCTACCGAAAAATCTAGCCAAGAATTCCGTAATCGATTCAAAATATCACACACCATTTCGTTATTTTTTCTATGGTTAAGTATAACAAGGAATGATTGAGAATGCTGGTAAAAGATATGTGCGAGCAGTAGTAGAAAGAGGTGTGGGGAACAATCGATCGTCTATCATTATATGTATATAGTTACTTTAACTAAAACAACAACACCCTAAACCCAGCCAACAAGCATACTCGCTTTATCCCCATTGCTGCAATCTCTTTTGCACCTGTACTCGCAATTGTTGCGGCGCTTGAATAACGGTGACATCTGGTCCTAAAAACAATAGCCAATCCACCATATCAGTCAACTCTTCAATTCGGTCAACAGCTACATAATCCTGATAAGAAGCACTTTGTTCAAAAGGGTCAAGATAGTGAAGAACCCGATTGGGTCGATGTAACCGTTTAAACTGCTGGATAGCATGCGGACCAAGCTGCAAGTCAATATTGGGTAATTGCCGTGCAGTTGCGATTTGTTGTTGCAACTTCACTGGTGACAATTGGAGTGCATCAGGTGCAACCGTACTGAATTGTGTCAGATTGATAACACGAGTCTGTCGTTTTTCTAAATCGAACACGACTACTAGCCATTCAGTCGTATGGTGATACAGATATTGTAGGTAACCATCCAATCGATCACCATCAGTTAACGTAAATACTAGGTGTCGATTAATAAAGCTAGCATTAATCAACTTTGTTAGCAAGGGGTCAGCAACATCAGTTAACTCTAGCAGACCAGCATTAGCCGGATTCGTTGTTTCAAATCGCAATAATTGTGTTAATGCCTGTAATGCCTTGCGTTGTGCGGGCGACGCAATTGCCAGCAACTTTTGAGTCATTGTTTGCCGATTATTGAGAAAGGGTAATTGTGTGTTAGCGGTCGCAATAAAACTGACAAAAAGTGCCTGTAACTCATCAGTATTGAATTGGACTGCTGGTAATAACTGATTACGAAGTACCGTATAACCACCCGCAGGCCCAACTTGAGAGATTAGTGGCATACCAAGTTCCTGAATATCAGCTAAATCACGAGCTACCGTACTGCGTGAAATCTTAAAAGCAGCCATCAGTTCGCTGATGGTAAAGTGCTGATGATTATTGATATAACGCATTTCAGTATTAATTCGAGTTGTTTTTTTCATTTTTTCACCTAATAGGTTCATCTTTTGACATGATCACCTTGTATGATAGCACTATTCAATTCAAGGAGGAATTATTCACATGGCTAATTATGAAATTATCACTAAACCAACTTTTACGGTACTCGGCATTGGAACAGTATTGACGGGGGATTATCAGACATTACCCGCACAAAAACAATCCTTCTGGCAACAGACAACTACCAACGATCAATACACACAATTGGTAACACAGGCACAAAATAGCTTGAAATTTGCTGTCAATGAAGCTGTTAATGGTGAAATGCGTTACTACGCTGGTGTTCAAGTGGCTAACAGCGCTATCAGTACCGGACAGCTGCGAGCAATCGTATTCCCTGACAGTGACTATCTAGTCGTTCGGGGACAAGCCGCAACGGATTTAGAATTATTTGCCCAGCTGGAAGGCGCTACGTTCGGTGAAGTATTGCCACAATTGACTGACCAAGCTTACGTTGGCGGCCCCAACACAACTGTAATCACTAGTCATACTGCAGACCAAGTTCAAGGTGAAATGTGGGTTCCCGTTACCGCTAAATAATGTTTAAGCGACCGAATTTTGTGGTCGCTTTTTTTATATGCTCATAATCATTATAAAAAGGCTAAATTAAGCGGTTAACGATTGAATTCCCATGGTAAGCAGTCCATAATATAGGATATAATTAGAGTTGTGAACAATTTGGTTTAAGTGAACACAGTTAGCACATTTATCAGTGTATTCTACTTCGTTTAAAAACTAGTAGCGAGCTAACTTATTTGGTTAGTGCTGACGCTTGCTGATAATTGAAATGTTAGTTTGATTGATATTCAATGTTTATCACGTATATTGGTACGATGCTATCACGTAGAATTCACAAAAAGTTCATAATTTTTATTTATCATTGTTTTAATAATTCGATCCATGAATGGAGTA
>NZ_LFEE01000001.1:0-9363 GCF_001039045.1 Lactiplantibacillus herbarum
ACCAACACTTTCATTGAGTAATTAACTTTCCAACTCTAGTTACTTAATATCCCGACTCAAGATAGGAGGACCCCGTCATGACCACTATTCGCGAAATTGCCGCCAAAGCTGGTTACTCGCCAGCAACAGTTTCACGACTACTCAATAACGATCCAACCTTTTCAATCTCGGACCACGCTCGCAAGAAGATTCTGCAAACTGCGCAGAACCTCAACTACGAGCAGCCTAATACGACACACGGATTAACTTACCAAGTCGCCGTTGTTTTTGCCGTCCAACCACAGAAGGAACTGGGCGACATTTATTTCAGCAATCTCCGCCAGAGCTTAGCTGAGCACGGTGATCAGGCTAATCTAGCGCTGACCTTTTACTCCAGCGTTGATCAAATCCCAGACGACATTGCCGGTGTCATGGCCGTCGGTGAATTCGATGCCGCCGCTTTAGCTCGGTTACGTTCGTTAACGCCACACCGTGTGTTTGTTGATTCCAACCCGGATCCACACCATTTCAACTCGGTTCAACCCAACCTGCAGGCCATCACTGAACAAGCTATTGATCAGTTGATTGCTGCGGGTGACACCCCGATTGGTTTAATCAACGGCGGTTACTGGGACAATGATCAGCAGGTGACGCATCATCAAGATCCACGTCAGAAATACTTCGAAAGTCGCTTGCGAGAACTACAGTTATTCGATCCCCGTTTCATGTTTATCGGCGGTGAGTTCTCCGTTGCTAGCGGGTACGCGCTCGGCAAACGCGTCGTTGAATCATTAGCCACCCAAGCACTACCTAAGGGCTTTTTGATTGGTTCTGATCCGTTAGCAGTCGGCGTCTTGCAAGCGTTTAACGAAAATAAAATCACGGTGCCCACCGACACCGCGATCATCAGTATTAACGATATTGATATTGCGCGTTACGTTGCGCCGCCACTCACCACGTTCCATATCGACACGGATGACCTTGCCTCCCAGGCTATCAGTACCTTAAAGGACGCGATCATCTTCGACCGAACACAGAAACGAATGGTGCTCGTGGATGCCAAGCTGGTCTATCGGAAAAGCTTTCCTCAGGTGAACTAGTTTGCATAAAACAATTAATCGTACTGGAATAAAGTATCAATAATGATCCAAAAATAAAATCAGCGTTGGCGGTAAACAACCACCAACGCTGATTTTATTTCGTGCTATCCCGCTCCACCAGCGTCGTTCCCAACTCCACTCGTTGAGCTGCGCGCCGATTGGTTTGAAAACGATTGACCAATAAATCAACTGCCGTACTGCCCATCAACTCAGTTTCCACGTTCACCGAGCTGATCTCCGGATAAACGTATTCAGCTAACGTGGTGTTATTGAAGCTAAACAGCTTAACACGCTGAGGAACTGCTATTTCGGCCTGCTGTAACGCTTTAAGTGCGCCCGCCGCCATTGGATCGTTGGCAATGAAGAACGCCCGTGGCAGCCGCTCACCTAGCCTTGCAATCGCCCGTTTCATCATCAGATAACCTGACTGACTCGTGTAATCACCGGCAAAGACGAACTCTGGTTGATAAGCGTGATGCTGTTCCAAGGCTTGTTGAAAGCTTTGTTGGCGCTGATTGGGTACTTCAACAACCTGATCAGTTGACCACTCCTGCCCATAGATCATCCCAATTCCTTGAATCCCACGTTGCCAAAAATAGTCTACAACTCGACTCGTTGCAACGGTAAAGTCCGTCACAACACTGTCAAAACCAGCTGCAAATTGGTCATCGTCGACAAAAACCAACTGATCTGACAACTCGCTCAACGCCTGTACTTGCGACGGGCTGAATTTACCAATTGCAATCACCGCGTCAATGTCGTCACCGACTTGATCCAACTCATTTTGAAAGATACTGGTCGTCGTAAAGCCACAGTCCTGCGCCTGACTTTCAATTCCACGCCGAATCGCTAAATAGTACAGATCATCGTGTTCCTTAGACTCCGAATACCATTGAACGACCGCAATATTTTTGCGCATCAGCGCCTTCACATCACGACGCTTGCGCTTGTTGTACTGCAAGTCCGAGGCAATCGTAAAGATGCGCTGACGGGTCTGATCACTCACCGACAACGTTTGATCATAGTTCAACACCCGTGAAACGGTGGCCAATGACACCTCCGCTCGCTGGGCAATATCCTTTAATGTGACTGCCATAACGTCCAATCCTCCCCAATAAAAAAACGTGGCCTAAATGGTTTTGCCCCACGACGACGTAACTAGCTTGGTAGCCTTAAAATCTGGCCGACCGTGCTAATACCCGTAGTAGCAACCATTAGTCCACGTTCTCAAACATATTTATTCTTTGTTATGTGCTATTTGTTGATCAAATGACTGTATTAGCCGTTAATCGTTGCGACGAAGCGGTCAAAGGCTGCTTCACCGGCTGCGTCCCACTTGAAGACCCCAGCATCAGCTAAGACCCGGGCAAAGACGTTACCAACTGCCGTGTGAACGACTTGGGTTGCGTTTGCTTCCGTAATCTCTTGGCTAGCCTTCAACTGATCAGCCCAAGGTTGGTGCATCGCAACCATTTCGTTTGGTTGATCCAGCATGTACTTCGCTACTTCAGCCAATTCAGTCTTCAAACGAGCTGGTAAGATGGCTCGGCCCATGACTTCGATCAAACCGATATTTTCCTTCTTGATATGTTGCACATCCTGGTGTGGATGGAAAATACCATCTGGGAATTCAGCAGACGTCTGGTTATCGCGTAAAACGATATCCATGACATAATCGTCACCGACTTTACGCGCAATTGGCGTGGTCGTGTGATGACGAGTACCGTCAGTATAAGCTCGCACGTCGACACTTTCGTCAGAGTAATTAATACAAGTATCGTGGATTTTAACCGCAGCATCCGTCAACGCTACAATGTCCTTACTCGTCAAACGAATAGTCGACATTGGCCACTTAACGATACCAGCTTGAACACCTTCAACACCCAAGTCAATTGGCCGAGCAATCGGTGCCTTCATCATTGGAAAACTGTGCCGACCACCCTGATAGTGTTCATGAGTCAGCATTGAGCCACCAACGATTGGCAAGTCCGCATTACTGCCCACGAAGTAATGTGGTAACTGCTTCACAATTTCAAGCAAGTTAGTAAAGGTTTGCCGGTTGATCACCATTGGACGGTGTACTTCATCCAAGAAGATCGAATGTTCGTTAAAGTAAGCATATGGGGAGTATTGGAAGCCCCACGTTTCGCCACCTAGCATCAATCGAATGACTCGGTGATTGCTACGAGCTGGGTAACCTAAACGACCTTTGTAACCTTCATTTTGCATACATAATTGGCACAATGGATAGCCATCTTCAGGTTGGTCACGAGCGGCCGCAATCGCCTTAGGATCCTTTTCAGGTTTCGAGAGGTTAATGGTGATCTCTAAGTCACCAAAGTCCGTCTTAGCTGGAAAGACCACGTTTTTAGCAATCGCACGCGTCTTGATATAGTCGTTATCCTTGCTCAACTTGAAGAAGTCGTCCGTCGCCGTTGCGGGGCTAACTTGGTACTTGTCCCAGAAACGTTGATTCATAGCAGAAGGTAATGGTGTCACAAGGTCCAATAACTGATCCGCTAAGATGTCGCGGTCGGACTGACCGTCTTCAATCTGACCATTTTGAATAGCCGTTTGAACTAAGGCGTCAACTAGGCTAACAACTTGATCATCAGCAGCGGCTACGGATTGGCCTTCACCGACTAAACCTAAGATCCGGTTGTGTACGTAGATTCGATCCAGTTCGGTATATTGCGAAGGCGAAGCGATGACCGCCGTCACAAATTGTTCTAAACTCGTCATTATGCTTGGCCTCCCCGATCGTCATAGCCAGCTGGATGGGTCTGTTTCCAGTTCCAAGCTGTCTTGATAATTTCTTTAACATCATCATACTGTGGTTCCCAGCCTAACACCTTGCGAGCCTTATCACTGGCTGCAATCAACGTGCTAGGATCACCAGCGCGGCGAGGTGCCGCTTTGGCTGGAATTGGTTGTCCAGTTACTTCGCGGGCAGCATCAACCATCTGTTGGTTTGAGAAACCGGTTGAAGAACCGAGGTTGAATGCTTCGCTATCATTGCCCTGCTTGAGGTATTCCAAAGCTAAGATATGTGCGTCGGCGAGGTCAATAACATGGACATAGTCGCGGACATTCGTCCCGTCTGGCGTTGGGTAGTCGTTACCAAAGATCTGTAACTGATCACGTTCACCGGCAGCCACTTGTAAGATAATTGGAACTAAGTGACTTTCAGGATGGTGATCTTCACCGATACTACCATCTGGCTTAGCGCCAGCCACGTTGAAGTAACGTAACGCTACGAACTTGATGCCGTAAGCAATATCTGACCAGTGCATGATCTTTTCCATTGCTAACTTACTTTCGCCATAAGGATTCGTTGGAACTTGGGGGTCAGTTTCCTTGATTGGCACTTGTTTAGGTTCACCATACGTTGCCGCGGTCGACGAGAAGACGATCCGTTTAACGTCATGTTTAGTCATCACTTCAAGCAAGTTGACCATGCCGGCCGTATTGTTGTCGAAGTACTTCAATGGATCTTTCATTGATTCGGGAACTACTGAGAAAGCTGCGAAATGAATGACACCTTCAATGTTTTCCTGGTCAAATACGCTGTCCATGAACGCCGTATCCCGGAGATCACCTTCGTAAAAACGCGCTTGATCGTTAACAGCTGCACGATGTCCCGTTACTAAATTATCAATTACCGCAACGTCGTACCCCTTTTCAATCAACCGATCAACAGCGTGTGAACCGATGTAACCAGCACCACCTAAAACTAAAACTGCCATTCTAATTTCCTCCTCAATATATCTCAATTCTCTTATTTATGCGTTTAAATTAAAGTTCTTTAGGACCGTCTGAAATTTCAGCAATGTAGAAGTCTGCGTCGTAACCGATCGTATCGCGATAAACTTTACCGACGTTTTCCTTGAAGGCGTCGACTTTGTCCTTTTCAACGATGGCAATACCACAACCACCGAAACCGGCACCAGTCATCCGGGCGCCTAAGACACCGGGTTGTTTCCATGCCGTTTCAGCTAAGGTATCTAATTCCTTACCCGTAACTTCATAGTCAAAGTGTAATGAAACGTGTGAAGCGGTAACTAATTCACCAAAGGTCTTTAAGTCGTCTTTAGCTAAGGCCGTTGTTGCACGGATTGCACGTTGGTTTTCGAAGACAGCGTGACGAGCACGCTTGATCAAAGTTTCATCGTTGATCAAGTAAGCAGCTTCGTCAAATTGGTCATTCGTTAAGTCGCCAAGTGACTTGATATCTAACTTCGTTTGTAAACGACGTAAGGCTTCTTCACATTCTGAGCGACGTTCGTTGTACTTAGAATCAGCTAATTCGCGGCGTTTGTTAGTATTCATAATCACGATAACGTGGTTGCCTAACTTAACGGGTGCGTATGAGTAATCCATCGTGTTGGTATCAAGTAAAATTGCTTGATCCTTTTTACCCATTCCAACAGCGAATTGATCCATGATACCGGAGTTAACACCGACATAGTTGTTTTCACATTTTTGACCTAATTTAACGAGGTCTAATTGGCTAATGCCGAGGTCGAAGCCGGTGTTCAATACGATCCCAGTCAATAATTCGATAGAAGCTGATGAAGATAAACCAGCACCATCTGGCATGTTGCCATGAACGTAGAGGTCAAAACCATGATCGAACTTAACACCAGTCTTAACAATTTCGTCCATCATACCTTTTGGATAGTTCGTCCAGCCGGCAGCCTTGTCATAGCTCAAGTCGTTAATATCGAAAGTAACGACGCCAGCATCAGGAATGTTAGCAGAGTACATCCGAACCGTTGTATCTTCGCGTGGTGCGTAAACACCGTATGTCCCAATGGTGATAGCACATGGGAAGACGTGGCCACCGTTGTAGTCGGTATGTTCACCGATTAAGTTGATTCGGCCAGGTGAGAAAAAGACGTGTTCTGGTTGAGCGTCAAATACTGATGTAAATTCTTGTTTTAAGTCGTTAGCATTCATGATGTTAGCCTCCGTAAATTGTTTTACTAAAATTTTATTAACTTGACTATAATGCTTTTACTCATCCTTGTCAACAGCTACACAGCAAAAATGGTAACGCTTTACATTTCAACCTTGTTTTAAGTTATTTTGTGCTTAATCACGGCTGACTACCAATAGTATATTTACTATTTAGTTAAATTTTAACTAAAACACCGTATACAAACCGACGTATTTGTTTTATCATCTTCTTGTAAGCGTTTTATATTCGCTATTTTGAAAGGAGCTTCGTCATGCAAGCTGATCTTAAATGGTTGGACGACCCCGAAGTCTTTCGGGTCAACCAACTACCAGCACATAGTGATCATCACTATTATCACGATACCGATGAATTAACCTCAGGTAGTCGCTTCGTTAAGTCTCTGAACGGTACTTGGCGCTTTAATTTTGCTAAGACTCCGGCAGAACGACCACTTGATTTCTTTAAAACTGATTTTGATAGTCGCAATTTTGATACTATTCAGGTCCCCGGCCATATCGAACTCGCCGGTTACGGCCAAATTCAATACATTAATACGTTATATCCATGGGAGGGCCAAATTTTCCGCCGCCCACCATACACACTGAACAGCGACCAATTAGAAGCCGGCCTTTTCAGCGATGCAACTGACAACACGGTCGGGTCATACCTCAAAACCTTTGACCTCAACGATACTTTCAAAGATCAACGTGTCATTATCCAATTCCAAGGGGTTGAAGAAGCCCTCTACGTTTGGTTAAACGGCCACTTTGTTGGTTACGCCGAGGATAGTTTCACACCATCTGAATTCGACCTGACACCTTACCTACAAGATACGGATAACCTGTTAGCTGTTCGAGTTTACAAACGTAGTACGGCCGCCTTCATCGAAGATCAGGATATGTTCCGCTTCTCCGGAATCTTCCGCGACGTTAACTTAATGGCGTTACCCGCTACTCACATCGTGGACTTAGACATCCAACCAGTCGTTACCAACGATTATAAAGATGGCATTTTAAACGTCAGCACCAAACTCTCCGGCCCTGCCGCAACCCTCGAATTGAAGGTTACCGACAACGACGGCAGCGTCCTTGCTACTCAAACTCAGACTGGCGCTGATCAAGTGACATTCGACACTTTGTCGATGGTTGACATTGAACTCTGGTCACCACAAGCACCTAACCTGTATAACCTCACAATTGACGTTTACAGCGCAGATAATCAGTTATTAGAAGTCGTACCATATCAATTCGGGTTCCGCCAAGTTGAATTACGTGACGACAAGGTCATCTACGTCAATAACGAACGACTCATCATCAACGGTGTTAACCGCCATGAATGGAACGCGCGCACCGGCCGCGTCATCACCATAGCCCACATGCAAGCCGACGTTCAAACAATGTTGGACAACAACATCAACGCCGATCGGACTTGCCACTACCCTGACCAATTACCTTGGTACAGCCTATGTGACCAAGCTGGTATCTATTTGATGGCTGAAAACAACTTAGAGTCACACGGCTCGTGGCAAAAGATGGGCGCGATCGAACCTTCTTACAACGTTCCTGGCGACAATCCACATTGGTTGGAAGCTGTCCTTGACCGGGCCCGTTCTAATTACGAATGGTTCAAGAATCACCCTTCAATTATTTTCTGGTCACTCGGTAACGAATCCTACGCTGGTGAAGATATCGCCGCTATGAACGCCTTTTACAAGGAACATGACGATTCACGACTAGTTCATTATGAAGGGGTTGTTCACACGCCTGAACTCAAAGATCGCATCTCTGACGTTGAAAGTCGGATGTACGAAACGCCTGATAACATCGCGGCCTACTTGGATGACAATCCAGCTAAGCCGTTCATCGACTGCGAATACATGCACGACATGGGTAACTCACTGGGTGGCATGAGCTCGTATAACGATCTCATCGATAAATACCCAATGTATCAAGGTGGCTTCATCTGGGACTTCATCGATCAGGCCCTCTTCGTTCACGACTCGATCAGCAATCAGGAGGTTTTACGCTACGGTGGCGACTTTGATGAACGTCATTCCGATTACGAATTCTCCGGCGATGGCTTGCTCTTCGCCGATCGGACACCAAAGCCAGCAATGCAGGAGGTGAAATATTACTATGGCTTACACTAGTAATCAGTTACACGTCGTATACGGCGATGGTAGTTTAGGTCTCGGTGGTACGAACTTCCACTACCTCTTCAGTTACGAACGCGGTGGTCTTGAATCGCTAGTCGTTAACAGCAAGGAATGGCTCTACCGCACGCCAACGCCACTATTCTGGCGCGCAACCACCGATAACGATCACGGTAATGGTTTTTCTGTCAAATCCGCACAGTGGTACGCGGCTGACCGATTCGCAACCTGCCAAGACATTCAACTGACGGTTGACGACCAGGTCGTTTCGCCATTACCAATTGCACCACTGAACAACCGTTATACCAATCACGAAGTGGCGGATAAGGTGAGTTTAGCTTACCAATTCGTTACCACGACGATTCCAAGCACCACGGTCACGATCACTTATACTGTCACCTCAGACGGTATGATCAACGTGGCAACTCACTATGCCGGCCAAGCTGATTTACCAGAATTACCTGCATTCGGCTTGCGTTTCGTGATGCCAACCGCCGCAACTGGCTTTGATTACACCGGCTTATCTGGTGAAACTTATCCAGACCGTATGGCCGGCGCAACCAAAGGACAGTTCCACGTGGACGGCCTACCCGTTACACCATACTTGGTCCCACAGGAATGTGGCATGCACATGCAGGCGGAAGCCGTGACGGTGACCCGTTCAGCAACGCAAAATAACGCTGATCGTCAGAACACACCGTTCAGCTTGAGTTTTAGCCAAGTTGATGGCCCATTCGCTTTCAGTTGCCTACCATACACGGCCGCTGAATTAGAAAACGCCACTCACATGGAAGAATTACCGCTTGAACGACGGACCGTCCTCTCAATCTACGGTGCCGTTCGTGGTGTCGGTGGTATCGACAGTTGGGGCGCTGAGGTTGAAAAACCTTACCGCATCCCTGCTGACAAGGATATCGATTTCAGTTTTAACATTCATTTCTAGTTTAATTACAGACAAAAACATCGGACCTGAGTTAATGCTCGGGCCCGATGTTTTTTATTTACTAATCTAATTTTTCGTTTCTGCATATTTGCAGCTGAAACAACTGCTATATCAGTGTTTAATTGCTTAGAAATCAGCTCCAATGCTCCACCAGCCATACAAACTAACATTTATAATGCTTATCATCAGTATCAACCAGTCTAGCCGGAGGTGGGTAGTACTAGCGGTG
>NZ_LFEE01000001.1:9508-134372 GCF_001039045.1 Lactiplantibacillus herbarum
ACTCCCTACCGGAGGCGAAAATAGTGACTGATTTTAGCTTTTCAATCGTTGTCATACCAATATTTCCAGCGGATCATTAACTTTCAACCTTTACATTTACAGTTAAAAAGTGGGACAGAGGCTGATTATTATACCTTTGTCCCACTTTTATTTAGTTAATCTTGTACCTTGAAATACCGAATTTGTGCCATAAAGTCACTCGTCTGAACGGGAGTGGTATACAACCCTAATTGCATAAGTTCATCGCCACCATAGACTTCAGTAGTCGCTTCTTCAACGTAATTCTGGTCAGGATTCAGCCCAGCTAGCTTCGTAATATGTGGTTCCGGCTGAACGGCGCCCAAAATAACGAAGGTGTAGAGCAACGCTTCCTTTTGATCCGGACTCACGAACATCCACGCAACCGTGTTCGATTCAAACGGGCTCTCTAAACGGTAGAAAGTTCCGTACTGAATCAGTCGCCGGTGTTGCTTATAGAATGCAACCTGTTGTTGAACAGCTTCACGATCAGCCGCACTCAACTTAGCCGCATCCAGTTCATAGCCCAACGTGCCACTCATCGCAACCGCACTGCGCATTGCCATCGTGGTTGAACGTCCGAGTAATTCGTCTGGACTAGTCCCGACGTGCGCTGTGATAGCAGAGATTGGATAAACCAGTGACGTCCCATACTGAATACGCAGGCGTTCAACGGGGTCGTTATTATCTGATGGCCAGCTCTGTGGCATATAGTACATCAAACCAGCGTCAAAACGACCGCCACCACCGGAACAACCTTCAAATAAGATTTGTGGATAGCGTTTCGTTAAGCGTTCCATCAAGTCATAGACGCCTAGAATGAAGCGGTGACTAGTTTCGCCTTCCTGGTCAGAAACGCTATGTGGCGAATAGACCTCTGTTAAATTACGATTCATATCCCATTTAATGTAGTCGATTGGCACTTCGTCTAGTACAGCTGTCATTTGTTCAAAGAGATTGTCGACAACGGCCGGTTGACTGAAATCGAGCACGTATTCATTCCGCGAAAGTGTTCGGCCGCGATTGGGAACGCCAAGTACCCAGTCTGGATGTTCTTTAAACATCGTTGAATCCGCTGAGACATTCTCTGGTTCGAACCAAAGGCCAAAGCGCATCCCTTTGTCATGGGTACGTTTACTGATGTCGGCTAAACCGGCTGGTAATTTCTTCCGGTTCACAGACCAGTCGCCTAATGAGCTGTTATCGTCATTACGATGACCAAACCAACCGTCATCCAATACAAACATTTCAATGCCTAACGGTGAAGCAGCATCCAGAATGCTCTGAATCTTATCGGCATCAAAGTCAAAGTACGTGGCCTCCCAGTTATTAATCAAGACCGGCCGCAACTCATTTTTATATTGGCCGCGAGCAACCCGTTCACGCAATAATTGGTGATAGGCTTGAGACATACCATTGAGACCATCCGTAGAATAGACCAATGCAACTTCTGGTGTCTGGAAGCTTTGGCCGGCCGTCAATTGCCAGTCAAAGTTATATTCGTTGATTCCGACCGTCAGACGGGTCTGACCGATTGGATCACGTTCCAAACTAAATTGATGGTTACCGGAATAGATCAACAGCGCACCCATCACATTTCCGCTAAATTCAGTAGTCTGCGGTTCAGCTAAGGCCACGAACGGATTCATATGATGCGAACTCCCACCACGGCGGCTTTCAAATTGCGTTACACCACGGTGTAGGCGCTGGCGCGTTAATTGTCGTTCGCGCGCGTAACTACCTGGCAATGAAATGGCGTCTAGAGGTTGAGTTGGTAAATCTAGTTGCATCGAAGCTGCTTTTTCAAGATCAACCATTTCTTCACTTTGATTGATAAACCGAGCGCTGCGTGTAATTACGGGACGATCACGGTAGATCGTATAGGCCAGTTCCAACGTGATATCGATCACGTCATCTACTAACGTTACGATCAACGTCTGAGCTTCATCTTCGTCTTCCACGTAAGTCTGTGGTAAGCCAGTTAAATTAGGCTTCCCGGCTTCCAAACGGCAGTCCTGATAACGAAAATCAACCGTTCGAGCACCGTTGGCCGCTTTAATAATCGCTGCAGGTTGCCGGTAATCCCCCGTGTTGTTACCGCCGTATTCCTGTGGTAGATCATCTTTTGAATAAGTTCGGTCCAGCGTATCTGGTAAGTTCCCTGAGAACCCCCGGTCGATCCGTGGATAACGTCGCTCACCATGGTAACCGCGAACTCGTGGGCCAAAGTACAAGTGGGCCAACACGTTACCCGTTTCAACGCCTAAGATATACGAGATCTGCTCATTATGAAGGTGGAAAATAAGTTGTTGTTCATCAACATCAATTAGATTTGGTTTCAAGGTTACTGACATGTTTATAAATCTCCTTTTATGACGACCAATTTTATATAAAAAGAGCTATCAATGGCTGACGTCATTGATAGCTCTCGAGGAAGAAACTATGCTTGATCTGGTAAGCCGACGTTCGATAATTGTAAGACATCTTCACTATCTAACACTGAGCTTCCTGAATCCTTTAAATACTTAAATTCGGGCATATCTTTGTGGTTCGTAATAACAACCATGACCGTATCATCCAAGCCAGCCTTCTTAATTGCTGGTTGCCAGAATTCAATCAATTCTTGACCTCGTTTGACGTGATCACCTTTTTCAACATACTGGACAAACCCAGTCCCACGCATCTGAACAGTGCCAATTCCAATATGGATCAGTGTCAAGATACCAGTATCTGAACGTAATCCAATCGCATGACGAGTTGGGAAGGTTGCAACGACTTCACCATCGAACGGTGCTAATACGCGGCCATCCGTTGGTTTGATCGCAAACCCTTTACCCATGCTACCGCTAGCAAAGGTTTCATCAGCAACATCACTAAGACTGAGCAATTCACCTTCAACAGGATCTTGGTAAAGCGTCGTCTTTGCGTTTGCTTCAACTTCAGCAGGTGTTTCGTCTGTATCTAAATGAGTTGACCAAGTCTTTTCAAGTTCATCAACGATTTCAGCATGCATCTTTTCGTCCAATTTAACCTTCTTGAAGAAGATAAATGTTCCGATAAGAATCATGGCAGCGGGTACCCCAAACATCATCAGTTTGAAGATAGCTTGACCATGTGCTGAAACATCGCCTGAAGTTGCACCAGCAGTCATCCCAGCCCAAACGGCAGTTAAACCAACGACACCATTAGAAATGGCACCACCTAATTTATCAAGTAATGGACGAACAGATAACGTCAATGATTCGTCACGGTGACCGAATTTCAATTGACCATATTCAACTGAATCACTCAAGACCATCAAAACAACTAAGAAGATTAGTGGTTGTGGAATGTAGAATAAGACAGCGGCAGTCAAGATCATTGGTAATGATTGACCAGCAAATGCGAATAGTATTAAGGAAATCATCATAACAACAACGGCTAAGAAGAAAACCTTACGACGACTGAATTTCTTTGCTAATGGTGGGAAAGCCAACACGGCAAAGATCCCAATAATCGCATTCAATGAACCCAAAAGGGTAAATTTAGAAGCATCGCCTAAAATGTAGGTAAAGTAGTAAAGTTCTAGTGAGTTAGTAATGGCAATCCCGGCCGTGTAAATTCCGTAAGTCAAAGATAACCACATTAATTGATCATTACGAGCCAACACTTTGAAAACTTGTTTGAAGGAAGTCTTTTCAGTATTCTTACGTAATTCAGAATCATTTTCCTTAGTCCCTAAGGCAACAACAATTGCAGAAATCAAGGCAACGGCAGCGATTACAATCCCGAAGACCATCCAACCACGATTGTCCCCTTGACCACTGTTAGCCTTAGTAGAGAACATCAATACGATAGGCATAACGACGATCCCAACAATATTGGCACCGATGTTAGAACCAACCCGGGCATAAGTAGCTGTCTTTTCACGTTCCGCAGAATCAAATGAAATGGCAGGAATCATTGACCAGAAACCGACGTCCTTGAATGAATAGAAGATATCCATCGTAATATATAAAATTGCAAAAAGAATTAAGTATAGGACGGGGTTAGAACTATTTAAGCCACCCATAGTAGTGAATAAAAGTGCTAAAACAACTGAACCAATCGTCCCACCGATCACGATCCATGGCTTGAAATGGCCCCAACGAGAATTCGTATTATCGATAGCGTTACCAATTAATGGATCAATCGCTAATTCGACAAATCGTAAGCCCGCAATGATCATCGTGATGTATGCGATCATTCGAGTTCCTTGTGCCCCACTACTCTTGTCGAATAAATGGGAAGTCACAAACATAATAAAATAAGTTGACAGTGTCGCGTAAAAGGCATCGTGCCCAAACGCACCGAACGAATAAGCTAGTCGTGATGTAATCTTACGAGACTTACTCTGTTGAGTATTTGCATCCATGATATCGCCTCACATCTTCCTTGTTATAATTTACAACTCTTAATGTAATCGTTTTCAAGTTCGGTGTCAACGATTTTTAGTAAAATTTGCGTAATTATTTTAGTTAAAGCAAATTCCGTTTACTTTTACGAGCTGCTTTTGTAAGCATCCAATACCTAGCAACCCTTCTCTGCTAGGTATTACGATCAATCTGATGTCGCCAAGTTACTGTTTAGTAATGGCGGCTTATTATATAGTGACGGGCTAATCAGTATCACCTGATAATTACTGTTTACCGGATCTAAAACTCTTTAAGACAAAAAAACACCGAACATAATTATCGTCCGGTGTTCACTAATATCTAGTTCAAACGTTCATATTGGTAACGAATAGTATGCGTAGCTGGTTGACCAGGACGCAAAACAATATCCCCAAAGTCAGGATGATTGATTGCATCTGGTAAAGTCTGTGCTTCCGTTGCTAATGCGTTGTATTGATGTGCGTCTTCTTTGGCTGGATCGAAGGGATTAGCCGTAAAGACAATCAAACTATTCCGATCAGAGTATAGTTTGACCCGACGTTTGCCGTCCGTATCACCAACCATTGCAATTGGTTGATCCTCGCTTGGTGTAACCTCATAGGCATCATCAAATTCAATGCCATTGCTCTCAGCTTTTAGCTGTGCTAAAGCAGTTTCAACTGGTTGTTTTTCATTGAAATCGTAGGCAGTCCCTTTAACGGCAACCTTTTTACCAGTTGGTACTTTTTCTTGATCAAATTCCAAATGCGCCGCACTCGTAATTTGTAACCACTGTTGTGCTAAACTGTCCCGGTCATCAGTCGTGTTCCAATAAACATGGTTCGTTGGATTGAAGAGTGTGGCTGCGTCAGTATCACCCGTAAATGCGATTGACACTTGGTTTTGATTGTCTAACGTAAACTTAATTGCAACGTCTAAGTTACCAGGATACTGGTCATCAGTAGCTTCAATATGTTTAGTCAAAGTAACGCTGACGCTATCCATATCCTGGCTAAACTGGCCCTCAAAGTTCAAAGTGTTGAATCCGTGGTCGCCACCATGCAATGAGTGAGTTTGTTCATTCATTTCAACGTCATAATCTTGGTTATCAATCTTAAAGTGGGCACCACCAATTCTGCCTGCTACTCGGCCAATTGATTGACACAAGCAGTAACCAACTCGCTGATAATCAGCCATGTTGTCTAATCCCCAAATCAAAGGACGCTCAACACCATCTTCGTTGACAACAAATTCTTGCCACGTCCCACCATAACTAAGTACTGAAACTCGAGTTTTTTGGTCATTAATTAGCGTATAACGCATAACATCCTGGCCTTCTAATTGATCGAATACTGTTTTTTTAGTTTCCAAAATTATGACACCTCCATGTATTTAAAACGCTTTCATTCAGTATAACAGACTTTTCTATCTTTGAGTAAAAGTTTTAGTTAAACAAAAAAGGTTATGCCACATCTACGTAGCATAACCTTTCCACTTATTTCGTACTTGCACGTTCAACTAAGTTCGTTCCTAATTCAACTCGTTGGGCAGTCTGACGACCTTCCAAACGACTGATTACTAGGTTTACCGCCGTAGCACCCATTAACTCAGTATCTACGTTAACCGCGCTTAGTTCAGGGTAAACGAACGTTGCTAACGAGGTATTATTGAAACTAAATAGTTTCACTCGTTCTGGAACTTTAATATCATTTGCTTGTAGCGCCTTTAATGCGCCTGCTGCCATTGGATCATTGGCTACAAAGAAAGCAGTTGGTAACTGATCACCTAACGTTCGAATAGCCTTTTGCATCATTTTAAAACCAGATTCACTTGTATAATCGCCCTTAAAAACTAACTTAGGATCAAAGGCATGCCGCCGTTCCATCGCCGAGCGAAATCCCAGCATCCGGCGATCAACAACTGATAATTGACGATCAGTCGTCATTTCTGACCCATGAATAAACCCAATTTGGTGTAAACCACGCTGCCAGAAATATTCGACTACTTTTTCAGTTGCCAAGCGAAAATCGGTCACGACACTATCAAAACCAGCATCGAACTGATCATCATCTACAAAGACTAAATTATCAGTCGCAGCAGACATATCCGCTACCTGTTGTGGACTGAATTTGCCAACTGCAATAACAGCATCAATATCTGTACTCAATTCTTGCAGATTATTCTGAAAAATCCGCGTCACATCAAATTGTGTCGTTTGTCCCCGCTGCTCAATCCCCATTCGTACCGACATATAGTACAAGTCATCTTGTTCCTTCGACTCAGAATACCATTGGATGATCGCTAAACGTTTACGAATCGTCGGCATCGTCCGTCGCTTATTCTTAGAGTATTGCAACTCCTCTGCAACCTCGAAAATTCGTTGCCTAGTATCATCACTTACTGAGAGTGACTGATCTTTATTCAGTACGCGCGATACCGTTGCCAACGATACCCCAACTTCTTTCGCAATGTCTTTTAACGTTGCTGCCATGGCTAGACCCCCTCATTCAAACTATTTCAATCAAAATCGCTATCGCTTCATCAATTTTCAAATTATTAAATTCTCAAGTATAGTAGTTTACTATCTTTGCTAGATTACCTTAATTATCGTGATAACTATTATGTAAAACTTTATCATTAAATGTGAAAATTGGCGAATTTAATCACTAATTACTTCGATAAAGTTAACGTAATAACTAAATTATGTATGACAATTATTTTTACTTTCAAACTAAAAAATGGATCCATTTTACAATGTGATCCATACGTTAATCATAATTTGAATTTTCTAGTATTGCCAGTGTAGCGAATGCAGGTCAAACGCTATATTGCTATTTCTCCCTACTCCAATCAATCACCGGCTGTTCCGCCAATATCTGTTCAATAGTCGCTAATTCATCCGCACTAAAGTCCAGATTATCCAAGGCCGCTACGTTATTAATCACTTGCTGTGGCCGACTAGCACCAATCAGTACACTAGCTAACGCTGGTTGCCGAAGATTCCACGCTAACGCCATCTGAGCTAAGCTTTGTCCACGCTGCTGAGCAACCTCATTCAAGCGTTGAACAGTCGTCAGCGTCTGTTCAACCTGCGACGTACCCAAGAATGGAATCGTCTGCTTGGTAGCTCGCGAATCCGCTGCAATACCGTGTAAGTACTTATCAGTCAATAGTCCTTGTGACAGTGAACTAAATCCAACAGCGGCCTTGTGCGTCTTCTCAAGCACTGGGAACAAGTCACCTTCCGCCTGACGATTAAACATATTGTAGCGTGGCTGATGGATAATATAAGGCGTCTTCAGCTCGTCAAAAATAGCCGTCATAGCAGCGGTCTGTTCGCCATTGTAATTGGATAAACCGACGTACAACGTCTTACCATCACGCACGAGTTGATCCAATGCTTGCGCCGTTTCAGCTAGCGGTGTTTCCGGATCAGGACGATGACTGTAGAAGATATCAAAATAGTCTAAACCAGTGCGTTTCAAACTCTGATCAGCACTCGCAATAATACTCTTCCGTGACCCCCAGTTGCCATAAGGGCCAGGCCACATCACGTAGCCAGCCTTACTGGCAATCACCATTTCATCACGGTATGGCCGCATATCAGTCGCCATAATTTGACCAAAGTTCGTCTCAGCACTCCCCGGTTCGGGGCCGTAGTTATTGGCTAAATCAAAATAGGTAATTCCCAGATCAAAAGCCTGATGAATAATTGCCTTTTGATTCTCTAACGGATCTACACTCCCAAAATTATTCCATAGACCGAGTCCAATTGCGGATATCTTGAGACCACTCTGCCCCACCCGGTTATAAACCATTTGATCATAACGCGTTCTGTCTGCTTGGTACATCTTCAACACTCCTTTTAAGTCATTCAATAACTAAAGGTACCGCTTTCATTAGTAAAATACAACTTCACTTTTTTACTAAGCTACCATTTTCAGAAAAAACACCTTCAGCGATTAACCAAAAATGGTGCGGTTCACCTTACTAGATGAGCCGCACCATTTTTTGATTTCATTTATTTAGTTGTAACCAGCTTCTCTTCAACTAATGGTAAATAGTCTAAGAAGTGGTTGAAACATTGCTTCAAGAAATGTTCACTGCCATCATCGTTCAACTGATCGTGCTCGTCAAACTTCGTTCCTGCTTGTGGCAACATGAATTCATTGCCGGGCATCACTTTCGCATCAACACCTGGTGAGTCCAGAATTTGACGTAAATTCATCTGTGCGCGGACCGTCCCTTGAATACCAAGTGAAGTCCCAACAATCATAACTGGCTTGTCCTTAAATGGATGTTCCGCACAAGATAACCATTCAATAGCGCTCTTTAACGCCGCTGGAATCGAGTGATCATATTCTGGTACCCCGATAACGACCCCGTCCGCAGCATCGATCTTAGCACCCAATGCTTTGACGTTATCTGGTTCGTTATCAAGATCATCTTCGTTAAACAATGGTAAATCTTTGATCTCACAAATTTCAAAATTAACTTGGGTATCAAACATTTCCTTCATGGCGAAGAGTAATTTACGGTTGTAAGACTTAGAGGCGTTGGTCCCGACTAAAGCCACGATATTAGCTTCATTATCGCCTGCCGCAGCTTGGCGTTTAGCATTAACACTAGCAGCAGCTCCGGCAACGTAGCCGGACGAGATGCCCCAAGTATTCATCATACTTGGCATTGAATCATGACCATTCGCACCACCGATGACTTCACCAGCACCATAATAATTAGCTACCGGTGCATCATTAGCTGCCAACAATTGTAAATTATCGGCGTTGACGCTGTAACCACCTAATGTCGTTGCAAAACGGTCACGTTGTTCAATAATGTAGAACGTCTCACCATCAAATTGGTGCAGGAATTTTGGATTCCGACCAAATTCACGATCGTGGCCATCTTGAACATAGCCTTGATAATTCTTAACCGTCTTAGCAAGTTCATCAACAGCGATTCCCGCTTGTTTAGCAGCAGTCTGCAGATCACCCTTAACAAAGACTGGTCGTTTCGTTGGGTCTTCAAAGAACTGTTGAATCTCTTGCGGTGTAAAGTCATGAAGAATCAATAAGTCATAGACTTTTTTCCAAGTCCGTTCGTCCATCACCATGTATGCAACTTTATCATCTTGTTTCAGGATAGCGTTTCGGAAAGCAGTGTAGACGTTTGATTCATTAACGATCCGATCACCTTTGGAATTGACATAGATTGCACCCATATCAGTCGCTTGTTTGGAAGCGTAGGTCGTCAATTTGGCAACACCGGGTTCTACTTCCACGCCGTGTGGATAAATTTTATACCAATCCAAATCATGGGTCTTCAAGTTGAGGGCATCATTAAATTGATAGGCATCACCAGTCGAAGTCATTGGACCATAGTAATCAATACCTTGGCTTTCGTCGCCGCGCATCTTTTGGTTAGCACCGTGACCACCCGTAGCTAGTACGACTGAGCGAGCTTTGATCTTGATCGTCTGGTCATGTTGTTGACCAATAATGCCGTTAAGTACGTGTTGCCGATCAAACATTAATTCTTCAACACGCGTATCCAACATTACCTTGCCGCCAGCATCTTCAAAGGCTTTGGAAACCTTTTGAATGAATTCATAGCTGCTGGCTGAAGGTAATTCGATTTGACGGTTGATCGAATGTTCTGGCGTTTGCGTTTGTGCTTTTTGATAATGTAAATCGGCAAATTCGCTGATAAAGTCAATTGCAGAACCGATATTCTTGACCATTAAGTCCGTCAAAGCTGGATAATTACTCTCCAGACTTTCGTGACTGACATCTTGAGCCAGCATTTCTGGCGTATCATGGTTGTTATCAAAAATCTGGGCTGCAACCTTTGAGCCGGTCCCAACGACGTTTGAACCGTTCAAAATCGTGGCACCACCTAGGTAACCATTCTTTTCAACTAACGTCACTGACTGGCCCATGGTTAGCGCACGACAACCAGCAACTAACCCAGCTTCACCACCACCGATAATTAAAACGTCAGTACGGTAGTTTTGACTCTTAGAATTGGTTTTAGCTTTTGGTGTTGGGGTAACATTGATCCCAGCAGCCGTTACAGCTTGATCAGCAGACTTCAACAATGCCTGGGTCATAACCGTTGCACCACTGATGGTATCCACGTCAAATGACTGTTCTGTAATGATATTGTCTTTTAGCTTATCAATAACTTGATTAAAAATCCCGGACGTTTCGGAATGTTTTAAAATCTTCAAATCCTTTATCTGGTCATCCTGTACATCAACTTCATAATTAATAATACCGTTATGGCCCATTGCTTGGCCGGTTACTTGCGTTTTACTCAATCTCAAACACTCCTTCGCGTCGCGGCTTTAAGCCACTGGTAACTGTAATTTGCTGTTGCTTATCAATAAAGATGGCTTCCGTATTCGGTAACGATTCGATTAATCGCACCCCTTGCTCAGGCCCTTGAAAATAGGTCACCGTGGCTAATACTTCAGCTAATTCTGACTGTTCAGTAATAATGCTGACTTGATCCACTTGATTCTCAACTGGATAGCCCGTTTGCGGGTCCAAGATATGGTGATACCGCTGTTCGCCAATTTTGAAATAGCGCTCAAAGATTCCGGAAGTGACGACCGTTCGTGCTGGCATGGTTACTTGTAACACTGGATAGCCTCGTGGTGCGGCAGGCGCTTGAATGCCTACTTGCCAGCGCGCATCGGTTGCTAATGGATTCTCGCCAAGGAGTTTAACGTTTCCTCCTAGGTTAACAATGGCATTAGCGATTCCGGCTTGTCTTAACTGATCGACGATTCGATCAGCAAAGTAACCTTTGGCAATGGCACCCAAGTCCAATTGCATCCCTGGCTGTCGTAAATAGACGCTGTGTTGCTCGGCGTTCAAGGTAACCTGTGCTAAGTCCATCTGTTGCAAACTCTGCTGAATAGCCTCTGCTGCAGGTACTTCGTGACCGCCGAAACCGATGCGCCAGAGTTTAACTAACGGTCCAATTAAGACATTGAAACTGTCCGCATACTGCTGTGAGTACGCTAACGCATCTTGAATTAATTGGAAGCAAGCGGGACTCACCTGAACGGATTGTTGCCCAGCTTGTTGATTGATTGCACTGAGTTCAGAATCAGGTCGATTAACGGAAAAGATCTGATCCATCTGCTGCAAGTAGTCGTAGACCTCTTCAACAGCTGGCTGGTTAGGTTCAAAGAGCGTCAGTGAGATAACAGTACCCATCATCGCAAACTGCGACACGTATTTCTTTTGAACGGCTGCTGCCATCTTGAACACTCCTCTCATCTAATCTAATTTAGTTTAGTTTTAAATCTTCTAATTCAGGTCGTAAGTGCTCTAAAGCGATTTGACCAGGCGCGGAAGCCGCACCAACCGTGGCAAATGAGAGGCATGAGCCAAACACTTCGCCAGCCATGCGGGAAATCTTACCCAGATCGCCCATCGACATGGTAATGATCGGTTGTTGTAACTGTTGTCGTGCCGTATTAGTAGCCGTGAGTAACGTTAAAACATCCTCGACTGACTGTGGCATCACTGCCATCTTGGCAATGTCTGCACCGTAAGCCACCATGCTCGTCAGGCGTTGGACGATGTCGTCCGCAGCTGGCGTCTTATCGAAATCATGATTGCTCATGATGATGACGACTTGTTGTTGATGTGCTTGAGCAATCAACGCTTTAACAGCGGCTTCATTATGGTAACGTTCGACGTCCAAAGCATCCGTGAATTGACCAGCTACGACGTTGGCACATACTTGGAAGTAGTCCGCATCGCTTAATGGCAATTCGCCACCCTCACCATTAGTTCTAAAGGTTGTCAGTAGTGCAATTTCACCTAGTGCAGCTCGTAACTGCTGGCCCATCTGTTGCAGCTTAGCAGCATCCGTAACGCCTTCAAAGAAGTCGATGCGCCATTCTACTACGTCAGGTTTAGCAGCAATAATTGGCTTAGTGGCAGCTAAGATTTCAGCCGCCGTTTTACCGGTAATCGGAACCGCCAGCTTGGGACGGCCACTGCTTAATTCGATGTTGCGTAATTTAACGATTGGTTGCATTTTCTAAACCTCCTGGCACGGGCAATCACTAATCTTGATCGTCTCCAAATAGAATTTCATGAATATAATCTACTGGCATATCTTCACCTGTCCACAATTTAAAGGCGGCGGCACCTTGTTCCAGCATCATGCCCAGCCCATTGTATACATGCTTAACACCAGCATCCTGAGCTACCTTCATTAACTTAGTTGTCCGGGGAGCATATACCGTATCAAACACAATTAGATCTGGACGTAGCCAACTAGGATCGTCAATCAACGTTTGATCTTCCAATGGCTTCATACCAACGCCAGTTGAATCCGTGTAGATGTATGAACTTTGAATTTCGCTCTTAAAATCATCACGATCTTCTAATGAATGCAATGTTGCGTGACAGTCCGTTTGTTCGTTGATCAGCTTGACGTTGCGTTCTGCATTAGCCCACGTTGCATCCTTCATGTTAAAAATAGAAATTTCACTAACGCCATCCAAGGCAGCTTGAACTGCAATTGCCGTACCAGCACCACCGGCACCAGCTAACGTCATCTTGTGACCTCGGATATCCAGCCCTTCGTCATCAAGCGCTTTCATAAATCCAATGCCATCAGTCGTATATCCGGTTAAAATACCATTATCATTTACAATTGTATTCACAGCGCCAACCATCTTAGCAGCTGGATCTAATTTATCTAATAAGGGAATCACTTTTTGTTTGTTAGGCATTGAAATGTTTGAACCACGCATATCCAATGTTCGAATGGATTCAATTGCACTTGGCAACGTTTCATTATTTACTTCAAAAGCTAGGTAAGCGTAGTTCAAGCCTAACTTAGCAAATGCGTTATTGTGCATTGTTGGTGACATTGAATGCCGAATGGGATAAGCCATTAATCCAATCAATAAAGTATGTCCATCAATTCGTTCCGTCATAGTAAATCCACTCCTAATTATTATTTTCTGTTTGTTACTCTATTCACTTGCCATGTTAACAAATTAGTTTAATATAATAAATATAGATAATTCGTTTAAATCATTTAACTTTTCTATTGGTAAAGGAGAACTCCAATGATGAATTTGAGGCATTTGATTTTTTTCAAAGAACTAGCTAGAACACAGCACATGGCTAAAGCCGCTGAAAATCTAGGAATTTCGCAACCATCTTTAAGTTATGCCATTAAAAAAATAGAAACTGAGCTCGGCGTACCGCTCTTTGAAGCTGATGGGCGTAATATTAAACTAACTTCCATTGGTGGCGTTTATTTAAAGTACGTCACGGCTACTTTAAATGATTTATCACAAGGCAATGAACTAGTAAAACAACTCATGAACCCTAATACCGGTCACATCAGCATGGGATTTACTTACACCCTCGGCCAACAGTTAGTCCCTGAACTCATTACCCAATTTCAAAAGAAACAGGAGAACCAAGAAATCACTTTCGAGCTCGGGCAAGGCAACTCTGGTGAACTTCTAAAGTCCTTAGCGAGTGAAAAATACGATTTAGTCTTGGCGTCTAATGTTGAAAAAATCGGTGATCAATTGACCAGTAGTCTCTTTGACTTTATCCCACTGGTACAACAAGAAATTGTCGCAGCTGTCCCTGCTGACCATCCGCTAGCCTCAAAAACAGCAGTGCGCGTTCGTGACCTTTCCCCTTACCCTATGATTTCATTCTCACAAAATAGCGGCTTAAGACCATTAATTGATCAAATTCTCTCCAATGCCCATATTCAGCCTAAAATAGCCTACGAAGTGGAAGAAGACCACACCATGGCTGGATTTGTACGCCATAATATGGGCGTCGCATTGATGCCATATTTACCATTATTAGACAAAAGTGCCATTCAATTAAAACACCTATTTGACCAACCATTGAATCATCAAATCTATCTAGTTATACGTCGCAATAGTTTCATCACGCCTGCCGTTCATCGCTTTCAGGAATTCGCGCGCAGCTATTGTTGGCAATACTATACCAATCAGGAACGTTTAATTTAAAAAAGAGAGTAGGACAAAGTCAGTTAGTCGCTGAGCAGAGGTAGCAACCCGCCTTTTGTCCCACTCTCTTTTGGTTTTTTACTTATTTAGTTGCTGTCTTTACTGAGTTTCCACGGTATTTAACAACCAAGGCTAAGCCAACACCAACAAGTGTAATAATGATATTCATTAAAATAATTGTTCGTGGTGCATCCGCACCAGTTGCTTTAGTCAAGTATGCAGCAACTGATAAAACGACATAGTTTGCAACACTAGACGCAATCATTACTAGTGAAGTTGCAAGTCCTTTACTGTCTGGGAAGAATCCAACAGTCGTTGATACAGCTAGTTGCAAGACACCACCAGCGGCAGCATAACCAATCACAAAGCTACCAATATAGAGAATAACTGGACTTTGAATGAAATAGCAAAGTAGGAGCATTACGATTGAAATGCTGGGATAGAGTACTAAAACAGTTGTTTCTTTTAAACCCATATGAATAAACTGGGCTGTTAACAACACGGCAACCGTTGCGCCAACTGCATAAAACGATTGTAACGTGCTCGGATCCTTGATTCCGTAACTAATCCCTAATTCTTGATTACAGTTTAGCCAAATCATAAAGGTGGCTGAACTAGTAAAACCAATCAAGATAGATGCAACTGTGGCTGCAGAAAAACGATGTTTACCTTTACTACCAGCGTTTTTGACAGCTTTAACTTGCTTATTCTGTTTTGGAAACGGCAAGATTAAAACCAGAATTGCATCAATAATCATCAAAATACCACAGCCAATAAAAATTGCTTTATATGACATTTGAGCACTTGCAACCAAGCCAATTACAAACGGTAAAATAAATTGAGACACCGTAATGGCAAACTTCGTAAATAAATTAGCAATTGATGCCGATTTAGGAAAGATTTCCATCACACTTGGCGAGACACACGTATCCAAGAATGAATTAGCAATACCGTTAACAATTCCGACTGCATAAGCCATCCACATACTGTGAACACTAATCATGCCAAAGAAGAATACTGCATATAGCGCAATACCAATAAAACCACTAATCCGACGACCGATTTTATCTGATATTGGTCCAGCAAACGGGTACGCTATTAATCGCCCTAAGCCATATGCTGCAATAACAGAAACAACCATACTGACGTCTACCGTACCATTTGATAGGGTCGATGCACCCCAAGCTTTAGCAAATTCTGTCTTATACTGACCCATAATTGAAGACGCAGTTCCAAGAATGAAATAGGCAAAATATAAGGCTAATGCCGTAACATAATATTTTTTATTTGGATTAGTTGTCATCTTAACGACCCCCATCATCGGAAAAGAATCGTTGGGTCACTTCTTCAACTGGCATTTCTTGACCGGTATATAGTTTGAAAGCTGCTGCCCCTTGCCAAACAAGCATACCCTTACCGCCAATTATTTTGCTGCCATACTCAGCAGCATCCGCCAACATCTTAGTAACTGCTGGATTATAAACCGTATCGGTTACTACTAAATCGGGGCGAAAAACAGTCATATCTTTAATATTACTTTGCTCAACATTAGGTGCCATACCAGCCCTAGTCGCATTAGCTAAAATATCACTCTGTTCAATTGCTGCAGCCAATGCGACTGAATCATTGATATCGCCTACTGTGATCTGGCAAGTAGGTACTTTTTTCATAATCTTATTGGCAGTCAATTCAGCATTTTTATAAAAATCATCACGTGGATTGAAAATATGAATCTCACTAGCACCGTCCAAGGCCATTTGTACTGTAATGGCTGTAGCTGCCCCACCTGCGCCCAGAATTGTTAGTCGCTTACCTTGTGGGTCAACACCGTGGTGCCGCAGGTTTTCAACATATCCCGTGCCATCCGTGTTATGGCCCACTAAAACACCATCATTATTAACAATCGTGTTCACTGCTCCAATTAATTCTGCAGCTGGCGAAAGCTCATCAACTAGTTCAGCTGCCACATTTTTACACGGCATCGTGACGTTTGCACCGCGCATATTAAAAATTCGCATCTTCTCCAATGCTTGTGGCATCTCATCTGCCTGAATATCAAATGCTAAATACGCATCATTAATTCCTGCCTGTTCAAAACTGTAATTATACATAGCTGGCGATCCCGAATGCCCTACCGGCGATCCAAATAATCCCAGCATCGTTGTGTGTCCATCAATTCGTGCTTCCATCAGTCAATTCCTCCCTCTTACGCTATTTACCGATTTGTTGTGCTTCATAAGCTTGGTATTCCGCAGTTGGCATTTCTTTTCCAGTGAAAAGAGTATATGCTGCAGCACCTTGCCATAGCAACATTCCCTTGCCTGGCGCAACCGTGCAACCAACTTTCTCTGCATCCTCAATTAATTTGGTCTTCAATGGATTGTAAACCGTATCTGCAACAACTAAGTCCGCACGTAAGAAACTAGGATCGACTAGTGACTGACCGTTTAATGGTTTCATCCCAACAATGGTAGCGTTAACCAAAATATCAGCGTTGGCAATTTCTTCCTTTAATTTCTCTTGATCCGCAAGGGGGTAAACTTGAACATTCACATCCGGTTTAGCTGCCTTAATCTTTCGTTGTGTCTCTTCAGCATTCGCGTAAAATTCATCATCGCGATTGAAGATCGTCAAAGCAGTTGCGCCATCCAATGCACACTGAACCTGAAGTGCAGTAGCCGCACCACCCGCACCAATTACAACCAGCTTTTTACCGGCAACGTCGACACCAGTTTCTTTAAGGTTACGAACAAAACCAATTCCATCCGTGATATGGCCCGTTAATTTACCATTATCGTTAACGATAACGTTAATGGCACCGATGATCTTAGCTGCTGGTGATAATTCATCAACTAAATCAGCTGCAACACTCTTGCAAGGCATGGTAACGTTACTACCGCGTACTTTGAATAACCGTAGGGCATCAATTGCTTGTGGCATCTGTTCTTTTTTTACATCAAACGCTAAGTAAGCATAATCCAGTTTTTGTTGTTGAAAGCTGAAGTTATACATTGCAGGTGAGCCTGAATGTCCAACTGGTGAGCCCAATAATGTGAATAAGCCGGTAGTCCCTGAAATTCGTTTTTCCATGGTTAACACTCCTTCATTTAAATGAAAAGGAACCGAGACAGCTTGTCCCAGTCCCTTGCACACTTTCATATAACTGTCTTAATTATTATTTTTTTGCTGGTTGGTGATTGTCGATCGCATATTGGCGACGACCACCTGGCTTTGGAATCATGTCTGAAATCATCATGTTCAACCCACCATCAACCGTGATTTCACCACCGTTGGTATAATCAGAACGATCACTAGCCATGAATAATACGGTGTTAGCAATATCATCTAACGTCCCGATTCGCCGGCTCGCTACTAGGCGTTTACGGCCATCTTCAACTTCTGGATCACTATAGAAGTTTTTCGATAATGGTGTTTTTACTAAGCAAGGAAGCACGCAATTGCTTCGAACGCCATATTGGCCCCATTCAGCAGCCATTTGTTTAGACATCATGTTAACTGCAGCCTTAGTTGTACTGTATGCGCCACTATAAGTTTCAGGATAACGAGAAGCTACGGTTGAAATATGAACCATTGCCCCGTGTTTTTGTTGGATCATTACGCGACCAAAACGTTGTGACATTAAGAAGTAACCTGTCAAGTTAACGTTCAAAGCAGTCTGCCATTCATCTAATCGTAAATCTTCAAATGGTGAGAACCGTAAGATTGCAGCCGTATTAACCAATACGTCAATTTCGCCAAATTTATCAGTAACTGCCTTAACTGCTGCATCAACCTCTGCTTCACTAGTTGTATTGCATTTAACCGCTAAGGTTTCAACACCGTAGTCTTCAGCTAACTTCTTAGCATAGGCTTGAGTTTTGTCTTCGATCATATCAATCAATACAATCTTTGCGCCCTGCTTAGCAAATTCCTCGCAGAACTTAGTCCCCATACCACCAACAGCACCTGTGATCGCAACAACTTTATCTGTTAATCCTAGCCAATTGTTATTCATTAATATTCCACTCCTCTATCTATTAGGTTATTAAGCTTCAACAGTTTCTTTCAGAATTTCAGGCCATGCCTGTTTTAGAACATCCACGGTTTGTTTGTAGGTATAATCTGCAACGTAGTCAATTCCTTTAGCCAAATACTGATCGGAGATTACTTCAACCCCAATCACCTTAGGATCAACCCCAGCGTCTTTAATCATCTTTACAAAGCCGGCAGTATCTAAGTCACCGGCACCCGGCGCCAAACGGTCATGCATTGATTCATCACGTAGGATGGTTTCTGCGTATGGACGTGCATAGGCATCATCAATTTGAATTGAAATAACTCGTTTTGCTTGTTCCTTAGTTAATAGATCATAAGACTGGTCAGCTCGTACCCAGTGCCACATGTCTAATAACATATAGACATTGTCGCAATTAGCCTTCTGCATAATCTTCCAAGTTTTGTCCAAGTTTGGTAACCCACTATATGGCATTGGTTCCAATGCAATAATCAGATCTCCAGCCCGAGCAGCTAATTCTTGTAACTTCTGAGCAGTATAATCAATCGAATAATCTTCCATCAGGCCAGTGTTAATGTGCTTAACATCAAAGAGTTCACACATGTGGAAGCAAGCTTGTTCCTTATATTTCTGTTCATAAGTACGTGGGGCTTCACACCACTGCACAATGTATTCAACTTCCGTACAACGGATATTATATTTATTTAAAATTGCTAGAATGTCATCATCTGATAGCCCTTCGTTCAAGGCGTCCACGTAAGTCTCAGCTCGTAAACCAATACCATCATAACCCGCTGCACTAGCAGCTCGGCAACGATCTTCAAATGTACACTGATCACCTAAAGTCCATGAACTAATTGTAATTGGATGTGTTTTTGTCATAATAGCTTCCTCCAAAATAGTGGATTCTTAACATGCATGTTGTATGATTCACATAATTTATTTTACAAGTTAAATGTAATCGCTATCACGTTTGCCGTCCAATTGCTTTTAGTTGCTCTCAACCATAGCTAAAAGTTATTAATTCTGTTATATTAACCGTAGTAATAGGTTTTCATTAATGGCACTCGTCCTTTCAGAATTACCGTTTAGGAGGCTAATTGCATCATGAACCTAGATCATTTACGTTATTTCGTCGCATTATCCCGAACTGAAAATTACACGCAGACGGCTAAGCTGTTACATATTACACAACCAAGTTTAACCAAAGCGATTCACTCATTAGAAGGTGAACTCAGCATTAATCTTTTTCAAAAAGACGGTCGCCGTGTCACGCTAACACCAGCCGGCAAAGTTTTCGCAACCGATGTTGAGTCTTCATTATTATTACTAGATAAAAGTATTACTAACGTCAAAAGTTTCAGCCAACAAAAAACATTAATTCGCTTAGCAGCATTACGCACGCTAAGTATTAAATGGCTGCCTGATATGGCTCAACGTTTCCTTCAATTGACTGATCAACCAGCTGTTCAATTTCAATTTAATACGGACACCGGGCTTTCCCCCGACATCCTGAACGGTTTACGAAGTGATATGTATGATGTTGCTTTTTGTTCTAAATTAGACCACTTCAGCGATATCGATTTTTTCCCCATAGCAGAACAGACCATGGTCTGCATTGCACCAACTAATCACCCTCTAGCCAATCGTTCTAGTATTAACTTAGCCGAAACCTTGGCTTATCCTCAAATTACGTTTTCTACTCGTAGTGGTTTGCACCCAATTATGCAAAAGTTATTTGACGACTGTGGCGGCCAACCAATCAGTGCCTACGCTGTCGAAGAGGATCAAGCCATTGCTGGATTAGTAGCTAGCGGCTTTGGCATTGCAATCGTACCTAATATGTCTATTCTCCAAACAATGCCAGTCAAAATCATTCCCCTCTCATTCCCTACATGGAAACGAATTCTCTATATGGCGACACTTAAACACAGCACACCACAACCAGCTGTTGGCCAATTTATAGATTTCGTCCGCAACCAGAGTGAAACTCTTTCTATCAATAACATCTAAAAACTGAATCAAAACAACTTCGCATCCAATCAATAGCTTTGAGCTATTGATTGGATGCGAAGTTGTTATTAGACACATTTAGTAGACGTGCTAAAATTTGAATTAAGCAAGTGATTGTGAATTATATATCAAGTTGTTCATTAAAATAAATACAAGCGCTTACTGCATTGTTAATTAGCATATACTGGCACATTTCAAAAGCAATTATAAATCGGTAATATTTTTATTTTTAAACAAGTTTGTGAAATTAAATAATTAGTGGGTGATTATTATGGAAATCAAGAGAAATCAGGGAATTGCAATGAAACATAAAACATATTTACCACTAGCTGCTGGGATCTATCTTAACTACGCCATTCTTGGCATGGCAACCATCCTTGTTTCACAATATGGTAACCAGTTCCAAGCACTCTGGCACACAGATGTTAAAGGCCTATCAACCGTTATTGCAATGATCGGTATCGGCCGGCTGCTAACTATCCTGATTGCGGGCTACTTGTCTGATCGACTTGGTCGTAAACGAACCATGATAATCGGAATGATCGCACAGATTATTTTCTTAATTGGATTATTTTTCAGTACTAATCTTATCAGCGCATGTATTGCCGCTATGTTCATGGGAGCTACTAATTCCTTCGGCGATACCGCTAGCTATCCAGCACTAACCGATGCCTTTAAAGAACAAGCTGCAAGCATGAACTCACTGGTCAAAGCTGCCATGTCATTGGCTCAATTTGTATTACCCTTTATTGTTGCAGCACAACCAAATGCACATATCACTTTAATTGTAATGGTAATTGTTATGGTGCTTGATATGGCACTCATTGGTATCGCCAGCTTTGCACCACAAAAATTAGCTACCACAAATCCGACAACACCGACTGATTCAACTGTCACAGATCCTGTAGATAGCAATAGCGCACAACCTTCCATGCTAATTGATGGCAGCTTGCTGATTATCGTCGGTTTCACATTGTCATTTACATTTTATATCTTTTCACAGTACGCCCCTAACTTTGGTAGTAGTGTTCTACAGCTAAGTGCCAACAGTGCTAAATCATTGATTTCATGGTACGCAATGGCTTCCTTAGTATCCGTCTTTATTACTTCATCACTAGTTACTAGAATCAAGCCAATCAAGTTAATCTTTGTCTATACACTGGTTTCATTTTTAGCCTTACTCCAAATGGTGCTACTTCCAAGTGCAGACGGCGCACGTTTAACCGCAATCGTCATCGGTTTCTTTGCTGCTGGTGGTATCTGGCAACTCGGACTAACCCTATTAACTCAGTATTTCCCAACTGAAAAAGGAAAAGTTACCGGTTATTATAGCTTTGCAACAGCTCTGACTTTCTTCGTAGGACCCTTAGTATCAAGCTTTATTATCGATGACACTGCAGTTAGCGTTCTACATGTTTTCCAAATCGATACCGCAGTAACGTTACTGAGCCTACTGATTGTTATTACGTTAATGATTCGGAATCGAAAATTTAATTAATCAATTCAATCTTTTAAACCTAAAAATCCTCGTTGTCACCATTAAAGGTGACGACGAGGATTTTCTACTATTTTACGTTAGCCAGCTTCAGTTTTTAATCTTCAGATTGCAAACATCAATGGGTCACGCTCACAATAATCTGAATCAAAACCATCACCGTTGCCAATCCGTCTAAAATCCAACTACCCCAGATATAATAGCTTTCTAGCGGGTTGTACTCTTGACGATTCACCTTAAGATTCTTCTCGTATAACCGATTAAAGAAGACGAATAACCAGATAAAGAACCATAAGATCAGGCAAAATACAGGATAGATAAAGATATTACCCTTAATACCCCACGGTTCCAGACTAGCAAGCGCAGTTGGTACGTAAACCCTCGCTGGCAATAACGGATAGGCAATTATTGCCAATAGCATCGGTATCGCTGCTAACCCCGTTTGTCGCAACAAACTATAGTGACCATGAACATTTTTAATACTAAACATTACGCCATTCCTCCTTAATTAACCAGTGCATCGCAAATGGTAGTTGTTGGTTCCAAAGTTGCCAATCATGGTGTCCCGATTGCAACTGCCATTCGAAGTGATCTTTAAAGATTCGCTTCAGTTTCGGTCGTAACTCTTCATCCATGCCTCGCAAGATATCATGACTACCCGTTGTCATCAAGACTCGCAACCCTGACCAATCTAGTGATTGCTGAATCAAATAATCTAAATCATTTGGTGTGTTTTGTAATTCTTGGCTGCCGAATGCCAAATCAAAATCCGGCATAATCTTGGCTTGCTCCGCCCCGAAGCGAGCCAATTCAGTCACTGGCGACAATGCCGCCACGGCTGCGAATTGTTGTGGATACGTCAACGCATACCTCAATGCACCGTAGCCACCCATGGAGTTACCCATCAAGTAATTGTCCTTTGGCATTGTCGAAAGCGGGAACATGTAACGCATCCGCGCTGGCAATTCCGTCGTTAGATAATCCCAATAGTTCAATCCTTGAGCCATATTCGTATAAAATCCACGCCCCGTTTCCGGCATAACGACTGCAACCCGATACTGAGTCGCCAACAACTCAATATTCGTCCGGCGAAGCCACGTTGTTGCGTCGCCGCCTAGCCCGTGTAATAACCAAATCGTTGGCAATAGCTGGTTGCCACTCGTATAAGCCGCTTCTATTTTCCCTGTCGCGTCTAATGGTTCCGGTAAGATTACTTCTACACGAACCGGCTGTCGGAGTACGTTTGAATAAAAATTATTGCTGTGAATCGACATCTGCTCAACTCCTTAACTACCGAATATTATTCGTATCAGCTAGCTTAGAATCACTACTTAACGACAAACCAAAGTAGTTCGGCAACATATAACTAACCGTGTATTCCAAGGTCTGATCCGTTTGGAACACCCATCGTTCAATCTTGATAACGATCGTCTCCATATCAACATGTAGGTAATCCGCAACGCGTTGATTCGGGACACTCGTCGCAGCATATTCCTGCTTAAACGGTTGCCGAGCTAAATCAATATGCGCATGTTTCCTGATCAACGCATATACTGAATGTACTGACCGTAATTTCTTTAAACTAGTTGCTGGAATCAACGACTGTAAATACCACGATTGTGAGAATTCAAAAGGGGCTTGTTTAATCACACGCAAGCGTTCTAAGTACCAAGTTGCTGACTTTAAATCAATCTTAGCCTTGGCTGGTAACGGCTCCGACTCATTCGCAACTAACACTGCGACCTGTTCATCATCAATATCATAAGTATGCGTATCCGTAATTCTAACGACTGTCCCACGGTTAAACTTTGAAACAAAGCTCCCCTTACCCTGCACACGATAGATATAACCTTGATCAGCCAACGTATTTAAGACACGCACTACCGTTGTGGAACTAACCTGATATTTTTGGCGCAATTCACTTTCGCTGTAAAACGGATCATTTTTCCGAAACTGATTCGTGTTTAGTTCCAAAATCAGCGCATTCAAAATGGTTTGATAAATCGGTTCTTTGCGACTCATTCGCCACACTCTCCTTATATTTTCAACTTAATGCATTAAATGTCTATACTTAACTAAATTTTATCCGCATTTGTAATTTAGCATTGATGAAAGCGTTAACTATATCTATATATTATGCTATACTCACATTTGAAATCAAGTTAATGCATTAACTTTACATAAATAAAAGGAGGAATAAATTTCATCGTTGCTTTCTCAATGTTAAAAATTTTAAGGAGATGAATTTATTATGGAAAATTCACGTTCATGGAAAGACAAGACTGTCGACGTGATGAGTAAGATTGCGGGTAACCGCTATCTACGGGCTATTCGTGATGGGATGGCCGTCATTATTCCAGTTACAATTGTTGGTTCATTTTTCACAATCGTAACCCAACTACCAATTCCTGCTTGGACAGCTTTTATTAAACCTTATGCCGCTGGTTTAGCTATTCCGATTAATTTTTCAATGGGCTTCATGGCCATTTATGCCGCATTTGCAATCGCAGGACGTTTAGCAGAAGGCTATCATTTTGATCATATCTCAACTGGGGTCGTCTCAGTGATGGTCTTCTTACTACTCGCTGTAAGACCAATTGTCACAACCCCCGCAGCATTCAAAGCGCTGGGGTTAAAGGCGGCTGCCACCGTGGTACCGCTGACCAATTTTGGGGCAGCAGGGCTCTTCACCGCAATGCTTGCCGGTATCTTAACAGCTGAAGTCACTCGACTTTGTCGTGATCATCATCTGGTCATTACATTGCCAGATGGTGTTCCACCAGCTGTTGCTGCGTCATTTTCAGCTTTAATTCCTGCTACCTTCTTAATTATCGGTGCATGGACGATTCACATCGGTTTCAACTTCGACGTTAACACGTTCTTACAGTGGGTCTTCAGTCCATTAGCCTACTTCGGACGCGATAACTTACTCTCAGTTATCGTTCCTATTCTCTTAACTGATATCGTTTGGCTATTTGGGATTCACGGGGCCGCATTAGCAACCCCAATCTTCTGGCCACTCTGGTACCCGAACCTGAATGCTAACTTAGCAGCCATTTCTAAGGGTGCTACAGCAGCTACTGTTCCTCACTTTATGACTGAACAATTCTTCCAGTGGTTCGTTTATGTCGGTGGGGCTGGGGCTACATTGTCACTATGTATTCTATTAGCCTTCTTCTCTAAATCTAGTTATGGTAAAACAATTGGTAAGGTTACCATTATTCCTGGGATTTTCAACATCAACGAACCCGTTATTTTCGGTGTTCCAATTGTAATGAACCCCTACTTTGCAATTCCATTTGTACTAGCTCCACTAACCATGGGGATCATTACTTGGTTTGCAACCATTACCCACATGGTTAGCCGTACCGTTGCATTAGTCCCTTGGACCTTACCTGGGCCAATTGGTGCCTTGATGACCACTGCTTGGGATTGGCGTGCTGCCGTCCTCTGTACGATTAATATCATCGTCGCAACCTTTATCTACTACCCATTCTTCAAAGTCTGGGATCGTAACCAATTAAAGGCTGAACAAGCAGCTGCTAAAGCTGATGCTGAAAAAGCGGCACAAACCGCTGCAGTCGAATAACTAATCGCTATAGTTATGTAACGTTTTCAACATTTAATAGCGCTTCAACAAATTATCTGAATGACTATATCAAGACAGATAATGACACCGAGTCTGCTCTACGTTCAGTGAGGACTGTGTATTTATCACAGTCCTTTTTATACATACTTAAGAAGCGGGGGAATTTAGATTGAAAACAAATATTAATCAACTCACTACTGAAGGCCGCAACCCAGCCAGTAGCAACTTAGATGAAATGCCGATTGCCGACATTGTTCAGTTAATGAATCAAGAAGATGCTAAGGTCAGTCAAAGCATCCAACCACAATTACCAAATATCACGCGCGCCATTGAATTAATCGTTACTTCTTTTAAATCCAATGGACGTTTGATTTACATGGGTGCTGGTACCAGTGGCCGTTTAGGTGTACTCGATGCAGCCGAATGTGTGCCTACCTTTGGAACTGACCCTGAGATGGTTCAAGGCCTAATTGCAGGTGGCATGAGCGCCATGACTGTGGCTGTCGAAGGCGCCGAAGATGACGCTCAATTAGGTGCTCAAGATTTACAAGAACTTCGATTAACAACAAACGATACTGTTGTGGGTTTAGCAGCAAGTGGCCGAACGCCTTACGTCATCGGTGCATTGGATTATGCACAACAAGTCGGTGCAGCTACGATTAGTGTCTCCTGCAACACAGATGCAATTATCAGCCAACACGCTCAAGTTGGAATTGAAGTCACACCCGGACCAGAAGTACTCGCAGGATCAACTCGTTTAAAAGCTGGTACCGCTGAAAAAATGGTCTTAAATATGTTATCAACTATCTCAATGGTAAAAATCGGCAAAGTCTATCACAACTTGATGGTCGACGTTAAACCAACCAACGAAAAACTGGTCATTCGAGCAAAACATATGATTGAACTAGCTACGGGCGTCTCACCAACTGAAGCAAGTAACTTATTTACTGCCTCCCACAAAAATGTCAAAACAGCTATTGTCATGAATCTAGCTGCCGTTTCTGTCGACGAAGCAGAGCAACGTTTGGCTAAAGCCCATGGAATGGTTCGCAAAGCCATACAATAAGGGAGATAATTCAATGACTTATTTAATCGGTGTTGACTGCGGCGGTACCCATATTGTCGGTCAAACATGGTGTAACGACACCACATCACAGCCTTATCAAGAAGCGACTGCTGGTCCTGGCAACGTCTTACTCGACTTTGACGGTGCCATGCAGAACTTAACCTCAGTATTGGATCAACTTGTGAGCCCACTCCCTGTCGACCAGATCGAACATATTCTAATTGGTGTCGCAGGTATTGAAACTGCTGGTTTAACTGAACAAGTCCAACAAATGATTGCTCAACGTTATCACATCGCAATTGATGTTATTAGCGACGCCAAGTTGGCACTACTGAATGGTTTATCCGGAGAAGATGGTGCCTTGGTTATTGCTGGTACCGGCTCCGTGGTTTATGGCCGCCAGAACAGTCAGTTTTTGCGTGTCGGTGGTTGGGGTGCTGCACTAGGTGATGAGGGCAGCGCATACGACATCGGTCGGCGTGCCCTAAAACAAGTGTTAACTCAGGCAGACGCGGGGAAAGCAAGTCAACTGACGCCTGCTATTTTAAAGCAATTACAAGCACCCAATATTGCCGCAGCCGTCAAACAATTTTATGCTCAAAATCGCCAAACCAACGCCAAACTAGCCCTACCAATCGCAGAACTAGCAACCAGGGATGACCCGGAAGCCGTAATGGTGTTAACTGCCGCTGCTCAGTCACTCGCCGAACAGATTATGACCATCTACCAACGCTTTACAGATCCTAAGCCAACCAAGGTAGCATTATCAGGATCAGTATTACAAAAGAATCCCATCGTGCGTACTGCCATCATTGATGCTGTACAACGAGAACTACCCCAAATTAAATTCATTAATATTGATACCAACAACGCCCACGCCGTTATTTATTGGCATAAATGGACTAATCAAGGAGGAATTCAAGCATGACAATGCGCCAACTCGGATTATCAATCTATCCAGATCACAGTAATTTTGAACAGGACGAAGCTTATCTCAAATTGGGTAATCAATATGGTTTTACCCGAATTTTTATGAGTATGCTTGAAGTAACCGGTACTGTAGATGAAACTAAAGCTAAGTACCAGAAAATCGTCGATGTTGGTAATCAGCTGGGCTATCAAACCATCATTGATGTTTCACCACGAATCTTTAAACAACTCAATATTTCCTACAAAGATTTGAAGTTCTTCGCCGACCTACACGTTGCCGGCATCCGTCTAGACGAGGGTTTTAATGGTGCGACGGAAGCCCTGCTATCTTATAATTCATACGGGTTAATTATTGAACTTAACATGAGTAACGACGTCGACTATCTCAACAATATTATGAGTTATCAAGCCAACACACCATTCATTTACGGTTGCCATAACTTCTATCCACAAGTTGGAACTGCCCTACCTTACGACTTCTTCGTCAAATGTAGTGAACGATTCCGGAAATTTGGTATCCATACTGCAGCATTTGTTGCTAGTCAGGTTGGCCAGATGGGACCATGGAACGTCAATGACGGTCTACCAACGCTTGAATCTGACCGTCGCTTGCCTATTGAAGTCCAAGCTAAACACCTCTTCGCTGCCGGTCTAATTGACGATGTGATTATCGGTAACGCCTACGCTAGTGAAGCCGAATTAGCAGCGCTAGCAGCCATTGATCGCTATCAGATCCAGTTCCACCTTGAAATGGAACCAGCTATCAATCCAATTGAAAAAACCGTGGCGTTAGCACCACAACATTTCCGACGTGGCGACATTAATCCGAACGTCATTCGCTCTACGATGCCTCGGGTCACTTATAAAGAAACACCTAATGCCCCTCACGATAATGAGATTGAGTTCCAACGAGGAGACGTACTGGTCGGCAACGATGATTTCGGTATTTATAAGAATGAATTACAGATTGTTCTTCAGCCACACCGCGAACCACGAAAGAATCGGATCGGGCGAATCACACCTGACGAGCTAATGTTACTGGACTTTATCAAGCCTTGGAGCAAGTTTAAATTCATTGATTAATATCACACTACCCAAGCTGCTCAGTCCTCGTTAAATATCATACCAATCTAAAAAACGTTCACACCATTTTAAAAGTGGTGTGAACGTTTTTAGATTTAGTATCATTTAGTTAATATTATTTCGTTAAGCCGTTATTCTTAATCACATCTTGATACCAATAGAACGACTTCTTAGGATAACGATTGAGCGTTCCCTTACCTTGGTCGTCTAAGTCAACGTAAATAAAACCATACCGCTTGCTCATTTCACCGGTTGAAGCACTCACTAGATCAATACAACCCCATGGCGTATAGCCCATCAGATCAACACCATCGTCAATCGCGCCGGCCATTGCTTCAATATGTTGTTGCAAGTAATCGATGCGATAATCATCTTCCACATGGAAGTCTTTATCAGGTTGATCAAGTGCACCCAAACCATTTTCAACGATAAATAATGGCTTCTGGTAACGACCATACAATTCGTTTAAGGCAATCCGTAAACCGGTCGGATCAATCTGCCAACCCCAATCGCTAGCCTTTAAGAATGGATTTTTAACCCCACCCATCAAGTTACCAGCAACCGTATCAGTCACACTACCCGTCGTTTCAACTGCACTTGACATGTAGTAACTGAAACCGATGTAATCTACTGGATATTGCTTCAATAAGGCTAATTCACCGTCAGTTGTCTCTAAATCTTCAAAAGTGAAGCCATTTTCTGCTAATAATCGTTTCGTATAAGCTGGGTATTCACCCCGTACTTGTACATCAGCACAGAAGAAGTTAAAGTCTTGGTTATGTTGCAAGTTAGCCAGCTGGTTAACTGGGTTAGAATCATACGCATAGCTGGTAGCGTAGAGAATCATGCAACCAACTTGAATATCAGAACGTAATTCATGACCGATCTTAACAGCCTTAGCACTAGCAACAAATTGATTGTGCCAAGCTTGGAAAACGTTCTGCTTATCGTCAGCGCCAGTTGATGGCACGAGTCCTTGTCCCATCACTGGGAAATGTGCAGCACTGTTGATTTCATTGAAAGTCATCCAGTACTTTACCCTTGAAGAGTAACGCGTTAAAACGGTCCGTGAAAAGGTTTCATAAAAGGCGATCAGGTCGTGATTCTTCCAGCCGCCATAACGTTTTGCTAAGTTCAATGGTAATTCATAATGCGAGATGGTAATGACTGGTTCGATATCATGAGCCAAGCATTCATCAATGACGTCATCATAGAATTTCAATCCGGCTTCATTAGGCTGAGTTTCATCACCGTTAGGAAAAACTCGTGACCACGCAATTGAGAAACGGTAACATTTGAAGCCCATTTCAGCAAATAGTGCGATATCCTCTTTGTAATGGTGGTAAAAATCAATGCCCATGTGGTTCGGATAAGTGTATTTGGTTTCATCAATCGTCCAGTCAAAATCTGGTTGGCTTACGATCTTAAAACGATCCTTTCCGCCTGGTAACGCATCGGCAATCGACAGACCGCGTCCGCCTTCTTGGTAGCCACCCTCTAATTGGTTAGCAGCGGTTGCGCCACCCCATAAAAATCCTTCTGGAAATTTTGACATTTCATCAACACCCTTTCCGGCAACGTCATCGAATGACAGCCCTTACATCTCAGTATAATCAATCCTAACTACTCATAGCAACCTACTTAACAAACGTTTTCATTTTTCTTGAAAAATATGACCTTTAGCTGCATTAACTCTGTGAGCTAAGCTAAATCTTCACCATTGGACGCGATCACTTTGCGATACCAGTCAAAAGAATCCTTCTTCATGCGTTTCAAACTCCCGTTACCTTCATCATCCTGATCAACATAGATGAAGCCATAACGTTTCGTCATTTCAGAAGTACCCGCACTGATGACATCGATACAGCCCCAAGTGGTGTAACCCATCAGATCGACACCGTCTTTGATAGCTTCCTTCATCTGTTCAACGTGTTGACGGAGGTAATCGATCCGGTAATCATCATGAATATGGCCATCAGCACTGATTTCATCTTCGGCGCCAAGCCCATTTTCAACAACGAACAATGGTACGCGGTAACGATCCCAGAATTCATTCAACGTGATCCGTAACCCAACTGGATCAATCTGCCAGCCCCAAGCACTCGACTTCAAGTATGGATTCTTACCACCCAGTACGAGGTTACCGTTGGCTTGTTCCACATCATCAGCTGTTGAGGTAATAGTTGTCATGTAGTAACTGAAACTCAAGAAATCAACTTTACCAGCACTCAATAACGCTTCATCGCCGGCTTCCATCGTTAATTCAATCCCATTTTCAACAAAGTAACGATTCATGTATTCAGGATACTCACCACGAACTTGGACATCCGTAAAGAATAGGTTCAATTGATCTTGTAACTGCGCAGCTCGTACATCAGCTGGATTAGGCGTATTAGCATACGTCTGCATCCGCGCTAACATACAACCAATTTGTGCATCTGGATCAATCTCATGACACTGTTGAACTGCCAACGCACTGGCGACAAATTCATGGTGTAGCGATTGGTAACGTAACTGCATCTGATCATGCAGGCTTAAGTCACTATCGATTGCACCGGTACCGGTAAATCCCCACGTTGAAGCATTGATTTCATTAAACGTTAACCAGTATTTGACGATACCCTTATAGCGTTTGAATAGCACTTCAGTATAGCGCGTAAAGTCCGCAATCGTCTTGCGACTAGCCCAACCGTTATTGGTTAAAGTTAAGTTCAATGGCATTTCATAGTGGGAAATCGTAACGAGTGGTTCAATCCCATACTTGTGACATTCTGCAAAGACATTATCATAGAATTTCAACCCAGCTTCATTAGGTTCCGTTTCATCACCCTTAGGAAAGATCCGTGCCCAAGCTAATGAGAGCCGGTAAACTTTGAAGCCCATTTCGGCAAACAGCTTGATATCTTCTTTGTAATGATGGTAAAAATCTACCCCGCGGCGCTTTGGATACATTTCATCAGTCTTGTCATTGATAGCGACTTCTAAGTTTTCCTTAGTCACTTCATTCATTGACATGACCTTACGATCGGTAGCTTTCTTAACAACTTCAGCCGTTGTTAAGCCCTTGCCGGCTTCGTTCCAGCCACCCTCGACTTGGTTAGCAGCAGTAGCGCCACCCCATAAGAAATCCTTTGGAAAACCTGTTGGCATTGTTTTTGAATACATAATAATCGCTCCTTTAATATCAGTTTAATTGTAATAGTGGTTCAGTTGCGTTAACTTCAGTGGCATTTGGAAACGCCAATTTAACGTCATGATAGTTCTTAGAATTCGTCACAACGATCGGCGTTGTCACAGGATAGCCGGCTGCCTGAATAGCTTCAATATCGAAGTTAACCAATGGCTGACCAGCTTTGACAGTATCACCCTTTTCAACCAGCGTTTCAAAACCCTTACCATCCAATTCAACCGTATCCATCCCAATGTGCATTAGAATTTCAGCACCATCGGAGGTATTGAGACCCACGGCATGACCAGTTGGGAAGACTAAGGCAATTTCACCATCAGCAGGTGCGTATAGAACGCCATCTGTGGGTTCAATTGCAATCCCCTTGCCCATTGCACCAGATGAGAACACTTCGTCTTTAACTTCGCTTAACGGGATCACATGACCCGTTTCAGGACTGCTTAACAACGTTGCTGTATTATAAGTAACTTCTGGTTCGATCTTAGTAGCACCACCATTGGCTGTAGCTGCGACAGGACCGCCAGCTAGAACAGGTTCGGCTTCAGTTGCTTGAACTTGAGCTTTACTATCAGCAGCATCAACACTTTTACGACCGAATAACATCTGGAGTGCGAACCCTAGAACCATGGCAACAGCCATCGCAATAATCAAGCCGTAGACAGAACCATCGATCCCGGTCTTAGCATTGATAGCGGCTGGAATTGAGAACACGCCCATACCACCCATCATATACATCTTAGTCCCGGCTAAACCAATAATCCCACCACCGACTGCAGAAGCAATACAACTCAGAACAAATGGGCGTTTACGTGGTAACGTTAACCCGTAAATGGCGGGCTCTGTAACCCCAAAGATACCAGAGATAAAGGCGGGTAATGCAATCCCACGCGTCTTTTCATTCTTAGTCTGTAAGAGAATTCCTAACACAACACCCGTTTGGGCAAATGAAGCAGCTAATGATAATCCTAAAACGGTGTCATAACCTTGTGAGGCAACGTTGGCCATCATGACAGCCACAAATCCCCAATGAATCCCAAAGATAACGAAGACTTGCCAGAATGCACCCATGACGACACCCGCAACGAGTGGACTGAAGTTATAGATCATGACACAGACTGTTGAAATACCGTCACTTAACCAACTAGCAACTGGTCCAATAATTAAGAACGTGATTGGAACGACAATCAGCAGCGTAACGAATGGTACGAGGAACGTTTTAACTACTGTTGGAATGATCCGCTTTGCCAATGCCTGTACTTTGGAAGCAAACCACACTGCCAAGATAATCGGAATCACAGAAGAGGTATAACTCATCATAACGACTGGAATTCCTAAAAACGTGGCGTGAATCTGAGATTCAAACATACTGCCACTGAATAAGGTCGTTAATACGGTTGTACTACTGTTCAGAGCGACAATACCTGGGTAGCAGAGCGCCATCCCGATTGCCATCCCAATAAACTGATCAACATGTAACTTCTTAGCTGCCGTCAATCCTAAGATAATTGGGAGGAAGTAGAAAAAGCCATCACCAATCGAGTACAAGATCTTGTAAGTACCAGAATTTTCAGATAACCAGTTAAACGCAACAAACATTGCGGTAAAACCTTTGATCATCCCAGCGGCACATAATACTCCCAACATAGGCGTGAAAACACCAGAAATAAAATCAATAAAGCGGTTAAAAACGTTTCCGCGTTCCGTTTCGTCATCATCGTCTGGAACACTACCACCATCAGCAAAACCACCAACCTTGATCAGCGTTTCATAGACATCGGCTACGTCATTACCAATAACGACTTGATATTGGCCACCGGATTGAACGACCGTGATGACACCATCCATCGCTTTTAATTCATCGGTATGGGCAGCGCTTTCACTTTTGAGCTTGAATCGTAGTCGGGTCGTACAGTGAACAACGCTCTTCACATTATCCTTACCACCAACCCCGGCGATAATCTTCTTACTGAGTTCTTCATACTTCATTGTTGTTTCCTCCAATCAATAATTTCACATTTCTCAATAATCTAATATTTCGGTAAACAAAAACCCAAACGTCCTTTCTTCAAACCACGCCACTAGGTGCCCCTAGTCGCCATCGCTCTCAAGAAAAGATATTTGGGTTAATGCCTGCTAATGCAGTAACACACCTTAATAATCTAGTTATTCATTTTTTTGGCGGTGAGTCACCCGCCAAATATGGAGGGTGAGGTACACCTGATCATCTGGTTGTAATTTCCAGCCAGCCTTACTCTGTAAGAAAGCATCGATCCGCTCCACAGTTGCGTAGGCTTGTGGATATTTCACCATCATCAACTGTAGCAATGAATCATCTAAATCACTGCCAGCGACATCCGTATGACTGACACGTTGGACCATGAGTGCTCGTAGATGAGCGACAAACCGGTTGTAATTAAATGACTCGGGATCTAGCTGCATCTGGAATTGATACTGGATAATATCCACGATGCCGCTAATGAGTTTCGTAATCTTGATGGTCTCTTGCAGCTTTGAACCATCCGAAGCCGCGTTAACGAAGTGATACGTCATGAAGACAATCTCACTCTTCGGCAGTTCAATCTCGGCTGATGAATTGATCAACGCAACGGCCTGTTCAGCGGCCTGAAACTCCAGTGGAAACAGCTTCTTGACTTCCCAACGGACCGTTCCATTATCCACGTCAATGCCATCATTAGCTCGTTTTAACGCGAAGTCAATGTGATCTGCCAAGACAAAATACTGGTAATCACTGAAACTGACTTTTAATAATGGTTCTACCAAATGCACAACCTTGGTCGTAATGGTAAACGACTGTGGTTTCAAATCTTGAAAACTGGTGATACCAACGTTTTGCTTGAGGGTCGCGACAAACCGTCGCTGCACCTTTTCCATCTCAATCTGATCACCCTTGTGCTTACCAAATCTCACGCCATTACCAACGACAATCCATTCAACATCCCGGTCGTCTACGACTAAAGCAGCGTTGTTATTGAAGTTCTTTAAAAATTTCACTACTCACGACCTCCTGGATTTCCAAACAAAAAACCTACTGAAAAAGTATCGCATCCCACTAAAGAGACTGCTGGTACGTTTATGAGTAGGTTATGCCTGATCGAATCAGTAACACGCTTTCATTTATGTTGATTATATTAACAATCTTTGGAAGCGGTGTCAACAGTGGTCTAATAATTTTGTATTGAGTTCTTTATTCAAAAAAACTAGCATTAATCAAATAATCAATAATAATGTAGTTACTTATACACACTATTATAATAAATTAGCACATAATCTTTGATGCTGATACCATACTATGTTATTCTTCATATGTGGAAGATATTTTGTTTATGATTGGTTTTAATCCAGTCCGTGTAATTGTTTTAGTATTTTAGGAAATTTTTGTGTGAATTTATTTTTAAATTGGCGTATTTTTTAAATAAACAGGATAATAACATTTTTGAATTGGAAAGCTTTTAAGCTGAAAGGAATTTTATCATGGACACAGATGCGAAATTAAAAAACAAAAAAACTCGAATCGGTGTCAGCGTTTCTGTCGCAGATCGTGATGCAGCTTCCAAATTATTTAAAGACCTTGGTATGGATACTACCACAGCGATTAATCTATTTCTTAAACAAAGTATTGCTGAGCAAGCACTGCCATTTCGGCCGCAGGTTCAGCCAACTCCACAACTCAATGCGACTACACTACAAGCTATCCAGGAAGCTCAATCAAGTCTAGGCGAAACCTTTACCGATTACGAAGATTGGAAACAGAAGAATGAAAACATTCTCGGTTCTAAGTAACTCGATTCGACAAACACCTACTTTTGCTCGTGATCTCAAAAGAATGATTACTAAACGGCACTATTCTTTTGAATCCATTGATGCTGCTGTTAAAGCGATTTATTACCAGGATAAAACGTACTTGATTCGACACAAAGACCATCAATTAAAAGGTAGTCTTAAAGCCTTTCGCGAACTACACATTGAAGATAACTGGTTATTGATGTACCAACGTAGTAATTCTGGAGAACTAATCCTTATCCTAACCAGAACTGGTACTCATGACGAGCTTTTCAACTAACCTTAACTATTAAAGTCCTCCAGGTAGACATGTTACATGTCTGCCTGGAGGACCCTTTTAATTACTGCCATTTATAAGTCCACTAGCTAGTCTGTTAGAAGACTTACAATTATCTACACCCTAATTAATCTGCCAAATCCGGATCATCCGGATTCGATGCAATCATGACTTTCAATTCTTTACCTGCCATCATAGCGTCGAAGGCGTCCCGCCAATGTTCAAGATCAAAAACCTTTGTAATCATCGCATCTTGATCAATAGCACCCTTGCTTTCAAGATGTAACGCAATATCCCAGTCATAAGGATTTTGTGAACGTGAGCCCCTATACGTAATTTCGTGTTGAATAATTGAGCGTTCATCCAACTCATTCATTGATTTTGCAAATAAGCCAACTTGTTGGAAAGTACCGCCTTTCCGTACCAATGGTAGAGCAGCATTAACAGCTGGTGTAGCACCTGAACAGTCATATACTTTCGTAACACCAACGCCGTTCGTTGCTTCCATAACGACTTTTTCAAGATCCTGCTTCTGTGTGTCAACGATAAGATCAGCGCCTAACTCTTTAGCAATTTGTAAGCGATCAGCATCTTTAGTAATACCAGAAACGATTACATATGCACCAATTTCCTTAGCAATCTGTAAAGATAGCAAGCCCATTGGTCCAGGGCCGATGATTAGTAGCGTGTCATGTAGCGTAAACGGCGTTTTTTGATACATTGCATGAACACATGATGCTAAAGGTTCAGACATTGCGGCCATCTTATATGACACATTATCTGGTAAGATATGCGTACTTTCTTCGCGCGTTAACACATAGTTCGCCATTGATCCATTGGCTTTAGTCCCGATTCCTTCACGGTTAGGACAGAGGTTGTATTCCTTGTTCTGGCAATAAATACAAGTTCCATCCGTTGCAAAAGTAGTTTCACTGGTTACCCGATCGCCTGGTTTAACCGTTGTTACATCAGGACCAACCTTTACTACTTCACCAGAGAATTCGTGACCTAAAACTAGTGGTGTAACTGCATTAGCGTACTGCCCTTTAAAAGTATGGATGTCCGTCCCACAGATTCCTGTATAAGCAACCTTCAGTAACACCTTATCACCCGTCACTTCAGGAATAGGAACCGTTTTCAATTCCATGTTATCATTACCAGCCGCAGTTTTTACAACGGCCTCCATCGTTTTAATTCCATTTAATTTTTCGGATTCAGTTGTTTTTACAGTATCCATAATCTATTTCCTTTCTAAAATCAACATACACTAGTTAAACAGTGGCTGGACTAATTGTGAGAGCTTCAAGATCAACCAGTTCAAGACATTACCACCAGTATCTAAAGTTAGTAACTTCTGACGCGCCCTTTGGAAAGGCTACGATTCCATGCATCATAGAGGTTAAGGTAGGACCAAAATCTGTTGCCATTAATAATGCAAACACCATTACGATTGTTGCAGAAATAACCGAATGAACGATATTTCCTTTACGACTAGGGACAATCAACGCCGCAAAAAACGGAATTGTTGCCAAATCACCAAATGGTAAGACCCGGTTACCTGGTAAGATAATTGCTAAAAATAAAGTAATGGGAACCATCAATAAACCAGTTGCTAAGGTAGCTGGTGACCCCGTTGAAAGAGCGGCATCCATCCCTAAGTATATCTTACGGTTACCATATTTTTCCTGTAGTAATTTCTGGGCACCTTCTTGAATCGGAATTAGTCCTTCCATCAAGATTTTGACCATTCGTGGCATTAAGAACATTACGCCACCCATTGACATCCCTAATTTGAGAATGTTAGGTACGCTATAGCCCCCTAAAGCAGCTAGTAGCATCCCAATGATGATACCCATGACCATGGGTTCACCGAACACGCCAAAACGCTTCTGAATCATTTGGGGGTCAACATCTAACTTTTTAATTCCAGGGATTTTACTAACAACCCAACCAACTGGAATTCCAATTAGGCCGTATGCAGCAGCTGAACCCGTTGGGAAACTAATTCCATCTAACCCATAGAATTCTGCAACCTTTGGTGCTGTTTTATCAGCAATAATTAAGACGGCAATCTCATAGATAATGCCGCAGAAAATAGCGAACCACCAATTTTTAGTTACCACATAAGCCGTTGCCGAAGCCGCAATCATATGCCAATAATTCCAAATATCAATATCTAACGTTTTAGTAACATTTAACAGAATCAAACCAACGTTAACAACTAAGATAATCGGGATCATCACAGCTGAGATTGGTTGTGCCCATGTCCCGGCAGATACGGCTGGCCAACCGGCATCGATAATCGTTAGATGGAAACCGAAGCGTTTAACCATTGCTTGCGCGGCTGGCCCAACACTAGTAGTCAGTAAGTTGATGACCAGATTAATACCAATCATACCGATACCAACTGTAATCCCGGCCGTTAATGACTTCCCTGGTTTAACTCTAAAAATCAAACCAACAATAAATATAATGATGGGTAGCATGACACTGGGGCCGACATTAATAATGCTCTGAACAACATCAGATAATACTTTCATAACGTATCCTCCTGCTTAGAACCCTAGCTCAGAATTATTGTGCTTGAATTTCATGTACCTTAGTCAAAATTTCATCTTTCAACTTATCAGCACCGATCCCAGTTAAAAATCCCATTGCTTTAATAGCAGGAATTCGATATTCAGTTGGTAATACAGTCGTTGAGATCAGCATGTCAGCATCATCTTGTTTAGAAGCAGCTTCGGCAATCTTAATCTGAATCAAGTTAGCATCAATATTATTTTCAGCGAATAAATCTTCAACCTTCTTCATTACAACCGTCGAAGTGGCAATTCCGGCTCCACAGGCAACTAATACATTTAATTTTTTCATTATTATCGCTCCTTAATCTATCTTTAGTTATTTACTCAATAGTTCATGAATTTGATCAGTATTATCAGCATGTTCCAATGAATTTACTAACGTATCATCTTGAATAATGCTCATTAACGCTTGCAACATATCTAACTGAGCATGTGGCTGATTTAGGCCTAAAACAAACACCAATTTGGCACCTACCGTTTGTTCTGGATCATCCATCCGGCTGAACACTATTGGTTCATCATTGACTACCACTGCAACAAATTCTTGCTTAATTGTGTCCGCATCTGTGTGCGGAATCGCAATGCCTCGATGTTCTAATTGCAAACCAGTGGGAAACGTTGCTTCCCGTTTAATGATTTTCGGCAAAAATTGATCAGTGACAAAACCATTTTCCAGTGCCGTAGCATTAATTGCCGTAAACAATTCCTTTGAGGTTTTAAAAGCCGTATTCAATAAAATCAAAGGCTCTCTTAAATAATCACTTACTTCTACCAGGTTATCGCTCAAAATAAATCGCTCCTTTCCTGTATTCTCATTAATGTAATCGCTTTCAACAGTTAAAATTGTATCATTTTGCAAATCATTTGCAATACTTTTGTTTGAAATATTTTTAAGCCTATTTTGCAAACAGCACTTTGCAATTACCACACCCCATAATTGTCATTCAAGAAAATAAAAACTATTAATACACACTTAACGAGGGTTTAATAAGAACATCAAGATTCATGGTATAATTATTTTAATTATTCAAATTGCAAAATATTGCAAAATATGTGCTATCATATAAACAAAAAGTTTTTTTAGGAGGCTAGATCAATGGAAATCATGCAACGTCAACAATACATCCTTGATCAGTTACAGAAACAAGGCTCAGTTAAGATTGCTGACATTAGTAAAAAAATTAACGTGTCACGTGAAACCATCCGAAAAGATATCTATACCCTTGATAAACAAGGATTGGTTCGAGCCTTACGTGGCGGTGCTACGGTCCCACAAAGTGTTGACGAGACTAAATATGGTAAACGTCAACACGAAGCCATCAGCGAAAAGAACCAAATTGCAACTAATGCATTGCGCTTGCTCCATGATGGCGAGTCCATATTTTTAGACTACGGAACTACCACCTTTCAAGTTGCTGAAGAGATCAAACGTAGCCACTTGACTAATCTTACAGTCATCACTAATTCCACATTTGTCTTAAACTCGTTACAGTTTGTTGAAAATATCCAAATCGTCCTACTAGGTGGTACCATGCGAACTAGTGAGGGCTCATTATCCGGTCCAATTACCTTAGATAACATTGATAATCTCTATGCTGATATTGGCTTCTTCGGCTGCGGCGGTATTGATTTGCAGGCAGGTATTACTAATCATTATATTGAAGAAGTAGAAGTCTCAAAGAAAATGATGAGTCACTGTCGTATGAATGTTGTTTTAGCTGACCACACCAAATTCGAGAAAAATGCACTCTACAAAACTGCTGACATCAAGGATACTGATGTTATTATTACCGATAATCAATTAAATAATCAGTTGGTAAAACAGCTACGCTTAGCAGATATTTCGCTAATCAATGGCAAATAAGCCTTGACTTTGTTTTTGAAAACGCTATCATAATTACCGTAATGATAAATAAAGCAAACAAATGCAAAGGAGTTGCAAAATAATGAGTGAAGCAATTAAATCCAAAACGGTTGATTATTCTTCAGAAGACTATTTGAAACGTGTAGACGAATATTGGCGTGCTGCTAATTACATCTCGGTTGGTCAACTCTACTTACTAAATAATCCCTTACTAAAGGACCCTATTCAGGCTTCTGATGTGAAGGTTCATCCAATTGGTCATTGGGGAACAATCGCCGGGCAGAATTTCATTTACGCGCATTTGAACCGCGTTATCAATAAATATGGTCTGAACATGTTTTACATCGAAGGTCCTGGTCACGGTGGTCAAGTGATGGTTTCTAATTCTTACTTAGATGGAACCTATACGGCAACTTATCCTAAAATCACACAAGATAACGCTGGGATGAAACGTTTATTCAAACAATTCTCCTTCCCAGGTGGTGTTGCTTCACATGCCGATCCTAAAACACCTGGTTCTATCCATGAAGGTGGCGAACTTGGTTATTCCATCTTGCATGGTGCAGGCGCAGTTCTTGATAATCCTGGATTAATTGCCGCAACTGTCGTAGGTGATGGTGAATCTGAAACTGGTCCGTTGGCAACTTCTTGGCAAGTTAATAAGTTCCTTAATCCAATTACGGACGGGACCGTTCTCCCAATTTTGAACCTAAACGGCTTCAAAATTTCTAACCCAACTATCCCTTTCGCGTGAATCTCACGAAGAACTTGAAGATTACTTCAAGGGGTTAGGCTGGGATCCTCACTTTGTTGAAGGTACGGATCCTGCCAAGATGCATAAACTAATGGCCGCAGAATTGGATAAAGTTGTTGAAGAGATCCACGATATCCGTAAAAATGCTAAGGATAATCACGATGAATCTCGTCCTAAATGGCCAATGATCGTATTCCGTGCCCCTAAAGGCTGGACTGGTCCTAAAACATGGGATGGCGAACCTATTGAAGGTTCATTCCGTGCCCACCAGATTCCAATTCCTGTTGACCGTAATCATATGGAACACGCGGATAAGTTAACTGCATGGCTTAAATCCTACCGACCAGAGGAACTATTTGATGAAAATGGTGCTCTAAAACCTGAAATTGCTGCTATTATTCCTCAAGGGTCTGCACGAATGGCCGCAAACCCAGTTACCAACGGTGGTAAATTAACTAAAGACCTAATCACACCAAATATTGATGACTATGCTTTAGATAACCAAGATCACGGTAAACAAGATGGTTCTGATATGACTGAACTTGGCAAGTACATCCGTGACGTGATTGTCTTAAATAAAGATAATAAAAACTTCCGCGGTTGGGGCCCTGACGAGACTCTATCCAATAAGCTAGGCGCAGCATTCGAAGATACTAAGCGCCAATGGATGGAAGATATCCATGAACCCAACGATGCCTTATTAGCCCCTGAAGGTCGCATTATTGATTCTATGTTATCTGAACACATGGATGAAGGAATGCTGGAAGCCTATAACCTAACTGGTCGTTACGGTTTCTTTGCAAGCTACGAATCATTCTTACGGGTTGTGGATTCAATGTTAACCCAGCATTTCAAGTGGTTACGTAATTCACACGAAGAGACCCCCTGGCGAGTTGATGTCCCTTCATTGAATGTGATTGCAGCATCCACGGCCTTCCAGCAAGATCATAATGGTTATTCACACCAAGACCCAGGGATTATTTCACACTTAGCTGAAAAGAAGACTGAATACATTCGAGCTTACTTACCAGCTGATGCTAATTCTTTGGTTGCCGTCTTCGACAAAGCCATCCAAAGCAAGCAATTGATTAACTTAATTATTGCTAGCAAACATCCACGTCCACAGTGGTTCACAATGGATGAAGCTAAACATTTAGTCAGTGATGGTCTTGGTGTCATTGATTGGGCAAGTACTGATAATGGCGAAGAACCTGATGTTGTCTTCGCAACGGCTGGTTCCGAACCAACTACCGAAAGTTTAGCTGCCGTATCAATTTTGCATGATCATTTTCCTGAAATGAAGATTCGCTTTATTAACGTTGTCGACCTCTTGAAATTGAAGAAAGATGACCCACGAGGCTTATCAGACGCTGAATTCGATGCATTCTTTACTAAGGACAAACCGGTCATCTTTGCATACCACGCTTACGATGATTTAGTAAAGACGCTCTTCTTCGATCGTCATAACCATAACTTACACGTCCATGGTTATCGTGAAGAGGGTGACATTACAACTCCATTCGATATGCGGGTTCGTAATGAGCTCGACCGATTCCACTTAGTTAAATCCGCACTATTAGCTACACCAGCCTATACTGAAAAAGGGGCTCATGTTATTCAAGAAATGAACAGTATCCTGAATAAACATCACGATTACATTCGTTCTGAAGGTACGGATCTTCCTGAAGTTGAAGACTGGAAATGGACAACGTTAAAGTAAGTTATTGCTAGTACTTCATAACTTTTCCTAATCTCCTTACAGCTACCAGCTAAAAAATGCAATTTAAATAATACAGAAAAGCCCCGGCATATGCCGAGGCTTTTCTGTATTAAAAATAAAATAAACATAAATCCCATTTTACGTTGTCAAAATCTTTTCAATTGCCATTGCCACACCATCATGATCATTATCAGCCGTTATCTCTTGAGCAGCATCCTTAACCTCCACAATTGCATTGCCCATTGCTATCCCATAGCCAGCGAATTGAATCATACTTAAATCATTGGCTTCATCACCAATTGCCATAACATTGTCCGCAGCTAGCTTTAGCTTTGCACACAACATTTGTAATGCCTGGCCTTTATTCACACCATTAGCATTTGCTTCATAATAAAACGGCGCACTTTTAGTGAAGGTTACTCGATCTTGCAGTTGTTCAAATAGGTGTTGCTGCTGAATAGCTAAATCTAAAGTCTCAGGATCATCAACATACATCGACTTAATCAGTTTAATATGCTGCATTTCCTCAGGTGTCCGGTATGAGATCCCCATTGAAATCAAATTTGCTTCATGCAACGTATACTCACCAATATCTTTATCTGCCGTATAAATTCGATCTTCTGAGATTGCATGAAAATGTAGCTTAAGCTTACGAGCCAAAGCTTCTAAATCAATATAATCATTGTAACTGATTGGATATTCATTAATTAATTCGCCACCCGTAGCGTACGTTGCAGCGCCCCCAAAGCAAATAACGTATTGATCATCCTGTGCATCCAAACCTAACGTTTGAAGTAGTGATTTAACTCCCGTTAGCGGCCGCCCAGTACAAATAACCACTTTAATACCCTGCTCTTTGGCCCTACCAATTGCCGCTTTGACCCTAGGTGTCACTTGTTTTTCAGAATTAACCAAAGTACCGTCAATGTCGATTGCTATCATTTTAACTTTTTCCATAATATCATCATCCTTATAGCAAGCACGAAAAGAAACCGGACATGCGCTATCCCGCTTCTGTTTCGTATTAGTTATTATTTTAATTTCAAATAGGCGTCAACCACGTTAGTCACATTAAACCCATATTCATCAAGAACTAGGTCACCTGGTGCCGAAGCTCCAAAACGGTCAACCCCAATTTTGACACCCTTGTCGCCAGCAAAACGATCCCAACCAAACGTCGATCCAGCCTCAATCGTCACGCGACGAGTTACTTCACCTGGTAAAACACTGGCTTGATATTCAGGCGTTTGTTGTGCAAATCGATCAAAGCTTGGAATTGAAACCACCGTTACATCTTGATTACGCTGAGCTAATTCTTCCTTAGCAGCCAAAGCTAGATTAACCTCTGAGCCCGTTGCAATTAATAAACCATCAGCCGTTGCTTTGTTCGCAGCCCTGACACCGTATCCACCTTGATCAACACCCGCAAAAGCTGTGTCTACAGTTACAGGTAAAGTCTTCAGCGCTTGGCGACTTAAAACTAAGACAGTTGGCTTATCCGTAGTCTTCAAGGCTTGTTGCCATGCAGCTGATGTTTCATTGCCGTCAGCTGGTCTAATAACTTGAACATTAGGCATGCACCGTAAACTTGCCAATTGTTCGATAGGTTCATGAGTAGGCCCATCTTCACCAACTGCAATTGAGTCATGAGTTAGCACATAAATAACTGGTGCATGTTGTAATGCCGAAAGTCTTACTGCTGCCCGCAAATAATCAGTAAAGACGAAGAACGTCCCACCGAACACGCGGGTACCACCATGCAGGACAATCCCATTCATTGCCGCGGCCATTCCAAATTCCCGAACGCCGAACCAGATATTACGGCCATCATAAGATTCTGGTTGAAAGTCTTTCGTATCTGCAATCATAGTCTTGTTAGAACTTGATAGATCAGCAGCACCACCCCACAGGTAAGGGACAGCTTTCGCAGCCGTATTGATAGCATTAGCACTGGCAGCTCGACTAGCTAGCGCGTCATCGGCTTGATAGTGTGGCAGCACGTCCTTTAAATCCACGGGCAATTTGCCATTGAACGCTGCATTAAAGGCTTGAGCTTGTTGCGGATACTTAACCGCATACAATTCAAATAACCGTTGCCAAGCTTGTTCAGCTTGAGCTCCTTTTTCTTGAATATTTGTCTTGAATCGATCTGCAACAATTTCCGGCACTTCAAAATCTGAGTAATTCCAGCCGTATACTTTTTCAGCTGCTTTGATACCATCCTCACCGATTGGATTACCATGTACCGCATTCGTTCCTTGATCAGGCGCACCGTATCCGATCACGGTCTTCACTTCGATTAATGATGGCTTATCTGGTGTGCGTTTAGCAAGTTCAATTGCCGCATTGATTGCATCAAGGTCATTGCCATCCTCGACTACCAAATGCTGCCAGCCATAAGCCGTAAAGCGGTCACCAACATTTTCAGTAAAGGACTGATCAGTCTTACCATCCAATGAGATGCCATTTGAGTCATACAGCGCGATTAATTTTCCTAACTTAAGATGGCCTGCTAATGATCCTGCTTCATGTGAGATTCCCTCCATCAGGTCGCCATCACCAACAATCGTATAAGTATAATGATCCATAATTGGGAAGTCTGGCCGATTATATTGTGCTGCCAAGTGCGCTTCTGCCATGGCCATACCAACTGCCATACCGAACCCTTGACCAAGCGGACCAGTCGTAACTTCCACACCATCAGTATGCCCGTACTCTGGGTGGCCCGGCGTTTTACTACCCCATTGACGGAAATGCTTTAAATCATCAATGGAAACATCATATCCCGCGAGATGCAATAAACTATATAACATTGCGGAACCATGACCTGCAGATAAAATAAATCGATCGCGATTTACCCAATTTAAGTGTGTTTTTGGATTAATATTTAGGTGCTTTGTCCATAATACGTATGCCATCGGCGCCACACCCATTGGTAGTCCTGGATGACCAGAATTAGCCTTTTGAATAGCTTCAATACTTAACGTTCGAATGGTGTTAACACCAAGTTTATCAACTTTGTCAAACATTTCAATTTCCTCCTAAGCCGGATAATTCGCTATTTCTGCTGTGCTTGAAACTTGTCCCAGTCAGATGCAAAACTTGCCAGCCCTTTATCTGTCAGCGGATGTGACCAGAGTTTGCCGAAGACGGCTGCTGGAATAGTTGCAATATCTGATCCTGCCAATGCAGCTTCTTGAACGTGTTGTGCTCCTCGAACGCTAGCCGCAATAATTTCAGTCTTAAAATTATACGTGTCCAAGACTTGTCGTAAATCTTTAACTAGTTGAATCCCATTGCCACCAATATCATCCAAACGACCTAGGAATGGTGAAATGTAACTTGCGCCAGCTTTGGCAGCTAGCAACCCTTGAGAAACAGAGAAGATCAACGTCACATTAGTCTTGATTCCTTCGCTGCTTAAAACTTTAACTGCTTTTAAGCCTTCTTCAGTCATTGGGATTTTGACAACAATATTGTCTGCCCACTTAACCTCATTACGCGCTTGTTCAATCATTGCTTCTGCCTTAGTTGCCGTAACTTCAGCTGACACAGGACCAGAGACAATCTGCGCAATTTCTTTGATAACGGTTTCAAAATCCCGTCCTTCACGTGATACCAAGGTTGGATTGGTCGTAACACCATCAACAAGACCTAGTTGCGCATAACGTTTAATATCTTCTGTATTGGCCGTATCTAAGAAAAATTTCATTATTATATGATCTCCTAATTTATTATTGGTTCTTATAATTCATTATTTTGACGCACTCTTCACACTAGCTGCTCGCCGTGTTAGAAAAATACTGCAGGCAATTACGATAACTGTAAATAGAACAATGCCCGTAATAATAGCTACACTACCGTAACTACCTAGTTTTCCAAGTAAGATTCCTGGAATCAGATAATCAGTATCCGCAAAAGTTGATGATGCTAACTTCAAACTACCTAAAACTGGCAGAATAACTAACGGTAGCCAACTAATCAATAAACTATTAACAGTTGTCCCAATAATTGCACCCCGTCGACCACCAGTTGCATTACCATAAATGGCTGCGGCAGCACCACAGAAGAAATGACCGACTACCCCAGGAATAATCACGGTTGTTCCCATCGCAATCATCACAAACATACTTAAAGTACCTACGATAAAACTGACAAAGAATCCTAGTAAAACAGCATTTGGTGCGTATGGGAAAATAATTGGGACATCCAATGCTGGTTTTGAATTTGGCACCAATTTGGTTGCGATTCCTTGGAAGGCAGGCACAATTTCTGCTAAAATCATCCGCACACCTTGTAGGACAACCACAAATCCTGCTGCAAACGTCCCAGCTTGAACTAAGGCATAAATAATGTAATTAGTCCCATTACTTAGTTTTGCTTCAACATAAGCAGGTCCAGCTACTATTGCTAAGACAATATAGACAATCCCCATCAAAATCGTAATAGATACGGTTGAGTCCCTTAAAAATCCTAAACTTTTGGGAATTTCAAGATCTTCTGTTGATTTTTCAGGATTTCCAAACCATTTTCCCATTAGGCCAGATAACGCATATCCTATGTTACCTGTATGTCCCATGGCCACATCATCGCCACCAGTAATTTTGCGCATAAACGGTTGCGTCAATGCTGGCGTTACTGTTAATAATGTCCCTTCAAAGAGGCCGCCTAACAGTACCGTTTGCCAACCGTTACCCATGTTAGCGCTTACTAACACGACCGCTGTCAAACACGAAACATACAGCATCGCTTGACCTGTTAAGAAAATATACTTAAATCGAGTAAAACGAGCCAGCAAAATATTGACAATCATACCGACCAACATGATTAAGGCTGTTGTTGAACCATATTTAACGAGCGCCATCGCAACCACTGCTTCATTACTTGGCACGACTCCTTGAACGTGTAGTGCAAATTTGAACATTGATGCAAACGGTGTTAAAGAATTGCTTAAAATCCCAGCTCCACCAGTCAGAACTAAGAAACCAGCGAACGTTTTAATGGTACCTTGAACAACTTCCGTACTCTTCTTTTTTTGTAATAACAAACCCAGCATGGCAATTAGTGCAATCAATATTGATGGCTGCGTTACTATGCCTACAAATAAGTTCAGTAAAGCCTTCATATAGTCTTCCCTCTTTCCATTCAGCTATTCATGTTCAATTTCTTCTTGATCTAAAATTCGATTCACATGATCCCGAACTTCTTGTTTATTGATCAAGCTTTTAAGCAAGATTACCTTGCTTTCAGGAATACTTCCTAACGCACTTTGTAAAGTTGACTCAACAAAGAAATAATCTGCAGAATCTGCTCCTACACTGCCGACGTCTGAATGATCTACTTGAATATCCTCCTTAACATTTTCATCCTTCAAAATGCTTTGAATATTCATCTGAACCATAAAACTACTACCTAATCCACTCTGGCAAACTGCTAAAAATTTCATTATAATGGCCTCCTATTTTTGTAGTTCAAGTTTATGCGCAATTATATTCAATATCTCAGTCTTATCTGCAGCTCTCAGCATCGCTTTAACTGCTGATTCATCAGTTAATATCTCCATTAGTTCCTGAATAACAGATAAGTGACTATTATTATCGGTTGCAGCTAGTACAAACCATAAATTAATAGGATGCTTATCACTAACTAGGTTGATGCTAGTATCAGTTTTCAAAATTGATAATCCAATTTTGTGTACGTTTCCAGCAGGGCGAGAATGTGCGAGGGCAATATTTGGACCGATATTGATATATGGGCCCTCCGACTCCACTACCTTAAGCATCTCATTCACATATTCATTTTCGATTGTTTTATTGTTGATCAGTGGCTCAGCAGCTAATCTAATAGCTTGCTTCCAATTCATATCACTCCCTGCCACCACTTGTACTGTATTTGAATTTACTAAATCCAAAAGCATATCACCAACCTCCTTTCATTTATTTAACGGCTAGCTAACAAATACCAGTATAAACTTGAATATGTCTGTCACAAGTGCAATAATGATTTTCATAATAGTGCAACTTTGGTGCTTTCAAAATTATTTAGTGAGGTTACTTAAATGATTCTTAACTTTAGTCAGCATAAACATGGTAACGATTTATTATTGCTGCTATTAGCAGCAAACGACTATATTACCGCCGATTCCCTACAACAACGTTTACATATTTCACGTCGTAGCTTGTTCTATCTCATCAATAAAGTAAATGAAGAACTGGATCAAAAAGCCGAGTTTCCAATTACTAATGTCAAAAAATTAGGTTACTATTTACCTAAAGAGACTCTTCAATTTCTCAAAAAAATTGCTCAAAAAGAATCTTCTACACGTGTGACAGCAAATACAGTGCAGCAACGACAACTACTGATTATTTTCAGCATTCTAAACTCACAAGGTCGGTCATTAGCTGATTTAACCTATCAATTTGATGTATCGAGAAATACAATCATCCGCGATCTAAAAACCATTCGACTAGAGCTTGAAGGTTACCGACTCACTCTAATCAACACAGGCACAGGAAAGATAATCGACGGCTCATCTATTGATACTCGTAAGTGGGTCTATGATCATGCTAACCAACTAAAGCCACTTATTAATATGCTCGACAATCCAGTCATCCAGCCCCAAATTGTTAATAGTCAAATCAAGTTATTTGAGCGTATTACTGGCAAGTATCTAACCGATGATGCTCGAACAACCCTTCAGCTATTTCTCTTTTGGTATTTAAATAACAGTCAGGATCAGTCTGACCATTTTATTGACAAATCGCTCACTCAAAGTGATCTCACTCTCGATCATATTTGGGCTCAAAGTTTCTTAAATGATTGCCAGATTAACAATCCTAGTGAAGCCGATTACTTAGTGAAACTAGTTAATTCTAGCCAATTTTCTCATGTCAATTGGAATGACGCCTTGATCCAAAAGTTAAAGCCTTTCGCAATACGTATGATATCTAGCTTTAACCATCTTTCCGGAGCCCATGTTGCTGCCAAAACAATCGGTGATAGTTTAACTGTTCACTTGCTATCTACTTATTACCGCTCACAATACGGGATGCCCTTTGAATATGCTGATTTAAAAAATATTAAGCAACATTATCACCATACTTTTGAAATCACACGAAAAGTCGTCGTTCCGTTTGAACAGTACATTCATCAATCACTTTCAGATGATGAAGTTGCCTTGATTGCAATTTACTTTGGTGGTGCCCTTCGTGAACAAAAAACAAGCACTCCGGCTCAAAACGAAGTACTTGTTGTTTGTTCTAGTGGTATCGGAACTTCACGACTATTGTTACAGCAGTTAGAGAGCCGCTATCGTGGTATTCATTTTTCTAGCCCCATCAATGTCCTACAGTATGAAAACTCTGATTTAAGTAATAGTCGCCTAGTGATTAGTACCATTAGACTGCAATCACATAACGCTTTACCGATTATTACGGTTTCAGCTTTTCCGTCCAAATTGGAATGGAAAATAATTGACAATGCCATCATTAAAGCTGGTTTAGCAACCTCCGACACTCTTAAATTATTCAATATTGATACTTTATTAGATATTATGGGTAATTATGCAATGATTACTAATCCAGACGGCTTGAAGCTAGCTCTCAACGATTACCTTAACCAGCTTACGCAAGAACCACTGCTAAAAAACATTCATGAAGATTCATCAGAACTCATTAAACTATTACCATCCGAACATATCGGTTACTTGACTCACCAAAAGACATGGCAACAAGCTGTTCGTACCGCAATGGCACCATTGGTTGCAGATTACAGCATTGAAAAAAACTATGTAGATCAAATTATTGCTTTAACCAATCAGAATGGCCCATACATGGTCATTGGCTCTGGTGTAATGTTAGCCCATGCCGCCCCCCGTGACGGCGTTAATAGTCTAGGTGCCACTTTCTTCTTGTTAGACAAACCACTTTCAGTCATGTCCGCACAAAAGGAGGTTCGTTTGATTATTGGTTTAGCACCAATTGATTTTGAAAAACACCTAGCTTTTATCAGCGACTTAATGAAACAGTTACAACAAAAGGATTGGTTGTCTGCACTTTACCGGACTAACAGCTATGCTGAATTACTGAAATATTTGCAGGAGTCTAAAGAATAAATACCACTGGGGAAACAACAGAATTTAATATCAAAGTTGACCCCGAAGTGTTATTTCATATCGATCGTGAATGGTTGCTAACCTCACGATTGAGAGTATTAAATCGTTTGATTTTTAAAATAGATTAATCGTTTTTTTAAATCACTAAAATAACCCAATGATTAGCATTCTCACGCTAATCATTGGGTTATTTTGACAGTCTTTTATTAAATCCCGTCTTCTTCATCATCCTGCACAATCGCACGATGCTGAAAGACTGTTGTTTGCGTCTTACTGATAGCCACTAATCGTGTTGCTAATTGTGCCGCAGTTCCTTGATAATCAGCAAGCTGAAGGCCAACTTCTAGTAATGAACCGATATTGCATCCACTGGTTACCGCAACATCCTGATCAACTTGATCACTGAGTTTAACGGCCTCTTTGAATGGCGTACCACCTATTAAGTCACACATGAAGACAACTTGATCAGAACCTTCGATTGCGGCTTCAAACTCTACTCTTAATGCAGTGTCATCCATCGCACCAGTAAAGTTGATATAGGCTACATTCGCTAGTTCGCCTGCAAGTAGCTTAACCGTTGACTGCAAACCGTCCGCATAATTGCCATGTCCCGTTACAATAATCTTCATTCTAGAGCACTCCTAACCATGAGAAGACGATAGCCAGCACAAAGGTTGCTAAAATCAGCACTACTGGGCTAACATTCTTCTTCTTCAACAGGTAATAAAGCAAGAAAGTATAGGCCAATGGAAGTAAGTTAGGGAAAATACGATCAAAGAATTCAGTTTGAATCGAGATACTGTGACCGGCAGCCACATGAATCCTAGTTTTGACAGAAATCTGAACGTAAGTTGCAATTAAACCACCGATAACCGTACAACCTAGAATACTGGCACAGTGTGACACAATCCCTGAATTTTCACGAATCTTTGAGATGGCTTTCGTACCGGCATTATAGCCCAACATCGCAATTGGCATCCGTGCCAAGAACATTGCTGCATAGACTAGGAAGAAGACTAATGGTCCTAAGATACTACCCTGCTTAGCAAATGAGGCAGTAATCCCAGCTACAATTGGTAAAATCGTGAACCAAGTAATCGCATCACCAATCCCAGCTAAAGGGCCAAATAACGCAATCCGCAAACCATCAATTGTTGAACGCTTTTCACCATTTTCTTCTAGCGATGCTTCTAGACCCATCAATAATGGTGCCGCATAGTTATTTGTATTAATGAACTGGAGGTTAGCATCTAACGCTGCCGCTAAACCTTCCTTATCATCACCATAGATCTTCTTCAACGCTGGCATCATCGCTAACGTCCAGCCATCCGCTTGCATCCGCTCATAATTCATCGCGGATTGATTAAAGATTGATCGTAGTCCCAGCACACGGACGTCATGCTTCGTCAGTTTACCGCGGCCGGTTTCAGTAGGTGTATTAGATGCCATCACTATCATCCTCACTTTCACTAGCGCTATCAATCATTGCTCTAAGTTTCTTTTCATTATCCGTTTGCTTCTTATTGTGATAGAACTCAATGAAGGCTAGTGCCAACCCAATCACAGCGACCGGCATTAAATTGCCAAATTTGATGAAGCAAGCAGCCGTGAAACCAAGTAAGAGATACGGAACGTATTCAGCTTTTAACATGCTCTTCAATAGCAGGCCAAACCCAACGGCTGGTAAGATATTACCGGCAATTTCAAAGCCATGGCTCAACCAAACTGGCATCGAATTAACTAGTGCTTTCATTGGTTCTTGAGCACCGTAGACACATAAGAATGCCATAACTCCATACGTTAGTGCCACAATCACAGTTGGTAACATTGCTAAACGTGCAAATTTCTTGGTTTCGACGTTTTCCGCATATGTGTCCAGCTTCTTAGTCAAAACAGAAAATGCTGAGTAGTAGAATAAAATAATATATTGCATCAAAATACTAAATGGTAATGCCAAACCAATGGCGGTCGAAGGCGTTTTACCAGTGGTATAGGCTAACACCACGGTCATGATTCCGGCCATAATTGGGTTAGGCGGCTGTGTACCGCCAACTGGTGTTAAACCAGCAAAGGCAAGTTCTGTTAAGCCACCAGCAATAATACCAAGCGTTAGGTCACCTAGGATAGCCCCCGTTATCGTACAAACAATCATTGGACGGAAGAGATATAATCCTTCTAACCAAAAATCGACACCCGCGATAATCGCAAATAAGCCAACTAGTAGACCCTGAATTAGGGTGACTTGCATCTAGATCACCTCTTCTAATGGTTGCTTCTTATCTTCTGGTACCTCCTGCACATACACGTTAACTCCGTGGGCCGCACAGTACTTCAAGTCTTCCTTGTCTTGATCATCCATATAAGTATACTTAGTAACTTGCACCTTTCCTTTAGAAAAATGCATATTGCCAAGGTTTAAATCTTTAATTGGCACGCCACCCTCACCTACTCGCCGGGCATCCTGAGCTGTCCGCAATACTAGGAAAATATGTTGTCGGGCACTAGCCTTATGAATTGTGCTGATGGTCTTTTCAATCGTCCAAAAACGAATACCAACGCCTGAAGTTTCAGCGGTTGCTGCCATTAATTCTTGTTGAAGCTGATCATTGGCAGTCTCATCGTTAGCAACCAACAATAAGTTAGCACCAACTGACGAAGTCCAAACGACTCCTACCTGCCCATGTACCAATCGATTATCAATCCGAGTTAAAACAATATTAGGTTCACCCATCTTAAATTCCTCGCTTTCAACGGCTAACTTAATCAATGATAAACATGGTTAAGTTGCCAACAACGGTTGCAGTACTGTAGTACACCAGTTCATGTTCTTCCATGCCACTGGTCTGCAGGTTAACCAATGGCGCACCGACGTTCAACTTAAAGATGCGTCGATTATCCTTAGTGATTAAGCCTGCCTGCGTATGATTAAAGAAACTTGCTTTCAAACCGTACTTCTTAACCAAGAATGGCATTAAATCATTATTAGCAAGTTCACTAGCAAAAATATTAGGAAATCGCTCATATGGTAAATAGACGATTTCTTGGTAGGTTGGGACATCGTCAGCATAGAACATGTATTTAAGCTGGTATAGATAATCATCTTTGCCTAAGCCCAATGCTTCACGTGCTGACGTTGCCGAACCATCAACTAACAATTGAAAAGATTCTAATTCTATTTTAGCAACCGCATTCATATTCACGATTGCTTTATGGACGTCCAGATATCGAGCACCGAGTTCGGGATCGTCTGTCTGCAGAACAAATGAACCCTGTCCCTGTTTCTTATAAATATATTGTTTACGTTCCAGTTCAGCTAGTGCGCGTCTAACCGTTATTCTGGAAACATGATACAGATCACCAAGTTTTTGTTCAGACGGTAATTTACTATTACTAGGTAATTCACCAGCCTCAATCTGGCGAATTAAATCCGTCAGCATACTTTGGTAAAGCGGCACAACATTGGCCATTGATGTTGCCTCCTACTCAAACTTGTTATGTTGTTATAACAACCACACCAATATTAAAACACCATAGCGCATCAATGTCAACGCTTACATTTTGATGAATGCATCATTCTACTAATCTTTTTACCCACATGAACCTGCGTTATAATAAAGTTTAAGTTAGGTAAAATGTCCATTTAACAAGTTTCAACAATAATTTTTACTATTCCATCAACATTCCAACTAAAATATGGGGGTATTCTAAATTGGAAAAAATCGCATGGCACCAAGTTTTTTCAAACTATCAAAATCTAAATTTCCGGCCTAATCAGCATGTAGAACACTTGCATATCCGTCAAAACTTAGCAGGTACTGCTATCCGCCTCGAACTAAGCAACCGCTTTGATGCAGTCCCACTGATCATCGATAATCTACGCATCAGCTTGAATCCAGATTTTAACGATGCAACCAGCGTTACACTAAATCACCAGTCCTCATTCACCATCCCAGCACACCAGCAACTTTGGACTGATAAGGTACCATTCCAAATCCAGAGAGACAATGCACTCTACGTTGAACTATCTGCACATAACGAGACTAATACCTTAGCCACTGCAGCTGGAGTATTTTCCAACAATATCGCCCAATCCAATCTTAAACTGAATGGTAATTTCATTTATGGTGTCAGTTCAATAGCTTTTGAAACAGCGCAACAACCATTTACAGTCGCTTTCTTTGGCGATTCATTAACCAATCAAGCCTATTTCACCGATCAAGTACTGACTAACTTATATCAAACAACGCCTAACCTCAGCGGATTCAACGCAGGTATCGCTGGTAACCGCCTGTTACGATCCGGCACTGGTACATCCCAATGGACACCTAGTTTTGGCCCAGCCGGTGTTCAACGTTTTCGTAACGATGTCATCAGTTATCAGCCCAATCTAATTATCAGTCTGATTGGAATTAATGATTTAGTCCATCCAGGTACTAATAGCCCGCTGTCAGAATTACCGACTGCATCACAAATGATTGCGGGTTACCAACAACTTGCTAACGAGGCCGCAGTTCATAACATTCCATTGGTTATGCTAACCATTACACCTTTCGCCAATACGCTAAACGCTGATTTACCAGCTTGGAGTCCCGAAAAAGAACAGATCCGCCAACAGGTTAATCAGTGGTTACTGGCAAATATTCCCACGATTGATCTAGCTAGCTTTGTCGCCGATCCTGCTGCCAAACAAACACTTGCTGCTAATCTCGATAGTGGTGATCACTTACACTTTTCAGAACTAGGTGGTATCCAAATCGGGAACTGGCTTACCAACCAATTACAATCGTACCTATAGTAGGTTATGCTTCTGCATATAAACTATGGATATATCTTCACTTTCTTTATATACAACATCGAGCCCTTTTATCTATTAACACCCTAATATTTCTTATATTAATCGGTAGACAGAGGTATGCAATTTCTAATAAAAAGTATAATTAGTTCTAGCTTATCTTATCCATTTTCTGTAAAATAATTTCTTGTAATCGACCTGGTAATCGATTGAAGAAACTCATAGTTAATGTATTTCCCCTAATTATGAGCAACTATAAAGGCCGAAAATCTTAATTGATTTTCGGCCTTTATTCTGTACTTATTTGTATTTTAAAACGTTCAATTTATAGTTAGAACGCGGCGTTATCCAACACTTTCATAAACGCTAATCGACGAACATGTCGCGGAATAAATTGACGAATATCATCTTCGTTGAATCCAATTTGCAACTTATTTTCACCGACAATAATTGGACGACGCAATAACTGTGGTTGTTCACACAACAAGTGTAACGTCTCATTAAAACTCATATCTGGCAACCGCTCAGCAATCGTAGGATACAGTTGTGAGCGGGTTGAGATAATATCTTCTAACCCATTTTCTGTTAAACTTAAAATTCGTTTTAATTCATTGTGCGTAGGTGCTTCTGAACTGAAGTTTTTTTCCTCAAAAGTCACCTTGTGATCGTGGAGCCATTGCCGTGCCTTACGTGACGAGTTACAACTTACCTGCGTGAATAGTTTAATCATAGTTATTGCGCCTCCTTGTTTTTGTTATTATTAATGATTACCATAACTTATAAATTATTATAGCGAGTTTTTATTTACTTGTGAAGACTTTTCACTGAGTTATCCTAAAAAAGTCACATTTTGTTCATATTTATCTTATGATTATAATAACGTGTGCATACGTTAAAAACATCACTTTATCATTAATTCTAACTGACAAATACGCTCAACAGTAGTATATCAACCACTCGCTACTTACCAATATATAAAATCCAGTTTCCTAATCAAGCAGGAAACTGGATTTTGTGTAACTATTAATTTGTTAAGTTGCCTAACTTAATCTTGACTCTACTCACTAATCGGGCTCCAATTCAACTAGCCTGCTATTAATTCATACTAATTATAAGTGTTTTTATTATCCCATTTATCAGCATCAACTAGCTTCTGTATTACACCCGATTTTACGAATAAAATTCTGGAAACATTTGCTTAATCACACCACTTAAAAGCGCTGCAACGTCGTCAACATCATTCTGATTTTTGACATCAACCAATCCTGGCTTAACTAGCAATGAGATCATCCCAGTAACCAGAAACTCAATCCGAATATCATTTTGCTTATTCGGCAGTATTTCTCCACCACGATAAATTTCTGCTCGAAAAGCATCAATAAAGATCGCCGGATAGGCAGTTGAAAATCTTAAGTTATCGGGTGCTAATAAAGCTAATTCATTCCTACTAGGTGGCGTTGTTTCCGCAAATAAAAATTGTCGTACAAAATACTCTGGCTTAGTGAATAGTTCTGAATACAACGTGAATTTTTGGGCGCTTTTACTAGCAACGTCCGCCACTAATTCATCGTACAACATATAAATATCCGCATAATGCAGATAAAAAGTCCCTTTACTAATCAAGGCTATTTTCGCTAACTCAGAGACCGTTATTTTATTGACTGATTTATTAAGAATTAGCTGCATAAATGCCTGCTTAATCGCTTTGCGCGTCTTAACTACTCTTAAATCATTCTGGTTTGCCATCTTACTGCCCCCTCTCAAGATAATGAACAATCTTTCTAAATCGTCTATTATTAGTCGTTTAGCCAAATCTGTCGATTGAGTCGCCGCTTGTTCACCTTTAGAATATACCTTGTCATTAGGAAACAGTCAAAGCCCGATATATCAATTATCTCAGGAGGAAATTCATGTTAGATCAATACAAAATTGGTGAATTAGTCTATGCAACCTATGGTACGTTACCATTGGTTGGTACGATTGTTCAGATTGATAGTAAGCATCAGAAATACTTAGTTCGTTTTAGCGGCGTTCAACAGCTCTACTATACTGAAGACGAACTAAAACCTTATCGCCACTAACAGCGTAAACGACAAAGGGGCCACCGCAACTTAATTAGTTACGGTGGCCCCTTTGTTTGGAACAATCATTATTAAAGTAATTATTATCTTACTACTATCAACAGCTTAAAGCGACTACTTTACTCAGATATTCTAGTCGACTGTTGCAGTTACAGCATCAGGTGTTAGAAAGTCTTCGTTAACATTAAGATCAAAACGTTTGATTAGATCACGGAAATCTTGATCCGTTAATGATTGTAAGATTTCCCCACCTTGTGCTTGGATAGTCGTGTAGATCAAAGCTGATTTTTCAACTGTTTCTACTAAACCATAAGTTTCATCAAGGGAATCACCAGCAGCGAAGACGCCATGGTGTGGCCATACAACAACGCGGTAATCTTCCATCTTAGCCGCAGTCTTTTCACCAATGTCGTTAGTCCCAGGGCACATGTAAGGGATTACGCCGATACCTTCTGGGAAGACCACGATTGATTCAGGATGCATCTTCCAAAGCGTCCGGCTGAAACGTTTTGAAGATAATGGAATCGTGAAGGTCATTGCAACAAGGTTCGTTGGGTGACAATGCATGATAACCCGTTGATTAGGATTCTTCTTCAAACGGGCAATGTGACTCATCAAGTGGGCAGGGAATTCACTAGTTGGTTCGCCGCCGTCATTGAAGCCCCACATCAAATCAACACTGTTACCAACTTCACTGATCCGAATCAAGCCCATGTCACGATCTGGGAATTCAACCATATTCTTGAAGTAACGACCAGTACCCGTTACTAAGTAGTACTTACCAGCTAATTCGCTAGCATCGAATTTGATTGGAATCTGACGCAGAACCTTGTCCGTACCAGCATAAGCTTCTACTTCTTCTTTAGTTAAGCGTAAGCTGACGTTACCGCCGTTACGTTCATCCCAACCATGCCGATATAGGTTCTCCGTTGTCTTAGCCATGTCGCGTACATATGATGAATCAGTAAAGTCTGTCATGTTTATTACCAACCTTTTCTCTTAATTTTTTATTGTAACTAACCGTCGTTAATAATTATTTTTGAGTACGTGGAAATTGAACTTTTTGTTCGTAGTCATGAATTTCATTGAGCCAATCCGTACCTACTGGGGTATCATTCTTCAAACAGAATTCATCCCAAACAGCGCCGAATGGATATGATTTCAGTTCTTCAGTAACAGCCAAACGTTTCGTAAAGTCATAGTTCAATTCAGCCTTCTTCAAGTCATCAATTGGTGCTAACATGGCTTGTAATAAAGCTTTTTGAGTAGCGCGTGCACCAATAACCCAAGCAGCAACACGGTTGATTGTTGCATCGAAGAAGTCCAAACCAATGTTAGTTCGACTTAATTCGTTATCACGAACTAATGAACGGGTGATACGTTGTAGTGCTTCGTCGAAGATAACAACGTGATCACTATCCCAGCGAACAGGACGAGAAACGTGTAACATCAAGCCCTTACCAAATGGCATGAAGGCTGAGAACTTATCTGAAACGTCTTCGGTTGGGTGCCAGTGACCAGCATCGATCGTCCATAACTTTTTACGACTGATAGCGTAGTTGTTGTAGAACAAGTGTGAACCAACCGTGTAGGATTCGATTCCAGTACCGAACAACTTACCTTCAACGGCTTCAATCGTGTTCTTTTCGTCATATTCCTTAGCAAAAACTTCATCGAGTGATTCGATCAAGCGTTCACGAGGAGCTTGTTTGTCAATTGGGTTATCCTTAAAACCATCTGGAATCCAGAAGTTATTAACTGATTGTTGGCCTAATTCTTGACCAAAGTAATTGGCAATTTCTCGTGATTTCTTACCAACTTCGATCCAGTAATCACGAACCGACTTTTCAGGGCTAGCTAAAGTAAAGTTATTTTTGACCATTGGGTGTGAGAAGAAGGTTGGGTTCATATCCAAGCCGATTCCTTCTTGTTTAGCCCAATCAACCCAGTACTTAAAGTCATCTGGACCAACTTCATTGAAGTCTTTTTGTTTGTCTGTAACCGCATACAATGTATGTAATGCGACTTTATGACTCCCTGGAATCAATGAGAGGGCTTCGTGTAAGTCACCAGTCAATTCATCAGGTGTCCGTGCAATCCCAGGATAGTCGCCAGAAACGCCGATCCCACCAGTTAATTCTTGGTTAGGATTCAAGAAACCATGGATATCGTCTCCTTGCCAGCAATGAACAGATAATTTAACTTTCTTTAATTCATCGATAACCTTATCAGTATCAACGCCTAATTCAGCGTAACGATCCTTAGCAACTTGATACGCTTGTTCTACTTCATTAGTTTTAACCATTAGTAATTCCTCCTAAATTAATCTAAGTGAAAGACTTCTTGAAGATCCGTCGTGACGGGGCTGTTGTCCTCGTTAGTATCCATGAGTGGTTCCATGTACGCCCACCACTTCTTACAGATATCCGTTTCAGCAATCTTGTTATAGGCTGCCTCATCCGGAACTTCTAGATAAGCAAGTGTTTGACCATTCAATTTGTTCAGAAAAATTGAATAATTAGTCGCACCGTATTCCTTCAAAGCTTGTTTCATTTCTGGCCATAATTCCGCATGCCGCTTCTCATATTCTGCATACGCATCCTTGTGGAGATACATCACTTGACCTAATCGAACCATTTATACCAGCTCCTTAGACTGATTTTTCAAGAATTGTTGATACTTCGTTAGCATGTCACCGTACTTATTGGTTTCTGGTAAGTAGCGTTTCAAATCAAACGATTTAGCAATTAATTGCCGTCCTGCGTTGATGTTTTCTACTTCATCTGCAGCAATCATTTGGACCATGATGTTACCCACCGCCGTTGCTTCACTTGGTCCCGCAATCACCGTAACGTCCGCTAACGTACTCGTTAGTTGATTCATGAGCGCTACATTACTACCACCACCAACAATGTTTAACGTATCGATATGGTAGCCCAAAATAGTATCAAGTTTCGTCAATTCGTTTGCGTAGAATAACGATAAATTAGAATAAATTGCTTGGAATAACTCACCCGGTGTCTCCGGTACTTTTTGCTTCGTTTCACGACAGTAGTTTTGTAATTCCTGAATCATATTATCGGGATTGGTAAACCGGTCATCATTGATGTCAATGAATTGTTCAAATGGTCGAACCTCTTGAGCCAAAGCTGCTAGATCACCAAAGTTATACTGATCATCTAATTCATGCCGGACACACTGTGCAATCCATAGTCCCATAATATTTTTCAGGAAGCGATAAGTTCCGTAAGCGCCCCATTCATTCGTATAATTCTCATGAAAGGCTTGGAGACCGTTTTCTGGAACATTCAATTCTGTTCCTAGTAATGACCACGTTCCAGAACTTAAGAATGCCCACCGATCACCTTCACCCGGCGTTCCTACTACGGCTGAGGCTGTATCATGAGTCGCAACTGTAATGACTTCAACATCTGGAATATCATACTGTTCATGCCACTTATGACTAACGTTGCCTAAGATAGTCCCTGATTCAACTAATCTTGGGAACTGGTCTTGAGAAACGTTGACCTTTCCTAGCAAATCCTTATCAAATAGGCCTACACGTAGATTGAGCATTTGCGTCGTTGATGCATTTGTAATTTCAGTAACCGCATTGCCAGTCAAAACGTAAGCCAGATAATCAGGCATCATCATGATTTTATCGGTCTTAGATAGTAACTCATGGTTCTCTTTATAGAGCTGATACAACGTGTTAAAATCCTGAAATTGGATACCCGTTTTCTCATAGATGTACTCTCTAGGCAGATCACTAGTTAATTGCTGAATGGCATTGTGCGTACGTTTATCACGATAGCTAATTGGGTCTTCCAATTTTTGACCATCCGCACCCACTAGCACGTAATCCACTGCCCAGGTATCAATACCAAGCTTTACATCACTAATACCCATCTGTTTAACTTTTTCAAGACCACTAAAGATCTCGTGAATTAGATGATCAACATCCCAGCGATCATGGCCATCTCGCAACGCAAATCCATTTGAAAAACGATGAACTTCCTGTAAGGTTATTTGACCTGATTTTTGTTGACCAAGCATCAATCGACCACTCGACGCTCCAATGTCAACGGCAATATAAGATTCCATTACTTCACATCCTCAGTAGTTTCTGATTTAATTTCTTCTACATGACTGCTTTGATCAAGTTCATCACCATAACGTTCTTTCGTAATTTGATCTAACGATTTTCCCCGTGTTTGTGGTGTCCAGATAATTCCGATGATTAGAGAGATAACTAGTAAACCAATCATGAACGTTCCGGCAGCTTTGAAGCCCATTGTTGTCAGAATTGTTGGGAAGATAATTGACCAAATACCAGCCGATCCCCGGACAATGAAGAACATCACACCTTGTGATCCGGCTCGGTACTTAGTTGGGAACAATTCGGTCGCCCAGAGTGCATACCAAGCTTGCGCACCGATACCAGCAGAGATACCCCAAACAGCAACGAAGATCCAAAGGCTAATCCAGTTCATTCCAGAATAAGTTAAGATAATCCATGAAGCGACTGCCATTGCACCACCAACACCGAAGAAAATACGATGGTTAGCACGATCACCATACTTGGCAAAGCCTAGATAAGTGGCAATGGCCGTGAATACCCAGAGAACTGCTTGTAATAAGTTGGCCTGCATATTAGTTAAGCCACCTGCTGTTTCATAAACAAATGGCATGAAGAAGCCCATTGCTCCGGCAACCAGGTTCCAGAACATATATACACCAATCAAGAATAATAATGTTTTAATATTAATCATGTTAGAGAACAAATCGCGGTATGGATGTGGCTTTTCGCCCGTTGCTTTTTCCAACTGCTTCTGTTCAACCCAAACGGGTGATTCTTCCAGTTTGCTTTGCATACGCCATGCAATAAAGGCGACGATGGTTAAGAAAATAAATAAGATCCGGTTACCCATTACACCAAGTGGTGATAATGCAACCCCGGCGGCAAAAATAATAGCGGGACCAAGTGACCATGCAAACTGTGAAATTCCGATATTTTCAGCTCGGTTAGTTGAACCTGATGTTTCAGATATATAAGTCCAGGATGCTGGTACTCCGGCACCAACCGCAATCCCCGTAATCATAAAACCAGCTAGTAACATTGGAAAGTTAACGGACAACGCAACGATGATCGTTCCGACCATGTAAACTAACATGTCGTAAGTGTAAATGACTTTTCGACCATACTTATCTGACAAATGACCACCAATTAACGCCCCAATTGCAGAGCCAAACGCATTGGCACTCAATGCACCTAACAATCCAACTTGGAAACTAGATAAGCCCAACGCTTTCGTCCAAAGCGTTAACCCACTAGCACCTGCGACAATCGAACCTGAATCTAAAAAGTTTGTGATTGATACAGCAATTGTGGAACCGTGTGATTTACCATTATCATTGCTCATTTCAAAACAACCTCCTATATAAAGTAACCGCTTTCATTAATTTATAAATACATTTTACCTATTATCATCTAGGTGCTACAATGACATTTATAAGGATAGTTCGTATCATATTTACAGGGAGGATTGTGAATGAACACACGTGTTTTAAATCTTTTAAAGCAGCCAACATTAATTGAAAAAGAGCAATCAACATCGCATGAATTTGTTGAAGACATGCCGTCCTATGCCATTAACACAGAACTTTCACAAGAAGAACATACTCGAGTACTGAGCAACTACTTTTTTAGAAATAAAGATATCTACATCAGTCGACACAACCGTTACGCAGATTACCCGTCTCATACTCATACCTTCCTGGAAATGAATTATGTTCTACAAGGAAGCGTTCATGAAGTCGTTGACGGTAAATCAATTACACTTCATACGGGTGATTTGCTTTTACTAGATGTTGGTTCCACACATTCAATTGCAGCGCTTAGCAACAATGACATATTAATCAATATTCTATTTAGAACTAAAAATATCAGCATTAATTTACTGAGTGATTTACGTCGAAGTAACAATATTCTCTATGAGTTTCTGCTAAATCAAGTTATCAGCGATACTAGCAAGAAAAGAGATTATTTATTGTTCCCCAAAAAACGTAGTACTGCGATTCAAGAAACCCTTGATCGTATTATTGACGAGTACTACTTGAAACATGACTTTGCTAACAGCATCATCAAGTCTTATTTATCTATATTACTGGTTCAATTAGTTCGCGAGTATCCACTCAATCACCCTCACCAAGAAAGTAAAACCCGTTTGCTTGCGATTCAAATTCTAAAAGATGTCGCTGCCGAATATAAAACGATCAGCCTGAATGATCTAGCTGATCGTTATAACTACAATAAAAACTATTTAAGTAATATCTTTAAGAGCGAAGTTGGCCAAACTTTTAGTGAGGTACTAACCAGACAACGTCTTATACAAGCGCGAACACTAATCACATCAACTTCACTTCCTGTAACCTCTATTATGAGCCAGGTTGGTATAACTAATAAAACCTTTTTTTATAAGAAGTATAAAGAGTTCTATCACTCCACACCAAGCAACGATCGTTAACAACACCAATAATTAATGATTACGCGTTTCTGTAGGTAAATGCCCATACTTCTCTTGATATTTGTTGTAGAAATAATTCTTGTTCGAGAAGCCGACTTGCCGAATAATTTGCGAAACTGGCAACTTAGTAGAGGTAATAAGTAATTGCGCCTGTAATAATTTTTGCTGATTAAGCAATTCTGTAAACGTACTGCCCGTCTTTTTCTTGATTAAATTACTTAGATAATACCGATTATAGTTTAATTCTTTAGCTACTGACTGAAGAGATACCGTGGCGTAACCTTTCTCAATATCCTTCAAAACAGTCAAGACAACGTGATCATTCAATCGCTGCTTTGATTTATCCATAATTTCACTTTGATAGTCTCTGACTAGCGTAATTAACAGAATTGGTAGGTAGCTACTAATAATTTGATTTGAGAAATTTCTGGAAAAGAAATACTCTAACAAAACCGTATCAATGATATGCGTAACTTCTGAATCGCCATGCTTCTTAAAGCAAATAAAAAGCGGTTCTGTCTGGTTACGCGTGGGTGTATTCATCAAAAAATTAAACAAGACACTTTCTGAATCGTACAGTTTATCCAATAAATCAAGATGAATTGCTTTATTCCTAAACAAAATATTAATTAAAATATCGTCATCACCAAGTTCTTCCAAACTATGTGAACTACCAACATTCAGCAAAACAACGTCTCCCGTATTAAGCTCTACACGATTACCATCAATATATTGCGTACAATGCCCTGAGTACATGTAATTTAATTCCAGAAACTGATGTGTATGTAATGGATATTTCGCATAGCGATTATGCTTACTGACATAAATATCTTTATTTCTAAAAAAATGACGATTATTCAAATGTATGAAACTGTCATCGCTAGCATCAATTGTATCGTCTGGCAAATCTTGTACAAATTCATGCGTTTGCTTTTGGATTTTTTCAACATCCGTTAATTGGTGTAATAAATCATCTAATTGTTTATTCAAAATAAGCACCCCTGTAAATTAGATACAAATAAGATTGAAATACCATATTGTAAATACTATTGTATCATTGTTTAATTGATAATGAAAACGTTGTCAACGCTGATTTAAAGCAACTTCATTGTATAGATGATTAATTAAAACTAGGAGACGATTATAAATGAAAATTGGTATTCGTGCACATGATATTCATATTTTTGACGATCCAGAAAAACTGGCACTCAGCCTCGGTGAACATAACTTCCATTATGTCCAATTCGCTCCTCGCGTTTCCCTCGCTGGATTGACTCATGATGGTGCTAGCATTAATTTTGGACTTGCTAATCGCGTGAAACAAGCCTTTGATCAGCATAAAATCAAAATCGCTGTTTTAGGCTGCTACGTTAATATTATCGATCCTGACTCAGCTAAACGAGAACGGGTTCTTGCGCAGTTCAAAAAATACTTAGCGACTGCCAATACATTCGGTACTGAATTAGTTGCAACTGAGACAGGCAGCGTTGATCCTACTTTTCATAAAACCCCTAATAATTTCACAAAAATTAAAATAGAAGAAACGATTGAGGTTATTCGTGATCTGGTGGCAACAGCTGAAAAAGTGGGTTGTCTAGTTGGCATCGAACCCGGTGTAAATCATCCAATCTATTCGCTGGCAACTACTAAAAAATTATTACAATCTATCCCTTCACCTAATCTACAGATTATTTTAGATCCAGGATCGCTTGTAATGGATGCTGACGATGATCCAATTCAGATTCTGCAACAAAGCATTCATGACTTCGGAGAACGAATCTACGCCTATCACATAAAAGATTACATCTATCATGATAATCATATTGAAATTACGCCGATCGGTTCAGGCTGCGTCGATATTGAAAGTATGCTAAGAACAATTAACGAGGCACAACCCAATGCCTATGCCATCGCCGACGAACTTTCAGCCGATAAAATTGAACAATCATTAACTCGACTACAAGAAATTGCTCAAAATATAAATTAATAACATCAGGAACTCTAAACATCAAAAAGACTTGACCCAACTCGGATCAAGTCTTTTTATACGTTACCGTAATGTAATTGCATCAATTCCAGACGCTAACAAGCTGAAATCTAAGCCTTTAGCAGCATCAAATTGGCGATCTTCCAACGTATTAAATCGCTCCGCCATATAATAAGCTGTTAAATATCGCTTCAAAATTTCCTTTGATGCCTTTAAATCATCCGATTCTTCAGGATGAAAATTATTCACAACCGCATACGCAAATTTCTCTTTGTCCAATTTAATTTTATCTTTGGCCATAGTGAAACACACTCCATTTCAAGTTTATTACTAATCCTAATTTTCTAAATTAGATAGTTAATTGCACCTCAATTAAAATAAACGGCGCCTCAAATATTGAGTGCACCGTTTATTTTTTGACCTAATTGCTTAAGCTTCTTTAGCACGGCGCGCTGCTAATTCAGCATCCACTGCGTCAATCTTCTTCTTACTTAATGGATACCAGAAAATAAGAATTAGAGCACCAATGGCTAAACACGTTGCTGGAATCAGGTTAGCAATTGTATATATCCTGTTAACAACTGCTGTTGGTTGTGTTGCCCCACCAGTAGTCGATGAGATGTAGCCAATAGCAGTTAACATAAATCCACCAACAAAGCCACCAATTGCTTGAGCAACTTTTCGGGCAAAGGAGTTAACACCATAAACAGTCCCATCTTCCCGGAAACCAGTTAGATATTGATGGTAGTCAATAACATCTGTAATAAATGCCCAAACCATCAAGTTAAACATCCCCGAACCTAAAGTAGCCAAGAATAAGAGAACTAAATATAACCAAGGATTTGTAATGTGCATGAAGTACATCAATAAGTACATTGCAGCCCCAAATAGTAAGCAAACAATTGAAGCTTCACGTTTACCAACATTTTTGATCAATTTTGTGGCAAATGGAGCTAATACAACCACAGTCCCATACGTGAACAATAAGGCAATTGATAAAGCTTGTTTATTTTTAAAATAGTCTGTAAAGAGATAAGTTGCTAAGGTTCCTGACAAGTTTTGGTTAATAACAATAAACAGGTCACACACAACCAATGACATCAGTGCACGGTTTGTAAATAAACCTTTAATTAATTTACCCGCACTAACCTTTTCAGTCTTTTCAACCTGAACCCGTTCAGTAGTTAAGCGATAAGTAACGTTATAAGCAATAAATGCAATAATGGCGCAGAGCATAGAAACCATGAAGAAACGATTAGTTGAAACAACTTGTTGACCGTTAGCTAAGGTTTTGTATACCAATAGAGGAATCATAAAACCAGTAGTTGCACCACCAATGGCAGAACCAACACTACGGAATGTTGATAATGAAGCACGATCATCAGGATTATCACTAATAGCACTAGCCATTGAACCGTAAGGAATGTTGATACAAGAGTTCACAACCCCATATACCAGGTAAGTAATGAAAATGTAAATAATTTTTGCGGTCATACCCCAGTTGTTAACAAATGGTAAGAAAAGAATAACTGTAATTGCACAGAATGGGTATTTCATCTTACGAACCCAAGGACGGAAACGTCCAGCATCTGTTAATTTAGCCACATCGGCCATCCGACCAACGGTAACATCCGCGAAAGCATCAATAATCCGGGCTGTTAAGAACAAGATCCCAACAATTGCACCTGAAATTCCTAATGCATTCGTATAGTAAATAGTTAAGAAACTATTGACCAATCCTAAAATAAAACAATTTCCTAAATCGCCAAACATATAACCAATCTTGTCTCGCATCCCAAAGGGCTTAAAATCTTTTTTAACCATTTGGACGCCAGCCGTGGCTGGTGAAACATCGGTCGTTGTTGCTGAATCAGCTACTTTCATGTTTAAAACGCTCCTTACTATATTGAGTCTGTTAGACTTACTGAACAGCTTGGGTACTCATTCGCCATTTAGTAAGCGCTGTCATTTTAGAAAAATTCCTTTAAATATTCAGTTAATGCCAGAGCAGCCATTGATTGTCCATAAGGCATATTTGAAATCTTGATGCCATTGTAGAAGTCTTTGGTTTCACCCATGGGCGTTCCTGCAGAGGTCTTATCCAAGGCACCAGTTTCATCGATATTGTCGAACAATGCATGAATCCCTTTCATCGCAACGTCGCGATAGGTGTCATCAATAAGATGTTCATGCATTGCCTTCAAAATCCCATAAGTAAATCCAGCCGTTGCAGAGCCTTCAAGATAAGTGTTTGGATCGTTAACTAACGTATGCCACAAACCACTCTCATCTTGATACTTAGCTAGTGCTTCGATTTGATACTCGAGATTCATGGTCACAAACTCACGGAATGAATCACCCTCAGGCAAATCTAACAAGCATAGTAGTTCAGGGAAGGCAATTGTGATCCAAGAATTTCCGCGACCCCAGAATGCACCGGCAAAATTATCACGTCGTTTGAAACTCCAGCCATGGTACCAAAGTCCAGTCTGCTTATCTTGTAAGAACTGAATATGTAACAGAACCTGTTTTTTGGCTTCTTCAATGTACTCCGGCTTGTTCAATGTTTTACCCAATTTTGCCAGCGTCAAAATACTCATCATTAGCGTATCAGCCCACATTTCATCAGGGTTTAAATCCCCAAACGTAACGTGCTGGAAGCCACCTTTTTCCGTACGGGGCAAGCGATAGTATAACCAGTCTCCCCAAGCTTCAAGATGTGGAATATAGCTACGGTTACCGGTTTCCTCATAAAGATAAGCTAGTGTCAACATTTGCACCATCGTGTTAATGTTCTTTTCAACAGGTTCCAGTGCAAAATGATCATCATACCATTTAACAAGTCTATCTAGAACATATTGCTTACGCGTTAGCTTGTAGTACTTCATCATTCCGTATAAACCTACGCCAGAAGTCCATTCCCAGAAGTCGAAACTCTTATTATCGATAATTGATCCATCCGCAACTTTAATTGAAAATTCACCAGTTGGATCACTCAAATGAATTTCATTATCGACAAGTAAATCGATTTTACTTTCGATGTCTTTTTTTTCGTATTGTGCCATGCTATATCCACTCCCTAAACCTTAAATAGTATTGATATCGCTCAATTGCAACCGCTTACAAGTTACATTTAATAACAATTTCACATTCTCCGCAATATCAGTATTACATGCTCTTTGTACCACATATGCAGGAAACCGGTTTACAAAGTTTTCCTATCCCTCCGCAATCTCTTATAAACACTTATATAACAGCATTCATAGACAGTGGGCCTCATATGGAAGCAGCTCACAAAAACTAGACCTACGACATAATCCAACCACTAATATCTTTTTCACTTGTACAAAAAAGCAGGTCATTGACACAATCAATGATCTGCTTTTTGTTTACTTGTAATAATTAGAGAAAGTCTTCCCGGATGGGCGTAAACGAATCAAGCAACCGGCTATCATCTTCTAACGGAATACAACCGTGTTCATGATCACTTGGGAAGTAAATACTATCGCCAACATGTACTTCTTGAATATCCGTATGATCTGCATATTTAATTGCGAATTTGAATGAACCCTTCAAAACGTATGTTGTCTGCACATGAATATGATGATGAAACGGAATGGTGGTATCTGGAGCCAAACCATGTTCGAATATACACAACGTATTCATCAACCCATCTCCATAAGCCAATGTCTTGCGTAACGTGTTATCATCAACCCGGTCTAATTTAATTTCGCTATCTTTAAAAAACATAATCCATCATCCTTTCAAATTTTACCTTTTATAATTTTAATTACCTAAAACTCAGAACCAGTGAAAAATCAGCCAGAACAAACCTGCCATACCAATCATATCAGGGTCCGCAAAGGTTGTCCCATGCACTCCTAACTTAGCAAACAACGCAATCGAGATCACAGGCATCAATGCCAGTAATAGGCCGTCAATCGCACTAGCAATTATAGCGCCGCGAATACCACCTTCAGCATTACCTAAGATCGCTGAGGCACCCCCAGTGATGAAACAAGCCATCAATCCTGGCACAATCACCGGCATCCCTAATAGCGGTAGTACCACAATCATTACAACACCCACTGCAAATGAAGTCAGAAAACCTATTAACGCTGTATTTGGTGACTTATCGAATAATACTAAGACATCGACACCAGGAATTGCACCAGGTGCAAAAATTTTCGCAAACCCCTTAAAAGCAGGCACAATTTCGTCAACAAACATCTTAATTCCGGCTTTAACAATGTATAGACCAGCGGCAAAAGTAGCGGCTTGCTCTAACGAAAATATAAAAGCGTTTTCATTTAACGTCACTTTGTTTAATGTCGTGGCGTCTGTAAATAACGCTGCGACAGCAAACAGAATAAACATAGTCAGCGTCGTTGCAACAATTGGATCCTTCAAAAACATGACCTTATCACTAACTTGAACTTCTTCGGCATCATGCGACTTATTACCAAATTTCTTAGCCGTTACTGAACCTAATAGGTACGCCAGTGTTCCAGAATGTGCAATCGTATAATCCTCAGAGTTAACAACGTCTTTAGTGTAATGTCCTAATAGACTTGGTGAAATTGCCATATATAATCCTAAACCAATTCCTCCAACAATAATTGCAATTACAGTACTAAAGCCCATCATCTTGAAAACTGCGGCAATTGCAAACGATGTAAATAAGGCTAAATGAAGTGACAGGTAAACAGCCTTAAAACGCGTGAAACGTGCGACTAAAATATTTGTAACTAAACCTACAATCAGAATCAAGGACGCCACACTGCCAAAGTCCTTCATTGTCATCGCCATCATGGCTTCGTTACTCGGAACAACCCCCTGCAACTTAAATGCACTATCAAACAGCTTACTAAAAGCGGTTAAAACAGTTGCTAGAATACTACTACCTAGCTTAATCATTGAAAAACCAACAAACGAAATAATGGTCCCCGTAATCACTTTTGACGGTTTGTTTTTCATTGCGATTAACCCAACTAACGTTACTAAAGCGATTATAATTGCCGGTTTCTTGATAATTTCGATAAAAATGTCCATATCAAGGTCCTCCATTTATAGTTTAACGGCCATCTCTGCGCAAAGAGGTTGTTTTTTGTAAACCGGTTTACTAAACTTCCAAAAATTAATTGGTGAATCGCTCCACCAATCGTTAAATGCCAGCTAAAATTTATTACTAAACCGATTTACTTAAAGCTAATTATAATCACACGCCTTTAAATTGCAAGCGTTTTCACAAACTTTTTATTGAGTTTCTCTGTTTCAACACAGGTGCATACTGATAGTCCTCAACGATTAGACTGCTATCTGTCGCTAACATTTTTAATAAAAGCTTAGCAGCACGCACCCCAATTTTTGTTATCGGTTGCGCTAATGTTGTAATTTCTGGGTCAAACAGTTGTGCAAAGACAACGTCGTCTATTCCCACTAATGATAATTCATTTGGAATCTTGATATGATGCCGCTTAACCCACATCAACGTCTTTTCAAGTAAAATATCATTCGTTAGCACTAACCCCGTAGGAGCATTCTTTTGTTTTAACAGGCTTGTTAATTCAGTATCCACTTGATTGGATAAGCAACTAATTACATTAGCAGTATTCATTTCAATATTAAATTTTGCCAAGGCCTGTTTGTAGCCCTGAATGCGTTCCACACGAGTCGTTATATTATCACCTAAAGGAAACGTCACAATCCCAATATTTTGATGTCCTTGCTTTAGTAATTCTCGAGTTGCTTCATAGCCTGCACGCTTATTATCTAAAAGGACACTCGGAATCTCCACGTTATCAAGTAAACGATCAATAAAAACCACCGGAAATTTACGTTGCTGTAGTTTTTGATAAAAATCACGATTTTCTTCCGTTGGAAATACAATTATTCCGTCAACTTGCCTTGCTATAAAAGAATTAATTAATGACCGCTCCTTACTAGGGTCATCTTCAGTAGCAGCAATAATAACTGAGTACCCAGCATCCTGAAAAACACTTTCAATAGTCGCAAGCAATTCCAACGAAAAACGTGACGATAAGGTTGCACATATAAATGCAATGACATGCGTATTTTTTTGCTTTAAACTCTTCGCAATTTGATTCGGATAATAGCCAAGTTCCTCAATGGCCACCCGAATTTTTTCTCTTGTAGCGGAACTCATGTATGAGTAACGCTTATTTAGATACTGTGAAACAGTACTTTTAGAAACATCAGCCTGTTCCGCAACATCTTTCATTGTTGGTTTCATACTTAATTACCCCAAGTTTTTCAATTCGACACTAATCATTCACTTTACGCCTTAGACACAGGCTTAAAATTAGCATGTTTAAATTATACGGCTTGAGTCTCAAATTAAGCAAAATAAAAAGAAGGCTTATTATTACTAGCCTCCTTTATCTCAGCACCTTAACTCATTTTGATATGGTCTAATGCTTTCATTAAATATTCAAAATTAGTACTATTACTAATTTTGAACGGTTCTGATTCTAACTTATTGAACTTCTCAATTAAAAAGTATGCGGCCAAATAGCGTTTCAATGCATCTTTACTAGCGCGTACATCATCCTCGGCTGTTAAATTCGAGCCACTCACTACAGCTCGTGCGAACTCATCCGGATCAATAATTACTTTATCTTTTGCCATGACTAATATTCAATCCCTTTCCATTCAATCATAAGCAACGGAAAAGTGCTATGTCAACGTTGCACAGACTAAGTCACATAAATTGAATATTAATTATCTATATATTTAGTACGGTTATGCTATTTTAGATTATCGATTCATTGCTGAACCACCATCTTGCATGATGCTTCGGATTTCAGATTCACTAACTAAATTCAAATCACCACTAACCGTTAATTTCAATACACTAGCTGCAATAGCATAATCAACTTGTTCTTGACCCTTGAATTCGTGTAAAAATCCATGTAACAACCCAGCTCCAAATGCATCACCACTCGCGACACCTTCGTAGATATGCAATTTGTAAACCACACTTTCAAAGAAATCGCCATCACGCAACAATAGCGCGGACCATTTACTATCTTCCACAGAGTTAATATTACGCAAAATACTAGCAACCGTATGACAATTTGGATACTGGTGAATAACTTCCCGCATACCAGCTTTAAAGCTATCCTTTTGATCAAGCCCATGCCGCATATCACCATCAAATGCTTTAATTCCTAGGCTAGCTTCAAAATCCTCATCATTGGCTAAAACCACGTTAACATAGGGCATTACTTTTTTTGAAAATGCTTGGGCTTCATCCGGCGTCCACATCTTGCCTCTAAAATTCGTGTCAAAAATCACTTCAATATCATGTTTACCACAATATTTACAAGCATCTAAAATCGCGAGTCGCAATTCATTAGAAATTGCTGCTGTAATCCCTGAGAAGTAAAAATAATTCACACCAGTTAAAATTTCTGACCACTCAAATTCATCCGATTGGGCCGTTGCAAAAGAGCTGCCCTCACGATCATAAACAACATTCGTGCCACGGACACTAGCTCCTTTTTCAAAGAAATAGATACCTAGACGGGAACCTCCACGATGCACTTTTTCAGTATCAACACCAAACTTCCGCAACGTCCCTAACGCTGAATCTCCCAACAGATTTTTAGGAAGTTTGCTTATGTAAGCGGATTCATCTCCCTGTAACGCAAGTGATACTGCAACATTAGCTTCTGCGCCACCGTAAGCGACTTCAAAGCTATCCGATTGCAAAATCCGTTTACTTTCACTTGGCTTAAGCCGTAACATCATTTCACCAAAAGTTGCTACTTTCATAAAAACACCACATCCAGTCTAATTTATAAATACTTGCTCTCCGTATTCACCATCATAACCTTTTTTTATATTTTCTGTTAGTTCTTAATGTAACCGCATACCTAAAATTGCACTAATACTTTAAATTTGGCACTATTTTGATCTTAATTCAAATTTTTCAATACAGTCTGCCAGATTGTTTTAAAGCTAAAATAAAACGCTTTAATAGTCATTTAATCGCACGACACTAACTTAGTATATGCAATTTACAATGTATATACCGTAATCTGTCTAATAAAAAAATCAGTCAACAATTAGAAATTGTCGACTGATTTTTTTATAATCGCTCATAAGCCGTCATAAATTGCTCAAGTTCAGTAGGCGTTGGATAACCGTCATTATCACCACGAGATTGCACACCGAACGCACCAACCGCATTCCCCCGCTTAGCTGAACCTTCGATAGATAATCCTTCTAGTTGGCCAGTAATAAAGCCCGCAGCAAAGCCATCTCCAGCACCAACGGTATCCACAACCTTGGCAACTTTATAGCCTGGTACTGTCGCTCGCTGTCCATCCTTGGTCTTGATGAATGCACCATCTGGGCCTACTTTAACGACAACAGTTCTAGTGACCTCACCATTATTCAGAAAAAAGTCAGCAATTGTCTCCGGATCACGAGAACCGACCAACACTTCACCCTCATGAATTCCTGGCAGAATGACATCGGCCTGTGCCGCTAATCCATTGATGGTTCGAACCATCGTCTTTGTATCTGACCAAAGTTGAGGTCGTAAATTAGGATCAAAAGTTACCGGAATGTGATGTTGACGCAGTAACGGCATCAAATAATTGAATGCAGCTAATGCCTGCTGAGAAGTTCCCGGAAAAATACCAGTGAGGTGTGCTAATTTTAATTCAGCAAAATTAATCTGATCAAGCTGTGTCTTCTCTAAATGTGAAGCCGCCGAGCCTTTACGAAAATAAAACGTCGCTGGATCACCCACAGTAACGTGTTGTTTCATTTGAAATCCCGTTAAATAGTCTGAGGTTGTATCAATATAATTGGTCCCTACCTGATTCAACTTTAATTGATCCTTGATATAATCACCCATGGGATCTGCACCCAAGCGCGTCACATACTCTACTGAATGTCCCAACCGCGAAACACCGATTGCCACATTCACTTCTGCACCTGCTAAAAATCGTTGAAAATGTTGAACATCTTTGAGCTCAACATCGCTATCTTGCGCTGCAAATAATGCCATCGGTTCACCAATTGTTAAAATTTCGCTCATTTGATTGCTCCTCCACCTTTTATTAGCTGAAAAATAAATAAAGCGTTTTCACAAAATCTAGGTTACTGTCAAAGTATTTATCTGTCAACTCTCAAATTGATGATCGTAATTTAATCGTTGCAGGATAGGAGTGTATTCTAGCGACTTCAGATTGATCAGGTGATTGAATCAATTTTACTAAGGTTTGACTTGCTAAATAGCCAATTTTATCTGGGTGTTGTTCAATTGTAGAGATACCTGGACTAACTAATCCCGCCCAATTCCAGTCATCATAGCCCGCAACACCAACATCTATCGGTATTTTTAAGGTGAGCGTCTGCACTATTTGTAATATCGCAGCGAGAACTTGACCATTATTAGCAAAAATCAATGGATGCTCTTTTTGTTCCACCAGCTCCACTACTCGATCTCCAAGTGTTGCTATATCTTGCAATTCTAATGTTTCTACATTAAGTGGCGCTACACCTTCAATAAAACCAGCTAAACGCTGTTCCCGTGTTGAGACAGCATGAATATTTTCACTGACTACTAATCCCATCGTATATGGTTTCAATGACCATTGGGCCTGTTGACCTAATAAATAAGATGCATGGAAATTATTGGTTACAATCGTATCCCATTGTGGTGGCCAAGTTTCACGGTCAATCAAAACTAACGGAACTGTGGCAGCTGCTATAAAGTCATAATCTGATGATTTTCTAGAATTAGGCTGCAGAATAATCCCTTCTACCGATTGATCCAGCATTTGATTGAGTTGCTGTTGCTCCTGCTCTAACGAATTACCAGACTCCATAATTAGTGTTTGATAATCTCGTGTCTTTAAGTACGATGTAATCCCTTTCAACAATAGTGAAACATATACATTTGAAATATCTGCGATCATTATTCCAATTAACCGGCTATGATTGGTCTTCAATGACTGTGCCCGTCGACTGGGGCGATAATCCATTGCTTTGACAGTCTCTGCAATCCGTTGTCGTGTTTTTTCTGACATGTGAGAATAATTTTGGTTTAAGAATCTTGATAGTGTTGCTTTTGAAACTCCTGCTGCTTGGGCTACTTCTTGAATGGTTATTTTTCCCATAGTCGTTATTACCTTTCTATTTCCCTACTAAGTCTATTTAATAACAACTAATCTTAATTGTAAAACATCTCTCGCCCTAAACTTTAACAAATAAAATGATTATCTAGCTATGAAAAAACTTCTTCTTGAGTTTCATTTTAGGCTTGATTTTTTAAAATTAGTCGTTATACTGAATTTGTAAGCGCAAACAAGAAATGCAATTTCTTATTTAGAAAACGGAGGCTTTAATTTATGTCATTTAATATGGTTACTCGCTATGCTCACAGTCCTGAAGATATGGATCACTACAACACTGATCAGATGCGTGAACAATTCCTGATGGAAAAGATCTTTAGTGCTGGTGATATTTACTTAACTTATACTTACAACGATCGTATGATCTTTGGTGGTGTTACGCCTACCACTGAACCATTGGAAATCGAATTGGACAAACAACTTGGTGTTGAATTCTTCCTACAACGTCGCGAACTTGGCTTTATCAACATTGGTGAAGCTGGTTCCGTAACTATTGATGGTAAGAAAGAACATATTGAACCACACGATGGTTATTATATCGGTATGGGAACTAAACATGTTGTCTTTGAATCTGATGATGCTGACAAACCAGCTAAGTTCTACGTTGTTTCAACTCCTGCACATAAGACTTACCCATCTAAGAAATTAGCTTATAAAGACTCAATTTCAATGCCATTAGGCGATCAAAAACATATGAACAAGCGTACCATTCACAAGTATATCGATGCTTCCCAAATGGATACTTGTCAATTACAAATGGGTTATACGGTTCTTGAACCAGGTAACTCATGGAATACCATGCCAGCACATACTCATGCTCGTCGAATGGAAGCTTATCTTTACACTGAATTCGCCGATCCTGATACCCGTGTTGTTCACTTTATGGGTACTCCTAATAACACTAAACATGTTCTCCTTGAACCAGACCAAGCTATCGTTAACCCTAGCTTCTCTATTCACTGTGGTGTTGGTACTACTAACTATGCCTTTATTTGGGCAATGTGTGGCGAAAACCAAACATACGATGATATGGATCAAGTCGACATGCACGACTTACGTTAATTTTATTAGTAATTTTAATAGTTCTGATAAATGCAGGGCCACGGCTCTGCATTTATTATTCACAGCAAATGTCAACGCTTCCATTTAATAAATTATGGAAAGAAGATTTTCAGTATGTCAATTAAAAAAAATATCGATAAAGTCCCCGGTGGTATTATGATCGTGCCACTGATCATTGGTGCTTTAGTACACACACTATGGCCTAACTTGGATGTAGAACTAACTGGTGTTACGGGTACATTTATGACCGGAACTTCAGTACTACTATTCGTCTTCTTCTTCTGTATTGGGACTGGTATCAATCTAAAAGCATCAGGAAAAATTGCAGCCAAAGGCGTTACACTATTAGTCGTAAAAGTACTATTAGCCGCAATGATCGGAATTATTATTAATAAGTTGTTGCCAATAACCGGGATTACCAGTGGTATCTTTTCTGGTTTTTCAACGTTAGCCGTAATTGCTTCGTTTAATGCCGCCAACGGTGGTCTATACACAGCTCTTATGTCGACCATTCCTGATCGTGAAATTGATTTAGCAGCTTATCCTTTCTTCAGTATCCAGTCAGGCCCATTTTTCACCATGTTAACATTAGGTATTGCAGGGATTGGTGCCTTTCCATGGCAAGCTTTGGTCTCAACACTAGTACCATTTGCACTTGGACTAATCCTAGGTGGCTTAGATCCTGAAATTCGTAAAATGTTTCAACCTGTGGGTGGGGCCCTAATTCCATTCTTCGCCTTTACAATTGGATATAGTATGAACTTTGCAATGTTACTAAAGTCTGGACTCGTAGGGATTCTAATGGGCGTGGCCGTAGTATTTATCAGTGGCTTTGTTCTTTACCTTGCAGATCGTTACATTGTTCGTTCTGATGGTTTAGCCGGTTGGGCTGCTTCTTCAACTGCCGGAGCTGCCATTTCTGTTCCAGTAGTTATTGCTGAGATGGATAAAACATTTAAACCAGTAGCTGCTTCTGCAACTGCCATTGTTGCAACCTGTGTCCTAATTACAGCTATCTTAACGCCGATTGTTACCATGTGGCATTACCGTCGTTTACAACGTAAAGGTATTGTTCAAAACGATTCGGCAAGATAAACTAACTGTTTGTTAATTTAAAAACATTATTAAAATAAGCTCAAAAGAAAGTGAAGACTCATGCAAGTTGCATGAGTCTTCACTTTCTTTTGACTACAATAACTGTTGAATCTGGTGCTGAGTCTCTAAAACTAAACGAATAAAGTTTCTTCGTTGATCTTCTGGTACACGATATTTCGGTGCACTGACACTGAACGCCCCGTAGATATGATTGTCGCCAACGATCGCCGCACCAATACAATAAACATCGGGCTCATTCTCTTCATCATCAACCGAAAAGCCCACACTACGAATATTTGTTACATCTGCACGCAGTTTGCTTGCTTTTACAATCGTATTTGCTGTAATCGCTTCAAAATGAGTACGGGTAATATAGGCCTTCAATTGCTCGTCAGAATATTGTGATAGCATGGCTTTCCCCATCGAAGACGAGTATAAACTCATACGACCACCAATTGTTGACTTCAACTTAATACTTGAAGGACTCTCAAGCTTTTCAACTAAAACAACATGGTCATCCTGATAAATTCCTAAATTAACTGTCTCACCAGTAGCGTCACGCAAGCGTTGCAACGGTTCATGCGTAACAGAACGAATATCAAAACTTTCAGATGCTTTTTGACCATACGTCAGAAACTGGGTTCCTAAATAATAACGACGTGACTCACTATCCCGACGCACAAATCCTAGCACTTCTAGCGTTGTCAAAATCTTTAATGTGGTTGGCGCATTGATTCCAGCTAACTGACTAATTTCATTTAACGTTGGCGCTGCCTCGCTATTTAAAATAGCATCTAAAATAGATTTAGCCTTTATTAATACAGAACCATACAACTTTGGCTTCTCATTTTCCATCTATCATTCTCCTAAAATCACTTGATTTTCTCTTTGAAATCCCTTTTAGGCCTACGTTATTTCCAACACAGAAATTTCTTATCCGGAAATAATTCACCATAAATTATACTGGTTAGCTTTCTGATTAACAAGGATAACAACGATTATCTCGAATGATATATATTTGGTACTACTTTTATTTAAATAGTACTTGCATTTTTTAAGTAAGCGCTTTATATTAATAGTTGTAAAGAGGAAATCAAGTTTCCTATAAAGAAATAATATAAATTAGAGGAGTGTTTTACATGGCAGATACACGCGAAGATATTTTAGCTCGTGAAAAAGATTTAGATCACTTTAATATGGACTTATACTCATTGAAGGGTAAAGTTGCCGTCGTTACCGGTGGCGATACCGGTTTAGGTCAAGCTTACAGTATTGCTTTTGCTGAAGCTGGCGCTGACATCTTTATTCCAACCTTTGGTCAAGCTGGCTGGGAAGATACTCGTAAGATGGTTGAAAAACGCGGTCGTAAAGTTGAATTTATGGACGTTGATTTGACCGAAGAAGGCATTGCTGAAAAAGTTGTTAAAAAGGCTGTTGATACATTTGGCCACATCGACATCTTAGTTAATAACGCTGGTATGATCAAACGTAACCCATTACTTGAATCTAAAGATGCTGATTGGGACCGTGTCATTGCTATCAACTTAAGCACTGTTTACCATATGTCATTAGCTGCTGGTAAAGTTATGGCTAAACAAAAATCTGGTAAGATCATTAACATTGGCTCAATGCTTTCATTCCAAGGTGGGAAGTTCATTCCTTCATACACTGCAAGCAAGCATGGGGTTGCCGGCTTAACTAAGTCATTTGCAAGCGAATTAGCTGAATACAACATTCAAGTTAATGCGATTGCTCCTGGCTACATCAAGACTGCTAACACTGAACCAATCCGTGAAGATGCAGCCCGTAACAAAGAAATTCTTGATCGGATTCCTGCCGGTCACTGGGGTGGGACTTACGAATTGATGGGTGTTGCCGTATTCTTAGCAAGCCCTGCATCAAATTACGTCAATGGTCATTTACTTGCAGTTGATGGTGGTTACTTAGTACGTTAATAATAACCAGTTATCCTAATGAGAGTTAATCTCAATTGATTACAGGAGAATGATAAACATGCAAAAAGTTGAAATTTTAAAGAATATTGAAGCAGCTGGTGTTATCGCCGTTGTTCGTGGCAATACACCAGAACAAGCAACTAAGACTTCTGAGGCCGCTATCAAGGGTGGTGTTAAAGGTATTGAATTAACCTTTACAGTGCCTCACGCTGATCAAGTTATCGCTGGCTTAAGTGAAAAATTTGCTGGCACTGACGCTGTAATTGGTGCCGGAACTGTCTTAGACACAACTACTGCGCGTCTAGCAATAATGGCCGGTGCACAATTCATCGTTGCACCAACCTTCGATCCTGACGTTGCAAGGTTGTGTAACTTGTACCAAATCCCTTACATCCCAGGTTGCATGAGCGTCACTGAAATGCAAACTGCCATGCAATACGGATCAAGCTTAGTTAAGATGTTCCCTGGGAATACTTTAACAACTAAGATGATTGGGAATGTTAAAGCACCATTCCCACAAATTAGCATCATGCCTTCTGGTGGTGTTAACTTAGATAACTTGGAAGACTGGTTTGCAGCAGGTGCCACCGTTGTCGGTGCTGGTGGTAATCTAGTTGGACCTGGCGATAAAGGTGATTTTGATACGGTCACTGAAAACGCTAAGAAATACATGGCTGAATTCAACCGAATTAAGACCGCTTAGTTCTCCATTATCAGCCAATTTACATTACAAAAACCTATATATTAATTTATCTTTAAACCCAACAAGGCCTCGTCAACCTTGTTGGGTTTTTAGCATTAAATCAATTTCACATCATTTATATCAGATCTGAAATGGTAATTTTCCAATACAGCTTTTAAAGTAAACTTTTTTGGAACTATTCTAACCATTTTCAAATAATCAGGTCTAATCATAATTTGTTGGTACCAATTATCAACGCCTGCATTGGTCTAGTCCGAAACGAGGATATGTATAGTTTTATCGAGTTTTGAAAGGGTTTACAACGCTGTTTTTACTGAGTATTCTTAACTCATTCAGAACAGGGGGGATTCTTATGCATCGCTTTATGGAATGGCTTCAAAATACGCTTATGCCACCAATGGCTAAGATTGGTAACAACAAATACTTGGTGGCTGTCCGGAACGGACTTGTTTTAACACTACCTGCTATTATTAGTGGGAGTGTCTTCTTGATTCTTGGTAATATTCCAATTACCGCTTGGACCAACTTTATTAAACCGTACGCTAACATGATCAGCGTCGCGGTCAATGGCTCTTTTGGCATTATTTCATTACTAGCCGTTATCGGGATCGGCTACGAACTCTCTAAGTCATTGGAAATTGATCCATTATCCGGAGCTGGCTTAGCAACCATGGCCTTTATTATCAGCTCGTTTAACAATAAATTCGTACTTGATACATCTAATTTCGCCTCAACAGGCCTATTCACTGCTATTATCACGGCATTTATTGCCGTTTCAATCTTTAACTTCTTCGTCAAGAAGAACATTGTTATTAAACTACCGGCAGGCGTTCCAACTGCCGTTTCAAATTCATTTGTCGCTTTGTTCCCTGGTTTTGTTATTTTACTATTATTCTGGACAGTTCGGATGCCACTACACATCGATATCAACCAAGTTGTCCAAACAATTTTCCATCCATTATTGTTCGCAATGAACACGTTACCTGGTATTCTGGTCTACACATTACTTGTCAGTCTACTATGGGTCTGTGGGATTCATGGCGACATGACCTTAGAGGGTATCGCTGATCCGATCTTCCTGCAGTTCTTAGCCGCAAACGGAACCGCATTAGCACATCATCAACCATTGCCATACGTCACGGCAGCGGGCTTCTCAAGTCTCTATGTCAACGTTGGTGGCACTGGCGCTACGATTACATTAGTTGCCTTAATGTTGTTCTCGCGCAGTAAGACCTACCGTGATTTAGGTAAAGTCGCTTTTCCAAGTGCTTTATTTGAAATCAACGAACCCGTCATCTTTGGTTTCCCAATCGTCATGAATGCTATTACGATGATTCCATTTATCGTGGTTCCTTTAGTTCTAGCTACATTATCATACCTATTCATCACGTTAGGCTGGATTTCCGCACCCGTCGCGATGGTTCCTTGGACGATGCCTCCAATCATCGGTCCATTGATGGCAACTGGCTGGGACTGGCGTGCGGCTGTTTGGTCAGCAATTGAGCTCCTAATTGCTGGTGCGGCCTACTACCCATTCTTTAAAGTTGCTGAAAAACAGATGGTTGCACAGGAACAAAGTACTAACGAATAATCTCATCATGATTTTAAACATCAAAAGTGTCATGGAAAAGCCCTTAATGTGGCTGGTCCATGACACTTTTTCATTTATCTAATAACTGGCTAACTCATAAACATTATTTGTTAATCAGTTAATTTATTTGTATCCCGGATAGATCACAGCTACACCTAGTTTCTGCATCCACTCCAAAAACTTACTTTCGGGTTTTCTATCAGTAATAATCGTCGACCAGGCTGGAAACTTAGCCAACTGAATATAGTCAGAGTTATCCAGGCGAAACTTAGTATGGTCAGCTAATAGAATACTTTCTCTGGCGTTCTCCATCATTGCAAACTTAATATTTGCTTGCTCCATATCCGCAATGTACGCTCCGGTTTGGTCCAAGGTACTACATGACAATATTGCAAGCTGCGGTCTAAACAACGTGATATCTTGAATCGTATGGCTACCTAACACAGAATCTGAGTTTGGGCGCAATGAACCGCCCGTAACAAAAACGTTTAGATTAGTCATTCGATTGGCAGCCACCGCAAATTGTAAATTATCAGTTATAACTTTTAAGTTCTGATGATCTGTCAAATAATTTGGCAAGTACGCTGCTGTAGTACTTGGGTCAATAAACATCGCTTGATTATCTTTTATAATTTCCTTGGCCAATAATCGACAAATAACTTTCTTTTCATCAACGTGTGTTCGGTAACGAAACGGCGATGTAAATTCGACATTGGTATCTGCTAATAGCGAAACCATTCCAAAAGTACGCTTAACTTTACCCGATTGCTCGAGAATAATTAAGTCCCTTCTCATCGTGGAAACACTCTCACCAGTTAATTCAATTAAACGTTTAACACTAATTCGAGGATGCTTATTTAAAACTTTAAGTATGTGCAACACACGATCATCTCTATTAGTCATATTACCCTCCAGGTTGAATAATTCTGAACTTTCTCTGGTCAATTTGAACGATTAAACAGAGAAAATTTGAATGAGTTTCATGTTATGTCGAATTGAATACAAAACGCCATAACGCCAACATATACTGAATATTGAAAAGGCGTTGGCTGGGTAATATGAGGTGCTTTTTAAAGAGATGTTTCACCGTTATTAACATCTTAGCATATTGCTTTTAATTAATTTATTTTTTACAACTAAGTATTCCAATGGTCAATTCCTTAGCTAAAATGTATGCGCTTGCATTAATTTAGGAGGCTTTTTTATGAACTATCAAGATATGTTACAACAAGATTTAATCTTTTTAAACGTTGATGCAGAAGATCGTACTGACCTGTATCAACAAGTCGCAAATAAATTATTAACTCTAGGTTACGTTAAGGACTCATATGAATTAGCTCTGAACAACCGTGAAGATGAATTTCCAACCGGAGTAGTTAGTGACTATATGTCTATTGCCCTACCACATGCTAATCCAGAAAACATTAATAAACCCTTTGTTTGTGTCGTCACTACCAAACAGCCGGTTCAAATGCTGCAAATGGGCTATAACACTGAAGAACGTGCCGATACCTTTTTCTTTTTAGGAATTACCCATCCCGACGATCAACTAATTCTTTTGCAAAAATTTATGGCACTGATTCAAGATCAAGTATTTGTCGAAGAATTCAACAACATTTCCGATTCTATTGAAATGTTCAACTATCTAAATAAAAAGTTCAAATAGGAATAAATGTTCAAACAAATTAAGGAGTGAATTATTATGGCAAAAATTATTGTTGCTTGTGGAAGTGGCGTTGCATCGAGTGAGTTAGTAGTTAAGCATATTGTTGATTTCTTTGATGATCACAGCATTACTGGTGTGGAAGTTGAAGCTACTGACTTTAAAAAATTACCCGACATCTTAGCAAATTATGATATTTATGTCTGGATTGCACGTCCTAATGAAGAAATCCAAACCATTGTTGAAAAGAATAATATTGCATCAGTTAATGGGTTACCAATCTTTACTGGACAGAATCCTGAAATATCTTATCGCGACATTATTGCTGCATTGAAAAACATGTAATTATAAATTAGTTTCTTAATTTTTAGGAGGCATTATTTCATGGACATACTAAAAACCATCGTTAACTACATTCTAAATCTTGGTGGACCAGTTTTCGTTCCACTAATTATGTTCATTATTGCGACCATTGCAGGACTCAAACTTAGAAAATCAGTCTTAGCAGCACTGACACTAGGGGTTGCATTTAGTGGGATGACCTTAGTTGTAAATTACATGATGGATTCAATATCACCAGCTGCTAAAGCAATGTCAAAAATCTTTCATCTTAGTCTAAACGCAATTGACGCTGGTTGGACAGGGGTTGCGGCAATCACTTGGTCCTATAAGTCAGCATTCTTATTCTTCCCATTGTTACTGGCGATTAACTTTGTAATGCTATCTTTCAAATGGACTAAGACCTTGAATGTTGATATGTGGAATGTTTGGAACAAAATCTTCACTTACGTTGTCGTTCTTTACTTCACTCACAATGCCTTTTATGGCTTCTTAGTAGCCGGTGTTCAGATTGTACTAGAACTTAAATCTGGTGACATGTGGCAACGACATATTGAAGATCTAACTGGCATGCCTGGCGTCACTGTCCCACACCTTGTTACATTATTCGCAGTTATTCTACAACCACTCAACAAATTACTTGATTTCATTCCTGCTATGAATCGTCCTTTTGATTCTGCAGCACTTCAAAAGAAAATTGGCGTTTTTGGTGACAACACTGCCATGGGTGCCATTATTGGGGTCTTACTTGGATTTGGTGCGGGCTATTCCGTTTCAAAATCCTTGAACTTAGCTATTCAAGCAGCTACTGCGATGACCCTATTCCCAATGATTTCAAAATTATTCATGCAAGCATTATCACCAATTGCTGACGCCATGAGCGATTTCATGAAAAAGCATTTCAATGGCCGTGAAGTATACATCGGTCTTGATTGGCCTATCCTTGCCGGCCGTAATGAATTATGGGTTACTGTCGTTATTCTAGTACCAGTCATGTTGATTTTTGCAATGATCTTACCAGGTAACACCGTATTACCGTTTGCTGGAATTATTAATCTTTCTTTCGTAGTTGCAGCGCTATTACTGACCGGTGCTAACTTACTGCGCATGATTGTTTTAGGCATTATCACAACACCCATTTTCTTATACAGTGCAACTTACTTTGCGCCAATCATTACTAATTTAGCTAAATCTACCGGTACCGTCAAAGTTCACGCTGGTCAGCAGTTATCATGGTCTACTTTTGAAGGACCAGATTTCCGGCTCTTCTTTGCAAAAGCATTCACTGGTGAATGGTGGGCAATTGGTCTGTCAATCCTTTGGTTATTAGGATTTATCTGGCTATACATCGATCAGAGCAAAGCAAAACTGCCTAGCCAACGATATACACTCGCTGGTATGGAAACCGCAACTACTGCCAATATCCCAGTAGAGGCGTCTTCTACTAGCACAGACGATATCGATCTTGACGATTTAGATGGCATGAATTTTGGTAGCACTTCTAAAAAAGCAGCTCAAGCTAACAAATCTACATCGCTTGAAGACTTAGATGGTATGGATTTCAGTAATTCTGCTAAGAATAATGGTAATAAATAATGAAAAAAACAACTCATATGAGCATTCAGAAAGTAGTTTGGTCACTATTACTTTTCGTTGACGTTCTACTCTTCATCGAAGCTCTTAGCACTAATAATATTGGAGCCTGTTTACTTGTAATGGTTTTGAGTGAAATAATTTACTTTAAAGGAAATCGTTATTTATTCGGTGAATTTGATGCTAAACGAAAAGCAAAGTATGAAGAACGTAAAAAAAACTACCTTCAGCAACGTGCAAATACCAAATAAACGATTGGAGTTAATCTTATGACAGAAGAATATGTTTTTGAACCTGAACGCCGTGACTTAGCCATGGTTGCTCGCGAAATGTTTAATCGTAAAAATACTAATGTTGCTGGCGGGAATATCTCAGTAAAGATTACTGCCAAGGAAAATATTGATTTCGGTACTGTTCACATTGAAAAAGGCCATGACTACATTATCATGACACCAACCTTCATGTCCGAAGCCTGGTTTGGCAAACTCGCTGGGTCACAAATTTTAGTTGTTGATCTAGCTACTGGCCAACAAATCGATGGTGTTGGCCGGTTGACTCGCGAAATTAATATGCATATTGGTGCCTATGAGGCTAATCCTAAAATCAAAGTAGTCTACCATTCACACGCTGAGGAGTCTATGTTTTGGGCAACGCTTGGTCAAGATATGCCTAATGTCACTGAGATCACTGCCGTAAACCAAAATTTGGGTAAAATTAAATGTCTCCCTTACAAAGAAGCTTGCTCAAAAGAACTAGCCGATCAAGTTCATGAGAGTCTAGTAGCATTAGGCGATAATGCTTTGGAGAATATTTTCTTACTTAATAGTCACGGCGTCCTAATTACTTGTACTGATCTCCACGAGGCAACTCGGATCCTAGAAACCGTTGAATGGAATGCCAAAATTGCTTATCAAGAAACAATCTTTAAATCATTAGGATTAATTAATCAGTATCAGTCATGTGGCAAAGATACTTCTGCTTTTTTAGAATAGAAATAGCACGGTAAATGGATATAAACCATCATTTACCTCATACAGTTAGATACTAATCAAAAAGCCTACCAAACTTATTCAGATTTCAACATCTGTAAGTTCAGTAGGCTTTTTACGTCCTTTTAAAACTTATTAATCTTCTTCAAACCCATTCCGCATTCCCAGTTCCTTAAACCACGCGGCCGATTTTTTCAGCGTCTTAGTCTGCGTATGAATATCATCACGAATCAGGCCATAACGATTATGGTAGGCATGGTTCCAAGACCAGCAATCAATGCAGCTCCCCAGACGAATCCTGGTGGAAAAGTAACCATAATCGACTTCCTCCTAATTAGTAACTGTCTGCTCGAAATCAACAACCGCACCACGTAAGTTAGCTTCATCCGTATACTGACATAGCACTAACTCAGGTTTAATCGATGCGATCTTAACTTGCTCATAAACTCCAGTTAACGCGCGTTCAATCCCAGGAATCAAATCAGGGTTATTCGAAACACCGCCACCCAAAATGATTTTTTCAGGGTCGAAGCTATATTGCAGATTGAAGATGCCTTGTGCTAACGCTGCATACATCGTGTCAATTTCACGCTTAGCATCTACGTCACCTTCATCAGCTAATTGGTAGAGCTGCTGCCCATTAAGTGCTTCTGATTTTCCCGTAGCGTTTTGATAGCGAATGATCGCATTGGGTACTGTCCCTAATTCACTCAATGTCCCTACATCGTTGATCTTCGTGTAACCAAATTCGCCACCAAAGAGATGGGCGCCATGCCAGATATGGTCATTGAAGATCAGAGCGCCACCAACCCCGGTTCCAATCACTAGAAAAGCTAGGCTAGTTGACCCTTGACCCGCACCACTGGAGGCTTCTGCTAACGCCGCACAGTTAGCATCATTTTCAATACTAACTGGTAACCCAAACCGTTCTTCAAATTCAGCTTGAATTGGGAAATTATGAATATATGGAATCGCACTGGCTCCTTCGATAACACCCGTTGCTTTATTAACAGCGCCGGGAGAACTAATCCCGATACCCGTAATAGGTGCCTGCGTCTTCATCTGTGCAACTTCATCGTCCAGTAAGGTCATGAAAATACCTTTGTCTGTCGGCGTTGCCACTGCATGATGATGAGTCAACTTTTCGTCTTGCCAAATCGCAAATTTAATCGTTGTACCACCAATGTCAATCAAGCCTAGTGTTGCCATTACAGCTCCTCCTTGTACAAACAACTTTTCATATAATACAATCAGTCAATTTCGTAACAACCTATTGATTGGTCGTAACCGAATTAGTCTTGCTATTAACTATTTCAATAATGATGCTGCCAATGCAAAATCACCAACAGTAGCAGATGCATTATCTGCAAAGTGACTGTGTACAATCATATCATCTGGGACTTGGATATAGCCATTGTTCAGTTCGTTAAAGTATTGACGAACTTTCACCATATCATCGTCGTTAATAACTGAACCGCCAAAAATAATCTTTTCTGGCGTTAAGTTAACGTAGGCACTAAAAGCCATTTGAGCAGCGTAGTAGTTGATATAGTCAAAGACAGGATTGTCCCGCTTAAGATTTTCACCGCGTTCACCAGTCCGTGCTTCAATGGTTGGACCCGCAGCAACCCCTTCATAACAACGGTTGCCGTGGAATGGACAACTACCAACAAAGTCATCGTCCGGGTGCATCATTACTGGTGCATGTCCCATTTCCAAGTGTGAGTATCCACCAACAAATTGACCATCTTGAATGGCACCACCACCGATACCCGTACCGATTGTGAAGTAAACAGCCGAATCCACGTCCTTAGCTGAACCAGCAATATATTCACCATAGACGGACGCATTGACGTCCGTTGTAAAGTAGATAGGAACGTGCAATGCAGCTGTTAGAATGCCAACCATGTCCGTTCCAGCCCAACCTGGTTTTGGTGTCGATAGAATGTGACCATAGTCAGCAGTCCCAGTCTTGATACCAATCGGACCAAATGAACCTAATCCAATCGCATCGACCGGATTTTCTTTAAAGAAATCGATACATGCTGCTAAGGTTTCATCTGGAGTTAACGTTGGAATCCGTTTTTTGGCACTAACCTTATATGTCTCATCTGCAACTGCCAAAACAAACTTGGTGCCGCCTGCTTCAATACTACCTAATTTGTTACTCATTACTTTCACCTTCACCATTTCTAATTAGTTATTAAATCAATCATATATGAAAACGCATTCTTTTGCAGTACTAATTTAAGATTTCTACCTAGAGTGTGTCTTCAATTGTAAATTTGTCACACAAAAAAACGAGCTTGGGACACCTCGACACCCCAACTCGTTTTTGCAATTTCAAATAGTTACAGTCGAAACATGCGACAACAGACTGCTTTCTCTGCTTAACTACGGAGTACTCGGTAGCAACCCGCCTTCTGTATAATTTTTGATCACACAAATTTTAATTCAATCCGTTTGCCTAACGCTACTGCTATCTTTGACATAGTATCAATACTCGTATTTCCACCACGCTCAATCCGTGCCACTGTAGATTGTGGAATTGCTGCCTTAACAGCAAGTTCACGTTGAGTTAGTCCAGCTTTTTCACGTGCTTTCATCAAAGTAACGGCACTGGCTAATTTTGAGTCCTCACTATCAAATGCCGCTTTGAACCCCGGATTTTTCATTCGCTTTGCTAAATAGTCATCAAAATTCATATTAGTCATTATTCTTTTCCTCCTCGTTTATATTCATCTCGCATCCGTTTAGCATGATTAATCTCCTGACCGTTTGACCATGTATGCTACTCAAATTTCACTTTATATGTGCTCATGATAGCATATAATGTTCAAACTTCATTCTAACTGTGCCCTCAAAAAAAGCCGTTGATCTAGCTTAGAAAAGCTAAATCAACGACTCCATACTTATTATTTAATTTAACTAACTTTAGATCAGCACCGTCACCGTTGCCGCAGCCAGAATCAATACTAGCCCGCAAATCGTAACCGTCATTTCCTTAGAAGTCTTCTTCTGACCTAAGAACCAGAAACCGGTCAACGTGGCAAGTACCACTGAGGTTTGTGACAGGATAAAGCCTGTTGCCAAACCGTTCATGTTTGATTGTGCTGAGATCAGGTACGTCAACGCAGCAAATGCGAAGAACAAACCTGAAATAATGTGTTTGTATGACACGCTTTCAGCTAACGCTAATTTTTCACCGCGCATTGCAAGGAAGATCGAGTAAACGACAGCCACAATTACCATCCCAATAGCTTGGGGAACAAAGGCTTCCTTACCGCCAATACTCGTTGCTTGTGGTGCTGCTGAGTATGCCCAGTAACCAATTTCACCGATGGCTAACAAGATAACAGCATCCCGCAACTTTTTAGCATTACCGGCATCCTTGTGTTCTGACCAAACCGTCAACCAGGCACCAATAATAATTGCAACTAGTGACAAGCCACCAAATATTCTAGCGTTCGTCCCAGGCCAGTCACCCAGCGCGAAGACACCCCAGAGGGACGCTCCTAATAACTGGAAGGCCGTGGTAATTGGCATTGCCCGTGATGACCCAACCATCGTAAATACCTTGAAGGTCACGATCTGAGCACTAGCCCAACCGATTCCTGAAATGATTGAGAACCAGAGATCCATTCCGTGTGGGAACGCGATTCCTTGCATGCCAGCAAAGGCTAACGCAAAGATCAGTGTTCCAATCGTAGATCCTAGAATCTGATTGACGGGACGGCCACCAATTTTTGATGCAATCGTGGGGTAAAGGCCCCAACCTAGTAACGGCCCTAAGCCAATTAGTAAAGCGGTTGTGTTCATTCTATTTCCTCCATTAATCGCCGAATAGCATTAAAAAGTAACGCCACTTTCCAACATGATGTTTGCGTAAGGTGTCATTTCACCAGTCCGTACGAAGGCTTTACAGTCCGTTAATGATTGCTTCATTTCTTCGTGTGGGATAAACGTGATTGGCATCTTTGGCAAACGGTCTTGGATAGCCGTTAGCATTGCTGGATTCTGCGTCTTGATCTCTTCTGCCAAGTAAATTCGTTGTACTTCAAGTTCTTCTAAAACATTATTCAATACTTGCATAAAGCTAGGAATGCCATTATCAACGGCTAAATCGATCTTTTCAGTCGTACTTGGTACTGGCATACCAGCATCACCAATACTTATTTTATCAAAATGACCCATAGTTGCAATAACACGTGATAAATCTGAATTGATTACTTTACTTTTTTTCATTATTTTTCGCCCTCCGCGGCAGTAATTTCGTTTTTATAAGGAATTGATGGTTGGGCACCAAATCGCTGAACTGCGATTGATGACGCCCGGTTACCATAACGAATTGCATCTTCAAGGTTGCTGAAGTCTTGATCTAACACGCTGCTCATTGCACCAATAAAGGTATCACCAGCAGACGTGGTATCTACGGCATCCACTTTGAACGCTGGAATAATACCGTGGCGACCGTCAACATCGTAGAAAGCACCCTTGCTACCAATCGTGATAATTACAGCAGCAATTCCTAGCGCGTGTAGCGCTGCTGAAGCCTTGATCATGCTGGCTTCATCCGTAATCTCAATGCCAGTTAACGTTTGTGTTTCAGTCTCATTAGGAACGATCATGTCCGTCACTGCTAATAATTCAGCAGGAACCTTACTCATGGCTGGTGCAGGATTAAGAATCGTCTTAACACCGGCAGCCTGAGCGATTTTAAAAGCAGTCACCGTACTAGCAACGGTACTTTCAAATTGGGCAACTAAAAAGTCACTCGCTTCGATCAAGTCACGATGCGCTTCAACATCCTCAGATGTAAACGCCATGTTGGCACCACCGTGGATCATGATTTGATTTTCACCGGCATCGTCCACCGTAACATAGGCTTGGCCCGTTGACTCATTTTTCAGGGTCGTAATCCCATCCAAAGTAATTTCTTCTTGAGCCAACAAATCTAGCATTGCTTTACCAGCATCGTCATCGCCAACTGCTCCGATAAAATGCGTCTTAGCTTGCGAACGTTTTGCCGCAACGGCTTGGTTAGCACCTTTACCGCCGCCAGCCGAAAAGATTTCTTTAGTGTGAATCGTTTCGCCAGGCTTAGGCATCTGGTGTACCCGAATCGTTCGGTCTAAATTAATGCTGCCAATTACTGTTACTGTGTTCATAGTGGTTCCCTCCAATGGTCAAATCATGACTAATTTTATTCAGTTAAAACGTTTTATGAAAACGTTTTAATAACTTGACCAAAATATAACACATTCGAATTATGAATTCAAACGTGTCGTTGAATTTCTTTCGATTAATTTAACTGGTAAGTGGTATTCTTCCCATGGTTGTTGGGGCTCCGCGACTCGCGCTAGTAATTGGTTAGCCGTTGTTTGACCGAGTTCAAAAATGGGCTGAGCGATCGTCGTTAATTGCGGCGTCACGTACTGACACATCTCAACATCATCGTAGCCAACCACACTATAATCAGTGGGAACCTGTTTGCCATGCTCCGCAAGACCCAGATAGACGCCAAACGCCATCTCATCACTAATCGCAAAAATAGCCGTGGCGCTCGTTGCTAGGATTGCGGGAACTGCTTGACGTCCGCCGACCTTAGATAGTGCGGTCGTAATCACCGTCACTGCTTCTTGATCATAGACACTATAGAATCCCTTAAGTCGATTCTGGATATTGGCAGCAGCCCGTTCTGGAATCAAGACCGCGACTTGTTGATGACCCAAAGCTTTAAGGTGCTCAGCTGCCTGCCGACCACCATCGTAGTCATCCGTTAAGACGGCGTCACTAATTCCTTCCGCCTTCTTCTGGTCCAGTACGATAAAGGGATGCTGCTTACGCCGTAAAATATCATTGATAGCCTGATTAGAGACGGCTGAACTCGCGATAATAAAGCCATCGACACCCCGACGACTCAATTCATCCAAGTACACTCGTTCCTTATCTTCATCCTGATCTGCGTTACACAGCATCGTAATAAAGTTTTGCTGGTAGAGGACGTTTTCAATCCCCCGAATTAACTCACTAAAGAAGGGATTGGTAATGTCCGGTACCAGTACCCCAATCGTTTTACTCGTTTTTTTGATCATCCGTTGTGCAAAATAATCCGGTTCATAATGTAGTTCGTCACGAGCAGCTTCCACTGCTGTCACCGTGGCCGGACTAAACTTGTCCCCGTGACCATTCAGAACTTGCGAGACCGTGGCAATCGATTTTCCTGCCAAACGGGCAACGTCTTTGATTGTAACTGCTTTGTTCTTCATAAGACTTTCCTCCAAGCAAAGTGGTGCTCTCAAATATTGTAGCTCATAAACGTTTAAATTGCCTAAACTATGTCCGAACTAATTAGCTGGCTTCCATAAATAACACTCAGATATTCGTTAATTCAATCACCACAGTTAATTAGCATATTCAGCAACAATATCGAAAATAATGATTATTCGAGACTACCTTCAATCAGTCCCACAAAAATCGTGAGAATCAGCAAGTCGGCCGAACCGCCTAAACTGAGGTTGCGAACTAAAAATTCTTGATTTAATTGTACTAAGAATTCCCATCCAGCTGTAGTTTGGCTGCCGCCTAATTCAAAATATTGTTTAGTTTGTGCACGCATCCACGGTAAAATATCCGGTGTTCCGGCCCGTTTTATCAGATTTGTATCCGTCGTATGAGCGGCAATCACCATTAAAGTATCGAGTAACCGATAATTCAGTGGCCCAGATTGTTGGCGCAAAAATGGCAGTGCAATATCAGCGACCACTGGGTAACCAGCTTCGGCTTCGGCGCGAATCCCGCCTTGACCATATTTCGCATACTGACGTTCGCCAGCCGTGGTCATCTGATTCGGCTGAATAGCACCTAAATCATGATTGACCAAACCAACTAGCATCGCCCGCACCGTTTTGAACAATCGGTCAACATCAAACACCGATGCTGTAGCCAGCGTATAAGCCCCGGCTGTGACGAGGACCCCCAGTGAGAAGACGGCGCCTTTATGGGTATTAACACCCTTAGTTGCCGCAAACATGGCCTTCTCAGCCCGAATACCAGCCGGACGGATCTGTTGGAATAAGACCGTTAAATCGGTCCCTTTAAATTCAGCACCAGCTTGGCGGCACTGTTCGAAGTAAGATTCCAAACTGACAGCGCTATCAATAAACGTGAAAACAGTCATGTCAGGATGCGGCCCTGGGTTGGCAGGGTCAACTAGTCCCGGCTTAGGGGTGACGGAAACCTCGTATAACAATGATTTCAAGGCTAATGCAGGTAACTCACGATCATCAGTTAGCATGGTGGCACCTCTCTCAAATTGGCAGCCATCAAAGACGCTACCGACTATATTTCAGTTAACTTGACCTTAGTGTACAGAAGTCATTCAGTTATGACAACTTGCCATCTTTTTGTCTTCTACGAAATTGACGTATAAAAACCATTATCAACACTCAGCTATCCAAGATTACGAATATCAGTCGCATTTTTATCTAAAAGCAACTTAAATATTACTCTTTTATGTACCTTTTCCTTGATGAACACTAGAATTAACCCTGTTACGACAAGTATCAACCAGTCTAGCCGGAGGTGGTCAGGACTAGCGGTGCTGTGAAGGTGGCATTAGGCCGGTGGTTTCCCGGACTTAGGCCACGGACGCACTTGGTCATTGGCGAATTGTGCCGAGGACCAAGGCGAGGGTTAAGACCGCTCCTCAGGCTTAACCCGGTCCCACAGCTGAGCTAGTGCTGACCACTGTAGACGAAAGTCGTAAGTAATCTTTCAATTATTTCTTGAAGGAACTGACAAAAAAGGAAGCACACCTACTGAATTCAGCAAGTGCGCTTCCTTTAAATTAATTCAAGGGCTATTTTTCAGTACCTTGGCCGTCCCATTCACGTTCGAGAATTGTTTTCAATTCGCTAATTAGTGGTTCACGTGGGTTGGCAGTCGTGCATTGATCTTCGTAAGCCAGTTCGGCTAACTCATCAACGGTCGCCTCAAAGTGCTTCTTTTCGACCCGGTTAGCTTTCAATGAAAGGGTAACATCCATTGAGTGAGCCAAGTCGATGTAAGCTTTAACTAAGCTTTCTTTGAGTTCTTCGTCCGTCTTGCCTGGTAGTCCCAGGGCACGGGCGATGTTGGCGTAATCGGCTAAGGCAGTGTTGTGGTTGTATTTAGGCCACATTGCCAGCTTGGTTGGGATTTCAGCATTGTAACGAACTACTTGTGGGTAGGTAATCGCAATAGCTAATCCGTGTGGCAAATTGAACTCGCCGCCAAGTTTGTGGGCGATTGAATGGTTGATTCCTAAGAAGGCGTTGGCAAAAGCCATCCCTGCTAAAGTTGACGCGTTGTGCATCTTCTCACGGGCCAATTTGTCGCCATCATAGGAAGCTTTCAAGTACTTGAAGGCCAATTGTAGGGCTTGAATCGACCAGCCACGAGTGAAATCTGATGCCATCGTTGATACGTAGGCTTCAGTAGCGTGGGTGATGACATCCAAACCAGTCCAAGCAGTCGTCCGCTTTGGTACAGTTTCCACAAATTGTGGATCAACGATCGCAATATCTGGTTGCATTGCATAGTCGGTGATTGGGTATTTGACGTGGGTCTTAGAATCCGTAATAACCGCGTATGGCGTTACTTCAGAACCAGTCCCAGAGGTCGTTGGAATCCCAATGTAAGTGACCTTGCTAGCAGCAGGCACCTTGTAAGTCCGTTTCCGAATATCCAAGAATTTCTGTTTAGCACCTAAGAAGGAAGCTTCTGGGTGCTCGTAGAAGAGCCACATCCCTTTGGCAGCGTCCATTGCGGAACCACCACCGAGTGCGATGATCGTATCTGGCTTGAAGGCTTTCATCCGTTCAACACCTTTATAGACGGTGTCTGTAGATGGGTTAGGTTCAACTTCTGAGAAGATGTCGATATCAACGGGATCAGTCCGTTTATTTAGGACAGATGTGACCCGATCAGCGTAGCCAAATTCAACCATACCAGGATCACAAACTAAGAAGACCTTTTTGATACCTTGCATGCTTTCCAAGTAGCGAACGGAATTGCGTTCGAAGTAAACTTTGGGAGGCATTTTGACCCATTGCATGTTATTGCGGCGTTTTGCAACTGTTTTAATATTAATCAGATCCATATCCGTAACGTTATGAGAAATCGAGTTGCCACCATATGATCCGGTTCCCAGTGTCAATGAAGGTGCCATGTTGTTGTAAATGTTACCCAGACCACCAACTGAAGATGGTGTGTTAACTAAGATCCGGCAAGCAGGCATCTGTAGGCCAAATTCCTTAACCAGTTCATCATCAGTCGTGTGAATCCCAGCCGTATGGCCTAAACCACCATAGTGGAGTAATTGATCGGCCCGTTTGAAGGCTGCTTCGTGGGAATCTGACTTGTAAACGGTCAAGACTGGTGATAATTTTTCACCAGATAGTGGATATTTAACGCCGACACCGTTGATTTCAGCAATCAGGACGCGGCAATCCTTAGCGACATCTTTTAAACCAGCCATTTGGGCGATTTCGTAAGCAGTCTTCCCAGCAACGGGGCCACGAACCGTGTGACGGTTAGGATCGATAACAGCGTCACTCAAGGCTTGAACATCCTTTGGTTTAACAAAGTAACAGCCAAGACGAATGAATTCAGCTTTAACTTCAGCGTAGATTTCTTTGTCGATGATGGCACTGTTTTCAGAAGCACAGATCATCCCATTATCAAAGGTTTTCGATAAGACCATGTCGTTAACGGCTTGTTTGTTATCAGCCGTCTTTTCAACGTAGGTTGGGCCGTTACCAGGACCAACGCCAAGGGCTGGCTTGCCTGATGAGTAAGCTGCGGTAACCATGCTTGGACCACCCGTTGCAAGAATCGTGGCAACGTCTGGGTGGTGCATCAAGGCATTGGTTGCTTCAATACTTGGATGTTCAATGTAAAGAACGGCATCTGCGGGGCCACCAGCTGCTTCGATTGCTGCACGCATGATCTTGGCTGCTTCAGAACTTGAGTTTTGTGCTTGTGGGTGAAAACCGAAGACGATCGTATTACGACCCTTTAGGGAAATTAACGTCTTGAAAACCGTCGTTGAAGTTGGGTTGGTAACTGGGGTGACCCCAGCAACGATCCCAACTGGTTCAGCAATTTCCATTAATTGTTCTTCGTCGTCATCTTTAAGAATACCGACCGTCTTATCATGGCGCATGCTATTCCAAATATATTCGCTAGCATAGATGTTCTTGATGGCCTTATCTTCGACCACCCCACGTTTGGTTTCTTCAACGGCCATCTTGGCTAATTTCATGTGGCTGTCGAGGGCGGCAACCGCTACTTTTTCACATAAATCATCAATTTGTTCTTGCGTATATGATTTTAACTCAGCTAATGCTTTCTTTGAGCGTTGAACTAACTGATCGACCTCTGCTGCTTCTTTACTAATTTCTATTTTTTCTGTTGTTTTAATCATGAAGTGTTTCCTCCATCCAAATTCCTTGTGAATTAATTTACAAACTTTATTATATACGTCCTTTTTAATAATGCAACTATAAATTATAAAAAATAATAAATTCATTGTTATCAGCATTGTAAACCCTTAATACTTTCAACCAACCATTCAATGTAAATCTAGATTGTTAAGTTCATTGATGAACTTAACGGGACAATAAAAAAGCGTGGTGGGACATTTCCCGACCACACTTACTAACAATATCAAATTTAGTTGTTCAGTTTACAACAGTTACGTTTAACGCACCACAATTACTGAGATGGGCGCCTTCCGTGCTAACCGCGGTCCAATCGCACCCGCAATCTTAGAGTGTGGAAATTCAGTATCCGCACCCGTTACTAGTAAATCTGGTTTGAATTCTGGAATGACTTGTTCCAAGATAACGTCATCCACATCGCCACCTTCATAAACCAGCGGCTCAACCTGTTTAACTCCCCGTTGTTCAGCATACTTCACGTATTCCGCCACAACTTGTTCAACGTGTTCACGCTTAGCCTGCATCTTTGATGGTGTCAGCGAGTCAAAAATATTCATATCTGCGCTTTCAAGCACTGAGCAGATTCCTAGTGGAACATTGTAGTCTAGTGCCACCGTTGTTGCATACCGGAAAGCACGTTCAGAAGAGGTGTTATCGTCCTCGTCAACCGTTAACAGAATCCGATGGTACGCTAGCGGCTCTTGCATTTCTTGATTATCCATAATTGCATCTCCTCATTACCTTGATAGTAACCACTGTCATTATAACAGTTTCAACCATCCACGGGGATACGTCTTGCTTATTGACACTTAATTGGCTGGCAACTCCTGTAAAGTCGTTTTCAACCAATTGACATAGTATGTTTCACGACCAATTGCGTGCTGCAGAATCAGATAGTGGCCGTAATGTTGTTTAGCACCGGTTTGCTTGGGAAATACGGTTATCAAGCGTTCCTGTAGATGTGCTAACTTATCTGAATGTAATTGAAATTGTTCGTTTAGCATCGCGGTTAATCGCGGATCATGATTAGTTTGAATAAAGTACAGTTTTAAAATAAATTCATCTTTTGTAGCAGTTAGATCTGGTGTCCCCACACTGATCCAACCATGTAAGAGTTCACTTCCGCTCGTTGTGATGTGATATAGCTTCTTCTCTAGCTTCTCACCACTGAGCGTAATTTCGTGAGTCACATAACCCTGCTCTTCTAAGCGTTTTAACTGCGGATAGATTTGACTGTGCTGTGCCTGCCAAAACTCGCCGATCTCATTATCAAACGCCTTAGTTAGGTCATAACCGGTTAACGGCTGCTGGTTGAGCAGACCGAGAATAATGAATTGCAACTTATTTTTTTGCGCCATTGGATATTCCTCCTTGACGATTATCTGATATCAGTATACACTAACCTTGTTGATTAAAACATGTAATAAATTACATGATTAAATTGACATAATCTAAAATTAAGAAGGCAACTCAAATGACAAAAACTTTTAAGACACTTGATGATTTCTTAGGCACCCACTTTATCTATACTTACGACAATGGTTGGGAATACGAATGGTACGCGAAGAATGACCACACCGTTGACTACCGTATCCACGGCGGAATGGTCGCTGGCCGTTGGGTTCGCGATCAAGAAGCTAACATTGTTATGTTGACTGCCGGAATCTACAAAGTTGCTTGGACAGAACCAACTGGGACAGACGTTGCGTTAGACTTTCTTCCTAATGAAAAGAAACTCAACGGAACTATCTTCTTCCCTAAGTGGGTTCAAGACCATCCTGAAATTTCCGTTACTTACCAAAACGACCACATTGACTTAATGGAACAGTCTCGTGAAAAATACGCTACTTATCCTAAATTAGTCGTTCCTGAATTCGCCAACATCACGTACATGGGCGATGCTGGCCAAAACAACGAAGATGTCATCAGTGAAGCTCCTTACGCAGAACTTCCAGATGATGTTCGTAACGGTCGCTACTTTGACGAAAACTACCACCGTTTAAACAAATAATTAATTAATCCAGAATGTTTCACGTGAAACATTTGAAGAATCTACCCTTTTTAGATTCTAAATATCCTGAAAACAAAAGCTGTCAAATCCGAAGTAATTCGGTTTGGCAGCTTTTATTAATTCGATCACTGGCAGTATTCGATAACCATGTAAAGCCAGCGCTATTAGTATTTATTTTCTGTCAAATCCACCAGTGCAATATACTGTTCAGTCCGCGTATCACGTAACGTGTAGTTTGGTGGCAATGCGTCGCTGTCAGCTTTAACAATCTGGAAGCCTACTTGGGCGTAAAACTTGAGCGCATTTTCATTCGACATCACACATTTTAACGTTAACGGTGCTGTGGCGTATTGGCGCATCTCTGTCAGTAAGCTCTCCCCTACCTTGAGGTGTCGAAAGTCAGGTGCAACAAATAGCAAGTGAATAAAATTAGCTAACCGATAGAGTGAACAGAAACCCGCGCGCTGCCCATCAATCCATGCGACTAACACAAGCTCCCCACGGCTATCATCTTGAAAGTCTTCTAACTGTGGGTTAGCAACCCACGGAAAGTCTTGTTGCCGATCTACCAGATAGATTTCAGCTAAAGCTGCTTGATCTGCAGACGTCGCTGGTTTAATTTCGATTCGCTTTGTCATTAGGACGCCCCCTCAATTGATTTATTTTCATTATGACGTTAGTCCCAGTTAATTACAAACATTGCAAAACAATTAATCGTCAATACCCATACTGGCTTTCACCTACCGACTAGCGGTATAATGTTAGCCAATACTTTCACCATATGAAAGCGGGGAATAAATTGAAAACCGCAATTGTTACGGATAGCGCGAGCTACCTATCAGCGGCCGACGTTGAAAAATATCATATTCACGTTGTTCCGATCACAGTTATTTTTGGTCAACAAACCTATTTAGAAAATGTTGAAATTACGGCTAAAGAATTTTATGAACGTATGCGTACTACGCCAGAACTACCGACAACGACTCAGGTGTCACTCGGTCAGATGCAAACGATGTACGACCAGTTAGCAGCTGAGGGCTATGATGCAGTTATTAGCATTCATCTTTCTTCTGGTATTACTAGTTTCATCACCAATCTGGAAAGCTACCTACCTAATATCACTAACATCAAGGTCTATCCGTTCGATTCACTGATTACTGCTGCCGGTGAAGCAAACATGGTCTTATTAGCTGCCAAATTGGTTGCGGAGGGCTATGCTCCTGAGCAAGTTATTGAACAACTTATTAAGATTCGAGCAACTACTGGGGTTTATTTTGTCGTCGATAATTTAAGTCACCTAGTCCGTACGGGACGCTTATCTAACGCGTCTGGCTTAGTCGGCAACCTTTTACGAATTAAGCCAATCCTAACTTTTAAAGATGGCAAAATCATTGCGATTGAAAAAGAACGGACGATGCGGCGAGCCTACGCCGCAATTAAAGCGAAATTAGCAGCAGCTATTAAAGCTGCGGATTATCCTTTACGCGTTACGATTGTGGCTGCAAACAACCCTAAGCTTCAAGATCAATGGGAAGCTGATTTACACGCTAGTTTCCCTGATTTAATCATTGACAAGAGTGACATTGGGCCAGTCGTCGGCGTTCACGTTGGCGAGGGAACTATGGGCCTGATCTGGGCACGCGATTGGGAACAGTGGCAAGTCTAGTCACGCTATTAAGCAATTATTAGATGATACAAAAAATGAGACTATGACTTAGAGGTGCCCCCCTAAGAACATGGCCTCGTTTTTGTATTGCAGATGTCAATAGCCGAAACGTGCGAAAAAAGCCAGTTGCCTCCGCTTAGCTACGGAAACCAAACGATTGAAAAACACAATCATTCGGCTTCCTAGGCTATGATCAGCAACTAACCGGCTTTTTTCACACTCTCACTATTTACTTCCTCTGTTTGCGCTTTTTCTTCTTGGGCTTGGACTCACTTTTAGCTAGTAACTTGTACCCTTTTTTGATCAATTTCGTCCGCTGCTTCGAATTCAACTGTTCCCACAGCGTAAGCAACTCTGGTTCAATTGAACTGCTTTGTTCTTCAATAACTGCTTCATCAGCAGGCGTACTAACTGCCATGGCCTCCGTGGTCCCTAATAGCCATTCCGGCGAGACACCTAGCACAGTCGCCAGCACCGTAACCTTATCATGCTTAGCAACGTATTTATCACTCAACCACTGACTGATTGACGACCGCCCAATCCCAGTTTGTTTAGATAACTGAGCAGAAGTGATGTTAGCTTGTTGCATTGCTGTTTTTAATCGTTCTGAAAAAACACCCATAACGATGACCTCCTTTATTTGATTTTCTGATAACTGCTTCTAAGTTAGCTATTATTCTAAGCTTATTACGCGCCAATTTCAATTAAGAGACTAACTTTGTTCACTTTTCTGAATATTCGTTCTAAATAAAAAGCCGGAAGAGTTAACTCCGACCATTTTAATATCCAATTGAATTAACATTATGTCGTTTCGTACTACCTTTATCCCAAATCGGCACTTTAACTACCCCTAGCACCCGATCTGCAGGAACAAATCCCCAATAACGGCTATCATTAGAGACTGACCGATGATCACCAAGGACAAAGTAACTATTCTTTGGTACTTTGGTTGTTTTCAGCGTCCAACTATTGCGATTAGATAACTCATACAAGTCCCAGCTTCCCGTTCCTTGCGTTCGTTCAAACTGACTGATGTACTTTTGAGAAATCGCCTTGCCATTAACGTAGATCTTACCATCCTGCGCTTTGACCGTATCCCCCGGCATCCCAATCACTCGTTTGACGTACTTGACCGACTTGTAACGTGCATCTGGATCCACATGGTAAGCATTGAAGACAATGACACTCAGATGCTTGATCTTAGCAGTCTTCACAACGGCTACCCGTTCATTATTCTCCAAATTCGGTTCCATGGACGGACCATCCACCCGCACCATGCTGAACACAAAGTGCCTAATGACCATGGCTACTAGCAGACCAACCACGATCGGCAAGACCCAGCTCATAATATTTTTAACAATTTTCATCGAACGTTCTCCCTTACCCCACTCTAACTTCCAACAATTATAGTCCAATCTGTGCGGCTTGTCTGGTTTTAATGAAGTGGTTTTATAAATTTATAAGTAGCTGTTCAATCGTCGAAAGAACCCAGGCTATAACTAATCCAAAAAAAGACCATTTCAACATCGTATAGATGTTAAAACGGTCTTTAAGCGTAACCGACTAACAGCGTAGTTGATCACCTAATATAAAATTAATTATCTCAAGTCGTTTCTTAGCTAGTCTTGAACCTTAGCGATTCGACCTTGCTGGATATAAACACTCAAGATCGCAATATCTGCTGGGTTAACCCCACTAATTCGTGAAGCTTGTGCAATCGTAGTAGGTTGAATCTGCTTCAGCTTTTGATGGGCTTCAGTTGCTAAACCATCAATCGCATCATAGTCGATTCGTTCTGGAATACTCTTAGCTTCCATCTTCTTCAGCTTATCTACGCGCTCTTCAGCCTTTTGAATGTAACCCGCGTACTTAATCTGAATCTCAACTTGTTCAATCACGTGGCGTTCCAATGGCTGCGGCGCAGCGGGAATGAACTTCATCAAGTCGGCATAACTTACTTCAGGGCGCTTCAAGAAGTCGGCAGCTAGCACGCCATCCTTCAATTCACCTGAGCCATGCGCACGTACAAAGTCATTAATCTCATCGCCCGGCTTGATTCGAATCTTGTCTAACCGGTCAAGTTCAGCTTTGATCTGTTCGCGTTTAGCTTCAAAGGCCGCATAACGTTCATCGTCAATCAATCCCAACTCATGCCCACGGTCCGTCAAACGCAAATCTGCGTTATCATGCCGTAAGATCAAGCGGTACTCTGCGCGACTAGTCAACAAGCGGTATGGTTCCTTAGTTCCCTTAGTTACTAAGTCATCAATCATCACACCGATGTAGGCATCACTACGCTTGAGCGTCAATTGGCCATTATCCAATGCTCGTAAACCAGCATTGATCCCAGCAATTAACCCTTGGCCAGCGGCTTCTTCGTAACCCGAAGTTCCATTAGTCTGACCAGCAGTATAGAGATTCTTAACCCGCTTCGTTTCCAAAGTGGCTTTCAACTGGTAAGGTGCTACCACATCGTATTCAATCGCGTAGCCAGGACGCATCATTTCAGCATCTTCCAACCCTTTGATTGAATGCAGGATGTCTTGTTGAACTTCTTCGGGCATCGACGTTGATAAGCCTTGGACGTACCATTCATCCGTATTACGACCTTCTGGTTCTAGGAAGAGTTGGTGACGCTTCTTATCCGCAAAACGGACGATTTTATCTTCGATTGATGGGCAATAACGAGGCCCAACACCTTCGATCACACCAGTAAACATTGGTGCGCGGTCTAGGTTATCACGAATAATCTTATGCGTAGTTTCATTGGTATAGGTTAACCAGCATGATAACTGGTGTTGTAAGTCCAGGTAGTCTTCATCCTTAGTTTCAAAACTAAAGTGATGAGGTTCTGGATCGCCTGGTTGTTCCTCGGTGACACTGTAATCAATGGTCGTCCCATCAACTCGTGGTGGCGTCCCAGTCTTGAAACGTTCGAGGTCAAAACCCAATCGTTCCAAATCACCGGATAACTTCATAGCTGGCTGTGAGTTGTTAGGACCAGATGAATACATTAATTCACCAATAATAATCTTCCCACGAGCAGCCGTCCCAGTTGTCAGGACAACACTCTTAGCACTATAACGGGCACCAGTATTGGTAATGACCCCTTTACAGATACCATCTTCAACAATCAAACCATCAACGATTCCCTGACGGAGCGTCAAGTTAGGTTCCTGTTCAATCGTATGCTTCATTTCAGAATGGTACGCATGCTTGTCTGCCTGAGCTCGTAAGGCCCGCACTGCAGGGCCTTTCCCAGTATTTAGCATCCGCATCTGAACGTAGGTCTTGTCGATATTACGACCCATTTCACCACCAAGGGCATCGATTTCACGAACCACGATTCCCTTTGCCGGGCCGCCGACTGACGGGTTACATGGCATAAAGGCAACCATGTCTAAGTTAATCGTCATCAATAGGGTTCGGTTACCCATTCGAGCGGCAGCGAGGGCCGCTTCAGAACCGGCATGACCGGCACCCACGACGATCACGTCATAGTCGCGGCCTTGATACTGCTTTACTTCTGTCATTACTAATTTCCTCCTGCCACTACTTACCCAGACAGAACTGGCTAAATAGTTGGTCTAATAATTCGTCTTCATAGCTATCACCGGTAATCTGCCCCAGAAATTCCCAACAGCGGGTCATGTCGATCTGAACTAAATCGACGGGCATCCCAGCAGCTAATCCCGTTTGTACATCCGTTAAGGCTTGCTTAGCTTGGTTCAATAGTCCGATATGACGAGCATTCGTCACCATCACACTATTTTGACTGCTTTCAATGCCTTCATTGAAGAACATCTTAGCAATTCGTTGTTCCAGCTGCTCCACACCACTCTGTTGCAGAACGGACATACTCAACACATCTTTTAAGTCAACGAGTTCAGCTAGTTTAGCTTGGTCCAACTGGGTTGGTAAATCCGTTTTATTCAAGATGATCATCCGTTTTGAGTCGGCGGTTTCACGCAATAATTCCTGATCTTCCGCCGTTAACGGTTGGCTATTATCTAAGACTAATAGAACTAGGTCGGCCGCGCCGATTGCTTTGCGACTACGTTCAACCCCGATCTTTTCGACCTTATCTTCAGTATCGCGAATACCAGCCGTATCAACTAATTTCAACGGCACCCCACGAACATTAACGTATTCTTCAATCACATCGCGAGTAGTCCCCGCAACGTCCGTCACAATCGCTTTGTCTTCGTGAAGTAAGTGATTCAACAAACTAGACTTACCGACGTTAGGACGCCCGATAATGGCCGTTGCCAAACCTTCCCGCAGTACCTTACCCTGTTTAGCCGTAGCCAGTAACTGAGTAATGTTTTGAGAGACTTCAGCCGCCTTTTCTCGGAGCATATTAGTCGTCATCGTTTCAACCGCATCATATTCCGGATAATCGATGTTCACTTCGACTTGCGCCAAAACATCGAGGATGTCGCGACGTAAGTGCCGAATTAATTTAGATAGATCACCGTCTAATTGGTTCAACGCAACCTTCATTGATTTATCCGTCTTCGCACGAATCAAGTCCATTACGGCCTCGGCTTGTGATAGGTCCAAACGGCCATTCAAGAAGGCTCGTTTCGTAAATTCACCCGGTTCGGCCATGCGGGCACCGTGACTGAGAATCAATTGCAAGATTTCGTTAGTCGCAACTAACCCACCGTGACAATTGATTTCAACAACGTCTTCACGCGTATACGTTTTAGGTGCACGCATTACTGACGCCATCACTTCATCGACTTCTTGTTGCGTTTCAGGGTTAATAATGTGACCATAGTTGAGCGTGTGTGATCTGGCTTGGCTCAAGTCCTTACCTTTAAATATCTGGGTAACCACGTTAAACGTTTGGTCCCCACTAATTCGAATAATTGAAATACCACCTTCACCAGGCGGCGTCGAGATTGCCGCGATTGTGTCAAATTCTGTCGTCGTTGGCATACCATCATGTCCTTTCCTATCAACGTTTCATCGCCTAATACCATACCAAAATTACTTACAATTAGTTAATAATATGTTTCAAAAAGCAGAAAAAAAGCGCCCAGTCCACGCCACCTTAAAGCGTGAATAAAGCACTTTGACTACTTTATCTAAAAGATAAGAATGATTACCACTTACTATAATAGCTCATCAGTTGTTTGTCAAACGCCTGTTTGCGTTCCTTTTGATGGACTATTTCCGAATCGCAACCACTACGGCACGGGGTGGTTCACGACCCTCAGAAAAAGTGCTGACGTGGTGATTATTAGCTAATTCTGCGTGAATTAATTTACGTTCAAAAGATGGCATGGGGTCTAAGAAAACCTGCTTACCACTTGCAACAACGTCACGCGCCGTACTTTCAGCCAGTCGTGCCAGTGTCGCTTCACGGCGATCACGATAATCGTCAACATCGAGTACCACGTTAACGTGCGATGCCCCGTGATGATTCATATAGACTTGTGCTAGATCCTGTAAAGCATTGATGGTCCGACCGTGCTTACCAATCAAGAGACCCTGTTTAGCCGTATCGAAGTTTAAGTTTGCATAACGATTGCCAAAGTCAACATCCAGGTCAGCGGTCACACCGAGCTCTTTAACCACCGCTAGCATATATTCGCACAGATCACGAACAGCCTGTTCATTGGCCGCTTGCCGCGCTGCAATTTCTTCTGGGGTCCGTTCCCGTTCTGACGTCGTAGCCGCCGCAACTGGAGCAGACGAAGTCCCATTAGAATCAATCCCAGGTTTAGCCGGGGTAACAGCTGGCCTTACGTGAGCATTCGTAGCCGCTTGGGGTTCAACCGAACCCGCATGCGATGGTTGACTGCCACGATCCATTTGCGCATCTGCTTCAATTGATGCTCCTGCATTGCTACTAGGTGTCGCTTGATCCTGACTAATTGGCGCTTGCTTGTCAGCACTCAGCGTTTCAGAAGTGGGTACCGCTGTTAACTGTACTTGTGCAACTTGCTTACCTAAACCTAGGAAGCCCTTCTTAGCTTCGGCGACAACTTCAATTTCCACTTGTTCGCGTGTCAGGCTCATCTGTTGTAGACCAGCCGCGATGGCGGCCTCGACGGTATCACCTTTAAATACAGTCATTGCTGAAATCCTCCTCGTTAAAAATCATGCTTTCATTATAGCATTACAATCCAACCAGGGGACAGTTCGGTTTACCGACGACAACTAATTTAAACTGTTATTAGTAGCAATTATTATGTACGTTTTTATATTTGACCGTTTAGTAAAAACGCTAAGCCTATCTATTCCTATTCTTTCCCTATCACTTCAAATTTACACCACAAAAAAAGACCCACCACATGGCAGGTCCATTTGTATTTAACGTTTATGATTACGAACCGCACGTTTTCTTGCTTTTTCAAGCGTCTTCTTACGGTCACGTTCTGCTTGCTTCTTTGCTTCCCGTTCGCGATTAATCTTGAATGGGTTTTGGATAACTAAGGTTTGTCCAACTTGGAACGCGTTAGAGATCACCCAGTACAGTGACAACGCGGATGGCACGTTGATGGCAGTAATTAAGATAACTACCGGCATCAAGTACGTCATTGAGGTTGTCATACCATTTTGCTCTGGTTGCGACTTCATCGCTAACCATGAGCTAGCAAACGTGAATAACGCTGCTAGGATTGGCAAAATGTAGTACGGATCCTTACTACCCAATTGAAGCCAGAGGAACGAACCAGTCTTCAACGCTTGCGTCCGCCAGATGGCTTGGTACAACGCAATCAGAATTGGCAACTGAACTATTAATGGTAACATGCTAGCCATTGGATGCACGCCGTGTTTGGCGTACAACTTCTTCATCTCTGCTTGGAGCTTCTGCTGAGTTTCCATGTCACGAGATGAATATTGCTTCTGTAAAGCCTTCATCTGTGGCTGAACTTATTGCATCGCTACCATGCTACGAGTTTGGAAGATCATCAATGGTAAGATGATTACTCGAATAATCAACGTGAAGACGATGATCCCGAGTCCATAACTGTGACCGAACAAGTTTGACAACCAGATAATCGCCCGTGAGAAGTTCAAGATGATCAAGCCATCCCAAATCCCGGTGCTATTTTCCGTAATCGGGGCATTACTACACCCGGTCAAAACCAGTGCGATCGCTAGTACGGCCAGCATTGCCAGTATTCTTCTGTACTTTTTCAAACGAATGTCCTCACTTTAATCATTGTCCAGCAGGTGCGCTAGCTTTAGCGCATGGCTTAGATAAGCTTTGGTTTCGGCTTGCGACTTACCGGCAACGGTTGGTCGGGCAATAACGAGAAAGTCAGCATCTTGTTTAAGCTGTGGCTTTAACTCAGTGATCGATTGCCGAATCCGGCGCTTGACCCAATTACGTGCTACGGCGTTCCCAATCTTTTTACCGACTGAGATTCCGACACGAAAATGGGGCTGCTCCGGTTTTTCCAAAACGTAAATGACAAAGCGACGATTGGCATACGAGTTGCGGGTTTCAAAAACTTGTTGGAACTCAGTTTCCTTTTTGACCCGATATGATTTTCGCATAATCCATCTCCATGTGTGCGCTCAAGCTTTTGAGCGAATTGCTACACGACTTTACAGCCCTAGACGCCTGGTCTAGGACTGTAAAGAAAAAGCCACTGATTATCAGTGGCCTATGCAGACAATACTTTTCTGCCTCGTTGGCGTCGACGAGCTAACACCTTACGGCCGTTACTAGTGCTCATACGTTTGCGGAAACCATGAACGCGTTGACGATGGCGTTTCTTTGGTTGGTAAGTTCTCTTCATCATGACACCTCCTTCTCTATAATGACATGAATCAATTCGATTAAGTCGTTATTTTCAAAACGCAGTTTAAACCTAAACGCATTTCCTGACTATAATAGCATATATTTTTTTATTTGAAAACCTGTAAATCAAATTTTCGCCTTAAAACTAGGCTAAGTAAGGTAATATAAATTTATTTTTTTGCGGATTACGCTGTGGACGATGAAATAACAACTTTCCGTTATCCTCAGATTACGCACAGCTTTTTCGACAAAATAACGGGGTGTTATTTAGTTATCCACAGGACGCATTTTTCGTGTGCATAACCTCCGCAACCTCAATAATACTAGGAATGACTTTCAACCAAATTTTGTGGATAACTATAAAAAATCTGAAAACCTTTTTCTTTTTGAACAAGCTGTGAATTTCATAATCCACTCTTGTGATTTTCATCTATTTTCATTTGTCCACTTGTGGAAAACTCAATATGTTCATGCTAAAATAGAATTACGTTTTTTAAGAAAAGGGGTATCCACGTGCTGGAACGTAATGACTTATGGAATCTCATTAAGTTCTCTATGGAACAAGATCTTTCAAAGATCACGTTTCAAACGTTTGTCGAACCGGCAAAACCGCTTCAACTCGATAAAGCTCAGATGACGATCGAAGTTCCCACACAACTTCATCGTGATTACTGGGAAAAAAACTTGGCTGCAAAGTTTTCGGACATTGCATTACAAGCGACTCACGAGCAGATTCGGCCGGTGATGATAACGGAAGAAGAACGTCAGCAGCTTACGAAAGAATCGCAAGCGCCTACCGGTAACGTTGCAACTGGCAAAAAGCCAACTGTAACTACCCCCACATTTATGCGGGAAACGAAACTCAACCCGAAATATACTTTTGATACTTTCGTGATCGGCAAAGGGAACCAAATGGCTCATGCCGCCGCGTTAGTTGTGTCGGAAGAACCCGGCAAGATGTATAATCCGTTGTTTTTCTACGGGGGCGTTGGTCTGGGTAAAACCCACCTAATGCACGCTATCGGTAACAAATTATTAGAGACGAATCCAGATTGTAACATCAAATACGTTACGAGTGAATCCTTCACTAATGAATTGATCAATGCGATTCAAACTAAGAAACAAGAAGCGTTCAGAGAAGAGTACCGGAACGTTGATTTACTGCTGGTTGATGATATTCAATTTTTTGCTAATAAAGAAGCAACTCAAGAAGAGTTCTTCCATACATTTAATGCTTTATACGAAGATGACAAACAAATCGTTTTAACATCCGACCGGTTGCCTAATGAAATCCCGCAACTGCAAGACCGTTTAGTTTCAAGATTCAAATGGGGACTATCCGTTGATATTACCCCACCAGATCTCGAAACACGAATTGCGATTCTGCGTAATAAAGCTGATCTCGAAAGAATTGAAATTCCCGACGATACGTTAAGTTATATTGCCGGTCAGATTGATTCAAATGTCCGTGAATTGGAGGGCGCACTTGCAAGGGTTCAAGCTTATTCGCGTCTAAATAATTCGCCAATCACAACTAGTTTAGTTGCTGATGCGTTGAAGAGCCTGCACTTAAGCAGTAAACTGTCAGAAGTCTCGATCCCTATCATTCAGGAAAAGGTGGCCAAACATTTCCACGTTACTATGGCTGACCTTAAAGGGAAAAAGCGCAACAAACAGATCGTCATACCGCGGCAAATCGCTATGTACCTATCACGGGAATTAACTGACAGTTCGCTACCACGAATCGGTAACGAGTTTGGTGGCAAGGATCATACCACTGTCATTCACTCCTATGATAAGATTGCAGCTGCGTTAAAAACAGACTTAAATCTACAAAAAACGATCGACGATTTGACTAATCAGCTAAAAGCTTAGTGTGGATAAAAAAGAATAAGTCTAAAAGTTTTCCACAGCTTACACACATGTGGAAAACTCTATAGCCTGTAGGATTCAACTTGTTTTCCACAGTACCCACCGCCCTACTATTACTACGAACTTTTATTTATTAATCTATATCTAGTGTTTCGTCGCTAGTAAAAGGAGTTTTCAAATATGAAATTCACGATCAACCGATCAGCATTTATTAAAGAATTGAACAATGTCCAACGTGCAATTTCCTCTAAGACCACGATTCCCATATTAACGGGATTAAAGTTAGACGTGAACACAGATGCCATTACATTAACCGGTAGCGATGCAGATATTTCTATCGAAACCACGATTCCTGCTAACGATGACAACAATACGTTAGTCGTTGAAGACGCTGGTTCAATCGTTTTACCTGCTCGTTTCTTCAGTGAAATCGTCAAAAAGTTACCTGAAGACACAATGACAGTAAACGTCAGCGATGGTTTTCAAACTCAGATTACTTCTGGGGCCGCATCATTTACCATTAATGGACTTGATCCTGAAAACTACCCTCACTTACCAGAAATTGATAACACCAATACGATTACTTTAGCTGGTGACGTCCTTAAAGAACTTATCAGCCAGACCGTTATTGCTGTTTCAACTCAAGAAAGTCGGCCAATTCTTACTGGGGTTCATTTTATCTTGGCCAACGGTGAATTCTTAGCTGTAGCAACGGATTCACACCGGTTGAGTCAACGGAAGATCAAATTACCAGAAGCTAATAATGCCGATTATGACGTTATCATCCCTGGTAAAAGCCTAGTTGAGTTGTCACGAATGATTGGTGACAACAATCCCGATGTTCAAATGCGTTTATCTGAAAACCAAGTGCTCTTTGTTTTGGGTAACACTTCGTTCTATTCACGACTGTTGGAAGGTAATTACCCAGATACAACCCGTTTGATTCCAAAAGAATCGAATACAATCGTTGAAATTGCGGCACCAGCATTATCAGCTGCAATTGAACGGGCATCACTTTTATCTCATGAAAGTCGCAATAACGTAGTTCGTTTCTCAGTAAACCCAACTGACAAGACCATTACGATCTTCGGGAATTCTCCTGATGTCGGTGAAGTGACGGAACAACTACAACCAACGGAACTTTCTGGTGAAGAACTTGAAATTTCGTTTAATCCTGATTACATGAAAGAAGCACTACGCTCATTTGGGCAAGCCGTGATCAAGATTTCATTCACGATGGCGTTACGGCCATTCACACTGGTTCCAACTGAAGAAGGCGAAAACTTTATTCAGCTGATTACCCCAGTTCGAACGTTTTAATTAACTGAATAAATATACAAAAAGGTGTGCACGCCAGCTGACGTGCACACCTTTTTATTTGGCTATAATTAGCGCACAAACCCTTGTTTGTTGGGTGTATGATGTGATGTAACTTTTGAAGTTCTATCCAAATGTATATAACTGTATTCTGGTTAATACGCATCAATTCTAGTTTCAGCTAGTTGCGGTTCGAGTCGTCATACCAGCACCCTGAACATAAGGTTATCAGTCGATTGTCATAAGTTTGACATTAGTAAACGAGTACTAACTAGCTTTCAAACTAGATTTATGGGTAAAAAACAATATATTTTATTAAAATACGGCAATTTATGGGAATTTCAGCAAATTTACCCCTAGGCCAGTACCCCGACATTAATTTGGCTTAAATCGGCTTAAAATGGCTCTGAGCACCGTTAAAAATTGAATTTTCACAAAAAAACAAGTATAATATATTCTGTTAGGAGTCGCTTTAAGCGCTCCAGATAGTCGCGTAATAACTTGTAGTTGAAAGAGGCAGGTGAACATTGTGAAAGAAAAAGTCGAAATTATAACGCCTTACATTACGTTGGGCCAGCTTTTAAAAGAAACCGGTATTATCAGTACGGGTGGTCAAGCAAAGTGGTTTTTACAGGAAACGCTCGTTTTAGTGAATGAAGAAGCAGATAATCGTCGCGGACGTAAACTCTATCCTGGCGATACAATCGAAGTTGCTAAAAACGGGATCTTTTTAATTACTACCGATCGAGAAACGACTGATTAGATGTACTTAGAAAATTTAGTGCTTCATGATTTTCGCAATTATGCGGACTTGACGATTGATTTTGATCAAGGCGTTAACGTGTTGCTAGGTGAAAATGCGCAGGGTAAGACTAACTTACTAGAAGCAATCTACGTGTTGGCGCTAACTCGCAGTCATCGTACCGCTAATGACAAGGAATTAATTCGTTGGCAAGCAGCCACGGCAACGCTTAAAGGACGGCTACACAAAACTACCGGATCCGTACCGTTGGAGTTAGAAATAGGACGGCATGGTAAACGTGCACGGGTTAACCACTTGGAGCAGGCAAAACTGTCACAATACGTGGGCAACCTAAATGTCATTGTCTTTGCGCCCGAGGATCTATCGATCGTTAAGGGAGCGCCGGCAGTTCGGCGCCGCTTCATGGACATGGAGTTTGGTCAGATGAGTCCTAAGTACCTGTACAATTTAAGCCAGTATCGTACCATTCTCAAACAACGTAATCAGTATTTACGCCAGTTGAATCGGCAACAGGCTAAAGATAAGGTTTACTTAGGTGTCTTGTCGGACCAGCTAGCCGCATTTGGTGCGGAGATTATTCATAAACGCCTACAGTTACTACAACAGCTTGAAAAGTGGGCTCAGGCCGTACACAGTGAAATTACGCAGCAACAGGAACAACTGACATTTCATTATGTCACTCAGATTCCGGTTGAAGATCAAACTTCAATCGAACATATTTATCAGACATTACAGACGCTCTATGCGCAACAGCAAGCCAAAGAGATCTTTCAAGGAACGACCTTACTTGGGCCGCACCGTGATGATCTGCAATTCAGTGTTAATGACCGCAACGTGCAGACGTTTGGATCACAAGGGCAGCAGCGGACAACCGCGCTGTCTGTCAAATTAGCTGAAATTGACTTGATGAAAGCAGAAACCGGTGAATATCCGGTTTTATTATTGGACGATGTCTTGTCAGAATTAGACGCTGCTCGGCAGACCCACCTGTTAACAGCGATTCAAGATAAAGTGCAGACTTTTCTAACCACGCCGAGTCTTGACGGGGTGGCCCGCAAATTAATTAACGCGCCTAAAGTATTTGAAATTAGTCACGGCACTTTACATGAGGAGGAACCGCATTGACCGAAATTGAAAAAGAAACCAAGCTTGAACAGGCTCGTGAATATGATGCCAGTCAGATTCAAGTTTTGGAAGGCCTAGAAGCTGTCCGGAAACGTCCCGGAATGTATATCGGTACCACTAGTAGTCAAGGACTCCACCACTTGGTATGGGAAATTGTGGATAATGGGATCGATGAAGCGTTAGCTGGTTTTGCTGATGTTATTCATGTGACCGTTGAAAAGGATAATAGTATTACGGTGACTGATAATGGCCGTGGGATTCCAGTTGATATTCAGAAGAAGACTGGGAAACCCGCACTAGAAACGGTCTATACGATTCTTCATGCTGGTGGTAAGTTTGGCGGCGGCGGATACAAAGTTTCCGGTGGGCTACACGGTGTTGGTGCGTCCGTTGTTAACGCGTTGTCAGAGACATTAGATGTCAAAGTTACGCGTAACGGCCACGTTTACGGCATGGACTTCGAACGGGGTAAAGTTAAGACGCCAATGAAGATCGTCGGTGACGCCCCAGAAGATGCTCATGGGACTGCCGTTCATTTTGTTCCAGATCCTGATATTTTCCGTGAAACGACGGTTTACGATATTAATATCTTAACGACGCGGATTCGCGAATTAGCATTCTTGAACAAAGGGTTGCGGATTACGATTCGGGATAACCGCCCAGAAGAACCAACCGAAGATGACTTCCTGTATGAAGGTGGGATTCGTCATTACGTTGAATATTTAGATAAAAACAAGACCGTTTTGTTCCCCGAACCAATCTACGTTGAAGGTGAACAAAACGGGATCACCGTTGAAGTTGCGATTCAGTATACTGATGATTACCACAGTAACTTGATGACTTTTACAAATAACATTCATACGTACGAAGGTGGGACCCATGAAGAAGGCTTTAAACGGGCTTTAACACGGGTGATCAATGATTACGCACGTAAGAATAATTTGTTGAAGGATAACGACGCGAACCTATCTGGTGAAGACGTTCGTGAAGGGATGACAGCAGTTGTCAGCGTTAAGCATCCTGATCCACAGTTTGAAGGTCAAACGAAGACTAAACTTGGTAACTCGGATGCACGAGCAGCGGTTGATCGCTTATTCTCAGAGCACTTTAACAAGTTCTTGATGGAAAACCCAAGTGTTGCACGGAAAGTCGTTGATAAGGGCTTACTAGCCTCTAAAGCACGAGTTGCCGCTAAGCGCGCACGGGAAGTCACTCGTAAAAAGAGTGGTTTGGAAATCAGTAATTTACCTGGGAAGTTAGCTGACAACAGTAGCAAGGATCCTGAAATCAGTGAATTATTCATTGTCGAAGGGGATTCTGCCGGTGGTTCTGCTAAGCAGGGACGTTCACGCTTAACTCAAGCGATCTTACCTATTCGTGGGAAGATTCTGAACGTTGAAAAGGCCAGTATCGATAAGATTCTAGCTAACGAAGAAATCCGGTCGCTATTTACTGCGATGGGAACTGGTTTTGGTGGGGACTTTGATCTCAGCAAGGCTAACTATCACAAGCTGATCATCATGACCGATGCCGATGTCGATGGGGCCCATATTCGGACACTGTTATTGACGTTGTTCTATCGCTACATGCGGCCACTGGTTGATGCGGGCTTCGTCTACATTGCTCAGCCACCGTTGTATCAAGTACGACAAGGGAAATTCATGAAGTATATTGACTCGGATGAAGAATTGACTGAAGTGATGGGGCAATTAGCACCGTCACCAAAACCAGTTGTTCAACGATACAAAGGGCTTGGTGAAATGGATGCCGAACAATTATGGGAAACCACGATGGATCCAGAAAGACGTCGCTTATTACGAGTTCGTGATGAAGATGCCGTGGATGCTGACGGGGTGTTCTCCATGTTGATGGGTGATCAAGTTAAGCCACGTCGTGAATTTATTGAAGATAATGCCGAGTTCGTCCAGGATCTGGATGTTTAGCGTGTGAAGTTGATTGCACATTAAAAGGCACAACTTTAACAACGGCAAAATGGATGAAGGAGGACGAATATTTTGGCTGATTCAGATTTATCGAATAATCGTATATCAGATGTGAACCTCTCCAAAACCATGCGGACGTCATTTTTAAGCTACGCGATGAGTGTTATCGTTGCGCGGGCGCTACCGGATGTACGAGACGGTTTGAAACCAGTTCACCGTCGTATTCTTTACGGCATGAGCGAATTGGGTGTGACCCCGGATAAGCCGTATAAGAAGTCGGCCCGGATCGTCGGAGACGTTATGGGGAAGTACCATCCCCATGGTGACTCCGCAATTTATGAATCAATGGTGCGGATGGCACAAGATTTTAGCTACCGTTACATGTTGGTTGATGGTCACGGGAACTTTGGTTCTGTCGATGGTGACGGTGCCGCTGCCATGCGGTATACCGAAGCCCGATTGAGTAAAATTGCGGTTGAAATGCTGCGAGATATTAATAAAAACACGGTTGATTACCAACCTAACTATGATGATACCGAACGGGAACCATCTGTTTTACCAGCGCGTTTCCCTAACCTGTTAGTTAACGGGGCAACCGGGATCGCCGTTGGGATGACAACCAATATTCCACCGCACAACTTGGCCGAAGTTATCTCAGCAATTCATTTGCTAATGGATAATGAAGATGCAACGACTGCGGACTTGATGGAAGTTTTACCAGGACCCGATTTTCCAACTGGCGGGATCGTCATGGGAAAATCCGGTATTCGGAAGGCTTATGAGACTGGTCGCGGGAACATTATTGTTCGTGCTAAAGTCGATATTCAAGAACAGAAGAATGGTAAAGAGCGGATCATTGTGACGGAATTGCCATACATGGTCAATAAGGCCAAGTTAATTGAACGTATTGCGGGCTTAGCGCGTGATAAAGAAATTGAAGGCATTACTGATATCAACGATGAAAGTGACCGCGAAGGGATGCGCGTCGTTATCGACGTGCGTCGTGATGCTAGTGCTTCAGTTATTTTGAACAACCTGTACAAAATGACGTTGATGCAAACCAACTTTGGTTTCAATATGCTGGCCATTGTTAAGGGCGCACCTAAAGTTCTAAGTTTGAAGCAAATTTTGACTTATTACTTGGAACACCAAGAAAGTGTTATTCGGCGCCGGACGGAATTTGATCTTAAAAAGGCGCAAGCCCGGGCTCATATTCTTGAAGGATTAAGAATTGCACTCGATCACATCGATGAAATTATCTCAATCATTCGTCAGTCACAAACGAGTGAAGTTGCGAAGAATCAGTTGATGGATAACTACGGTTTATCAGACAAGCAGGCGCAAGCCATCTTGGATATGCGTTTAGTTCGATTAACTGGTTTGGAACGTGAAAAGATTGAGAGTGAATACCAAGACTTATTGAAGGCCATTGCGGACTACAAGGAAATCTTGGCAAGTAAAGAACGTCTTAACCAAATTATTTACGAAGAATTGATGGAAATTCAACGTAAATTTGGGGATGAACGTCGGACTGAATTATTAGTCGGTGAAGTACTAAGCCTCGAAGATGAAGACTTGATTGAAGAAGAGGAAGTCGCTGTAACGTTGACCCACAATGGTTACGTTAAGCGCCTACCAACAACTGAATTCAAGTCACAACATCGTGGTGGTCGTGGGATTCAAGGGATGGACGTGCATGATGACGACTTCATTGAACACCTGTTAACGACATCAACTCATGATGTGTTACTCTTCTTCACCAATGCAGGTAAGGTTTACCGGATGAAAGCTTATGAGATTCCAGAATATGGTCGAACAGCTAAGGGGATTCCAGTAATTAACTTGCTAGGTGTGAATACCGGTGAGAAGATTCAGGCGGTCGTCAATGTCTCTGGCGATGCCAGTGATTCTGACAAGTTCCTGTTCTTTACCACGGTCAAAGGGGTCGTTAAACGGACGCCGGTTCAGGAATTCTCTAATATCCGTAGTAATGGTCTGAAAGCTATTACGTTGAAGGATGACGATGAACTGATCGGGGTTACGGTAACGGACGGTCATCAGAACGTGATTATCGGGACTCATGACGGTTATGCCGTTAGCTTCGATGAAACCACGGTTCGTTCTATGGGACGGACAGCTTCTGGTGTTCGTGGGATTCGTCTACGCGATGACGACTTTGTCATTGGCTTTGACCTTCTCAAGTCGGATAGTAAAGTCTTTATCATCACCGAAAAGGGTTATGGTAAACAGACACCTGCTGCTGATTACCCAATTAAGGGTCGTGGCGGTAAGGGGATTAAGACAGCGAACGTGACGGAGAAAAACGGTCACTTAGCTGGCTTAACAACTATCGATGGTAGCGAGGACATCATGGTTATGACTGATCAAGGGGTCATGATTCGTTTCAACATTGCCACGGTTTCACAAACTGGCCGGGCAACGTTGGGTGTTCGTTTAATTCGTTTGGATGATGGCGGCAAGGTTGCAACGATGGCGAAGGTTGATCCTGAACCAGACGTTGAACCCGCAGCTGAAACGGATGAAACTACCGATGCGACGGCTACTGATGATGCAACGACCACGGATACAGTGGTGGCTGATGTTGCAGCTGAAGAACCAGACACCAATACTGAAGACTAAAACAAAATAGTAAGTCAGTAAAAGAAGAGGAAGTCCAATGACGCCAGTATCTGGTGCGATTGGACTTCTTTTTTGCTTATTCAAATGATCAAGTTGGCAGAAAAAGCTCAGTTGTAAGGCGATTAAGCCATAGAAAAAGGACAGTTAGTTGGCTTGAAGAATCAGAAAATAAAAAATTTCCCGGGAAATAAAATGAGAATCGGTCGACTTCAACGTAACTGGTAGTGTAACAAGCTAATGGTTTTTTTGCTTCAGTCGGCCGTTTCAACCCTTGCAACAAAATGCTATAGATGCTATACTTTAAATTCGTGAGTATCTGGGGACTTCCCAGATTACTTTCCTTGCTCTTCAAAAAGAAGGGCCAGAAGTCCATAAGGAGGTGCAAATTTCATGAGTGAATCTAAGAAATATGAAATTACTTACATCGTACGCCCAGACATCGACGACGCTGCTAAAACAGCTTTAGTTGAACGTTTTGACAAAATCTTAACTGATAACGGTGCACAAGTAATTGATTCAAAAGATTGGTCAAAGCGTCGTTTCGCATACGAAATCGGTGGTTTTAACGAAGGTACTTACCATATCGTTAACGTAACTGCTACTGATGACGCTGCTTTAAACGAATTCGACCGTCTTTCAAAGATCAATGATGACATTTTACGTCACATGATCGTTAAACGCGAAGACTAATAAACAAAATCATTTTCAAGAGAGGAGCACTTCTGCATGATTAACCGTACAGTTCTTGTTGGCCGACTAACAAGAGATCCGGAATTACGTTACACGAATGGTGGTGCCGCTGTTGCGACCTTCACCATTGCCGTAAACCGGCAATTTACGAACCAAAGTGGGGAACGTGAAGCAGATTTCATCAGTTGCGTCATTTGGCGTAAGGCTGCTGAAAATTTCGCTAACTTTACCCATAAAGGTTCACTTGTTGGCATCGATGGTCGGATTCAAACCCGTAACTATGAGAACCAACAGGGTACGCGTGTTTACGTCACAGAAGTTGTCGCTGATAACTTTTCATTATTAGAATCACGCGCAGAGTCTGAACGTCATCAGGCTGCAAATGGTGGTAGTAATAACAATTACAGTAACAATAACGGTAATTCGAATTACAACAACAATAGTAATGGATACAGTAATCAAGGCCAAAATGAGGCTCCTCAACAATCATCAACGAATAACAATAATAATCCGTTTGGTAATGGGAATACTGGTAATGCTAGTAGCAGTGCTCCAACGAGCAATGCGAATAACAATAATCAGGCTGACCCATTTGCTAATAGCGGGGATCAAATTGATATCTCGGACGATGATTTACCATTCTAGTAGCTTAGCTACGAATATCGAGGAGGGAAATACCAATGGCACAACAAAGAAGAGGTGGCCATCGTCGTCGTAAAGTCGACTTTATCGCCGCAAACCACATCGAATACATCGATTACAAGGATACCGACTTATTACGTCGTTTTATCTCAGAACGTGGGAAGATCTTGCCACGTCGAGTAAGCGGTACTAGCGCAAAGAACCAACGTTCATTAACGATTGCAATCAAGCGCGCTCGGATCATGGGCTTATTAGCCTTCGTATCTGAAGAATAAATCAGTATTTCAAAACCACAGACTTTTAGGCTGTGGTTTTTATTTTACCTTAATATTGGCGATGATTACCGTAAATGAGCCTATCAGAGCCATCTAACTAAGCGTTAGTTAGGCGTTCGGAGATAGGTAAGCGTTTGCTAAGATTGAGACGAAACGCTGAAGCAATCGGTGGTTTGTGATAAAATATAGTCATTACTTGAGAAGGCTTGAGGAATTTTTAATATGAAAAAGATCTTTTCGCGCGAAAAAATTCCATTTTTCTTACAAAATCAACAGTTGCGGTTGTTAGCGTTAGTCATCATGGGCTTATCGCTAATTATGCTGGTAACTGGTTATTTGATGAACTGGATTTTTGGGACTGTTATCCTCATCTTAATTATTATGGCTGGGGTAATGTCCTACAATACGCTGATTGAGCTGAGTTCGAGTGCCAATGAATACATATCCGACTTGTCGTACCGGATTAAGCGTGGGGAACAAGAAGCGCTGATTCAAATGCCGATTGGAATCATGATCTTCAATACTGACCAAACGATTGAATGGATTAATCCTTATTTACAGCGGTATTTTGGCGACAAAGACGTTCTTGGCTATCGGTTAGAAGAGGTTGATGCTGAGTTAGCAGCAACGATCAATGCTAATGTGGAAGAGTCAACGACGATTCGCTGGCAGGACTATCAATTCGATCTACGCGTGCAACAGAGTACTAATACGGTGTACATGATGGATGTCACTAAGTACGCTGAACTAACGGACCAGTTTGAAGATGAGAAGCTAGTCATTGGTCAGATCTTTTTGGATAACTACGATGAGATTACGCAATCAATGGCGGACACCGATATTTCTAATCTGAATAACTACGTCACTAATGAGTTGTCGAAGTGGACGCAGATGTTCGGTATGTATCTTAAACGACTTGATGACGATCATTTCTTCCTATTAGGTTATGCTAGTAGCTTACGCCGTGTTGAAGAGAATAAGTTCAGAATTTTGGATCGGATTCGTGAATCAACGTCTAAACAGAATTTCCCGTTAACGTTAAGTATTGGGATCGCTTATGGCGAACGGAATATGAATAATTTAGCTGACTTGGCTCAGAGCAACATGGACCTCGCGCTTGGACGTGGTGGGGATCAAGTTGTCGTGAGAGCTGAGGATGAACCCGCTCGTTTCTACGGTGGTAAGACGAACCCGATGGAAAAACGGACCCGGGTTCGTGCCCGCATGATCAGTCAAACGTTGCAAGAATTAATGAACCAATCCGATCAGGTCTTTGTGCAAGGACACCGTCAACCAGATATGGATGCGGTTGGCGCTTGTTTGGGATTACGACGGATTGCGGAGATGAATGGCAAGCAGTGTTGGATCGTGTTAGATGAGCAAAACGTTCATTCAGACATTCAACGACTGTTGGATCAACTAAAGAATGATGAAAATATTGCAGCATCAATCATTTCGCCCGCAGAGGCACTAGAGAAGGCCACTGATCAAAGTTTATTGATTATGGCAGATCATTCCAAGCCAAGTATTTCAATGTCGCAGGCGCTTTATGAGCGGCTAGATAACCGCGTGATGATTATTGATCATCATCGTCGGGGCGAAGAATTTCCTGAAAACCCAGTTTTGGTTTATATTGAACCATATGCTTCGTCAACTTGTGAGTTGATTACTGAAATGTTTGAATATCAATCACACGATGCGGAACCAATCAATAAGATCGAAGCCACAGCGATGCTAACGGGGATCGTTATTGATACTAAGTCGTTCTCGTTACGTTCAGGTTCACGAACCTTTGATGCGGCTAGTTATTTACGTTCAGCTGGGGCAGATGCCTTATTGGTTCAACAATTCATGAAGGAAAATGTCGATAGTTACTTACAACGTAACCATCTGATTGAATCCGTTGAATTTGTGAACCAGGACATGGCACTGTGTGTTGGTGAAAATGATCAGGTCTATGATCCGGTAACGGCGGCTCAGGCAGCCGATTCGCTACTTGCAATGTCCGGAGTAGACGCTTCATTTGTGATTACCCGTCGTGAAGACGGCCGGGTTGGTATTTCTGCACGCTCACTAGGTGAGATCAACGTGCAGGTCTATATGGAAGCACTTGGTGGCGGTGGTCACTTATCGAACGCCGCAACCCAAGTTGAAGGTCAATCAGTTGATGAAGTTAAGCAGTCGTTGATCGATTTATTAACAGCGAGTGATGACGCAACGTCAGAATCTAATTAGGAGTGAGTCAGATGGAAGTTATTTTTTTAAGTGATGTTCGTGGTAAGGGTAAACGTGGTCAAATCAAGAATGTGCCAGATGGTTACGCACAAAATTTCTTGATTAAAAAGGGTTTAGCTAAGGAAGCGACTAAGGTTGCTGTTAACACTTTGAAAGCTGAACAGAAGTCCGAAGCAGCACGTGCTGCTGAAGAATTGGCTGAAGCTAAGGAAACAAAGACTTCTTTAGAAGATGACGCAACGGTAGTTGAATTAACTGCGAAAGCTGGGACTGACGGTCGCTTATTCGGCTCGATTCCTAGCAAGCAGATTGCTAAAGCCTTGGATGAACAATACCAAGTTAAGTTAGATAAACGTAAGATTGAATTATCAGAACCAATTCGTGTTCTGGGCTACACAAACGTGCCCGTTAAGTTACACCCAGAAGTAACGGCGAAAATTCGCGTGCACGTTGTCGAAAAGTAAAAGGACGGATTTTTAAATGAACAACGACGTGCTGGATCAGACCCCACCACAAAATATTGAAGCTGAACAAGCGGTTTTGGGGGCCGTTTTCTTAAATAGTGATGCCCTTGTTGAAGCGATGGAGTTTGTGGAATCACAGGATTTCTATCGCCGAGCACATCAAATCATTTTTGCCAGCATGGTAACTCTCAATGATCGTGATGAAGCGATTGATGCGGTGACTGTCAGTGATTTATTGACGGCCCAGAATCAATTAGACGACGTTGGTGGCATGGGTTACATTGCGGAGTTAGCCGGATCAGTGCCAACTGCGGCTAATGCTGGTTACTATGCCAAGATCGTCTCACAAAAGGCAACGGTTCGCCGGTTAATCAAAACGGCTACTGAAATCACTCAGAAGGCCTATACCGAAAATGATGATGTCACGACGCTGTTAGATGATGCTGAACGTGACATCATGAACGTGTCGGAACAACGTAATCAGAGTGGTTTTAAAGCGATTGCTGACGTGTTGAATTCTTCAATCGAAGAAATTGACCGTTTGTATCAAAATGATGATGATATTACAGGTTTACCAACCGGGTTCGCTGAACTCGATAAAATGACAGCCGGACTACAGCCTGATAACTTGATTATCCTGGCCGCCCGTCCTGCTGTTGGTAAAACGGCTTTTGCCCTGAATATTGCTCAAAATGTGGCCACTAAGACTAACACGACCGTCGCTTTGTTCAGTTTGGAAATGAGTGCTGAATCGTTAGTTAACCGGATGCTCTGTGCGGAAGGTAGTATCGACGCTGGTCACTTACGAACTGGGCAGTTGAACGAAGAAGAGTGGGAACACTTGGTGGTTGCCATGGGGAGTCTATCGAAAGCTAGTATCTATATTGACGATACTCCCGGAATTAAGATGTCTGAGATTCGGGCGAAGAGTCGGCGATTGGCAAAGGAACAGGGTAACCTGGGACTGATCGTAGTCGATTACTTGCAACTGATCGAAGGTAGTGGTCAGGAAAGTCGGCAACAGGAAGTTTCTGAGATTTCACGGCAGATGAAGAAATTAGCCAAAGAAATTGGAATTCCAGTTATCGCATTATCACAGCTATCACGTGGTGTTGAACAACGACAGGATAAACGTCCGGTCATGTCAGATATCCGTGAATCAGGGTCAATTGAACAAGATGCTGATATTGTTGCCTTCCTATATCGTGAAGATTATTATCGTGATGAAGGTGAGGATGGCGACGGCGGCGGAAACTTTGGTGGCGGAGGTGGCGACTTCAACGGCGGTGATCCGCGGGACGAAGACGCATCTGATGACGTTGGTGAAGTTGAAGTTATTATCGAAAAAAACCGTGCGGGTGCACGGGGGACCGTTAAGTTATTGTTCGTTAAACCGTTCAATAAGTTCTCGTCAGTTTCCTATGCGCAGGACCCACAAATGTAATCAAAGAGAGTGTGACCAAAGCCGGTTAGTTGCTGAGCATAGCCT
>NZ_LFEE01000001.1:134382-229388 GCF_001039045.1 Lactiplantibacillus herbarum
TTACACGTTTCGACTATTAATATTGGAATGGACTATGACATAAGCTGTAGTCCATTTTTTAATACAAAAAAATTAATGGTTCACTGAACATGCTGGTATGACTATGATTGGAAAGCTAAAATTGGTCACTACTTTCGCCTGCGGTGGTCAGTACTAGCTCAGCTGTGGGGACCGGGTTAAGCCTGAGAAGCGGTCTTAACCCTCGCCTTGATCCTTGGCACAATTCGCCAATGACCAAGGGCGTCCGTGGTGTAAGTCCAGTGGAAAAGCACCACCGAACTAACGCCCCTTCACCATACCGCTAGTACTGCCCACCTCCGGCTAAACTGGTTAATACCCATGATAAATATCGTTAATATTAGTTCGCGAAGATGGTTGGCTGATTGCTTGCTAATAGAGTGGTCATTGAATCAAGTATCAGCGGAGTCAGCCATGGCACGTTTTCCTAGCTGGCGGAGCGATGAATAATGTGTTGAAATTAATTTCTAAGCAACAATCACTGGTCTAGCAGTTGCTCCAGCTGGTCTAGAATTTTTAGTTTTCAGTTACAATTCAGAAGAGTTAGCGTCGCAGTAACCATTTTTAGGTATGAGTAACAGCTTTTTTTGTAATAAAAATAGACAGATTCATTAGTTGGTGGCAAACTGGTTGATAATAGCTAATGAGCGGTTGGCAATGATATTGTCAGGGCCATAATGTTTAGTGTGACTTGGAAAGCAGACAGCGAGTTACTATTGCGAGCAATGTTTCACGTGAAACAAAATAAGATGAAATTTGGTGATAGCAGTGGAAATAATGCGGAAGTTACGTTCGAAACGGGTAGTAATTAAGGTCGGTACGAGTACACTGGTCTATCCGGATGGCTCAATCAACTTACGTGCTATTGACCAGTTAGCATTCGTCATCAGTGCGATGCGGCATCGCGGTCGTGAAGTGGTCTTGGTATCTTCCGGGGCAATTGGTGTTGGCCTTAACTATATGGGCTTAAAACAGCGTCCAAAGGCAATTCCAGAACAACAGGCGATTGCGGCTATCGGCCAAACTGAATTGATTTCAATCTATAAAGAACGCTTTGCAATTTATGAACAGAAGATTGGCCAACTATTATTAACGCGGGATATTTTTGTCTATCCGAAGAGTCACCACAACGTTCTGAATACTTTTGAAGCCTTGTTAAAGCAAAACGTGGTTCCCATCGTTAACGAAAATGATACGGTGGCTGTTGATGAATTGGATCATGAAACTAAATTTGGTGATAATGACCAGTTATCCGCAATTGTGGCAACTAATATTGGTGCAGACTTGTTGATCATGCTGTCGGACATTGATGGCTTCTATACGGGTAATCCGAATGCGGATGATAAAGCACAATTGTTGGCGCACGTTGCTAAAGTTGACCAGCAGACGTATGAATTAGCGGGCGGCAGTGGTAGTCGTTTCGGAACCGGTGGTATGGTTACCAAACTAAAAGCTGCCGAGCGGATGATTGATGCGGATGGCCAGATGATTCTGGCAAACGGTGAAGATCCTACAATCATTTTTCAGATTCTAGCGGGCGAACCCGTTGGAACGTTATTTGGATAAAGCCAAGGAGGAAAAGGATAATGACTGAGTTAACTCAATTAGGACAGCAAGCGCAACAGGCTAGTTATGAACTAGGATTATTATCTGCTACGCAAAAAAACGATGGTTTATTAGCAATGGCTAAGGCGCTAATTGCACACCAAGATGAAATACTGGCTGCAAATGCTAAAGATTTGGAAAATCCTCAGGTTCCAACTAAGTTTATTGATCGCTTGAGGCTAAGTTCGGAACGAATTCAAGATATGGCAACGGGGCTTAGGCAGGTTGCCGCGTTAGCTGATCCAATTGGCAATGTCGACCGAGCTTGGCGCAATGACGCAGGCTTAATGATTGCTAAGGAACGGGTGCCACTCGGAGTTATCGGCATGATCTTTGAGGCACGGCCAAATGTGACGGCGGATGCGTCAGCATTGTGCTTTAAGACCGGTAATGCCGTTATCTTACGGGGTGGTAAGGAAGCAATTCACTCTAATCAAGCCTTGGTAAGGGTACTACGTGGTGCGTTACGGGAGGTTGGAGTTGATGAAAACGCCATTCAATTAATCGAAGATACCTCGCACGCAATGGCGGAAAAGTTCATGCAACTGACAGACTACGTGGACGTCTTAATTCCACGGGGAAGTGCCCGTTTAATTCAAACAGTGCTGGCTAAAGCAACGGTGCCCGTTATCGAAACGGGAGCCGGTAACTGTCACGTGTACGTTGATAAGGATGCCCAACTTGAGATGGCAACGGCCATCGTCATCAATGGTAAGGTTCAACGGCCCTCTGTCTGCAACGCAACGGAAAAATTACTGATCCATCGAGACGTTGCGACTGCTTACTTACCAAGTATGATTCAAGCCTTGCGAGATAATGGTGTCGAGGTGCGTGGTGATGAAGCGACTCAGGCGATTGTGCCGGACGTTGTGCCTGCTACGGACGCTGATTGGCCTATGGAATATAATGACTTGATTATTGCAGTCAAAGTGGTTGATTCTGAAGCCGCGGCGATTACCCATATCAACCGGTATAATACGCAACACTCGGAAGCGATTGTGACGGATAATTATCAGGCTGGTAAGGTCTTCCAGCAACGGATTAACGCAGCTTGTGTCTATATCAACGCGTCAACGCGGTTTACGGATGGCTTTGAGTTTGGGTTCGGTGCTGAAATCGGTATTTCAACGCAAAAGTTGCATGCGCGTGGACCGATGGGGTTGGCTGAATTAACGTCTTATAAATACGTTATTGACGGTAACGGACAAGTCCGTGCCTAATGAATGATGGGATTGGAATCTAGCTAAGGTGAATAGCTAGGTTCCAATTTTTTTTGCTTTAAGTGAGCTTGATCCACGTATGGTGCACTATAAAAAGCTAGTGGCTCACGAGTAATTGTTGAGGATAAAGTGGAGATTCGTAATTAAATAAATTAACTGACCCGAAAAAAGGTAACTTTTTCGGGCTTTTTTAGTCACTAATGGGTTTTAGCGAGAAAGCTCATAGGCACGCGTTTAGTTGGTTTGAAGCAATTCTTAATATAAGTTAGTGACGAGCCACAATCCTTAGTGATAAGGGCTTTGGTCAGTCTAACAACGTTAAGTTAGGCAAACTTATCAAGGATGGGCAAGTCTAGCGTAGCTTCTTATAATGGAGCTAATATCGTTAGCTTTTTGATTGATCACATTAGGGGGTGTGGCATGGTGGAAAAGTTATCACTGGATACGACTGATGCCAGCTACTTATTCAACGTGGGAGCTGGTTTTCAAAGTCAAGATTATTTGGGCTGTCATTGGACGACAACGGGACAGACTGTTTTTCGTGGCTGGGCGCCTAATGCGAAGGCGGTCGCAGTTGTTGGTGATTTTAATGACTGGCAAGCAACGGCCTTAAAACCACTGGATACAACGGGGGTCTGGCAAGGTCAACTTACAGAAGTACACGTCGGGGACTTGTATAAGTTTCAAGTGACGGCGATTGACGGGCAAGTGCGGCTTAAAGTTGATCCATTTGGGCAACAGTTTGAACGTAAACCGGGGGATGCAGCGGTGGTCGTTGCCCCACTGACGATGAGCTGGCACGATAGTTTATGGTTGGCTCGTCGTAAACGCACGCATGCTAGCAGCCGTCCGGTTAATATCTATGAGGTGCACTTAGGTTCGTGGCGGCGTCATCCCAATGGTCAGTACTATAGTTACGCTGAATTAGCTGATGAGTTGATCCCGTACGTTACAAAATTGGGTTATACGCATATTGAATTGATGCCGGTTATGGAACACCTATTGGATGCTTCGTGGGGCTATCAACAATTTGGCTACTTTGCGCCGACCAGTCGGTTTGGGTCCCGGCAAAGCTTTTGTGAGTTTGTCGATCAGTGTCATCAGGCTAATATTGGTGTGCTGGTTGACTGGGTTCCAAGCCACTTCATTCGTAATTACGATGCACTCTATCAGTATGACGGAACGCCAACTTTTGAATACGCGGATGTTAATCGGGCCGATAATCATCGTTGGGGCGCGTGGAACTTTGATCTGGGCAAGGCGCAGGTTCAGAGCTTTTTGATCTCTAGCGCGTTATTTTGGCTATCCGCGTATCACTTGGACGGACTACGGGTTGATGCTGTCTCAAACATGCTATATCTGGATTATGACGAGGGACGCACGGGCCAAGTTAATCAGTACGGTGACAACCGGAATCTGGAAGGGATTGCCTTCTTACAGCGATTAAATACGGTCGTTCATCAGCAACATCCTGACATCTTAATGATTGCGGAGGAGTCGTCGGCTTATCCGCATGTGACTGGCGCCGTAACTGCTGGGGGACTTGGCTTTGACTACAAGTGGAATATGGGCTGGATGCACGACACGCTTGATTTTTTTACTATGGATCCGCTGTATCGGCATGACCACTTTAATTTACTGACGTTTGCGTTCGTCTATATGTTTGATGAGCACTTCATCCTACCATTTTCACACGATGAAGTTGTTCATGGAAAAAAATCACTGATGAATAAGATGCCGGGGGATCGCTATAACCAGTTTGCTAACTTGCGAACGATGTTGACCTATATGACCGTATTTCCCGGGAAACAATTGAACTTTATGGGCTCAGAATGGGGCCAGTATCTGGAGTGGCGCGATTGGAGCGCACTAGAATGGGTTGATCTTAAGGATCGACTGAATGATCGGATGCAATATTTTACAACGGTACTCAATGAGCTTTACCAGCAGAATCGGCCATTGTGGGAACAAGATCACGCTAAAGCTGGAATTCGCTACACCTACACGGATGATCCGGAAAGTTCCACCATGAGTTTTATTCGCCAAGCGAAGCGTAAAGCTAATTTTGTGGTGGCGACTTTCAACTTTGTCCCTGTTGAGCGCCAACAGTATCGCATTGGGGTACCTTACTGCGGTCAGTATGAACTGTTGCTGAATACCGAAGCAAAGGCTTTTGGTGGCACGTGGACGAAACTAGAGACTGATTTTACAGCCGTTGCGCATGCCTATCACGGTCAGCCAGCCAGTTTTACAGTAACGTTGCCGGCAATGAGCGCACTACTTATCCGACCAGTGAGTGTCAGAAGGGGGAGCTGAAGATGCAAGATGAGATGTTAGCAATTATCCTAGCTGGGGGTCAGGGAACCCGGCTTGGCAAGTTAACCAAGGATACGGCGAAGCCCGCCGTGCCCTTTGGCGGTCGCTATCGCATTATTGATTTTACGCTGAGTAATTGTGCTAATTCAGGGGTCAATACGGTCGGTGTGATTACGCAGTACCAACCATTGGAATTGAACGCCCATATTGGTAGTGGCGCAAGTTGGGGCTTTGACAGTCTGAACGGTGGGGTGACAGTCTTGCAACCCTACTCATCCAGCGAAGGTGAAAAGTTTTTTGAGGGGACAGCGCACGCTATTTATCAGAATATCGCGTACATCGATCAACAGCAGCCTAAGTACCTGTTAGTTCTTTCCGGGGACCATATCTATAAGATGGATTACAGTAAGATGCTGAAATATCATCAAGAAAAAAAGGCGGCACTGACGGTTGGCGTTATTCCAGTTAAATATGAAGAAGCTAAACGGTTTGGCATGATGAATACGGATGCGACTAATCGGATTATTGAGTTTGAAGAAAAACCAGCTCATCCCAAGAGTAATAAGGCTTCTATGGGGATTTATATTTTCAATTGGGCAACCTTGCGCAGTTACTTGATGAAGAGCTATGCCACGGATAAGTCGCTTGAGGATTTTGGCAAGAACGTGATTCCATCCTACCTTGCTAATAATGAATCAGTTTACGCTTACGCGTTTAAAGGGTATTGGCGAGATGTTGGGACAATCAAGAGTCTATGGCAGGCTAACATGGAATTTTTGACGCCGCATAACCGGCTGAATATCGCCGATCAGTATTGGCGAATCTATTCTAAGGCGGAAGTGCTACCACCCATGTTTTTAACGGCAACTAGTCAACTGAGTAACGCCATGATTGTTGATAGCTGTTACGTTGCCGGTGAAATTGATCATTCGATCTTGTCACAGCGCGTTTCCGTTGGGATGGGCAGTCGCATCATCGATAGCATGATTATGCCGGGAGCAACCATCGGGAAGAACGTGGTGATTGATCACGCCTTAATTGGTGAAGAAGCGGTCGTTGGTGATGATGCCCGGATTATCGGTACAAAAGAACGGATTGCCGTAGTTGGGTACCACGAAACGGTGGGGGTGGAACAATCATGAAACGTGAACGAGTCAGTGCCATCATTAACTTATTAGAACCAGAGGATCAGCTGCAACCATTAACCGCAGTCCGACCGGTGGGGATGTTGCCATTCGGCGGTCGCTATCGGCTAATTGATTTTCAGTTATCAAGTATCGTTAATGCCGGGATTCAAAACGTCATGGTGACCGTTCCACGTTCAGGACGTTCGGTGGCGGATCATTTACGAAGCGGCAGCGATTGGAGTCTCAATACGATTCGTGGCGGTCTCTTTTTATCGCCTTATAATGACTTGAAGCTAGTGGCGCCGGAGAAAAAGCTGACGTTGATATACCATTATTACGATGATTCCATCCTATTTTTAAAACGTAGTCAGAGTGAGTACACGGTTATCATGAGTACTCGCAATGTAAGTAATATTGATCTTAAAGCCCTATTACGTTATCACGAAGAGCGTAATCGCCCCGTCACGGTTGTTTATAAGCGAGTTGCTCGAAGTGATCTGACACCTGAAAATACCGTTTTACAATTAACGGCTAATGATGAGGCGACGGCAGTTCTGCCGCTGAACAAGCTGAAAGCTGCCCCGTCAACGAAACAACTTGCGAAAAGTATGTCGATCTATTTGCTAAGTACAGTCGATTTGATTGCCTTACTACAGGAAGCAAATCAGCGGGGGGCGATGATCAGTCTAGAACAACTCCTGTGTCAGTTCGTCATTCAACATACGGCCAATGCGTTCGAGTATACGGGTTATCAGGCCAACATTCACGATATTCAAAGTTACTTTGCAGCAAACATGTCGGTTCTGAACGAAACTAATTTTCGAGCGCTCTTCTACAGCTCACGGCGAATCTACACTAAGGTCAAAAATGAAGTGCCCACCTTTTTCACAACGGGAACGCGGTGCCAAGACAGTCTCTTTGGGACTGGTGGCTATATCGAAGGGCAGGTACAGCACAGCGTTGTCTTTCGTAACGTTGCGATTAATCAGAATACCAAGGTAAAGGATTCAGTCATCATGCAGGGGACGCGGATTGGTACGGGTTGCCAGTTAGAGAACGTCGTCATTGATAAAAATGCGGTGATTGGTCCTAATCTGAGTTTAAAAGGCACTCCTGAAAAACCACTAGTTATTCGGAAAGGCCAGCAACTCTTTCAGCAAGTGGAGGTGGCAGCAGATGACTAGAATTCTATTTGCAACGGCTGAAGCGGCCCCTTTTTACAGAACTGGCGGGCTAGGCGATGTGGGCCTGGGATTGCCCCGTGCCCTGCAAGCAGCGGGAAGTGAAGTGCGGGTCGTCATTCCGTACTATCCGCAATTGTTACCCGCACAATATCGGTCGCAGCTAGTCACGCTGAAGATGTTTCAGGTACAGGTTGGTCCTAAGCGGGTCTATTGTGGCATAAAAACCTTAACGGTCGCGGGGATTCAGTATTATTTAATTGATAATTTGGCTTATTTTGGTCGTGATCAGCTATATGGTTATTGGGACGATGGGGAGCGCTTCGCTTTTTTTCAGATGGCAATCTGTGAAATGATGGAGCGCATCGATTATATTCCGGATGTCTTACATCTGAATGACTGGCACACTGCTTTTATTCCAGTGTTATTAGTTGAAAAGTACTATTGGATTGAAGCCTACCGAAAGATTAAGACGTTGCTCACCATTCATAACTTAGCTTTTCAAGGTGTTTTTGATCCGGTTATATTGGACAGCTTATTTCGAATTGGGGTAGAGACCTTTAACGAGGATGGGGTGGCATTTGGTAATCAGGTCAATTGGCTCAAAGCGGGGATTAACTTCGCAGATGCCGTTAATACAGTTTCACCAACGTATGCCAGTGAGATTCAAACGACCGCGTTTGGTGAACGACTAGACGGCATCCTGCGTGCGAATCGCGGGAAAGTCAGTGGCATCATAAATGGAATCGACACGACGTTGTACGATCCGGCACATGATCCTAACCTGACGACCAATTATCGAGTTCAGAACTTGCAGCTGAAGGAACAGAATAAGCCAACGTTGCAACGACGATTTGGTCTGCCAGTCAGATCAGTACCCGTACTAGCCGTCGTCTCACGGTTAACCAAACAAAAGGGGATGGATCTGTTACTAGACGCGTTGGATCCATTCTTGCAAACACAAGATGTTCAGCTGGTTGTCTTAGGGACCGGGGAACCGCCACTGGAAAGAGCTTTTCAAATGTATCAGCTAGCATATCCGCAAAAAGTCGCAGTAATAAATAGCTTTGATCCTCAATTAGCGCAATTGATCTATGCGGGTAGCGACAGTTTTTTGATGCCCTCTGCTTTTGAACCGTGCGGCTTGTCACAGATGATGGCGATGCATTACGGCACCTTACCAATTGTGCATGCGGTCGGCGGTTTGCGTGATTCGGTGATTCCTTATAATCAGTATACCGGTCAGGGTACGGGTTTCTGTTTTGACGACTATCAACCCGCGGTGTTGAGGAAGATGATGACGTTGGCGGTCACGATCTATCGGCATGAGCCGCGGGTATGGCGACAGCTGCAACGGCAAGCGATGACACGCAATTTTAGCTGGCAGTCATCTGCACAGTGCTATCAGGGGATTTATCAGAAGATGTTGAGTTAGGAGGACAATGTGAAATTAACGAGTGCACAGTTCAAAAAGGATTTTTTAAGTGAGATTGAGACGTTGTATTCAACCGCGCTTGCTGACACGTCCAATATCGAGCAATATATTGCGTTAGGTCACTTAGTGCGGCGCTATAACAGTCAGAGTTGGACGCGGACGGCCAAGCGCTATCGTGACCACCAGCAAAAACAAGTTTACTATTTTTCAATTGAATTCTTGCCTGGACGGTTGTTAGCCATGAATTTACTGAGTCTGAATTTATTGTCGACTTTCAAACGTGGACTGAGTGAATTAGGTCTGGATTTTGAGACTATCAGTCAGGCCGAACCTGATCCAGCGCTAGGTAATGGTGGTTTAGGACGTTTGGCAGCGTGCTATATGGATGCCATGGCTAGTCTGAGAATTGCGGGTAATGGGAATGGCATCCGCTACCGGTACGGCTTATTCAAACAGATCTTCATGAATGGTTACCAGGTTGAGTTGCCGGATGACTGGTTACGCACTGGGAACGTTTGGGAGACGCGGCGCGATAACAAGAGTTGTGTCGTTCGTTTTGGTGGCAATACTTGGCTGAAAAAGCAGCCGGATGGGCATCTGCAGGCTCATTATGAGCATACGGAGGATGTTTTGGCTGTGCCGTACGACATTGGTGTTGTGGGCTACCACAATGATATTACCAATACGTTGCGGCTCTGGTCGGCAGAACTGCCACCTAGCGTGACGAAGACATACTATTCGCAGGAACAGCGTGATCGGGTCAGCGATATTACCAAAGTACTGTATCCTGATGATTCTAATACTGCCGGTCAACAATTAAGATTACGGCAGGAAAACTTCTTCTCATCGGCCGGCGTACAGAGCATTGTCCGGGACTTTTGTGAGAACAACGATGACCTCCAACAGCTAGGTAAGAAGATTGCCATCCATATCAATGACACGCACCCCACCTTAGTGATTCCAGAAATGATGCGCCTCTTGCTGGATGAGCATGATTGCTCGTGGGACGTTGCCTGGACATTGACCATGCAAGTGATGAGTTATACGAATCACACGATCTTGCAAGAAGCGCTTGAAACGTGGCCAATTGAGATGTTTAAAACGTTACTACCACGAATCTATCAGATTGTGACCGAAATTGATCGTCGTTATCGGCGCCAAGAATTACCGATTTTTGGTCAAAAAATTGTTGATCAGACGGCGCCTTTGGGTAATGGGCAAGTGCGGATGGCGTACTTAGCGGTAATCGGTAGCCACAGTGTTAACGGGGTTGCGCCCCTGCACACAAAGTTGTTAAAAACGGACGTCTTACGAGATCTGTATCAAGTCTATCCAGAGCGGTTTAATAATAAGACTAACGGCATTACGATGCGTCGCTGGGTCCAGTTGGCGAATGAACCTCTATCGGGATTGATCGATACAACGATCGGCAAGGGCTGGCGCCGCAATCCTAATCGATTGCAGGAGTTGATTCCATACCAACAGGACGACCATTTCTTGCATCAATTGTTAGAGGTTAAGCAGCAGAATAAATGGGCCCTGGCAGCGTACGTACAGAAAAATATGGGGATTAAGTTACGTACGGATGCTATCTATGACGTCCAGATTAAACGACTTCACGCGTATAAGCGTCAACTATTGCACGTTTTTGAAATCTTACGGGAATACTTTAAGATCAAGGATCATCCGGAACAAGCCGTTGTTCCACGGGTACACGTCTTTGGTGCGAAGGCGGCTCCCAGCTACCACTATGCCAAATCAATTATCAAATTAATGAACGCAGTAGCTGACATGGTTAATCAAGATCCAGTGATTGGCGATAAGTTAAAAGTGGTCTTTATCCCTAACTACGGGGTGTCGCTGGCTGAATTGATTATCCCAGCAGCTGATGTCAGTGAGCAGATCTCAACGGCCTCGAAGGAAGCTTCCGGGACGAGTAACATGAAGTTAATGGCTAACGGGGCGCTGTCACTCGCCACACATGACGGGGCTAATATTGATATTATCCATGTGGCCGGAGCGGAGAATGAGTACCCGTTTGGCCTGACCGCAGCTGAAGTTTATCACTACTATGAACATGGTAATTACCACGCCGCCGACTTTTATCACGCTGATCCGGAATTAAAACGGATTTTGGACAGTTTGATTGACGGCACGATTCCCGAAGTTGAAACGGTTGGTCGCGAAATCTTTGACTCGCTGATTCAGTATAATGATGAATTCTTTGTGTTGGCCGATTATGCGAGTTACACCCAGCAACAACGGCAGATCAGTCATGATTTTCAGGATCAGCCAACTTGGCAACAACGAGCCTTAGTCAACATTGCAACGGCGGGCTATTTTTCCGCTGACTCGGCAGTGGCACGCTATGCTGAAGATATCTGGCAAGTGCCACACGATCAGTTGACCTAAAGGGAGCAGGGACGATATGCAGGTGAAGTATAATTCATTTTCTACTGACTTTAAGGTGCCGTTTGGGGCAGTTCTGCGTCATACCCAAGTGCAATTTAAGGTGCAGGTCAGCGGCCCCGCGGTGCGGGTAGAACTATGTATGGTCCATGATGGTCAGTGGGACGCGGAGCAAGTTGCCCCCATGGTGCGGGTTCAGACTGATCAGGCCAGTACAACTCAATATACGACGACCTATAAGCCCAGTCAGGTGGGGCTTTACTTCTACTACTTTAGGATTCAAATGGCGACTGAGACAGTCTTCTACGGCTGTGTTGATGGCGGCTATGGTGGTTCCGGAATCAGTTATCAGCAACGGAATCAGGTACAGATGTATCAGTTGACGGTGTTGAAAGCGATAGAGCAATTGCCGCGATGGTATCGTGAAGGGGTGGCTTACCAGATTTTTGTGGATCGGTTTGCAAATGGTAATGCTGATGGCCACGTCAATGCGCCGAAAGCCAATAGCTTTATTTATGGTCAGTTGACGGATGCACCACTCTACATTCGTAATGAACAGCAAGAGATTTTACGGTGGGACTTCTATGGCGGCAACCTGCGTGGGATTAGGTTGAAAATACCGTACTTGCAACAACTGGGTGTAACGATTCTGTATTTAACGCCGATTTTTCAAGCCAGCAGCAATCATCGTTATGATACGGAAGATTTTTTCAAAATTGATCCGGTATTGGGTGATTTAGCTGATTTTGATCAGTTAGTTGCGGCGTTACATCAAGCCGGGATTCGCTTGATTTTGGACGGTGTCTTTAATCACGTGGGTGCCGATTCTAAGTACTTCAATCAAGCCGGTCATTACGCGATAGTTGGTGCGGTACAGTCTAAGGACAGTCCTTACTATCCGTGGTTTTCATTCAAGCACTACCCGGATGATTATCAGAGTTGGTGGGGCATTCGTGATCTACCGACGATTGATAAAATGAATCAGAGCTATCAAGACTTTATCTATGGTCGTTCAGATTCTGTCATTGATTATTGGACTAAACGTGGTGTTGATGGGTGGCGTTTGGACGTGGCAGATGAATTACCGGATTCATTTATTACGGGCATCCGTCACGCGCTGGATCGTTACACGGATAAAGTGTTGATCGGTGAAGTCTGGGAAGATGCGTCCCATAAGATTGCTTACGGCTCTCGACGCCACTATTTGGAGGGCGGCTGTCTACAAGCGGTCATGAACTATCCACTGCGGCAACTGATTGTGCAGGTTTTGACCGGTAAGTTAATGCCTAGTGAATGGTGGCGCAAGTTAATGACACTGAAAGAAAATTATCCGGCATCGACGTTTCAAGCTAACTTTAATAATCTGGGCAGTCACGATACGCCGCGGATTTTAACGGTACTGGCGGATGATCGGGTACACCTCCAGATTGCTATTCAGATGTTACTAACGCTGCCAGGGGTACCATGTCTATACTACGGGGATGAAGCTGGTATGACTGGTGGTAAGGATCCCGACAACCGGGCGTTTTATCCGTGGAAGACGGCTGACCAACAATTACGTCAATTTGTTACGTACTGGGTGACGTGGCGGCGTCAGCAAGCGTGGTTGAATACGGCTAACTTTAGGCCTTTTTACGCTGCGGATTATGGTATCGGCTACGTTTACTGGCAAGGGTCACGAGCAATATTTGTGATGATTAATGTGACTGCAATAAGCCAACGATTGACCGCAACGGATCTTGAATTAAGCGGACTACCAGATTATATAGAACGGGCAATCCGCAAATGGTCAGCTGGGCGAACATTAGGGGCTAATGCTTGTCAGCTTGTTGAAAATTTTACGCAAAGTTTACACGAAGTTGATAGTGGAACCAAGTAGTTAACGTTATATTGTTAGAGAACTTCCTAATCAAGCACCCCGCGATTTAGTTATTAGGGAGAACGCCGTCTATCCTTGAGAAGACGTTAGAAGGTCATGACTTTCCTTGATTTTGTCATGGCCTTTTTGGTTGGCCTGAGATTTAGCATTATTAAGTCATTGAAAGATAAAAATGCGCTACCTCAGATTTTTTCTGAAGTAGCGCATTTTGAGTTACATGCCGCGTTTATTTTAGTGTCGCTGAGAAGTTTTGCTTAGTCCTGTTAATTGGTATAAGTGACGTCTAAGGGATGGTGGGCCTGCAACTGATACTGCTGGCCTATGACGCGAATTGAACAGGCTTGATCCGCGGTCACGGTGACGTGTTGGTGATCAATAATGAAGATGTAGTGCACGTTTTGGAAACACTGTTTGAACTTTAGAACTTGCCAATGGTCGGGGAGTTGCGGATCGACTTGTAATTGATCGGCTAACGGATTGACGCCACCAAAGTTACGAGTTGCTAGGTTAAGCGTTGCACACATGACGCCTAGATGGATTCCTTCCGCCGTAGTCCCACCCTGAATGTCGTAATAGTCAGATACAAGGGCCTTGGAGAAGAAACTCCAAGCGTCGTCATAATTGCCGTCTAGTTGATTCAAAACGGCGTATACGATCCGAGAGAGCGTTGAGCCGTGGGTGGTCCGTGCTAGGTAATATTGAATATTATGCGCCAGATACTTAGCGGGTAGCTGATAACCCATGTCCTTAATAATGCCTTGAACTGTGGGAACATCGAAATTATAAAAGGCCATTAGCGCATCCGCCTGTTTGGCAACTTGATAGGCATCCGGTGTTTTACCCTCAGCTTTTAGAAGGCGATCCATCCGTGAGATGTCGCCGTAACGCTGGTGGTAGGCATGGAAGTCAAGTGTCGGCAGGTCAAAGTAGCCTTCGAACTGAGCAATGATGCCGCTATGATTGATGCTGAGCGTTAATTGCCGGCCAATGATGGTCAGCTTGGCCGCATCATCAGAATTGAAATGCGCGGCCTTGATGGCTTGTTGGTAGTCGTGATCCGTCATCGTTTCCTGCAATTTGGTGATTGTCTTGAATAGCCATGCCACCATGATGTTGGTGTAGGCGTTATTTTTAAGACCAGGCGTAGTACTGTTTGGGTAATTTTCATGGAATTCATCTGGACCCATCACGCCGCTAATGTCGTAGCGCTTAGTCTGTTGATTGTAAGTTGCTTTGTCGAGCCAAAAGGCCGCAATTGAGAGCAACATTTCCATGCCATAGTGATCGAGAAAGTCACGATCCTGAGTGACGTGGTAGTAAAACCAGACATTATACGCAATATCCAAGGAAACGTGTCGTTGTAACCGACTATTGTCAGGATCCCACGTCTTCGTAAGCGGGTTGAGGTGGGTGAATTGGGACTGTTCGTCACCCTTTGAGGCTGATTGCCAAGGATACATGGCACCGGCCGCGCCGATTGATTGGGCGTTTTTTCGAGCAGCGGGTAAACGTCGGTAACGGTAAAGCAGCAGTTGTTTAGCTAGTTCAGGTCGCTGTAGCGTGTAGAATGGCAAAATGAACATTTCATCCCAGAAGACGTGTCCGCGATAAGCTTCACCGTGAAGTCCGCGAGCACCTACGGAAGCATCTAATTGGCCACTTTCAATGGCTTCAGCGGAGGTAAAACTATGGTAGATGTTGACGCGCAGTAATCGTTGACTGGTGATGTCGCCCCGCACTTTAATGTCCGTATTTCGCCAAGTCTGGTCCCAGTATTTCAAGCTAGCCGCAACGGTCGAATTAAAGCTCGACTGTTCCAATTCGGATGCAACGTTAGTGAGTTTTGGATCATCTTGGGAATTACTAGTTGCGATGACAACGTTCTTATCAAACGTGTAAGTTTGTCCGGCAGTGACGTTCAACGATACGATCTGTTGAACACTTTGTGGAGATTCCGTATTACTAAAGGCGTCTGGTGTAGTGACGTCAGGGCTGGTGAGTTTTGCACCCAGCATGTAAGCAATATTAGAATTTTTGGTCGTCCCAGTTAGACAGACTGTGTTGGTAGCAGCGGTAATATCATCAGTTTTTAGATGGTGCTGCTCAAAGACGTTGTAGCGGCTGACGTTGCTGTTAACCACACTGCCGTCGATTTCAGCATAGATTTGTAGGCTACCGGAAAAGTTCAGTGGCGTTACTTGATAACGGATGCTGTAGCGGTGCCAAGCGTGCATGTTGGCAATCTTTTGGACTTTTATTTGTAATTGGTGGCCCGAAGCAAGTTGAATCATTTCAGTCGTTGTCAGTAGCCCCATCTTGAGGTCGAGACTCCGGTAGATATCCTGCAGATTATGGTGATCAGGGGTGAATGATGGTTGATGATCGATGCCAAACGTCATGAATTGGGCATTTGGTAGGTTGACGAGATCTTCGTTTGTGATTTTGTGATCCTGAATCGTGGTGGTTTCTGAATCAAAGACGCCGGCAACGTACGTCCCAGGATAATTATCCTGATCAGCGCGGCTCTCTACTAGGGCCCCTCGTAAGCCGAAATAGCCATTACCGATCGTTAACATGGCTTCCTGTCCGCGATTACGAGCGCCGTGGTCAAAGCCGTAGTAATCAAGATGCCATTTTAGATAAGCGACTTTAGCCTTGATAGCGGCAGTTAAGCCGAGTTGTTCCACGCTAGTACGGCTAACAACGGGGATATTGAGTAACTTCGTTAGTGCCAAGCCAATATCAAGCCGGACGTTATTAATGGCGACGATGGTATCAGAGAACGAATAAGTTAGACCGTTGTCGAGAATGACCGCATCAAACGGCAATCCTGCTAGGCGATTCTTGATAGTTTCGAGATTTTTATCTAGCGGTTGTTCGGTATCATAATCAATGAGGTAGTGGGCAGTAGCGGCTTGATTGGGGACGGGATGATAGGCGATATCCATCGTGTTATTTTCAATTCGCAATCTAATTAATTTCATCAGTACACACTCCATTATTTAGAATCATAAACTCGATTGGGAGCCGTAACAAAAGACTATGCACATAGCCTAAGCTCCTTCAGAATAGCCCGCAAATATTGCAGCCGGTAATCAGGCATTATGAGAAAAAAGCGGGGTTTGCTTATGAAACTTAATAAACAAAAGTGCGGACACAAAAAATGGCCGTGACTTAGGAGTGGGTCTCCAGTATTGTCACAGCCGGTTACGGATGATTAGTTATCAGGATTGGTTATTAGTTCAAGATGATCCATCTTCATCATCTGGCGAATCTTAATTGAGTTGGTTTGAAATCTTAAAATGACGGGATCTTTATAGGCAAGCTGTTGCTGAAAGTCCGTCAGTTCGTCGTGCCAATCATGTTGAAAGACATCGTTACCAACTAGCGTTAACTGCCCGCGTAGCATGATGGAGGTATAGTCAGCTAAGTGGTAGCAAAACAGGCTAGCTTGTTTTTGATTTTGGATGTTTTGAGCCGTGGTCGTTTGGCGACTCGTGTAGAAGAAGAGTTGTTCGAGACTGCGTTTAGTCGGTAGGGGGCTGAGTGCGACCATCGTTGGATAACCACTAGCATCAATGGTTGCGACCGTAAAAACGGGGGCAGCTTGAATCATATGTAGCGCTGTCTGCCGGGTTGTATGTTGCATGGAGACCACCTCTTTACCGTCCAGTATGCCGTAATGGGAGCTGGAAGTCATACGTTACGCACAGGAAAGTGGTAAAGTTAACAGTAATATTATATAATTGAAAACAAAAAAATCAGCTTTCACGGTGGATTATCACGGCGTGAAAACTGATTAGTGGTGGTTATGATGGGCAGTCAGGGGATCGAACCCTGGACCCACGGATTAAGAGTCCGTTGCTCTGCCAGCTGAGCTAACTGCCCATAACCTAACAGAAAATATAATATCATGAATTTTGACTTCTGACAATACTATTTTAAAACTTTTTTCAAAAAAAGTGTAAATTAGTGTTAATTAAGTGTGAAATACTTCCTGAAAACGAGGTGTAATTTCCCGGGAAATACTACGGCCACGCGGATTGACATTCAAAGAAAGCCAACGCTATTTGTGATATACTAAATTTAGCGCTGAAATAAAATTTGGCCAACCTGACGCGGGAGAACGTGTGAATTCCCGTAACTTATCGCGCAACACCCTAAAAATAAATTTAAACCTGATTTCCCCTAAGGAGGAAGAATTGTATGAAAAAAATCTTAGTCGTTGATGATGAAAAACCAATTTCCGATATTATGAAGTTTAACCTCACTAAAGAGGGTTATGAAGTACACGTTGCAGCTGATGGTGAAGAAGCTTTACAGAAGGTGGAAGAAGTCCATCCTGATTTGATTCTACTTGATCTCATGCTGCCTAAGATGGACGGTCTAGAAGTTGCTCGCCAGGTTCGTAAGAATTACGACATGCCAATTATCATGGTTACGGCCAAAGACTCAGAGTTAGACAAAGTCTTAGGTTTGGAACTAGGCGCCGATGATTACGTTACTAAGCCGTTCTCAAACCGGGAATTAGTTGCTCGGGTTAAAGCGAATTTACGGCGTCAGAACACGCCTAGTGCGCAAGCAACTGAAGTAGAAGAGAATTCGGATATTGAAGTTGGCGATTTAGTGATTCATCCAGAAGCCTACATGGTTTCAAAACGTGGTGACAACATTGAACTGACCCATCGTGAATTCGAATTGCTACACTATTTGGCCCAACATATCGGCCAAGTGATGACACGGGAGCATTTATTGCAGACCGTTTGGGGTTATGACTACTTTGGAGACGTCCGGACCGTCGATGTAACGGTGCGTCGTTTACGTGAAAAAGTTGAAGATAATCCAAGTCATCCTAAGTGGTTAGTTACACGGCGGGGTGTGGGTTACTATCTCCGCAATCCTGAAAATGAGTAGAGGTCACTAAACCGTGTTGAGATCTAAACGGAAGAACTTTTTTAAATCAATTAACTTCAAAATTGCGTTGGTCTTTGCGTTGTTACTGCTCATTACGTTGGAAATTGTTGGCGCGATCTTCGTTAAGCAATTGGAAGCGAAGAATATTCAGGACTTTAAAACGTCCGTTCAAATCCCAACTTACATTGATAACTCGCTGGCAGAACAGCTAACGGTGAGCAGCACGCGTAAGGCTAATGGTCAGATTAAGACGATCTTGTCTAATTACAACAATACTAACGTGGACGAAATCCGAGTCGTTGATAGCAAAGGGACGATTCGGGGGACCAGTGACGTTAATGATCAATCGGTAGTCGGTCAGAAGACCACTGACCGTAATATTAAGAATGCCATCTATAATAACCGAACCTATACGAAGAACACTTATGATACGCAAAATAACGGCCGTTATTACGTTTCAATTGTCCCGCTGTACGCGACGAGCTCAACGGGTAATAACAGTCAGTTAGTTGGGGTATTGTATGTCCGAGCTAATATGAAGTCGGTCTACAGTACGATCAACAGTATCATGGGTATCTTTGTGTTAGCTTCGTTAGTGGCAATGGTGCTGGGACTGGGAATCGCGATCATTATTGCCCGGGCAATAACTCGACCAATCGAAGAAATGCGGCAGCAAACTCAGCGAATTGCGCGCGGAGATTACGCAAGCCAAGTGCGAGTCTACAGTGATGATGAACTAGGGCAACTTGCCGGTGCGATTAATAACCTCTCGATTCGGGTTGAAGAATCACAAGAATCAACTGAAGCTGAGCGTCGCCGTCTAGATAGTGTGCTCTCACACATGAGTGATGGTGTGATTGCGACTGATCGGCGGGGGAATATTACGATTATTAATGAAACGGCATCAGAGTTTGTTGATGTCAGTGATGAAAAAGCAATTGGTAATTCAATCTTGGATGTCTTGAAAATCCGTGATGATTATTCATTACGCGATTTGATCGAAAACCAAGATGAATTGATGCTCGACTTTTCGTCCAATGAACACGACTTGATTTTAAACGCCTATTTTTCGTTGATTCAGCGTGAATCTGGCTTTATCAGTGGGTTAGTCTGTGTGTTACACGATGTTACTGAACAACAGAAGATCGATAACGATCGTAAACAGTTCGTTTCGAACGTGTCCCATGAATTACGGACGCCATTAACGAGTTTACGGAGTTACATTGAAGCCTTGAGTGATGGGGCGTGGAAAGATCCTGAGGTGGCCCCTGGTTTCTTGAAGGTCACGCAGGAAGAAACTGACCGTATGATTCGCATGATTAATGAGTTGCTGAGCCTGTCACGGATGGACTCTGGGACGACCCGAGTCGATATGGAACTGGTTAATATCAACGAGTTGTTCAACTATGTGCTCAATCGCTTCGATATGATCTTGAAGAAGGATGACAATCCAGCTAAGTATTATACGATCAAGCGTGAGTTTACCAAACGTGACTTGTGGGTTGAAATCGATACGGATAAGTTCACACAAGTGCTTGATAATATTATGAATAATGCGATTAAATACTCGCCCGATGGTGGCGTTGTTACTTGTCGGCTATTAGAGACGCATAATCAGGTCATTATCAGTATTAGTGACCAAGGTCTCGGGATTCCACGGGCTGACTTGGGACACGTTTTCGACCGCTTTTTCCGGGTCGATAAGGCGCGTTCACGGGCTCAGGGTGGTACCGGACTAGGATTAGCAATTTCTAAGGAAGTTGTTCAGATGCTAGGCGGTCGTATCTGGGTCGATAGTGTTGAGGGTAAGGGCTCAACGTTCTACATTTCCTTACCATATGAACCTTATGAGGAGGAGGACCTTTGGGATGACGACTCACAAGTTTAGTCGCTTTATGTTACCCACGATACTGACAATACTTGTCATACTGAGTGTGGGCCTCTCCGTCTATATTTGGATGAATCCGTCCCGGTATGAACGTGAAAGCAAAGTTAGTACCACGTCGTCTAACTCGACGTTAACGACGCGGACGATTGACGATATCTATTTACCGACGCAGCTGATCTATACTAATAAGCAAGGTAAGCAGACGTTATTGATCAATAAGAATGTCAGTCTGGTGAGCCAATTCAGTGAACAGCTCCGCAAGTGGGACGCGCGTAGTATTTCCAAAGTGCGGATCACATCTGCGAACAGTTACAAAGCACTGCTGAATGGTGAAGAGACGTACGTTTTGAACTTTCCAGATAGTGTTACCATCAACATGTTTAATACGGTCTTTAAGCAACATCTCAGCAACTTCAAGTCTTCTAAATTCAGTCGTATCGTGATTCCGGTGAATGATTCCAATCATATTTACTTGTTGAACGATAACCACCATGAAATCTACAGTGTTCGGTTGAAGAAGAAGTCGCTGAAGCCACTGAGTTCAGTACTGCAATCTAGTAAAGTAAAACGGTTTGCGGTTAAAATGACGTATGAAAACAACCAAACGTACATTGACTACACGCAACCCGTAACGATGCAGCACTATAGCTACCTGATGAGTAAGGCCGTTGCCAGTGAGATTGCGAACCGGTTATTGGATGCGGATGGAAATTCAACCGTTTCTGTACACAATCGTGGTAACGGTAAGCAGGAATACGCGACTGGTAGTTATAAGCGCATGACCACCGACACTAAGCTAGGGACGGTATACTTTGAAGATTACAGTGATTCGGGGACGACGCGCAAGTTATCGTTTACGAGTCAGCTAGAGAAGAGTTTTACCTATCTGTCTAGCCTGGGTGTGCCGATGGATAATATTCGCTACTATAACTATGATTCGACAAGTAGCAGTGTCATCTATCGTAGTTACGTTGAAGGCTTCCCAATCTTTAATCAGACGGAGAATGGCGATGTGCGGATTCAGTTAACTAGTAACGGGTTAGATCGTTACTACTTCTCGTTATACAGTCTGCAAGTGCCAGTTCCAACAACTGGCACTAAACAGGCTGTAACGTTACCAAGCTCCACGAGTGTTCTGAAGAAGCTCATTGATGCTGGCTATAAAGATAGCAAGCTCGGTAGTATCGAGCTGGGCTATGAATGGTCACAGAATAAGTCATCCAAGCTAGTTATCGACCTCACACCAACGTATTACGTCTACTACAATGGTAGTTGGCGGACGTACACGTCGATGCTTAATGGATCTTAGGGGGTGGCCAGATGAATTTTCGAAGAATTGAATGGATTTTCCTAATTGCATTTGTCGTTCTGGACGTCTTTTTAGGGTTTATGTTCGTGCAAACGAGTTCTAAGTCAACGACGACTTCTGGTGATACGGCAACGACGGTCATTCGTGAAATGCGAGCGGATAACATTAGTTTTAGTGATCCAAAGACCAGCGAAAGTACCGGATACTACATCGCAGGTAGCAATGATAACGATTTGAAACAACGAATCAGTCAGTTAACTGAACAGACCGCTCGGATTGAAAGTAGTGGTAAGCTAACAAGTACATTGCGGACGGTGCAGACCATAACGGCCAATAAGGCTAAGTCCGAATTGACGACGTTTATGAAGCAGAGTACCAATGTCATTCACGGTGATGAATACGTCTATGATGCGGACTTATCCTCGAAGAGTGAGTATGTCTTCGTACAAAAGGTTGCGGATGGGGACATTCTAACTAGTGCGGGTCAAGTTCATCTGACTGTCAATAAGAGCAATCAGCTGATTAGCTACACGCAAACCTACGTTGATAATGTTAAGACGTTGCGTGAAAAGGCCGTTACCATCAGCGAAAGAAAGGCGTTAGTCGCACTCTATCAGTACAATCAGGTTTCCAATAGTTCACGAATTATGTGGGCCAAATTAGGCTATTCACGATTGCTAAAACTGAAGGATAGTAGTGTTTATGTGCCGACATGGATCTTTGCCGTTCGGAGTAAAAATAGCTCGAACGTGACGATTCACCGCATCAACGCCTTTACGGGGGCTGCGATGAAGAGCGACACGACTGCGACAACAACTACGGCTGGGGTAACTGGCCTAGGAACCGCGGCAGGTATGCTGTGGCGTGCTGAATAAGTTAAATCAAGATAGGTCGATTGAGTGCGTCATTGCTCGGTCGGCTTTTTTGTTAGTGCGGGTTGCTTGCTTTTCAACCCTGGTAAAAGCGTGTATCATGGAGAGATAACAGCGGATTTCAGAGATGGGAAGAACCTAAATAATGGTATTAAAATTAGCAACGGATGATATGAAAATCAGTATTCTGGCTTCGGGAAGTACTGGCAACGTCACGTACATCGAAACGCCAGAACACAAAGTATTGGTTGACGCTGGTCTCAGTGGTAAAAAGATTACCAACTTGATGGCTTCGATTGATCGTGACATTAATGAAGTCGATAGTCTGTTTATCAGTCATGAGCATACGGATCACAGCCATTCTGCGGGGATCTTAGCGCGTAAATATGGGATGGATGTTTATGCCAATCAAGGGACTTGGGACGCCATGGCGCACCGCATTGGCGATGTTCCGGCTGAACTGTGCCATGTGTTTGACCCAAATACGACGTTAGGCTTAGGTGATTTGGATGTGGAATCGTTCAGTGTCTCGCACGATGCGGCTGAACCGCAATTCTATGAATTACACCATGCCGGCAAGTCGTTTGCGATTATCACGGATACCGGTTACGTGTCAGAGCACGTTGCTGGTGTGATCAGTGACGCTGACGCGTATTTGTTTGAGTGTAATCATGACATTGAAATGTTGCGAATGGGGCGTTATCCATGGCCTTTGAAGCAGCGTATTCTTGGTGATGAGGGGCATTTATCCAATGAAGACGGTGCTAATGCATTAATGGATGTGATTGGCAACCGGACTAAGCGAATCTATCTCGGGCATCGTAGTCAGGATAACAATATGAAATCATTGGCTCACCTAACCGTGGCATCCATGATGCAAGAACACGATTTTGGCGTGGAACATGATTTCCAACTGTACGATACTGATCCGGAACAGGCGACTAAATTAATTACACTCTAGTTGATCTCTGGAAAAGGGTGAAATCCGGGTAGTTTTTCGAACAAGTAATCGTCAAAAGTCGGTTAGTTTTGCTTAACTTTTAGCGATTAATCAGCGTTTCAACGCATACGCTTTCTTTGTGAGAATAGCAGTGATTAATCGTTTTTTTATTAAGTCTAAACAGACTTAATAATTCCACAATGCTTCAGTCATAAAAAAATCATAATTTTTCGCTAGAATAGGATTTAAAATTAATACTATGTAGGGAGGGATCGCGTTTCGACGCGCAAATATGGCTAATAAATCATTAATCAAAGTTGCAGTAACCGCACTGGTCGCCGGTTTAATCGGTGGTGGTGTGGCCTATGGTGGGATCAGTTATTTCCAAGATAGTAACGTGACCACGTCATCAACGAGTGTACCGACGGGGTCGAACAAGACGGGCTCAACGGGAACCACCAACGTTAAAGTTAACGTCAGTTCACAAGCTTCTAAAGTCTTTAGTGATAACAAGGCGGCGGTTGTGTCTGTAATTAACTTGCAGAAGAAGACATCATCAAGCACAATAAGTGGAATTCTTGGCGGTGATGACTCATCAGATAGTAGTTCAAGCTCAAGTTCTAACTCGAGTTCCAGCAAGTTAGAAGAATATAGTGAAGGCTCCGGCTTAATCTATAAGAAGAGTGGTGATGCAGCTTATATCGTGACCAATAATCACGTGGTGAGTGGCTCTAGTGCCATTCGTGTGATTATGAGTGATGGCACCAAGCTGTCAGCCAAACTTGTCGGAACCGATTCTGTGACCGACTTAGCCGTATTGAAGATCAACTCTTCAAAAGTTACTAAGACAGCTAGTTTTGGGAACTCTGATAACATCTCAGTTGGTGAAACGGCCTTAGCAATTGGTTCGCCGATGGGTTCTAACTACGCGACGACCTTGACGCAAGGGATCATCTCCGCGAAGAAACGGACCGTTGCAACGACGAATACTTCTGGTCAAACGACTGGCTATGCGAACGTTATTCAAACGGATACGGCTATTAACTCAGGGAACTCGGGTGGACCATTATTTAACATCGCCGGTCAAGTTATCGGGATCAACTCAATGAAGTTGGCTTCGGATAATTCCGGGACGAGTGTTGAAGGGATGGGCTTCGCAATTCCAAGTAATGAAGTTGTGAAGATCATCAATGAACTCGTTAAGAACGGTGAAGTGGTACGGCCAGCCTTAGGGGTTGCGACCTATAATTTATCCAATATCTCAGCGAGTGATCAGAAATCTATCTTGAAGTTGCCTACTAGCGTCACTTCTGGGGTTGTGATCATGAAGACTTACTCAAAGTCCCCCGCTAAGACGGCTGGTTTGGTGAAGTACGATGTGATTACGGAGCTGGGTGGTAAGAAGGTTACGAGCCTTGCAACGTTACGGAGCGCCTTATACGCGCACTCAGTGAATGATACCGTTACGGTTAAGTATTATCACCAAGGTAAGTTGAAGACAACCAACATGAAGTTGACGGAAACTACCAAAACGTTGACTAATCAAAGTAACTAAAATAATGAGATTTTCATAAGCGCGCCTGACTGTGAGTAGCAGTTAGGCGCGCTTTTTCGCGTTATATAGGGCTTTTGGTGAAAAAACGAAGGTTCGACTTTCAGTGTGCTGATGAATTGGGTGTTCTTGGGGAATATACATTTTAGAACCGAACGAAAAAGGGAAGTTGGGCAGCGAGTATTTTGGTTGGTTCTAATCAATGTGCAAAATTGTGGATAATTTCGGGGATAAAATTTTAGTCGTTTGGTCAAAATTTATTAACAGCCGGAATGACGGCGATTAGGCTTGTTCAGAAGTTATCCACAAGGGGCGAGCGTGCCTGTGGATTGAAATTCAAAAAGTTATTTTAAGTTGTCTGGATTCTTGATATAATAGGTTTTGTAACCGGCGTCTACGAACAAACGTTGCTGTTGAAAACTGTGGATAAGTCGGAAGGGTATTGACAAATTAGTCGTAAATAAATATTGTGACGAACTGGTGTTCAACACAATATATAGATGCACTAGTTATGCACCTGTGGATAACTATGTTAATAACTTGTGAAGAGGCGGTCAATTATGAACATCAAAATTATCTGTGTCGGTAAATTAAAGGAAAAATACTATAAGCAGGGGATCGAGGAATATGCGAAAAGAATGAGTAAATTTGCAAAATTCCAGATTGTCGAAGTCCCAGATGAAAAGGCACCGGAGTCATTAAGTAACGCAGAGATGGAAACGGTAAAGGAAAAAGAGGGTCAACGGATCTTAGAAAAGATTAAAGATCGAGACTATGTTTTTGCGTTGGCGATTTTAGGTAAGGAACGTACGAGTGAAGAATTTGCGGCAGAAATCGATAAGCTGACAACGTATGGTCACAGCGATATTGATTTTGTGATTGGAGGTTCGCTCGGTTTGGCGCCGGAAGTATTGAAGCGCGCAGATACCCAGATTTCGTTTGGGCGGTTTACGTTACCACACCAATTGATGCGGTTGGTGCTGTCGGAGCAGGTGTATCGGGCGTTTATGATTAATGTGGGGAGTCCTTATCACAAGTGATGTGATCAATATATTACAGTTTTTTTGGAGAGTGATTTTCTAATTTTTTGAGGGACTTTTTTGTTTCTTAATTTATATGGGACTAGGGGATGTATTGGAAAATAGTAAAAAGGGTACGGAGATTATTAAAGATTACAGAGCAAAAACGAGTATCGCATTTGCTTGCTTAGATGCTAGAATTGATGTCGCAAATATTGAAAACTTATTGAGGTCAAAGGCTCTATATTGTGCAGTAACAAAAGATTTGAATTTTATTCGATTTCAAAATAATGAATTTGAAAATTTTGATCTTGAATATGATTCTGAACATGATCAACCAGGAGCAACCTTTCGTCTTAAAGGAGCTTCTCTAGATGATTGTAATCCGTTTGAGACACATTACCTTACTGAAATTATTGCTGAATATGCAATGCGGGATTTTTTCTTTGTAGAAGGTAGTGCATTTGAAGAGCAGTATGATTATTTTGTGTTTTCACCAATTGTGATAAGTACTTCTGGCAAAGATAGTTGGGATATACAAGTCTATCCAACTATTAAAATTGAAGACAATCAAATTTTAATAGTTGAGTTCCATTATTTTCCAAATGATGATGAGATTGTAGTTCAAGATTTTGCTGATATGATACTTAAAGCAAGTACAGTGCTTTCGGATGTTAAGTTTCCAATGGAATATATTTCTGCGTTATCTTTATCATTTGACGAAAAAACAGTTGAAAAATTTTCTTTTGAAGGTGGAGACACATTTTTAGCGAGTCTAACAAGCATACGGTATCGTAACGTTTTAAGCTTGGCAGCTGGATTTATTTCTATGTTAGTGAAATATGAAGGGTATACTTGGTTTAGCCAAATTGCAATAACAGTAAGTAATAAAAATTTATCGGATTCTGAAATTCGACTTCTTTTGTATGATGTGGAATCTAAAACAACTAATTCACGTTATTTAACTGAATTGAATGATTTTAGTCAGTGGGAGCACGCTCATTTATATGTATCAGGAAGAGTGACGTTATCATTGGGAGATATTTATGAACTTTCGGTTCCAACGAATATAATTTGTGATGAAATATGTGTTTTGAATGCAAAAATTCAGAGTTATACGGATGCTATTGAAGAGAGTTCAAGTATTACAGAACTTCTTGAAGTAAAACAAGGTTTATTGAAACTAAGACATTCGATTAGAAATAAGTATGGGCGCACACTAATGTTTCATGACATTATGAATTATATTGCAACAACTTTATTTGACATTGATTGTGCCATTGATGATGTGACTCAAATTTCAGACGTGTTTCTTGAAAAAGCAAAAGTAGCAAATAATCTTCGTAATACGCTTTTTCAGAATATATTAGCCTTTGTATCACTTCTTTTATCAACATCAGCAGTGGTTGAATTCATTTGTAAACCATTCTATCAATTGGTATACGGAAAGAGTATGTCGCCTTTTCTTCAACTGGTAAATTATGGATGTGTACTTCTTTTATTTTCAATATTGATTGGTGGAGTGTGGTTTGGTCTCAAATTGTTCGAACAAAAAAAGTAAACAACCCAATACAAGATTAATGACCGGAAGAAATCGAATAACGCTAAGTCTAGCTATCTAATTTAATAGTGACTACTTTATGAGATGAATTACTATCTTATAAGTGAAATGTTTTGGGATAAGGGGTTTAGGTATTTGTGGAAACATTAGTTTTAAAGTTGGTAGATAAGAAACATTTGAATTCTTTTTTGAGATATGGAGAATTACATTTTGGTTCAACAGATTCATATAGAGAAATTGAAGAAATCAATGGAAATATTGGTATTGGAGATAGAAATGAGGGTGTTTTTAATCCAGCGGTAAAATATACTGGTTTTTATCCTCATAAGACTTTATTAGGATTACCAAATAATGTAAGTCTAAAGTATCCTGCAAACATATTTTGTGTGGTACAAATTCATCCAGGGATAGAAACAGACAGTAGAATTAAACGAGATGTGATTATTAATTTATATGATTCACTAATGAGTGATACACAATATGAAAAAACAATTGTTGGGTTTAAAAATTTTAATATTGTTAGTGATAGAATAGTCCAACGATTAAATAAGTTTTACGCAAATGGACCTTTGAGACAATTGAGGGGGCCAATCCATTATGTAGAGCGAGGATACATGGCAGAAGAAGCTCAGAATATTGCCATGACATCTGAGTTTAGTGGTATTCAGCCGAGAATAGGCTCGGTATTAGCAGCAAACTTAGTGAAAGAAAATAAGTTTTTAGGTGAATATGAATATAGATTTATATTATTTCCTACAGAAGGAGGTTTAAAAATCTTAAAAAGAAGTCATAATAATATCAGAATTGGTGATTTGAGGAAACAAACAATCGTTATTGGTGATTCAATAGAGGACCTGATAAATGCAGTTGAAATTTCGTTTAATACGAAAGTTGATTAATACCTAATAAATAAGAAACCGGATACCTCTATCAAATGGATATCCGGTTTCTTTACTTCGTTAAGAATAGCTATATCTTAATCAATTCTACAGTTTGTTTGCCAGATGTGTTATTAGCGTATGAGTGTGATGGTGTATTGCGTGAGCTCTTGGCACGGATACTAGTTGCTGATGAGGATTTCTTTGCAGCGTTTTTCTCAGGATGGATGGACCCATGATGAGCTGCTTGCGGAGCTATACCGATTTTATCACATGCTACTAATCTGGGGCGGTGTCTTTTTCCCGAAGATGACTTGAATGCGGATGAAGGTGATTCTGTTGTCGACATTTTGACTGCAGAATTGATTGGATTGCTGTCAAAATGGGTGAAACAGGGGTGTGAAGCAACACTAGAACAGGTTACGCAGATGATGCAGAAGGCGCTAACGGTAGTGACTGATTCCATATAATCACCACACTGATATGGCAGAAGTAATCATCTAAGTTAAAATTGGTACTGATTTAGAAAGTTATTTTTACCAATATAATTGACTATTTTAATAAAAATCCCTGTCGCTGTAATGCCGCCAACAATTCCCCACGTTTAGTCGGAGTAGTCCCAGCTCCATTAGTCAAAAGGTGTGTGAATGATTCGACGCGTTTGTTAGTATCGCGCATTGCATAATACTCACGAATGACGTCATCATAACTGTCCCATTGATTCTGCCAATCTTCTGGAAGTTGGTAGGTATTTTCAAACGACATCAGATCTTGCGGCATACGTGGTTTAAGTTGTGGTTGCTGATCAGGATAGCCAACGATAACGCCACAGATTGGGAATACTAACGGTGGTAAGTTCAGAAGTTTGATCAACTGCATGGGATCATTCAAAATACTGCCCAGAATGACGGTTCCTAAGTCCATACTTTCAGCAGTAGCAACCAAATTTTGTGCAGCTAACAGTGTATCAGAAGCGCCTTGAATGAATTTATCCGCGGTATGAAGGCCACTGGTATCGTGTTGATCAGCGGCTAAAGCGGCGCGATGATGATCGACTAGGAAAATCAACAACTCACCGTTACCGTCAATATAGGATTGTTTACTGATTCCGGCAATCTGTTGGCGTAAGCGGTGATCGGTGATGTGAATGATACTAAATGATTGCAGGAAATGTGACGTAGCTGTATTTTGGGCAGCTGTAATGAGTTGTTGCAATATTGGTTTTCCGATTGGTTGGTCGGTGAATTGACGGATTGTACGGTGAGTCATGCGAGTCACTCCTTCGAAATTATATAAATAGTATTTTAGCTGTCTTTTTTGAAATCGACTCTAATTTGTCTCTTTATTTAAAATAAATTCAATAAAGGCGTCTGTAGTGCCATGGAATCTAGCGACGTGTTCCATAAGATAAAAACTGCTGGTTTCTTCGGGATCATCAGTTTTCCCGGTCGTATCAAGTATGTAAATTCTTTTGTGTAGCGCGGTGGCGATGCCGAATTCAATATTTGATCCTTTTCCACCTGGAAAGATAAAAACGAAAAAATCACAATTTATGAGTCCTTGATATTCTTGCTCAGCAATATCATGAAGCTGATCTAAATTAGGCTGTTGGGTGTTTTTAGCCCAATCATAAGTGCGTATTAATCCCGTATTTTCAATTTTCCGGGAGATATCAGTGATTAGAGTGAGCAATCTGAAAGAACCGGCAATATAGAATCGTTTTGGATTAGAAACAGTCACTGCTACACCTCCTAGAATTTGTTTTACAGTCACCAGTGTAAAAGTAGTGTGGGCCAGGTACAAGTGAAAACATAAACACTTGATGGATTTTGCTTGTAAAATAGCAAAGGGGTATCATTATTATATAAAGAAAAATATCCGAATTATTAAGAATCGCAGGTGTCCAATCATCACAACTATCGAAGAAATTACGCAAGCAATTATAAATGATCCAGATAACGCCGAATACACCGCTAAGGGCTGGATTCCACTGTTTCACGTCCTACCAACGGCTACGATATTGGTAATCAGCCAAGCTCCTGGGCGCATTGCGCAGACTACGGAAACGTACTTCAACGATGCGAGTGGGGATCGGTTACGTGACTGGATGGGTGTGACACGTGATCAATTCTATAATAGTGATCGAATTGCAGTCATGCCCCTCGACTTCTACTACCCTGGTAAGGGCAAGAGTGGCGATTTGCCACCACGCAAGGGTTTCATGGATAAATGGCACGAAGCCTTGCTAGAGATGATGCCAAACGTCCAGTTAACGCTATTAGTGGGCCAGTATGCCATCAAAGCCTACCTCGGACGGGAACGGCAGAAGACGCTAACAGCAACGGTTCAAAATTATCAGGATTATTTGCCAGCATACTTCCCATTAGTACACCCATCACCGTTAAACTACGGCTGGCAGAAGAAAAATCCGTGGTTCCAAGAAGATGTGGTTCCTGATTTACAAGCACGAGTTAAAGTAGCACTTAAATAGCGCGTATTATCCTAATTAATATTAAATATATTATTTCAAAAAACAGGATTCCATACCAGTCTCAATATGACTGACATGAAATCCTGTTTTCAATTATCTAATTAATTAAGCCCTGCAGTCATAGTTACTGCCGCAGTACCCCAATAGTAATTTGAGGTTAAAGCAGTTTGCTGATATAGCGTGTTGATAGCTTTAAGTGGTCGTTTTAAATGTTGTCGCGCTGCGCGTGTGGTAACGCCATTTACCTTAGTTGCAACGCTCAAATAATTCCCCGTTTTATCTAATTCTTGTGCACAAGCAAGTAAGTCTTCCCGTAACTTAGCATCCTCAGCAACTTCTGGATCATTATAAGCTGCGCCGATTTGTTGTAACAAGCGCTCAGCCTTTTTATTATTTAACATTCAATCATCTCCCCATATGTTGGGAGTATAGCACATTAAATTTATAAAAATCATTTTATTCCTAAACGTACAATTATTGGTGATAAACGTTAATTTAGGATAATCAGTTCCAACTATAAAACCCCTTTAGAACCAGCTAAATACGCTGATACTAAAGGGGGATTGTGATTAATTTAAGATTAACGTTTCGGTCGCACTACCGCCAAAAAATCGGTTAGTGACTGCGGGTCTGTCAATTGGCGGTTACACTGAGCGCTGTCACGACAAATGTAGTTACCGTTACGCGTGTAGGTTCCACGCCCGGATGATTTAGTCGTCGACATAAAGAGCGCGACGCTACCGATCGTCTGGCAGATTGCACAGAGACCCTTGACCGTTTGTGGTGCAAGGTCGCCTTGAATACCAATCAATTGATCATGGTAGGGGGCGACGAGATATTTCTTTTGACTACCGCTATCGTTCCAGCCTAGGTACGTTAATTCATGCAGTTCAAGCTCAGACCATGCTGGTTGATTGAGTTTCTTCACCTTACGGAACAACTTACTGAGCTGCTTGGTGCTAAGGGTTGGAAATGGAATCACCATTGGAATCAACGTTGCCAGCAATTGAGGTGCTTTTGCTCGCGTCAATCGTTCAGTTTCTAAGTAGTGTAGAAACGCTGTTGTCACAGGCTGTTCTGGCGGCAATAACGGTGTAATCCGTGCGATTGCATTGGCGCGCATGACGGTACGGATTTGTAGGTCGTTGACGGCTAGTTCAGCACTGATGAGCTGATTAACTTGCTGGGTAATATAACTGTATTGATAGGCGGTAATTGTCGGTTTCATAAATAAATGTTCCTTTCAGATTCAAACCAGACACTTCTCTGAAAGGTCGTGCAGAAAAGTGTCGCTAACTCGCAGCACTTTTCTGTACAGATGACGATGCCATCATCATTAATCATCTCCTTGTGATCTACCAGTTTAGTGGCAGTGATAAACAGTATATAAAAAGATGATTGGAATATCAATGGAGCTGTTTTGAGCTTGCAGTAAATTTTACTGTAAATAGCCATTTTGGCGATAATAGTAGTTACTTAAGTCAGTAATTACTTGGCGATTAATATTGGTTTCAGGTAGCAAAAAGTATAAATGATGAATAAGACTGACCCAATTATGTAGGCTGGCATTCATTGCTGAATTAGACTTGGTGGTAGGGTGCCACAATAACTGATCCGTCGCACGTAGCCAATCGCTCAAGTCTGAATCTGTCAGCTTATTATGTTGTAAAGCCAGTAATAGTGGTTGTGCTAATCGCGGTTCTTCGTCAGCGATAAAAGGCTGTGTCTGACGAATAATGACGCCTTGTAGTTCGGTTAAAACCGCTTTAGATGATTGGTTAGGGAATTCAGGATGTTGCCAAGCAGCACCTAGTAAATCACTACCATGAGCAATGCCGTGCGCCCAGCCTTTATCTTCGACGAAACCACGTTGATCATGTTCAGCAGATAAATAAGTTAGCGCATCGTTGAAAAATTGTTGCCGTTCAGTTAGAGATAGCCAGCCGGACTCAGCATCACTGAGAAGGATTTCAGTTGTTAATAGGGCGGTAAATGTCCGTAAAAAGACAAAATCATTAGTTGGTTGATCAATAGCTTTGAATAGCCAGTGTTCCTGTAAAAGTGGTTGAGCAATGTGCTGCCGCTGCTGGGGAGTAAAGGCGTGTTCTTCGAAGCCACGACAGAAGAGTGTGTAGACTAAACTATCCCGGATATCAGGATCGAGGTCACCGACGTGATTTAATAAGGTGGTGACTTGGATGTCTGTAAAATGTAAATCAGGTTTATTGAGGAGTGCTTGTAGTGAGTTAAAATTTTCTGACATAAAATCATCACCTTTAGTTAATATTGCTAGTTATTTTACGCTATTGCGGATAGCAATCAAAGTTTAGGAGAATGTTTCACGTGAAACATAGCAATAATGATCATATTAAATAGAACCACTGTAAACTTGAAAATCAGGTTTACAGTGGTTCTATTAAGGGTGATTTTAGTTATTCTGCCAACATCTTCCGCGCAAAATCCTTTACGTCTGTAATCTGATCGTCCTTCAGAACCCCGCCGGATTGGCCAAGGATTTTCATTCCTTTGCCACCCATCACTTTGTGAAAGTGACCGATCACGGGAATGCCTTTGTCTGCAGCAATCTTGGTCAAAGCTTTGTCGGTGACCATTTCAGGACCGCCAGAAGTAGTGAAGAGGGCGATCTGTTTCACCTTTGTTGGATCGAGCGTATCCATGAATGCTGAGGCAGCTTTGTCCGGTTTCATAAAGTAGGTGCCACCACCGAAGAATAAAGTGTCAGCCTGTTCGACAGGTGTGTTGGTACTCTGAGCTGCTACACCAGCAATGGCTGCAATCTGTTCTGCAAATGCCTTAGTATTACCGTTACGTGTTTGATAACGAACTGCGATTGTCATGTGAATCCCTCCATAAAATTAATCAGAATTATTAAAAGATTGTTTTGAGAAAGTCTACCTAAATTGGTAATCTATGGATAGAACTAAATTAAGTATAAGTCGTCTTGTAATCGATTACAAAGTCGTTTGGTTATAAATTAGATAGTAGGGTTAATAGCTTTCACTGGTCCACAGATTGTTAGTACTGGTGGAGTCATATTCAACAGAGAGGTTAGGGATGAAAGGCAAACGATGGTGGCTGCTGAACGGAGGAGTCGGGATTATCGTATTTTTTGGAATTGTGCTTATCTTGGTGCGCCAAGTTGATGGTGCTGGGCACGTTGAAACACCAGCTTCAAGATTATTAGCAATCGCAACCTTAGTCGGCTTTTTCATGCTAATAGTGGTTATCGAAGTGATCGTACATCTGATTATTAAAGCATTTAAACGGTAAACTAGGCATTATTTGATACCAGATAGGAGAATTGAAATGAAATTTGAACGATTAACGCAAAGTAATGCGCAATTGATTGCGGATCATTGGCACTACCCAGATGAGTATGCGTTTTATGACGCGACTGCTGATCCTGAAGACTACGAGGAATTAGTAACGCCGGAGCAACGTGGCACTAATTATTATCAAGCTCTTGAACAAAATCAGTTGATTGGCTATTTTGTTGTTGAAGCAACGGATAATATGGATGAAGTCGAAGTTGGCTTGGGAATGGCGCCAGATTTAACCGGTCAGGGAAACGGCATGGCATTTGTTCGCAACGTCATCAATGAGGTCCTGCTACAGCAACATCCTAGTCGAATTGTACTGGACGTTGCTAAGTTCAACGTCCGCGCCCAGACTGTCTATCAGCGATTAGGATTTCAAGTCAGTGGTGAACATCTGCAAGCAACCAACGGCGGACACTATCCATTTGTGCAAATGATTCAGAAATACCCACAGTAGTTTACGAAGCGTGCAGTTCAGTAGTATGCTGGGGTTACCGATTACGAAAGAAGTGAGTCGATGCGGAAAATTGCAGTTATTTCGGATGTTCATGGAAATGTGACGGCTTTAAAAGCGGTCTTGGCTGACGCTCAGGAACAGCACTGTACGGACTATTGGTTTCTCGGTGACTTGTTCTTGCCGGGCCCCGGTACCAGTGACTTATTAGCACTTCTCGATGAGGTTCATGTAACCGCGTATATCCGTGGTAATTGGGAGGAAGGACTATTCGAAGTTATAGACGGTCCCATTACGGATACGACGGCCGGTTCCATGTACTTAACCATCTTAGGTGATAACCTACTGCAGCAGCTTTCGACGGCTGAAATCAAACGCATCCGGCACTTACCAACCAGTCAAATGATGACGGTCGCAGGCGTTAAATTTCAGCTGTCGCATAACCTGCTAACGAAAGACTATGGTGGGGAACTCATGCCTGCAGCGGATCAAGCTAATTTTGACGAATTAGCTGGTTCTGAAGCCGACATCGTCCTGTACGGGCACACACATCATCAATTATTACGGCAGAGTAGCGCGGGCCAGCTTATCATTAATCCAGGAACGGTTGGGATGCCGTTTCCACACTGGGAGCGCTTCTTAACGGATCTGCGGGCCCAGTACGCAATTATTACGTTAGATGACGCCGGACTACCAGCTGTCGATTTTCGCAAGGTCGCTTACGATGCTGAATCGGAACTGGCCTTGGCCAGCCAACGTCAGCTACCGTACCTAGAACTCTATGCGGAACAGTTAAAAACGGGGGCTGTTTATACTCACGATGATGAGACTTTAGCGCGTGTGACGAATAAACTCGGTTATCAAGACTGGTTTCAAACGGTATTGAAACGGGTTAATTAAAACAATAGACGATAAGTGAACGGATTAAGTAGGACTTGGGATAGGATTCCAAGCCCTTTTTGGGCGTCCATGATCCAAAGTAAATTTTTTGTGAATAATTACGCATGGAGAAAACCTCCAATTTGGGGTAGGTAAATGTAGACTTTTTACCCCTTACTACTTATTTATGTAAGCGTTACCATATAGTTGTAGTTAAGATGGTTAGCCGGTCAACCAGTCTTAGTCAATGTACTTAAAGTAATTAATCACAAAGTTTAACTGGAGGAGGATTCACATCATCATGAAAGATTTTAAAGATAAAGTATTGTTCATTACTGGCGCAGCACACGGGTTTGGTCAAGTGATTGCCGAAGGGGCTGCTGACCGCGGTATGAAGATCGTCATGGTTGATATTGATGAACCTGCACTAAAGGAAACTTATCAAACAGTGCTTGATAAAGGTGCCGAGGCGTTGATGATTACCGCTGATGTCACTAAGGAAGACAGTGTTGATGACGCGGTTGATCAGGCGATGGCCAAGTTTGGCCGGATCGACCTATTGATTAATAACGCCGGAATCGCGTTACCAGGACGGATTTGGGAATTACCAACTCGCGATTGGGAATGGATCATGCATATCAACTTGATGAGTCAGGTTTATGCCATGAAACGGATCATTCCAATCATGATTCAACAGAAGACCCATGCCGATATTCTAAACGTCGCATCAATCGCTGGGTTAGTTGACACTCCCGGAATGCCATCGTACCACGCTAGCAAGTTTGCCTCCGTTGGGATGACTGAAGCGACTGCCTACGACCTACAACGGGCGGGCATCGACATCGATATGCATGTCATGTGCCCAGGATTTGTTCAAACTGATTTATATCACACGGAACAGCATCGTCCAGCACAATACACCGACGCAACGGACCCATACTATCAAAGTGAAGCCTTCTTAAAGGGCCAGCAGTTTGCGAAGTATGTGATTACGAACGGTAAACCAATCGATACGATTGCGGACACCGTCTTCAAAGCCTTAGAAGACAATCGTTTCTACGTTTTGACTCATCCAGAATTCAATCCACTCATTCAGGATCGGGTAAAACGGATCGTTGAAGATGGCGCACCAGATGTACACGTGATGGATGGCCTGATGTAAATTTAGCATCATCAGCAAAGGAGTGTTTTACTATGACAAAATTAATTGCTAGCAACGAAGACGTTAAAAACTTTTTGAATTCACCAAGTATGAATGATCAAGCAGGGATTGGCTTTGCATACGCAACTGACGAAGCAGTCCTCAAAGAATTGATTCCCGCACCATTGAAATTAGTCGCACCAGTTGTTTGTGGCTACGTCGTTCACATGGGCAAACCAACCTTTGGGGCACCATACCTTGAAGAAAGCCTATTCGCACTAGTTAGCTATAAAGACAAGATGATGGGCGCCTACCCAATCAATTTACTCCTACACGGCCCAGGTGCTGAAAATGGTGTGATTGCTGGTCGCGAAGGTGCTGGGATTCCTAAGAAATTGGCTGACGCTATCGAATTACGTCGTAATGACAACAGTGCGACGGCAACGGTTGCTCGTCACGGCAAGACCTTGTTGAATGTTAAATGGGAAGCTGGCGAATTGAATGATCCATCAATCATGCAACAGTTTGCTGGTCAGTTAGCCCTTGGCAAGGAAGCTGAAATGAACAGTTTCTTCTACAAGTATGGTATTGACCAACATGAAGATGGGACTAACCACTTTACTAACGTTCAATTGATTGCGAGCCAGCTGCGTTCCTTAACGGATCAAGTTGAACCCGGCAAGTTGAGTATTGAATTGAATTCGACGGATGACGATCCATTTGGTGAATTAAAAGTCTTGAAACCATTAGGGGCTGCTTGGTTCCACATGGACACGTCAGTAATGTACAACACCTTGAAACTCGATGAAGTCGACGCTGAAACGACGATGCCAAAATTATTAACGGGGCGTTATGACCGGGGCTTCTTCAATCCTAAAGCTACGACTTACATCATCTAATTTGGTCATAAAAGTGAGGTTTTGATTATGTCAGAAGCAACAAAAAAATTCGTAAACAATGATTTAGCGGACGTCGTCTTTGATCGTCACTCAGTTCGTCAGTTTGATCCTGAAGTTAAGATTTCTCGTGATGAATTACAAGAAATGATCTCAGAAGCTGCGACCGCACCTTCCGCTTGCAACTTGCAGTCTTGGCACTTCGTCGTTATCGATACGCCAGAAGCCAAAGAAAAGTTCAAAAAAGCCGTTATGAAGTTCAACTATCCGCAAGTTGACAGTGCTTCAGCCATCGTCTTCATTGCCGGTGATACCCAGTCACACTTGGTTTACCGCGATGTTTGGAATAAGGTCTACGAAGATGGCAATATCACTAAGGAACGGTTGGACCAGATCTTGGGGACCTTCCTACCACTGTATGAAAATGCGACACCTGACTTCTTGAAATTTGATGCGACGATTGATTGTTCAATTGTCGGCATGCAATTGCTATTGATGGCGCGTGCACACGGCTATGACGCTAACGCCTTCTCCGGAATTGATTTTGAAAAGATGATTCCAACGCTTGATCTTGATCCTAAGCGCTATGTCCCAGTAATGGGGATTGCGATTGGTAAATCAGCTCAGGAACCGCTACACACCACTCGTTACGACGCTAAGACCCAGATTGACTTCTTAGCATAACGAACACATAGTAGTAGCTAAATGCTTAAAATAAAACCCACTGAATTGGATGGATTCCGATTCGGTGGGTTTTACTGTAAATACCGACTTTACAATAGCGCTTACATTAACTATGATGAAGGCAATTGGTATGATGCGAATGAGTAAAAAGGGGGTCCACGTCATGCAGCTTAAATCATTAATTCGGCAGCTTTCAGCTACTTTTGAGATTAATATAACGACCGACTTGGTTCATAATCCGGAGATTCGGCAGGTACAGTTTGTTAGTTCAACGGGAGAACTGCAAGCAAACCGGTTATATTTAGAGCCACAGGCCAATCAGCTAGTACGTCTGAGTTATGGTTGGCATGGACAGGAACAAATTGTGGGTCAAGTGATATTGGGGACACGGATCACAACGGTAATTGCGGGGCAGAATCAACTACTAAAACTATTAATGACGATGGGTAAATGCCTGCATCACGATATCGAACTACAAGCGATGATCAATACTTTAGCAATCAGCGCGATTACAGCGGATTTTGATACAACACTAGCGCAAGCAGTGGATTTGCTTCAGAATCCGCTAGCAATCATTGATTTAAATGGTCAGATTTTGACGCGCTCACATACGACTCAGTTGAATGGCGCTAGTATTCACGCAGCGGTTGAGAGTAACAAGGTGGGGCGCTGGTTATTGGATCATGGTTTTGCGCCTGATACGCCTAATTTCTTGACCCAAGTGTACGTTGCGCAGGATCAGCTCTCAGCCGGACCGATGCTGATTACGCCGCTAGCTAATGGGGATGAACCAATCGGTTATTTGGTCATGCCGGCCTTGAATCAGCCGCTAAATGACCGTCAAGCACTGCTAATCAACGCGATTGGTCAGGTAATTGCGGGTTCACTAGTCAAAAATCAAATTATGCCGACTGCGGAATCGCAGCGCGACCGATTACTTAAAATGTTATTAACAGAACGACAGGGGACGACATTTGCGGATCAGTTTGCTGAACAAGGTGTTCAGTTACCTGCTGCAATGGTGTTAGTGCGCTGTGAACCGCTGGCTGATCAAGCACCGATGATCTTACAACAACGGCTACAATACTTGATGTTGCCAAAATTTCAGCAGGTTTTGGTAGCGACGTTCAATCAGCAGTGCGTTGCGTTGATTTCGATTGATTTAGCGGCCTATAATCAGGCTGACTTCAGGGATACGTTGCAACTCATCACTCAGCAGGCTGATTGTCGTTTGATTGTGTCGCAACATTACAGTAATCCCGAGGATACCTTTGCGGCGTATACGGTTTGTGAGCGGGTTGCCAAACTAAAAACAGTCCGTGGGCGGGTGGTCTTTAGTGAAGACCAATTCTATAACTTAGCACTTGCGCGAGTAAATCACTTGGAAATTTTACCGTTCTTTATTAATCCGGCGTTACGATTACTGATGACTTATGATACGTGTAACCACACGGAGTTAGTTGCAACCCTAGATACGTATTTACGTGCAACCTGCAATTTAACGCGAACGTCTACGCAGTTGTATGTGCATCCGAATACTCTGCGTAATCGGCTTCAGCACATTACGAAGTTAACGGGGTGCGATCTGCGGGATGCAGAAACTTGTTTTAAATTAGCGGCGAGCTTTAAACTGCAGCGATTCTTAGAACGTAACCAGTATCGTGCGGCCTTGCCGATACCAACACGGGACGAGTTACACGAATAGCCTTATGCAATTATATGCAACCGGTTGAATGAAAGATGGTTAGTTTTGATGGTTTACTAAACGCTAATAGATAGGTATAACATCGCCGATATCCCAGTATTGATGAGATTGTTATCATCTGAATAATTTAGTGATATTAGGCTAAAAATAATTATTTTGTGCAACCGATTGCATTAACGCAGTAAGCGCTTTATAATAATCTTTGGAAACGTTATCACGTTGATGAATATTAACAAAGATTATTAAGGAGAACGTCATGAGTAAATTTTCAGATATTAAAGGATTTGTTTTTGACCTAGATGGTGTGATTGCAGATACCTCGGTTTATCATTCACAGGCTTGGCATCAATTAGCCGATGAATTGGGTGTTGCTTGGAGCGACGAATTGGCTGACAACTTAAAGGGTGTTAGTCGAATGGATTCCCTGAACCTGATTCTTAAAACTGGTGGTAAAGAAAACGACTATAGCGAAGCGGAAAAAGTCGCCTATGCTGAAAAGAAGAATGCGAACTACCTGAACCTGCTGAAGGGGATGGACAAGACCGCAATCTTGCCTGGTATTGAAGCGTTTTTGACAGATCTTGCTGACCATGGCTACAAGTTATCGTTAGCTTCAGCATCTAAGAATTCACCATTAGTTTTGGAACAATTAGGTTTGGCTCATTACTTTGAAGCGCGGGTCGATCCAACGACTTTGAAACACGGCAAACCTGATCCTGAAATCTTTGCGCGTGGCGCTGAAGTTCTAGGTTTTAAGCCTGAAGAATGTGCTGGGATTGAAGATGCCAAAGTTGGTATTCAATCGATCAACGGTGCTGGTGAAACCTCTATTGGTATTGGCGACCCCACTGTTTTAGCGGGTGCAGACGTCAACTTTACCGCAACTAGTGACTTAACCTTAGCTAATATTGAAGCGGCACTAGCCTAAGCTTCTAACTGAATTATGATGACTGAGGCATCCAATCTGAATGAGATTGGGTGCCTTTTTGACGCAATGCGCGACTAGCAGAATGTTTCACGTGAAACATTCATAATAATTAGCAAGTCGATTCGATGGAGAAGAAAGTCACAACGGAACTATTAAAATGACGATAACTGGCTTAGAATGTAAAGAGACTTAAGTTTTTGGTAATCAACATGGAGGTAAATATGGATAAAAATAGTAAGCCGGCCGTGCCACTTTCACAACGTCATCATATGACGATTCCGTGGAAGGACTTCATTCGTAATGAAGATGCTCCGGCTAAGCATGCTAGTTTACAAGAACGGACCTCGATTGTTGGTCGAATTGGCATTCTAATGCTTTCTTGTGGAACTGGGGCGTGGCGGGTCCGCGACGCCATGAATCACGTGGCGCGTAGTTTGAACTTAACATGTTCGGCCGATATCGGATTGATCTCAATTCAGTACACGTGTTTTCATCACGATCGCAGTTATACACAAGTGCTATCGTTGCCCAATACCGGTGTGAATACGGATAAACTGAATATCTTAGAGAAGTTTGTTAAAGATTTCGATTCAGAGTATGCCAGGTTAACCGTTAGACAGGTACATACGGCCATTGATGAAGTTCAGAGCCGTCCTAAACAGTACTCGCCGTTAGTGCTTGGTTTGGCAGCAGGATTAGCTTGTAGCGGATTTATTTTTCTACTAGGTGGCGGGATTCCTGAAATGATCTGCACATTTTTAGGCGCTGGCCTTGGTAACTACGTTCGGGCATGGATGGGGAAACGTTCGCTGACAACCATTGCGGGAATTGCCGTTGCTGTGGCGGTTGCGTGCCTAATGTACATGGTGAGTTTTAAGACCTTTGAATACTTCTTCCAGATATTGTCCCAGCATGAGGCGGGATACATTGGGGCTATGCTCTTCGTGATTCCTGGCTTTCCGTTCATTACGAGTATGCTTGATATTTCCAAACTAGATATGCGCTCAGGATTGGAACGGCTGGCCTACGCGATCATGATCACCTTGATTGCAACGTTGGTAGGCTGGCTAGTCGCCACATTAGTTAATTTCAAGCCGGCTGATTTTCTGCCATTAGGATTATCGCCGATGTTATTGCTTCTGTTGCGACTACCGGCTAGTTTCTGTGGAGTCTACGGATTCTCAATCATGTTTAATAGCTCGCAGAAGATGGCCATGACGGCTGGATTTATCGGTGCGATTGCGAATACCCTGCGATTAGAATTAGTTCAGCTGACGGCAATGCCACCGGCTGCCGCTGCTTTCTGTGGCGCACTAGTGGCTGGTCTCATTGCCTCATTGATCAATCGTTACAATGGTTATCCGCGAATTTCGTTAACGGTACCATCAATCGTTATTATGGTGCCCGGGTTGTATATTTACCGGGGAATTTACAGTATCGGTAGTGATCAAATCGGAGTAGGCTCGTTGTGGTTAACGAAGGCTATTCTAATTATTATGTTCTTACCGCTTGGCTTATTTGTGGCTCGTGCGCTATTAGACCACGAATGGCGGCACTTTGATTAAATATTATTAGAATAAAGCTATTTTAAATAAAAAATCCGACAAATTTGTCGGATTTTTTTGTTTGATTTAATCTTTTAGCAAGTGATCAAGCATCGTATTGCCGGCTTGTAGGTCAGCATGCTGATAGTGCTGTGATCGAATCCGCATCGGATCGCCACCGTGATAATATTCGTACATCAGTTGACGCTGTCCAAAACCGGAACTCGTTAAATCAAAAGCTAGGTTGAGCAGTTTGGTACGTTCTTCGGCTGTTGCCCGGTCAGTTGTCAATGCCTGGGTAACAAGCGCTGAATTTTCACCAGTAAATTCGCCAAAGCCGGGGACGCCGACCATGGAACCAGCGGCGAGGTGTTGGGTGACTTTTAACGCTTCATCATAAAACTCTGGAAGGGTGGAACGAACGGCTTGTAAGGCTTGTAAACTCGGCGTGTAGATGCCGAGTTCATCTAGATGGCCCTGCTCTTCTGAACGATTGATCGTGCCCTTAATGAGTTCCAGATTAGCGGTAAGGCGGCCGAGTTTCTCCTGTACGCCCAGAAATCCGTCGAGTCCGAGGATGTGTGCCACTCGAATGGCAACGCTGGTGGCAAACTCTAATTTGGTGATACCCCTGACTTCATCTTGATGAGACGTATGAATGAACATCCCAGAGTCGATAAAGAATCGGTTACTCATCTCAACGTTGTTCTCCACAAAGACGTGCTTCCATGGGATAAAGGCGTGGTCAAAAACAATGTAGGCATCGATTTCGTCGAGTGCGTTACTTAATGGATAATCGTCCGTTCCATAGTCAGGGTGGTCGAGTAATTTACGACAGATAACTTTGACGCCAGGACTTTTGATTGGTGTTGCGAAAGCTACGGCGTAACTCGTATCACCCTTTTCCAGCAGCAACTCGGGCGGATTAAAGACGAGCAGCTCGTCGGCAATCGGTGCCATCGTATTGACCATTTTGGCTCCTGAAACAAAGATACCATCTTGATTGCGGTCTACTGTATGGACGCCAGCATAACCTGAAGGAATAGCATTGATTGCTCTTTGCCGGTCTAACTGTGGGTTTTGGAGTGCGTGACTGATGAAGACGTCATTAGCTTTGATCCACTGCGCATAACTTTTGGCATTAGCCGCGAAGTCAGTGTAACGGTTGCGACCTAGAAAGGCACTACGCTCTGCTAAAACGGCCATCCCAGTATTTAAAAAATCAGGAGTGCGTCCTAGCATCCCGTTGTTGCTCTGCGCAATTTCTTGATAGGCTTGATGTTTCTGTTGGAGATCAGCTAGGGTGCGGGGGACTTTAAAGGCAATATCATAGGTTTGCCTATCTTCTTCATAGGTATGTACTTCTGGGTGTTGCTGTTGCAAGCGATAATACTGGTTGTTCAGTTCCAATGTGCGGCGAAAGATTGGAATCGTTGAAACATTAATGCGTTGGCCATTCAGGTAAACGGCCCGGCCGTCATCGAGTTGCTCGATTGTATGCATGGAATTGCCTCCTTTGATTAAATCATGGTTATTTTTATATCATCATTTTTTAAATGGTTATCAAATTAAAATATTTATACATGGCTAATACGGGTAGACCACGTGAAAACGTTCCAAAACAACTTGCGCAGTATTAGGATTAAAGACTAAGCCATTCGCGCGGTATTCCGACGTAAAAAAAGCATCGTGAACGCGGCGCCAATAGGCATAAGTGCGATCGCCTTCACCTTCGAGATAGGCGTGAGTGGAATCAACCGCTAAGTAAGGACTAATCGTAACTTGGTCGGTAATCGTGACGCAGACGGGAACATTGTGACTGTTAAGAATTACGTCGTAACCACCAACTTCTGGTACTGGTTCATCCACTTCGTATAGGTCGTAGGCGCTAGTAGTGGCCGTTTTAATACCAGATAAGACTAATTGTGCCAGCGTGTCAGCTTCGGCACCGAATTGGTAAGCATCCCGCAATGGGGTATCTGCAGGCAAGTGTAGTTGGTGTTTAGCTTGAGTGAAAAAAATCTGTGCATCCATAAAATCCTCCAATGAGACCTAGTGCTTTTATTATAATACTAATCATAGGCGTATCGGCAGTACAATATGGCCGATATGTTATACTGACGTCATCTTGGGTAATTGCAGGCGATACCCAGTCCAAACATTGCCGTTGGTAGAAAGGATCACTAATGCGCGTTAATGTCTTACAACATACCCCTAATGAGGGTCCTGGTATGATTGCTGATTGGATTCACGCCCACGGCCATACGATGTATGTGTATCACCCATACCAGTTTGGTCAACTTCCAACGGCTGATGAAACGGATATGCTAATTATTCTCGGGGGACCGATGAGTCCTAACGATGATTTGTCTTGGATCAAGCAAGAGCGAGTCCTGATTCAACAGCTATTGGATCGTGATACGCCGATGTTCGGGGCTTGTTATGGCGCTCAGCAGATTACTAAAACATTGGGTTATCCGGTAACGAAAGCGCCAGCTAAAGAAGTTGGCTGGGAACCGGTCTATCGGCAATCAACGATCATTTCCGCTCTGCCAGCAGAACTCAACGTCTTACATTGGCATGAAGAGATGTTTGCAATTCCAGCCGCTGCGACGTTATTATTTTCTAGTGCGGCGGTTAAGAATCAAGGGTTTGTGATGAATCATCGGGTGGCAGGGATGCAGTTTCATTTTGAACCACAAGCGGATAATGTCCGTGAAATGGTCGTAAATGATGGTGCGTATATTGCGGGATCGGTGTTGAAGCAATCGGCGACTGAAATTTTACAAACACCGGTGCCGGAAGAAAACCAGCAAGCGTTATTTGCTATTTTAGATTATCTAACAACTGAAAATTAGGAAGCAGCATCACCGATATTTTTATCGGTGGTGCTTTTTGTTTAGAAAACTGAATTTAATATGATGTTTGGATAAGCTCGTTTTAACCAATATTGAAGCTTATTGCCGAGTTTATTCGTTCGTTATGGCGATATAACCGGTATACTACAAGTAACGAGAATTTTACGACAGAAGGAGCCAGAATAGATGAAACAAATTGTAGCGGGCATCGTCGCCCATGTCGATGCTGGGAAAACAACACTCTCCGAAGCATTGCTCTACCGTTCGGGTGCGCTGCGGCAACTGGGACGAGTCGATAATGGGGATGTCTTTTTGGATACGGATGACTTGGAAAAGCAGCGGGGGATTACGATTTTCTCGCACCAAGCTAATCTGAAGTACGGTGATCTGGAGTTAACCTTACTAGATACACCGGGACACGTTGATTTTGCGACTCAGACTGAACAAGTATTGAGCGTCTTGGATTACGCGGTGCTGGTCGTTTCAGCAACGGATGGTGTCCAAGGCTATACGCGGACGTTATGGCGATTATTGGCGCGCTACCATGTGCCGACCTTTATTTTTGTGAATAAGATGGATGCGCCGGGGACGGATGAGGCGCAATTATTGAGTCAACTGCAACAAACCTTAGCTCCCGGTTGTGTGGGATTTAAGTCGGCAAACGGCGATAAGCCAGTATTGTCAGATGATACGATTGAAAATATTGCGATGCAAAATGAAGACGTGTTAGCTGATTACTTGGAAACCGGTGAATTAGCTGATGAGACGGTACGCCAGATGATTCAACAGCGCGAAATCTTTCCATGTTACTTCGGTGCGGCCCTTAAATTAACCGGTGTCGATGAGCTAATGGCGGGATTCGATAACTGGACCATGTCACGGGAAACGACTAACGAATTTGGCGCGCAGGTCTTTAAAATCACGCATGATGAACAGGGTGAGCGTTTAACGTGGGTCCGGGTCACGGGTGGTTCGATCAAACCTAAAGACCTGGTTCTAGCAGAACAAAAAGTTAATCAGTTACGCCGTTATAATGGGACGAAGTATACGACACAGCCGGAAGTTATGGCCGGCGATGTTTGTGTGATAACGGGATTGACAGGAACTTATCCGGGACAGGGATTGGGTCAGGCAGCGGATGCACAACAACCGGTGATGCAGCCGGTCTTAACTTACGCGCTAGAGCCTCAAGAAGCCGATTTACACGCTTGCTTAACAGCTTTGCGACAACTGGAGGATGAAGACCCACAATTGCACGTAACGTGGTCAGAGCCGTTACAGGAACTACGTGTACAGGTTATGGGAACGATTCAGCTCGAAGTTTTGCAACAGTTATTGAAGGATCGGTTCCAATTGACCGTTAGTTTTGGCACGGGAAGTATTCTGTACCAAGAAACGATTACTAAAGCAGTTGAAGGTGTCGGGCACTTTGAACCGTTGCGACACTATTCGGAGGTTCATCTGTTACTAGAACCAGCACCGCTTGGCAGCGGCTTACAATTTGCGGCTGATTGCTCGCTCGAGACTTTGGGACGAAATTGGCAGCATCAAGTTTTAGCTAATTTGCAGGCTAAAACTCAGTTAGGTGTTCTTACTGGTTCACCGTTGACGGATGTGAAAGTCACGCTCGTTACTGGGAAAGCCAGCATTGTTCACTCAGTCGGCGGTGACTTTCGGGAAGCTACTTGGCGGTCATTGCGGCAAGGACTGATGATGCTTAAACAAGATGAGGCGTGCCAATTGCTGGAACCTTGGTACCGGTTCCGATTAGAAGTTGGGCAAGATCAAATTGGGCGGGCAATGAATGATATTCAACGTATGCAGGGGCAATTTGATCCTCCCGTTGCCAACACTAGTGTGGCAACGGATGGGACGGCACTGACCACTTTAACCGGCTTAGCACCGGTTGCGGAAATGCAGTCCTATTCGCAGGAAGTGCGGGCGTATACACATGGTCAGGGGCAATTAGAGTGTCTTGTCGACGGTTATCGACCTTGTCATAATGCGGCTGAAGTGCAGGAAGCGGCACAATATGTACCGACAGCTGATTTAGAGAATACACCGGACTCCGTTTTTTGTGCACACGGTGCGGGTTATCCGGTAGCTTGGGATCAAGTGCCGGCGATGGCGCACGTGCCGTATCGGTATACGGCGGCGGAATTAGCTGCACTAACTGAATAATATGTAGTAGCTAAATGATGAAGCATCACCGGAAAATAACCAATTCGGTGATGCTTTTTGATGTTTCACATGGAACATTAGCTAAGTTAAATCTGGTCGTTAGTTGGTCCGTTAATTTTGCGAACAGCATAAAATATGGGAAGCCGTGAATAATTTCTAGTATAGTCGGAGAAAAACGGGGAGTGAAAGATGATTATTCGAACAGTAGCACCCAAAACGGTAGAACCATTTTTAATAATGATTCTTGACCGACAACGACAAGAACAATTAGCGTTAGATCAGGTGTCTATGCGAGTAACTAAAGGATTAGCGATGTATGATGGCCAGTATCTTGTTGGTGGGTTATTGATGCATCAGATAGACAAGCAGGTAAAAATAACCACTTTAGCAGTGCTAGCAAATTATCGCCATTAAAAAATTGGATCGCGGTTGCTGGAAGTAGCCGAAGCTTGGGCGCGACAACAAGGAATTATCACTAGTACGCTCTCAACGCGAAGCTACCAAGCATTGGGATTCTATCAACAGTCAGGATATCAGCTCTATGGACAACTAGCAGATGTGCCACTTGAGGGTATTACCACATACTATTTGTATAAAAGGTTGTGAACCGCTAATATGAATATAATTTAAGGAAGGGGGCTGACTAGATGACTCATGATTATCAAATCGTAAATGCGCGGGCGAACAGTGATTTTAATGAGATTCGACAATTATATTATGATACGTGGCAGTCAGCCTATCGCAACTTGTTGCCAATATCCTATTTACAACAGCTTACACCGGCCACGTGGCATCCAGAACGTCGTTGGCAGAATATGTTATTGGCAACAACCATGTCAGGTAAAGTCATAGGTGTATGTAGCTTTGGCCCAGCTCGGCATGCAGCTCGAACTGGCTGTGGCGAACTGTATTCCATCTATGTTCAGGCAGACTATCAAAGTCTGGGTGTCGGACGGCAATTGATTGAACAAGCTTTACAGCGATTGCAACGTAACTTCACCCAAATTTATTTATTGGTATTAGCTGATAATGTGCGTGCCCAACGTTTTTATCAGCGCTGTGGCTTTCAGGATACCAGACAGATATACGTTGATCATGCGCCATTTGGTGATTTACGTGAACAGATTTTCGAATGGCAGGTGAAACGATAAAAAGCATTTAGGATTTTAAAGTAGGTCACAATTATTTATTGAATAATTGTGAGACACTTTTCCTAAATGCTTTTTGGTTGCAATAAATTGAAAAAAGATTGCTAGTGAGGCTTGTTATTAAGCCAACGCACTAACTAATTGTTTAGCGACCGCTCGAACTGAAAATGGGTTTTGACCAGTAATCAATTGGCCATCGCGTACAGCATATTCACGATAAAAGCGGCGTTTTTTAAAATGAGCACCGTGGGCCGTAGCTGCTTGTTGGTTGAGAAAGGGAACGACTCGTTTTTTGCCCGCAATGACTTCCTCAGTAGCTGTGAAACCCGTAATCTTCTTATCCTTGATTAAGTAGTGGTTAGTCTGATCTTTGACGTTAAGAAGACCCGCAATACCATGACAGACGGATGTAACGTACCCGCCATTGGCATAAATGGTACGGGTAATGGCTTGGAGTTCGGCGTTGTCGGGGAAATCCCACATAACACCGTGGCCGCCTGTATAATAGATGGCACTGTAATCAGTCGGTACAATTTGATCTGGTCGGTAAGTATTAGTCAGGGCGCGTTCGATAAAGTCTGAATTCTCATAGATAGCCATGATAGCTTCATCGGTGTATTTCATACTACGTGGATCGAGTGGTACGAAACCACCGTGAGGACTGACATAGTCGACAGCGATGTTGGCGCGTTGCATTTCATCAACAAATTCCGCGGCTTCACCTAACCATAAACCGGTGGGGTCAGTGGTGCCACCGTAATGAGCAACGTTAGTTTCAACGATTAAGACTTTTTTCATGAAATTCACTCCTCAGCTATCCTTAAAATGATCTTACCGGTCGCCCGGCCAGAATACGAATATTGTAACGCTGAATTAATGTCTTTAAAGGGCACAACTCGGTCGATAATGGGTTTTAAAGACTTGTGCTCAATGAGGTGTCGCAAAATATCGAGTTGCGCGCCGCTGGGTTGCATAAAGAGAAACGTGTAAGTTGCTTTAGTCTGTTTTTCAAGTTTGCTGAGTCGATGCGTCAGCAACCCGAATAAGTGTTGCTGCCAGTGGGGAACGCCGTACGCTTTACTGAAACGAGCATTAGGTAGTCCAGAGATGCTAACAACTTGGCCACCTGGTTTAATAATTTTAAACGCGTCTTCTAAGGTTTTTCCGCCACGAGTATCAAAGACAAAGTCATAATCTGATAAAACATCGGCAAAATTTTGTTGGTGATAGTCAATGACAATATCTGCGCCGAGGGACTTTACGAGCTCAAAATGCTTCGCGCTCGTCGTGGTTGCAACGGTGGCACCTAGATGTTTGGCAATTTGAATGGCAATGGTACCGATTCCCCCAGAGCCGCCTTGAATGAGCACTTTTTGCCCGGGTTGAACTTGCATGATGTCATGGAGCGCTTGATAGCTAGTTAAACCGACTAGTGGAACGGCAGCGGCTTCTTCGAAAGTTAAATTGTGGGGTTTAAACGCAATTGCAGTAGCATCAATTGCGATATATTCAGCAAAGGTGCCAATCCGATTTTTAGGAGCTCGGCCGTATACCGCGTCACCAATTTGAAAATTAGTTACTGAGGGGCCAACTGCAGTGATTATACCAGCAAAGTCACTGCCTAGAGTGAGCGGCAGTTGATATTTTAGTAAGACTTTTAAGCCGCCATCCTTAGTTTTGAGGTCAATAGGATTAATGCTGGCAGCGATAATCCGGACTAAAACGTCATTGGGTTGAATTATTGGTGTTTGAACGTCGGTAATGACGGGATATTCTTGTTTGTATTTTGTAATAACGGCAGCCTTCATTGGTAATTCCTCCATAAGCGTTTAAATGTTTAACATCTTGAACGAACCATGCCAATGATTCTATGCTGTTGCTTACAAAAAGTCGACGATTACTATTTGACTTTCGATAAGGGCGAGCGTTAAATGGTTTAAGAACATAAACGCTGATGCGTGAAAGGACGTGATCTTTTGGCAGAACGAACAATGGAAATTTTTAAAGCAGGGGTGCCAATTTTTACGATGTTGCAAGATACGAACCGGCAACAAATATTAGTGATGCTGTGTAAGACAGATCAAATGACAGTTAATCAGATTACGGCGCAATTATCATTGTCACGTCCAGCAATCTCACATCATTTGAAATTGATGCTAGATGCAGGGATTTTAGCAGTGAACCAGATCGGTACAGAACGATATTATCGAGCTAATATGGATGAAACGCTGACGTTATTGAAGGACCTGGCGGCGTCATTAGAAGCAGATATTGCTAGTAAGTAAATGAATATTTATACGCTTTATAAGTTAATATTTCGATATTAAAAAGTAGTGATTGGCATTTTGAACCGATCACTACTTTTTTGTTACTGTTAGTTATTAATGGAAATCAATTTGATGTAAGTTTGCTGGCATACTTCCTGTATGTTGTCCGATAGTACCGACATGCATTGCCTGAGCACCTTTAATAAAATGAGCGCCAGTTGCCGTGATTAATCCGATTCCCAAGATTGTGATAACACTCAATGTCATAATTAAATCACCTGTCTCTGAATTATTTACGCCTTAATTACAGCGCTTACACAATTGTCGTCATTTGATTCAGATTAGAATCAACTAAAGATTCACTTCTCAAAAAATAGGTAGTGGTTATAATGGACTTAAACAAAGCGGAGGTGAGTGTACTTGGATATTCAGGAAGGTTATATGCCATTTCGTGGCTATCAAACTTATTACCGGGTTGTTGGTCATTTGCAATCGTCCAAAATCCCATTATTACTGTTACATGGTGGACCGGGTTCAACGCATAATTATTTTGAGGTTTTTGATCGCTTTGTCGAAGAAACTGGACGGCCTGTTATCATGTATGACCAGTTGGGGTGTGGTCGGTCTTCAATGCCAGATAAGCCGCAATTGTGGCAAGCAGAAACGTGGGTCGCCGAGTTAAAAGCTTTACGAGAACACTTACAGTTAACACGAGTTCATCTATTAGGACAGTCATGGGGTGGCATGTTGGCCATCATTTATGGATGTGATTATCAGCCACAAGGATTGCAAAGCTTGATACTTGCAAGTACCTTGTCATCAGCATCGCTCTGGGCTCAAGAACAGCATCGAATGATTAAATTAATGTCAGCGACTGACCAAAATGCAATTGCTGCGGCTGAAACCCAAAATGATTTTACTGATACGGCTTATCAAACGGCCAACCAGCACTTCATGGAACAGCATGCTGCCGGACCAATTACGCTAGCTGATCCTGAATTTTTACGACGTGCTAAAAATGTGGGTGTTGAGTCTTACCATGTCGCGTGGGGGCCTAACGAATATTGCCCAACTGGAACGTTAGCGGACTATGACTATACTCAGAAGTTAAGTCAGTTACGGGTGCCAACGTTAATTACTAGTGGCACCGATGACTTATGTACGCCGTTGATTGCCAAGACGATGTATGATCAGCTACCAAATGCTGAGTGGACTTTATTTCCACATAGTCGGCATATGGCATTTATTGATGAAACAGCAGATTACTTTGAAAGATTGCAGGAATGGTTGGTGGTTCATGATTAATGTCGTAAAATTTTCTAGTAATTATTTCCCGGGAAATTAAGTGAGTGTGTAATGAACATAATTAAGATAAAAAACATCTGACTAGTAATGTAGTCAGATGTTTTTTTAGTGTTGATAGATAAAAACTAGCCGCTTGGCAGAAGAGCGTTCCTCAGAAAACTGATAATCCGGGTGATCAAAGCTCTTGATTGCTGCAACATCATGAATTTGATGCTCAGCTAAAAATCTAACCATCGCGCCGCGTGCCATTTTAGCTAAGGTTGCTTTAACTTTGAGCCGATCGTCAATGATGCTGGCAAAGACGATATCAATAAAAGGCTGGTTAGGTGCAAGGTAGGGCGTGATTGCCTTGGCATACTCTTGGGAAGCTAAGTTAATAATTGGTTCTGGCTCGGGTGTTAAGGATTGATAAAGCTGACTATTCCAAAAAGTGTAGAGGTTGTTGGCGTCACCAATGGTTAACTTTGCCTGCATCTCTAACCGATATGGGACGACGCCATCAAAGGGACGTAAAATACCATAAAAACCGGATAGAATGCGAAGATTATCTTGAACGTATTGCAGGGCAGCCTCCGTAAAAATATTGGGGGCCATGTATTGGTATTGAATCCCACTGTAACTTAATAGTGCTGGCGTTAAGTGTTGATGGAGGTCTAGTTGCTGTAACAAGTCGTAATTAGGCTGCGCAATTTTATCGCTGCAGTGCCAGAGTGACTTTATTTCAGTGTAATTTAATTGACGTAATCGTTGTAGTAGTTGTTCCGTTTGAGCTAAGTATTGTGGTGTAGTGTTGATAGGGAACGAGTCCTGATCGACAAGCATTTTTTTAGCTGGGGCGATAATGATTTTCATGGGGTCACTACTTTCTACTGCTTGAATTGGTGTTAATGAGCTATTGGCTTGTTGCTAAAATACATCGCCCAATAGTGTTAGAAGATAAGTGGTTTTTATTAGTATATCACAAACCTATGTTCCCCTTTTAGAAGGATTGCGGTATAATTAAACTAATAAATTCGATATTAAAGGGGTCACGTCATCATGGACATTTCAGGCTTAAAACAGGTCGCTGGTACAACGAATAAGATTGCACTTAGTACGGCATTGAATAGCGAAGCAGATGTCAAAATTGTGAATTTTGTCTGGTATGAAGAACAGCCAGATACGTTATACTTCTCATCAGTTAACACTAGTCCCGCTTTGAAGATTTATGAGCAACAGCCAGACATTGCTTTCATCACTATTCCAAATGATGGGACGCCTAATAATCCGTATCTCCGTGCGCAACACGTTCAATTACGGCACTCGGATAAAACGATGACCGATTTGTTACCTCAATATTTGAAGACCATTCCGAATTACCAACAGGTTTGGGATGCAATCGGCAAGACACTAGTAGTTTTTGAATTGAAATTAACCGATGTCTATGTTGATGCGGGTGTTGGTCAACCAAAAGAAACGTTACATTTCTAAATAATAAAAAGACTTATCCAGAATTTTTATTCATGGATAGGCCTTTTTTTGACTATTTATTACTTAACGTACGCCGTTCGATAATCGGCTGCACCGCTAAAGTTATTGTAGGTGACACCTTTGAGTTTTGAGTTAACTAGGACGTGAGAGCGGCCATCATACAGTGGTGTCACAGCCTGGTCATTAGCCGCTGTCTGAGCCGCTTTGACTAAGTCCTGATACCGCGCCGTGGCATTTAACGCATCCTTGCCGTCAGCATCCTGCATGGCCTGATCAAAGGTCTTACTTTGATAGTGGCCCATGTTGGAATTGCTGTCGCCGGTCAAAATCGTGAGCGATTGTGAAGGATCTGCGTAGTCCATGCTCCAGCTCGTCAGGTTCATCTGGAATTCACCCTTGGAGACTTTGCCAATCATGGCAGTGAATGGCATCGCCTTGATGGTCACTTTTAAGCCGGGTAAGTGACTTGTGAGCTGGCCTTGAATGAACTCAGCCGCTTGGTGGGTGACATCATCGTCACCGCAAGTAATCGTTAAGGTGAGGTGTTTGCTGCCAAGTTCTTTTTGAGCCTTGTGATAAGCAGCCTTAGCAGCCGTTAAATCATAGCTAGTGGTTCCTTTGACAGTAGCATCGTCAACAAAGTCAGCGCCCGTCTTGGGGTTCTTAGCCATATTACGGACGGCAAAACTGGTAGCTGGAATTGAACCGTTCGCGAGAACTTTGTTAGTCAGTTGTTTCCGATTGATCGCCAATGAAATTGCTGTTCGGAGATTCTGATTAGCCGCTGTTTTGTCGTGAAGGTTATATTGGATAAAGCCAATTCGACCACCAGCCAATGTTTTCAAATCTTTGTTATTTTGATTTTGAACGTTTTCTTCGCCGCTTAACGTAACGGCGTCTAACTTTTTAGCTTGATACAGATTATAAGCGGTCGTGTTTGATTTCAAGACTTGGTAATTGATGCGGTTGAGTTTCACCGTTTGATGAGCTCGGTAAGTGGGGTTCTTCTTCAAAGTCCATGAATTGTTGGTCCCAGTCCAGCCTTGGAGGGTGAATGCCCCGTTATAGACGGTTTTGGCTGCTGAGGTACCGTATTTGTTACCATACTTGTTCACGGCCTGCTGACTGACAGGGTAGAATGTCGCGCCGGCTAGTATCTTTTTGAAATAGGAGACGGGTTTGCTTAACGTAATCTTCAGTTGATAGTCGCCAACGGCCTGAACACCAAGCGTCTTAGGCGATTGCTTACCGGCCGAAATTGCGTCGGCATTTTTGATGTTAGTAAATAGATAAGTGAATTCTGACTTAGTTTTAGGGTCAACCGTCCGCTCCCATGAATAAACGAAGTCGTGAGCAGTGACTTTTTGGCCGTTGCTCCAGCGACCATCGTGCCGTAGATCGATGGTATAAACGTGACCGCCATCTGAAACGGTTGTTTTAGTGGCGAGGGCGTTCGTGGCCTGACTTTTACTATTCAAACGATAGAGTCCTTCGTCGATTTGAGTCAGTTGTGTGCTTGAGACGCCATCGGTCATTTTAGCTGGGTCGAGGGTCATGATACTGGAACTGGTTGATAGGCTAATACTTTGCGATTGAGTGGCCTTAGCTGGATGTGAAGACGATTTAACGGCGAAGGTGATGCCACCAATAATGGCAACGCCGCCGATGGTTAATAATAGTTTGTGTGATGTTGATAAGCTCATGATATAACTGTCCTCCAAAAGTAGTGTCGTGTGCGGTTAAGTTAATCATTGAGCGTTGCCATCGTGTGGATACCATATATTTCACCCCGTTTTAAAGTCAAAAAAACCGTCCTTAATCAGCCAATGCTGTTGTTAAGGACGGTTTTACCCGCGGTGCCACCTTAATTAAGCTCACACTAGTCCAAAAAACTAGCTGTGAACTCCTCTTTACAGGGAACCAACATTCCCCTGACAACTGACGTATGTCACACGTCTTTCCGTACTCTCAGCACGCTGATTTCGGAAAAGCCCTCGGTGGTCCATTTAATTATCTGCGTTCGGCCATACTCTCAGCAACGATGACTCTCTGTGCGGGCACGATAATCTTGATCTCCACCTCATTGGTTTATAAGGACGATATTTTGTTGAGAGAAGTATACTGCTTTTGAAAATCAATTGTCAAGGATGAAAATAAAATTGATGACTCAAAATGAGTAGAGCATTATTTTCAGGAGTTGAAAAAGGACAGCTTAAAGTCAGGCCAATTCACTAAAAAATATAAGCTGAGTACGAGTGTTATTGTGACTAATAACTTTTAATTTAGCCGCGTAAAATTTATAATGATATCAATAGCGAAAGCGAATACATTTAGTGGCTGGTTGAGGAGGCTGACGTATGAATTTTAGAGTAGTGGCAGGATATTTTGGTGAGTTCACGGATGAGGCTAAGCAAGCTAATCTGGACTTAGACGTAATTGGGATTACGTTTCAATATCAGTGTAATTTAGTTTTTCCAGAAGGTGCAGGTCCCAATTTTGGTATTAAAACGGACCATCAAGCCATTGACGTTTTTGATGCGTTACGAGTGGGCTACGATGGCTATAAGGTGCAAGCAGGGTTAGTACACGCAATGGGATTGGTAGATTATCAGCTGATTGGCGCGCGTTATGAGTTGAATTCACATGACTTTCGTGAGGTTGAGTTGGCTGCGCTGAATACTAACTTAGAAACGATGCCAGGGCTGTTAGTTCAGGGGCCGATGCCGGTGCACTATGTGACTTATCATCGGACGACTGATCCGGTGGCACAAGCCGGTTTTAGTGGTAACTGGGAGATTGGTGACGGCAGTGGCTTTCGCCAGTTGAGTGCTGATTTTGATGAAACCGTCCGTACCCCATTACTTGATTTAGCAGTGGTCGTTGATCAAATCGGCCAGAAGATACAGCAACAATCAGTAGGCAATATTCGCTTAGCTAAGGGTGTCCCGGACCATTTAATTGATGATACGCATCATGCTGAAGTGAAGGCGTGGTATGATTTAACGCAACAGACAGATGATACTGAACAAATGCTAGAGAGTATTCAGGATGCGTGTGAGGCCAATGATAAACTGTTGGCAGTGTTGACTCGTATTTATCCGGGATAATGGCTAATGTTTCACGTGAAACATTGTAGCCTAGATTGATTGTTCAGATTATCCGGTGTGTTGATTTGATACAAATAGCAATCTAAGGTGGGGTGTAAGCGTGCAACGAACCGAGCAATTATTACAGCTTTTAAAAACGACTTATCAGGATATTTTAAAAGCCAATCTGGTTGGGATTTACCTTCATGGGTCTTATGCATTGGGATCCTATAACGAAAAAATTAGCGATCTCGATTACGTGGTAGTTGTTCATCATCAATTAACAATCACTGAAAAACAGCAACTAATGACGGTTACGCTCGATCAGTTATGGCCGTTAGCACCACAAAAAGGGTTGGAATTTCATGTCTTGTTATTGTCTGCGACACAGCACTTTATCCACCCGTGTTCGTTTGATTTTCACTTTTCGAAATATCATTATCAACACTACCAGCGCAATCCTGAACGTTACTTACGGGAGATGCAAGGAACTGATCTAGACTTAGCGGCCCATTTAACGATTATGCATGCAGCCGGACAAGTGCTAGTAGGACCGGCCATTGAGGAAGTCTTTGGTCCAGTTTCTGCCATTGATTACTGGGACAGTATAAAATTTGATGTTGAAAATGCGGCTATCGGCATCCACGACCAGCCGATGTATACAATCTTAAATCTGTGCCGAGTGCTTGCTTATCGTCAGGATGGTCTTATTCTATCCAAACAGACGGGCGGTGAGTGGGGACTAGCTCACTTACCAGTTCAGTGGCAACCATTGATCCATCAAGCGCTGAAGAGCTATGCTGGTCAAGTATCTGACGAACAGTGGTCGCTAACAGAATTACAAGATTTTTCAGATAGTATGCTGCAACGTCTGGGCCTTTGAGAAGCGAGGTTCTGTAGAATGATTTGTGATCACTTAAATTAAAGACTAAAAAAACGTCGATGCTGAATTTCAGCACCGACGTTTTAATTATTAAAGACGACTGTTGTAAATTAAGAAACTAATGTAACAAGTATCGCCTTCTGGTAAATCATAACCAGTGTTTTGGTTACTACCATCATTTTCATGTAAAACCATGAATTCGCCTGAACCGTAGTCTTGGTCATTCAAGTATTTTACAAGGCGTTCGTCACATTCTGATAAGCTTTTACCGGTAACAACACGCCGATTCCAACCACGATGAATGGCCCCGTTTGGATTAATCAATCTTCTCAACTCCTCTTAATTATAAAGTCATCAATTGCGCTTGACGGTCCGGCTGCTGGTTAAGATCAGCCCGCGCTAGATCAGCGTCGATTTGGTGGGTACTGTTAAAAATAATGAAACGTTCAGCAACGGCTTGGACTTGCTGGTAGTTATGGCTAGCCATGATGATGGTTTTGCCACTAGCTTGTAGCCGTTGTAGGAGGGTTAGCATTTGCTGCTGAGCGGCAATCGTTAAGCCGTTCAGCGGTTCATCTAACAGTAATACTTCAGGATTCAAAGCAAGCACGCTGGCTAAAGCCACGCGCTTTTTTTCGCCACCAGAAAGCTGGTAGGGAATCCGATCACGTAGGTCCTGACAATCTGTGAGCTCCAGGCAATCGGTGACACGTTGTTCAATGACTGCGGATGCTAATCCCAGTTGGCGGGGACCAAAGGCAATCTCTTCGGCCACTGACGTATTGAACAGTTGGACATCGGTGTTTTGAAAAACCATTCCAATCCGCTGATGTAACTGTTGACGCCGTTGTGCATCGGCTAAGTACGTGGCGGTAATCGCCTGACCGTCAAACTGGTAGTCACCAGTTGTTGGACTTGCTAAACCGCTCAGAATCCGGAGTAGGGTTGATTTGCCAGAACCATTAGGCCCCATTAAGCAAACGAACTCACCCGCGTGAATATCTAAACTGAGTTGGTCTAAACCACACGTATTAGGATAATCATAGCAAATATTTACCAATTTAAGCAATAGCATGTTAACGCCCCCAGAAAATAAATAGCATCCAAGCAACTAATGCTGGACTAAGTGCCAAGTAATCACGCCAATGATTGGAGCTGGCAATACCCCGAGAATAGTGACCGTTAAAGCCGCGTGCTTCCATGGCTGCGTATAATTCTAGCGCGTACGTATAACTCTTTAAGTATAAATTACCGAATAATGCCCCAATTAAGCGATACGGATGTTTGGTAGGCGCCACGGTCCGTAGCTCTAAGGCTTCCATTGTGAGCAACAGGTGCTGGCCTAGCATTCGGAGGTACGTCAACGCAATGGCAAGCGTCATGATGAAAATGTCAGGACAATGCAGTGCTTTTAATCCAGTCAGTAAGTCTTGAACCGATGTGGTGAAACGGTAGTACTGCGCGTTTGCCAACATTAAACTCGTTTTAAAAATGAAAAATCCTAACGTAGCTGGGCCAGCAAGCCAGTAGCTAGGCAGAACGAAGATAGCAGCAATGCCGATGCTAACTAGCCAGTGGCTCATAAATTGGCGTAACTGTTGTGGCGGTAACCAGAGCAACTGGCTTCCAAGTAGTAGGGCTAATCCCCACAGCAACACAACGTTATTAATTAGTGCAATTAGAATCACTAATGCGAGTAAACGGATCAACTTGATCTGGGGTGTAATGTGCCAGCGCTGGTCAGTCACAATGGGGGTTGGTTGAGCTAAGTGGTTCAGTAGTCCGCGCAAATGCCGCTGATTACGTTGCCAAAAGTTAACTTTTGACGGCCGTGACGGACTGGTTGTCGGATTTGATAGCCATTCAGGTAAATTAGTGGTTGATGGTGTTGGTTTCATGTTGAAGGCCTCGAATCAAAAGTAGAAAAATCAGGACGGCAGTTAACGCGGACAGGATGTAACCCATGCTGATTGGCAACCCAGCAATGTCGTAGTTACTGAACAACGCTTGAAAATGGAATCCATGGACCATGCCTCGCGGGGCACTGGTACTAACGTGTTGTTGAACCAGTCGCTGTTTGAGTTCCGTCGCGTCCCATTCACCCCAAGCGGTGTTGCTAGCTAATAGGCCGAGTGGCGAAAGTGCTGCTAATCCAAGCAGTAGTGCGATCCAAGGCCGCTGATTAGTGCGCGCGGGCACTTGGTACAGATTAGTAGGAGCCACTTTTTTGACGAATTGGAACACGAGTAACGTGAAGGCCACTTCAACCCATCCGGCAATCAGTAAGTGCGCCGTTAACATGGCAGGGACGGCAACGTTTAACCCATATGGACAGTACAATGGCGCGCCACTAGCAGTGTGAGCCAGTAGTGGTTGGAGTCCAAGTTCAATTCCGGCAACGAGGGCCGCTGTATTGATACCAACGTAGGCCCCAATTGCGAGTCCTAATTTTTCATGATGTAACTTCTGACCTAAGCGGTAACAAGCGTAGCCAACAAATGGCATGATAACCGCCATGTTGAGGGCATTGGCACCAAAAGCCAAGATTCCACCATCGCCGAATAACAGCGCTTGGAGAAGCAAGGTGACGGTTAGCGCCAAACAGGCTGCCCACGGGCCAATCAGCACCGCTAGTAGCGTTCCTCCGACCGCGTGTGCCGTAGTACCACCAGGAATGGGTAAGTTAAACATCATAATCAAAAAAGCCAATGACGCGGCAATCCCGAGCATTGGCAAGGTTTCGTGATGACGTTTAATTTGAGCTTTAACTTTAATACCAGCAACGGTCCAGATTGGGGCCATCGCTGCGATGAGTGTCCCACAGGTAGCAGGACTTAAATAATTATCCGGAATATGCACGGATGAGCACCTCACTAATTTGCGATTTGATCTAGGAGGTAGCTGACATCTTGAATAATAAACTTGTGATTTTGGACCGTGATGACACCATCGTCACGTAATTCCTTAAGCATCCGGTTAACACTACTGCGCGAGCTGATACCACAGAAGCCGGCAATGTCGTCGTTGGTGACGATAAAGTCGATTAAAATCCCTTCCTTAACTTTGCGGCCGAAGAGGTCGATCAGACTGTAAAGAAAGGCACAGATCCCACCTTTTTTGCCGTTCATGACCATTCGCTGCAACCGGAAAATGTTTTCGGAAAGTTTCTTACGATAGTAGTTCTTAACGTAGTTCTGTAGCTCAGGAGTGCTGTTAACGTACTTCCAAAAAGCGACCCGGTTAACCTGATAAAAGGTGGCGTATTCAGACTCGATCCGGACGTTGAACGGCTGATCCGTTGAACGCGAAACTTCATCGCGCAACAAGGAGATCACATCAGGCTTGGCGATGTAGGAAAGATTAAATTCCCGACCGTCTTGTAAGATGATGCTGTTCTTAATAATGCCGTCTTTTAACACGTAGGTGTAGTGTTCGGCTAGTCCATGATAAGTCAGATAGGTATGCCGTTTCTTCTTAATGGTGGGAACGTTGTGTGCTTCCAAATAACTCAGTAAATATTCAATATCAGTTAATACCATCTTAGTTTTTCAGTTCTTTCGTGAATAAATTTAGGTTGAGGGTGATGCAAATTGCGACTCTCAATACCAATCACGATAATGACACTACTCAAGCATAGCGGTTTTTGTGATTGGTACAATCGCATTTAAAGTATACATTTGTTAACTATTTTTGGGAACTTAAAATGTAGCAGACAAGCTGCGATACCACTAGTATAACAAAAGGTGCGTGTTAAAAATTAGTTTTACAGAGAAAGAGGATGCCTAATAGTCATGGTTTCAATTGATTTACCATATGACAAGCGGACAATTACGGCCGAAATTAATGATGATAATTTCGCCGGCAAATTAGTCTCACAAGCAGCAACATATCATAACAAATTATCTGAACAAGAAACGGTCGAACAATCACTGGATAATCCGATTGGAACGCCTAAATTAGAAGAATTAGCACAAGGGAAAAAGAACATTGTCATTATTAGTTCTGACCACACACGGCCAGTACCGTCACATATCATAACGCCCATTCTATTACGGCGGTTACGGTCAGTAGCACCGGATGCTCGGATTCGTATCTTGGTCGCAACTGGATTCCATCGACCATCAACTCATGAAGAACTCGTCAACAAGTACGGCGAAGAGATTGTGGCGAATGAAGAAATCGTGATGCATTTTTCAATGGATGACGATTCAATGGTTAAGATCGGCCAGCTACCTTCTGGTGGTGACTGCATTATTAATAAGGTTGCAGCGGAAGCGGACTTATTAATTTCCGAAGGTTTTATTGAATCACACTTTTTCGCCGGGTTCTCAGGTGGTCGTAAGTCAGTATTACCAGGGATTGCGTCATATAAGACGATCATGGCCAACCACTCAGGTGAATTTATCAACTCGCCTAAAGCACGGACTGGTAACTTGATGCACAATCCGATCCATAAAGACATGGTTTACGCTGCACGAACGGCTAAATTAGCTTTCATTATTAACGTTGTTTTAGACGAAGATAAAAAAATCATTGGTTCGTTTGCCGGTGATATGGAAGCTGCTCACAAGGTCGGTTGTGACTTTGTTAAGGACCTTTCGAGTGTTCCTGCAATCGATTGTGACATCGCAATTTCAACGAACGGTGGTTACCCGCTTGATCAAAATATTTATCAAGCCGTTAAGGGGATGACTGCCGCTGAAGCAACCAACAAGGAAAACGGAACGATTATTATGGTTGCTGGTGCGCGTGATGGTCACGGTGGTGATGGTTTCTACCATAATTTAGCTGATGTTGATGATCCTAAGGAATTCTTGGACCAAGCGATCAATACGCCACGTTTAAAGACGATTCCTGATCAATGGACTGCACAGATTTTTGCCCGGATCTTAGTACACCATCACGTTATCTTCGTTTCAGACTTGGTTGATCCTGCCTTGATTTCAGGGATGCACATGGAATTGGCTAAGACGTTGGATGAAGCAATGACCATGGCTTACGCTCGCGAAGGTCAAGCTGCCAAAGTAACCGTTGTTCCTGATGGTTTAGGCGTCATCGTGAAATAGATGGCAACGACAACTGAGATTCTACAACAAGTAGCAGCGGGAAAATTAAGCCCACAGTTGGCAGCAGAACAGCTTGAAAATACGCAGACGGCGGCATTGGGTTTTGCGAACGTTGACCTGAGTCGGAAGAACCGCAACGGCTTTCCTGAAGTCGTTTATGGTGCCGGTAAGACCGCTACTCAAATCGTTGGGATTGTTAACGCCTTATCGCAGCAGAGTTTACCGATCTTAACCACGCGTTTATCTACCGAAAAATTCGACGCGTTGAAGCCAGCACTACCAACTGCGGTCTATCACGAAGCGGCGCGTTGTATGACGGTTGGCGATGCACTAACCCCTAAGACGGATGATTACATGGCCATCGTTACGGCGGGAACGTCTGACTTGGCAGTAGCCGAAGAGGCGGCGATTACGGCGGAAACGTTTGGTAATCGTGTCGAACGGGTCTACGATGTCGGCGTGGCTGGGATTCACCGGTTGTTTGCCCATCTAGACATCATTCGTGGTGCTAAAGTCGTGATTGTGATTGCTGGGATGGAAGGTGCGCTAGCTAGTGTTGTTGGCGGCTTAGTTGATAAACCAGTGATTGCGGTACCGACTAGTATCGGTTATGGGACTAATTTCCAAGGGATGACGGCGTTACTAACGATGCTGAATAGCTGTGCGTCAGGAATTACCGTCGTTAATATCGATAATGGTTTTGGTGCGGCGTATTCGGCGAGTATGATCAATCAGTTATAGTTTTGTTCAGTTAGCCGAACTGAACAGTGGAGGATGAAATGCGGACACTTTATTTAGACGCTTTTTCTGGGATTAGCGGGGACATGTTTCTAGGTGCCTTGTTGGATCTGGGTCTCGATTTTGACCAATTAAAGACAGAATTAGCAAAATTACACGTTCATGGTTACGAGCTGACGTATGAGCGCGAAGCGAAGAGTAGTATTTATGGAACCAGTTTTGACGTACTAGTTGCCGGTGGTAAAGATCATGGTTTTGTGGAACACCCACATCACCATGACGATCACGAAGAGCACACCCATCAACATGCCAACGGTGAAGAACATCACCATCATGCAAGTGGCGAAGTACACCATCACCATGATGCGCGGCATCTAGCCGAGATCATTAAGTTGATCGATGACAGTGCTTTATCGGAAACGGTCAAACACCGTGCACAGGCGATTTTTACTGAAATCGCTCAGGCGGAAGCAGAAGTTCATCACATGCCACTAGCCGATGTTCATTTCCATGAAGTTGGTGCGTTGGATTCAATCGTGGATATTGTCGGCTGCTGTGTGGCACTAGAGTTAATGCAGATCGATGAGATCACGTCCTCACCATTGAGTGACGGCAGTGGCTTTATCAACGTTGCGCATGGTCAAATGCCTGTCCCCGTGCCAGCAGTAATGCAGATGCGAGTTGGGAGCAAGATTCCGATCCAACAGCGCTTAGACGTGCACACTGAATTGATTACGCCAACTGGTATGGGTCTCGTTAAGACACTAGTCCATGAATTTGGGCCATTGCCTGAGACCGAAGTGCCACTTAAGGTGGGCTACGGTTTTGGTAAACGTGATACGGGTGGTTTTAACGCGTTGCGAGCCGTTTTATTCGAAAAAAAAAACTAAGTCATCAGATTGTTAACCAGACGAAAGATGATGTCTTAATGATCGAAGCTAACTTGGACGATCAAACGGGTGAAGGCCTGGGCTATGTCATGGATCAGTTGTTAACGGCGGGGGCATACGATGTCTTCTTCACGCCGATCCAGATGAAGAAAAACCGCCCTGCCATTAAACTTACGGTATTGGGAAATCCGCAAGAACGGGCAGCTCTCACTAAGTTGATTTTAGCCGAAACGACGACGATTGGGGTTCGCTACCAGACTTGGCAACGGACGATCATGCAGCGTCATTTCGTAACAGTTGCAACGCCGTACGGCAACGTTCAAGTTAAAGTGGCGACGTATGAAGGTATTGAGAAACGCATGCCGGAGTATGCAGACTGTGCCCAACTTGCACAGCAGTTTCATATTCCGTTTAGAACGGTCTATCAAGCAGCTTTGGTAGCCGTTGAACAATTAAATAATGAGGATGATTAGATTTGTTACATCAATTGATGGCTGAATTTATGGGAACCGCCCTAATGATTATTTTTGGGGTCGGGGTTCACTGTAGTACCGTGCTGAAAGGCACGAAGTATCGTGGTTCTGGACATATCTTTGCCATTACAACGTGGGGTTTTGGGATTACAATTGCACTTTTTATTTTTGGGAATGTTTGTATCAACCCCGCAATGGTCTTGGCACAGTGTCTATTAGGGAACTTAGCTTGGAGTAGTTTTATTCCGTATTCCATTGCGGAAGTTCTTGGTGGTGTTTTTGGTTCAGTAATCGTTTGGATTATGTACGCGGACCACTTCAAGGCGTCTACGGGCGAAATTTCACCAATTACGATTCGCAATTTGTTCTGTACGGCACCAGCTGTACGTAATTTACCACGGAATTTCTTCGTTGAATTCTTCGACACGTTTATCTTTATTTCTGGAATCTTAGCGATCTCAGAAGTTAAAACGCCCGGAATCGTGCCAATTGGCGTCGGACTCTTAGTCTGGGCCATCGGGATGGGGTTAGGCGGTCCAACTGGATTCGCCATGAACCTTGCTCGTGACATGGGACCCCGGATTGCGCACGCAATCTTACCAATCGCTAACAAGGCTGAAAGCGATTGGCAGTACGGGATTATCGTCCCAGGGATTGCACCATTCGTTGGCGCAGCTTGTGCGGCCTTATTCATGCACGGATTTTTTGGAATCAACTAAATTAATCATATAGAAGAAGGATATTAAAAATGGCAACTTTAGCAGCAAAAAAAGCAGAATTAACCACGTTATTAACTGGATTACAAAAGGTAACCGTCGCATTCTCTGGTGGGATTGACAGTACGTTAGTTTTGAAAATGGCACTCAACGTCTTAGGTCGCGACAACGTGACTGCCGTCGTTGCTAACTCAGAATTATTTACGGACGAAGAATTCGATAAGGCCGTTAGCTTGGCTGAAGAATTAGGCGCAACGGTTCAAACGACGATGTTAGATTATTTGAGTGACGAACACATCGAAAATAACACCGCTGATAGCTGGTACTATGCTAAAAAGATGTTCTATACGCGTTTGAACGAAATGGCAGCCGCAAATGGTAGTGCTGCTGTCCTTGATGGAATGATCAAGAATGACGAAAACGATTATCGTCCAGGTTTGAAGGCCCGGACTGAAGCCGGTGCCCGTAGTTTGTTGCAAGAAGCTGACTTCTTCAAGACGGATGTACGTGCGCTTGCTCAAGAGTTAGGCTTAACGAACTGGAACAAGGTTGCTTCTTGTTCCGTATCATCACGTTTCCCATACGGAACGACGTTGACTCACGAAAACATTGCCCAAGTGATGGCTGCTGAAAAATACTTACGGAGCTTAGGTTTCCCAACGGTACGAGTACGTTTCCATCACGAAATTGCACGGATCGAATTGCCAGAAGCCCGTATCGGCGACTTCTTGGTCTTCAATGACCGGGTCAACCGTGAATTACAATCACTTGGTTTCCGTTACGTCACCCTTGATTTAGGTGGTTTCCGGAGTGGTCGGATGAACGATACGTTGACGAAGCAACAGTTGGCAACATTTGCGTAAAGTTTAGTAGAGTGGGCCAAGAGCCGGGTAGTTGCTGAGCATAGCCTAGGAAGGCCGATGATTGCGCACTTGGCAATCGTTGGACTTCCGTAGCTAAGCGGAAGCAACTGGCTCTTGGCGCACGTTTCGGCAATAAATCGTCAACATACACAAAAACAGCGAGCCGGGGGATTATTCCTCCAACTCGCTGTTTTGCTATTTATAGCTTAATCGAAAGTCACCACGAGCTTGCCAGTAACCTGACTAGCCTGTAACTGTTGTAGACCGTCAATCAGCTGGTCACGCCGCAAGACCTGATTGATCAGCGGATCAACCTTACCCGCTGCGATGAGGGCAAGTAAGGCGGTTGCCATGGTGCCAAGGTCAGCGATTTGGGCAGGATTGCCACTGCGGTGTGCGCCGCCTAAGTCTAAATCGCTGATGGTGATGGCACGGTCAGTTTGAAAGTTAGCAGGCGTGTCGAGTACACAGACTAATTGGCCATTGTAGGCTAGCCGTGGTAAGTCAGCGTCAGGATGACCAACCGTGTTGATAATCAGATCAACACCTTGGCCGTGTGTGAGTTCTTGGATGCGTGCGGTGACGTCCTCATGGTGATAGTCGAGTTGGGCGTCGGGGTGCAACGGTGACACAAAGTCCTGTTTACCCTGAGAAACGGTCGTGAAAACCGTTTTGCCAGCTGCTTTAGCGAGTTGAATTGCCATACTACCGACACCGCCCGCACCAGCATGAATTAAGACGGTTTGTGCGGCATTCAGGTTGGCTTTGCGAAGCAGTGCTTGGTAAGCGGTCAAACCGGCGCAGAGGCTAGCTGCGGCAGTCTCAAAGCTGACAATGTCTGGGATTCGCGCAAGTGCTGCGGCAGGTAAGCTGACGTATTCCGCAAACGTGCCGTTATGTGCGAGATTCGCGTGACCGCAGATCCGTTCACCGGGCTGGAAATCAGTGACGTCAGCGCCAACTGCTTCGACGATTCCGGCCGTATCAAGACCGAGCGTATGGGGATATTGCCAAGCAGCATCACCGTTAAGCACTAACTTGAAGTCAACCGGATTTAAACCGACTGCTTGAGTCTTAATCATAACTTCGTTGGGTGCAAGGGGTGGCATGGGACGTTCTTGCCATGTTAATTGATCAAGGGTCTTGGCAGATGAATTAGGAACGACTAGGGCTTGCATAGATGACCACTCTTTTCTAAAGGTTGATTTAGTTTTAATTATACCCGTCTAGCCACATTTTATTTGTAATAAAGCGTTAATCGATACGGTTAATGTGTTGTCGGAATAATTGACGTTAGCGGTTACACTCGTTAAACTAGGAATAACAACTGAATATTTTTAAACACTAGGGGTGTCCATAGATGGACTGAGATAGCGCTGGGCGCACTGATCCCTTTGAACCTGTAAGCTCAAACTTGCGTAGGAAAGTGTTGTTGCGCATCACTAGCGACCACTGGATCAATGTAGGCTGATCAGTGGTCGTTTTTTTGTTTTGCCGGATGAACTAAGGGGGATATTGAGATGGAACTACAATTATTAGCCGCATTACGGAAAAAACAACCAATCGTGTTGAATCTAGCTAACTTTGTCACCGTTCAAGATGTTGCCAACGGGTTGAATGCGCTGGGGGCATCACCCATTATGTCAGCAGAAATCGAGGAGGCCGAAGCGCTTGTCCAGATTGCGGATGCGGTTTGCCTGAACTTAGGAACACTGACAACGCAACAAGTAGAACAAATGCGAGCAGTTGGAAAATTTGCTAATCAGTATCACAAGCCAGTGGTGTTTGATCCAGTAGCAGTAGGTGCTGTGCCCTATCGAAAACGAGTGGCGCTTGATTTATTAAAGTCGTTTCAAGTGGACGTACTGCGCGGAAATGCGGGCGAAATTGCGACCCTTGCTGATATGGAGTGGCAGGCTAAGGGGATTGATGCCGGGAGCGGTCAGGGCGATGTGGTTGAAATTGCTAAAGCGTGTGCACAAAAGTTTGACTGTTGTGTTGTCTTGTCAGGGCCAACTGATGTGATTACGGACGGTCAGCAGGTTATTAAAATTTCCAATGGTAGCCCGTTGTTCCAGCTACACGTTGGCTCTGGTGATCTACTGTCGAGTATCGTTGCGGCATTTACGGCGGTGAGCACGTCAAATTATTATCAAGCAGCGCAAGTCGCTTGCCTAGTACTTGCGGCCGCGGGCGAGTTGGTCGATAGTCAGTTAACGGCACCACGACCGGCCACTTTTGCAGTTGATTTGATTGATCGCCTCAGTCTGATTACGATTGACGAAATTCAGACGGTTGCTAAAGTCATCAAAGGGTAGACTCCACAGAAAGGGAGGTTTAAAAGATGAATGAATTTCCACAAGTTGCAACGATTGCCGGTACGGATAGTGGTGGCGGCGCTGGCGTAATGGCTGATCTAAAAACGATGCAGGCACGACATGTTTTTGGTACGGCAGTCGTGGTAGCCGTTACGGCCCAAAATACCTTGGGTGTCCAAGACTTTATGGCGATGCCGACACAGTTAATTGACGAGCAGTTTGCATCGCTAGCAGCCGATTTTAAAATTCGGGCTTGTAAAACAGGCATGCTGGCGGATGCTGAGCACGTTCACACGGTTGTGAAAAATTTGAAACGCGTCGATTTTGGACCACTAACGGTCGATCCAGTCATGATTGCAAAGGGCGGTGCGCCCTTATTGGCTGAAGATGCGATTCAAACGGTTCGTGACGAACTGATCCCATTGGCAACGGTGGTAACGCCTAATTTGCCCGAGGCGGAACGATTGACCGGCCAATCAATTACTAGTAATGATGATATGGTGGCTGCAGGTCATGCCTTACAGGATTTGGGTGCCAAAAACGTGATTATTAAAGGTGGTCACGAGACCGATCCTGAGTCTGCTAATGATTTTGTGTTATTGGCAGATGGGACGTCCTTCTGGTTGTCAGCACCGCGAGTTGATACGGTGCGAACGCATGGAACTGGTGATACATTATCGGCTTGTATCACGGCTGAACTGGCAAAAGGTCAGTCGAGGATGAATGCTATTAAGACGGCTAAGGCGTATGTTGCGGGGACAATTAAGGCGTCGATTCAAGTCGGTCACGGACATGGGCCTTTGAATCATTGGGCGGCTTTGAGTAACGAGGTGACGACGAATGACGCTTAGTTTTAATCCTAACCAATTACGGGCCTACTTTGTTTGTGGAACGCAAGACGTCCCCCAACAAGACTTACTAGCAGTTGTGCAAACAGCGTTGGATGCTGGAATCACAGCGTTTCAGTATCGAGATAAGGGTACTAGTCGATTGACAGCGACGGAACGCTTGGAACTAGGACAACAGATACGTGAACGTTGTGCGATTGCAGGGGTCCCATTTATTGTGGATGATGATGTTGAATTAGCCTTAGAACTAGGTGCAGATGGAATTCACGTTGGTCAACAGGACGATTATGTGACTCAAGTGATTCAGCGCGTTGCTGGTCGCATGTTTGTGGGGTTATCATGTTCCACGTTGGCTGAGGTTCAGCTAGCAAATCAAATTGAGGGGATTGCTTACTTGGGTAGTGGCCCTATTTTTCCAACAACGTCTAAGGATGATGCGGATCCGGTTGTGGGATTAGATGGGTTGCATCAGTTAGTAGTTGCCTCCGATCGACCAATCGTGGCAATCGGTGGTATTACTGAGACTGAATTGACGGCGATTGCGGCTACTGGTGCGGCAGGATCTGCTGTGATTACAATGTTAACGCAGAGTGATGATATGCGGCAAACTGTAGCGGGAATGTTAGTAGCTACGGATTAAGTAGGGCTCACCTGGCTGTTGTTAAGGAGCTTGGAAGTACGCAAGGGTTTTACGCAGTTAGTTGTGTGGCATGAAATGTTTCACGTGAAACATCTAAACTAAATTAGAATCGGCCGATTATTTGATAATACTGTTTGGTTAGCTGAACATAATTATCTGGAGTGTAGTTCGATTGTGCTAATAATTCGAGAGGCGCTTTGGAATATGAGTACCTTGTTTCGGCTGAGCTAGCTCTGACGACAAACGGAACGGTATTAAGTTGTGTTTATTAGTGAGTATCTACAATCAACGTCTGCCTGTAGAAGGTTAGAAAGTTTCAGAAAAAATAAATCTAACTATTTTGACTGATTAGTCAAAATATAAAGAGCGGCTAAATCTCATGATTTAGCTGCTCTTTATATTAATTAATGTGACTGTAAATATTTTTGTCCCGCTTGAATCATGTCAGCGGTTTGCTGGTTGAGTAAGGGTGGTAAATTGTCGAAATCAAAGTAATCCAATTTGAGCGTTTCATCCGAGGCACTAGTGAGAGCTTGGCCACCAATTGCTTTGACTAAAAATAGTGCACTGATTGTCTGAGCGATGTCGCCATTGGGGTAAGCTGTTTCGCCTTGGTCAAAGATAGCAATTTGATCAACGATTTCAACATCAATGCCACTGTCTTCTTTATATTCACGAACACAAGCTTTAGCATAGGTTTCACCGTATTCTAAGTAACCGCCTGGCAGACTCCAGTTATGGGTATCTGCTCGTAAGTTAAGCAAGACTTGCTGTTTATCGTTGACTAAGATACCGCCAGATGTATTTAGGATAATCGGTTTGTGACCAACTAAAGCTCGAATCTCTTTAATATAATTTGCCATGGAAAAACCTCTTTTCGAATTTGCTAACCTTATTATACGCATAATTAGGAAGAAAGTTGCTTGCGTTGATTAATTTCTATGTAAGGGGTATCTGGCCTATCAAGGCGCGCTTCGCACCAATTCTCAATAGTGAAACCAGTTTGCGTCGTTGCCCGTTTTTAGCTAAGATAAAGGCTATATACTGTTAAGTGACAGTGAATGATCTTTGAATTAATGAAAAGAGAGTAAGTTATGCAAAGAAAATTAAGTACGGGCCAGATGCAAATGATTGCACTGGGTGGCACGATTGGGGTCGGTCTCTTCATGGGATCGAGCTCAACAATCAAGTGGACCGGACCGTCAGTGCTAATTGCTTACATCGTATCAGGGGCCTTTTTATACCTGATTATGCGAGCTTTGGGTGAAATGCTGTACGTTGACCCAAATACCGGTTCCTTTGCCAAGTTTGCTTCCGAGTACATTCACCCGGTATTCGGATATTTAACGGCTTGGAGTAACATCTTCCAATTCGTAGTGGTCGGCATGAGTGAAATGATCGCGCTGGGCGGCTATTGTCGTTACTGGTGGCCGAACTTGCCGGACTGGGTGCCAGGATTGATTGCAATCGGGTTCCTATGTGCGGCCAATCTGATTTCGGTTAAGATGTTTGGAACCTTGGAAACCTGGTTCTCACTCATCAAAGTTGTGACGATTATCTTAATGATTATTGCCGGTTTAGGTTTGATTCTCTTTGGTTTTGGTAATCATGGCCAAGCCATCGGGATCAGTAACTTATGGACGCACGGTGGCTTCTTTACGGGTGGTGTCAAAGGCTTTGTGTTTGCACTAGCCATTGTGTTGGCCTCCTATCAAGGGATTGAATTGATAGGGGTCACAGCCGGTGAAGCTGAAAATCCACAGAGTACGATCGTTAAGGCCATTCGGTCAACGGTTGCACGGATTCTCATTTTTTACGTAGGGGCCATCTTCGTGATTGTCAGCATTTATCCATGGAACCAACTGAGCCAGATTGGGTCACCGTTTGTCCAAACTTTCGCTAAGATTGGGATTACGGCCGCTGCGTCGATCATCAACTTTGTAGTTATTACGGCGTCACTTTCCGGGACTAACTCGGGGATTTACAGTGCTAGTCGGATGACCTACACGTTAGCTGAAAATCAGCAGTTACCTAAGAAAATGACGTTGTTAAATCGTCATGGGGTTCCATTCTATTCCGTAATTGCGATTTCAACGGGTATCCTTATCGGAGTGGTGCTCAACGTAGTACTACCGATGTTCTTTACCAGTGCGAGTGAGATTTTCGTAATGGTCTATAGCTCAAGTGTACTTCCTGGGATGGTGCCATGGGTCGTTATTTTGATCAGTCAGATTGCCTTTCGTAAGCAAAATGCTGATAAGATGGTCAACCATCCATTCAAAATGCCATTTTCACCATATTCCAACTACCTAACGTTGGCTTTTCTAGCGTTGACGTTGGTATTCATGTTCATTAATCCGGAAACGCGCTACTCGATTTTAGTCGGGGTGGTCTTCCTATTGATTATGACAGTGGTTTACTTCCGCAAGTTTGCGGGTAAGGGTAAGAAATCAGCTACAAAATAGATTAAGTCTTGCAAAGAAGTACTTACCAATTTGGTAAGTACTTTTATTTTGGTCGTTTGTTGCGGTAAAATCATAGTTAATTATGATTTGAGAGAGCGGTGGCAGGATGGTTAAACAGGGACAGTACGCGAAAGCTAGTAAACAAAAAAAGATCCGGCAGCTTAAACAGCGACACCAAGTTCATCAGGATCGGGTGATTGCAACGACTGCGGTCGGCGAATTTTTACAAGTTCGTTACCATTTAACGCAAGCAGCCCGACAACGGCTCGCGACGCGCCAAACGATGGCACGATGGAGCGCACAGTGGGTAGATCAGGCACAAGCCGTATCGGGGTCAACTTGGTCGGAAACAGCGCTAACGAAACAGACCTTACAAGCATTTAATCGGCAATTGCCATGGCAAGGTTATGCGTTGATAGATCGCGAGTTTGACCAGTGGCAGGCCTTTCTAACCAAAGAAGCCCCAGCTGTACCGTTAGAAGAACGGGTCAATTTGATTGAACGTTTAACGCCGGCAACGTGGCAGCAATTATTGACCGAACAGTTGGCGGTCAATGCCTTACTTGGAATGGCTCGCGATGCTAAAGCGTTAGTACAGATCTCCAGTGAACAAGTTATGGCACTACAAGCCGGCCTTCAGACAGACAACGTAATTGACTGGGCTAAGGTGGCCAGTCTATTAAATCCGGCAGTAATGGCGACTGATCCGGTAGCTACGGATGAGTTAGATTCAAAGACGCAAGCGTGGCTAACGCGATTAAATAAGTTAACCGTACAGGATTTTACTGTTAAGTAGGTGGCAAGAACAGTCAAAAGGGGTGTAGCGTAATGCGGTTTATGACGTCAGATCATGTTAGTTTGGATTATACGGATGAAGGCGACGGCCAACCAATTGTTATTTTGACGGGATTTGGTGGCTCGAAGGAAATCTGGCACGCACAGATTCCTGTTCTGATAGCAGCCGGGTACCGCGTCATTAATTTGGATGGCCGCTGCCAAGGCTTGTCAGAGCACACGGTCAAGGGATTACGGATGAGTCGGCGGGCGATTGATGCACATGAATTAATCGAAAGTTTACATCTAACGAAGCCAATTCTGCTAGGAAATTCGATGGGCGCTGCGACTTGGTTTGCTTACGTGTCACTCTATGGTGATAGCGAAATTAAGGCGCTGATCGATGTCGATCAGTCACCTAAGATGGTTAATACGCGTGATTGGTCATACGGCTTCAAACAGATTCAGTGGTCCGATTTTCCAGACTATTTCCGGATGCCATTAGGGCGATCAACATACAAGTATGTTGATGATGAGACTTACGCACGGGTCAAGGCAGTGGAAGCACAGGCGCCGTTTGATCGACAGTTGATGTTCCCCTTGTTAGTTAATCATGCGGTTCAGGATTGGCGCGACGTGGTGGCTCAATTAACGGTCCCATTTCTAATCATTGCGGGTGCGCAATCGCCGTTCTTTAACCCCGAGTTCGCTACAGTGACTGCTACGATGGCTAAAAACGGACACAGCGTTATTGTCCCTGATGCTGGGCATATTGTGATGGCGGAGCAGTCGGCGGCGTTTAACGCTGTGCTGATGCGATTCTTGGGGACGTGTTGAGGTTTCACGTGAAACATTAATTCAGTAAATAGAAAAATGCCTCACCAACAAATAAAAGTTGGTGAGGCATTTTTTGTAATCTTAACTAATTAAGTGCGTCCGATTTTTCCAACGCTCGGAAACGGATGAACTTACCAATCTCTGTAACAATCAAGACAACGATCCCGCACAAGATTGGAATTCCCCAGCCATACATGAAGTTGATGCTAGTCGTGTGGAACACTGACTGCATGAACGGTAGGTAGATAATCCCAAGTTGTAAGAGAATCAGGATCCCGATGATGTAGAACGCCATTCTGTTTTGGAAGAAGTACTTGGAAATAACCGGGTGGTCGTTTCGCAAGTTGAAGAGGTAGAAGATCTTACCAAAGATAATGATATTCAGTGTCATCGTGCTACCGACAACGTTTGGCAAACCTAACGCAGTCAAGTAGTCGTAAGCCAAGATCCCTAAACCTGAAATCAGGAGGGAGACGTAGCCAATCTCAAAGTAATCAAGTTTGGATAACAATCCCGCCTTAACGTTACGTGGTCCCCGTGACATGATCCCGGCCTCGGGTGGCTCGAAAATGAAGGCGAACTGGATGGTTAAAGCTGAAACCATGTTGATCCAGAGCAATTGAGTTGGGTAGAGTGGCAAATCGTGACCCATCAGGATACTGATGATGACGACTAGCCCTTCCGCAAAACTAGTTGGTAGTAAGAAACGGATCGTTTTACGGATGTTATCGAAGACGTGTCGGCCTTCGCGAACGGCAGCAACGATATCAGCGAAATCATCGTCAGCTAAGACCATATCAGCGGATTCCTTAGCGACTTCGGTACCCTTGATCCCCATGGCAACCCCAATATCGGCTTGCTTCAAGGCGGGCGCATCGTTGACCCCGTCACCAGTCATTGAAACGACGTGATTGTTAGCTTGTTGTGCGCGAACAATTCGTAGTTTGTTTTCAGGTGTTGCACGGGCAAACACGTTGTAGTCATCGATATGTTCGTTTAACTGTTGGTCATCCATCGCATCGATTTCAGGACCAGTGATGGCCTTGACATCGGCTGCCAAGTTAAGCTTGTTGGCAATCGCCATGGCAGTATCAGGGTGGTCCCCAGTAATCATCTTAACTTGCACACCGGCTTGGCGTAATTCAGCGATTGCGTCGGCAGCTTCTTCCCGTGGTGGGTCGATGATTCCGACTAAACCGGCCAAATGAAGGCCACTGATTGCTTGTGCATCAATATCAGTCATCGTATCGGGAACGACTTGGTAGGCTAAGGCAACGACTCGTAAGCCGTCTGCGGTTAAGTCTGCCATGGCATTGTCCCAGTAGCTCGTCTGGTTAGCTTGATCAGTTAGACGGAGAATGGTTGCAGGTGATCCCTTAACCATTAAAAGTCGTTGACCGTCGAGATCAGCTAGTCGAGCTGAGAAACGGAAGGCTGAATCGAATGGTAACGAATCGATCTCGGCAACTTCTGGATCGTGCCCAGTCATTTTCCGATAAAGAGTTGTTAAGGCCCCATCGGTTGGTTCACCAGTCAGTTCCCAACGGTTGTTTTCAAAGTGTAGTTCAGCATCCGTGGTTTGACCCGCAATGTTCACGAGCCATTCCATGTTTTGATCGTGATGCCAATCAACTCTTTGGCCATCTAGTTTTAAATGACCGTCAAAGTTAACGTCACCGTTATCATCATAGCCGACCCCGGTCACATCAAAGATATGATCCGGCGTAACGACTTTGGTAACGGTCATTTCATTTTTAGTTAAGGTCCCAGTCTTATCGGTGTTAACGATGTCGACGGCACCAAGTGTTTCAACAGCGGGCAATGATTTAACGATGACATTTTTCTTCGTCATTTGACGAGTCCCCATCGCTAATACGACGGACGTACTAGCAGGCAACCCTTCTGGCATTGAACCGACGACCATTGTAATAACGGCGATTAGTAACGTTGGCAAACTGTAGGTGTCTACTAACATACCCAATAGGAAGAGAAGTACGGCAGCGACCACGATCGCAATGGATAAACCAAACCCAAGTGAGTTTAGATTACGCATCAGTGGGGTGGTCGTTTCCTTAACGTCGCTAACTGATTGCTGGATATGACCAATCTCAGTATCTTCGGCGGTTGCCGTGACGATCCCCATTGCGGAACCACTAGTGACGGCAGTCGAAGCGTAGACCATGTTCTTACGGTCAGCCAAGGCTAAGGTCGTTTCAGTCATGGGTTCTTCTTGTTTTTCAATGGGGTTCGTTTCACCCGTTAAGATCGATTCTTGAACGTTGAAGTTATCCGCAGAGATTAAACGCATGTCGGCGGGAACGGCATCACCTGCTTCGAGGTTAACCAGGTCACCAACGACTAATTCACGGGCATCAATTTCAAGTTTCTTGCCGTCACGAATGACGAAGTTTTTAGATACCAGCATTTCACGAATGCGTTCTAGGGCGTTACCAGCTTGACGTTCCTGGATGTAACCGATAATGGCGTTAGCGATGATCACTAAGCCGATAACGATTGAATCTGAGTAATGGTGCATGAAGAAGGTCAGGATGGCTGCAGCCGCTAGAATATAGATAATACTGTTATTGAACTGCTTGATGAATTGGACGAACCGAGAAGTACGCTTGGTCTCCAGTTCGTTGCGGCCGTCATGTTGTAGGCGGTCGGCAGCTTCAGTTGCGCTCAATCCCTTTTCAGGATCGGTGGCGTACTTAGTGGCTAAAGCTGATTCATCAAGCTGCCATAAGTTATCTGCATCGGGAGGGTTCTTGGAGTCATTTTGCTCCTGGTTGGGAAATTGCTGATTATTGTTATCTGTCATTAAAAAATCTGCTCCTTTTAAATTGTATTATTACCGATTAGGTTCTCTAAAGTCTTGCCGCCGATTGCGGATTACGTGGGACAATTTCGCCACATCCTTTCTTGCTTATAACTATCATATAAATTATATTATATACGAATCGTTAGCATAATTACTATGTAAAATACCCGACAATTAAATTACTAATTATTACGTTGGTTGCAATAATATATCAGATTTTAGGTAGCTTGTCGTTAAAAAGGTGCTAATACTAACATTCTGATAGTACAGATAAGGAAGGGGTAATTGCTATGTCGCAAGAATTAACTTTATTACAGTATGACTCAGACCCTAATGCAGTCGTTAATCCCGGGGTTACGGACCGCTTTGTGATCCCAGCTAAACTGCTTTATATATTTACGGGTGATGACAACTTTCAAGCGTTTATTGAGCAGTATGAGGGGCAGCAGTTAGGTCATTTTGATACAGTAACCAAGGTGAGCTGGGTCTACCAAATTCAGTATCACGGTCAAACGCTGGCTGTCGCGCAGGCACCATTAGGAGCGCCAGCCGCCACAATGTATTTAGAAACGCTGATTGATTTTGGTGCTCACAGCATTATCGCAGTTGGTAGTTGTGGAGCGTTGACGGAACTTGCCGAAAATCAGCTGTTAATTCCAACCGCGGCATTGCGGGATGAAGGGACGTCGTTTCATTATTTACCGGCAGCTGATGGGGTCACGTTAAATGCTGAAGTTGTAACCACGATGAAGGCCACGTTGACGGCCGCTGGGATAGACTGGCAGGCGGTAAAGACATGGACGACGGATGCCTTTTTCCGTGAAACGGTCACGAAGGTTCAAAGTGTTCGTACCATGGGCTGTCAGGTCGTGGAAATGGAGTGTGCTGCCCTGGCAGCCTGTGCCGCTTTTCGACAGGTGAAGTTTGGACAGCTGTTGTATACTGCCGACTCCTTAGCACAACTAGCACAGCATGATCCTCGTCACTGGGGTAGTGAAGGGATTGCTGCTACGATTGAGCTGGCTGCAACTTGCCTAGTGAATGTAGATAAGAACTAGCTGATAATAATCCTTACTACCTAAAAAGAGGCTGTGACATAAGTCATGGCCTCTTGCTGTATTCTGAATGTTACATTAGGTAAAAACATGCGCTTATGCTTCGCTAGGATCTTTCATGAGTAACCAGAGAACTAAGTAAGCGATGATCCCTGGAAACATGGGTGTGACTGCCAACACGATGAATAGCAGACGTGTAACGTTAGCATTCCAGTTATAATGTTCCGCAAGGCCACCAAGGACGCCTGCGAAAACACGGTTACTTGCAGAACGACGAATATTAATTTTCATAGTTATACCCCCTTATAAATCTACCTATATTATAAAAGGATTTACCTTGAAATGCTATTTAAACGGTTGGAAAAGGGTTGGCTGTTAGTACATCAGTGTAATAGGTGATTTCAGTCAGTGCTTGCTGAAGTGCTCGTTGATAGCGTGCCTGTAGTGGGGCTTCACTGATGAACTGGCCATCTGCTTGCAACGTTTGTGGGACGTTTCCGACTGGCGTAGGCTTAGGTAACACAACCATGCCAAGTCGTTGCAATACTGGGACCAAAGAAGCAGCGCCAAATTGTCCACCACGCATGTTGTCAGAGTAAGACATTAATTTCACAGGTTTTCGCTGACCTTCAAAGGCTAGAAAGTCCAAAGCGTTTTTCAGAACGGCGGGCATCGCATGGTTATATTCGGGCGTTAAAATAACGTAGCCGTCCGCGGCCGCCATATCCGTCAACCAGCGTTGTTGGTTAGCGGGTAACTGACGATCTGGATTGGCCATCGGTGGTAAGGGTTCGTCAAAAAATGGTAGCTGGTAATCGGCTAAATCTAAAAAGGTAAATTGAGTAGTTGTGTTGGGTGTTAGTTGATTAATTGTTAGCTTTAAGTGATTGAAGAGTGCACGGCCGTTGGATTGGGGCCGGGTACTTCCTAAGATAATAGCAATGGTAGACATAATTAAGTCCTCCGTAATTTTTATTGATTCATATGAATACAAAATGTTATTATAGACGTACTAATTCAGATACGCAAGTATTTATTCACATGAATAAAAAAGAGGTGTAACCATGGCAAAGATCGTAATCAATCAGTTAATGGATGAATTAAATCAATTCATCACCCAAGATAGTGTTGATGATCAAGAAAAACGGTGGGCGATGCGGCAGACAACGGATGTCCAGTTACAGGCGACGATTAAGCAATTAACGACCACGGATATTAAGTTAATTGCTTACCTAGGTCAGCTAGGGGCGTGTCACGCTAAGGACCTTCCTGAACCGACGGGCTTGTCGCAAGCAACGGTTTCACGCGGGTTGACGAAACTAGCACGATTAGAGCTGGCGACTAAGTTTCGTGACTTAAATAATAATAAAGAGGTCTTGGTGAGATTAACCACTACTGGTCAAACGGTTGCTGATCTACATACGCAACTCGATGAAGCAATTGCGGTACAAGCGCAGAGCATTGTGGATGATTATTCAGAGGAAGAGCTAGCCCGATTTGTAACGTTGATGCGTCGAATTCGTGAGATTGAAATTTGATTATTTAGCACTCGCTATATACGAGTGCTAAATAATTGCATTCTAAAAAGATGGTGCTAAGATATTAGTCGAAGGTCAGGAAAGGTCAAATGAATATTTGAATTACTGACCAGCTTCAATAACCAATTAAAATTTTGAAAGGGGATTGTTAGTATGACTAATACTTTAATGAATCGGAATGCTTATGGGATGTTAGATCCATTTGAACGGATGGCACGTTCTTTGTGGGAACCAATGGAAAGCTTGGATCAAGTGCTGAAGACGGATATCAATGAAACGGATGATCAATATCAAGTTAAAGTTGATGTACCCGGAATCGATAAGCAGGACGTCAAATTAGATTATCGCGATAACACGTTGTCGATTAAGGTTCAAAAAGACAGCTTTGAAGATCATGAGGATCAAGACCAAAATGTGGTTATGAATGAACGTCGTACTGGCACGTTACAACGTCAGTATGCATTACCAAACATTGCGGCGGATAAGATTACCGCGGTACAAGCTGACGGTGTCTTAACGATTACCCTACCTAAGACTCAACCAAGTAATGATGATGGTCAAATTGAAATTCAGTAATCAACAAATGAAAATGGTGCCGCAGATAATCTGTCTGCGGCACCATTTTTTGTTTTTAGATTGGTTTTAATTGGTTGGCAGACGATGTAGCTGAGTCTGTATTTAATTCAAAATCACACAAAAAATTTCCCGGGAAATAATTAGCATCGGCCCTGCCAAAATATGATAAGCTGGTTATCGAGATATACTTACTAGAAATTAGTATTACTAGATTTGGAGATGACAAGCGTGGATGACGCAGAACGCGAGCAGGGACCATGGCATCGTAATTTGATCGTCTTATGGTTCTGTACGTTCGTTGCTGGGATGGCATTCAGTGAAATTATGCCATTTCTATCATTATTTGTTAGTCAGCTGGGCGATTTCACCAAGGCACAGATCACTTTCTATAGTGGCTTGGCCTTTGCGGCTGACTATGCGATCTCTGCAATTTCGGCACCATTATGGGGAATCATTGCGGATAAAAAGGGTCGCAAAATCATGTTGTTACGGGCCTCATTAGGGATGGCCGTAGCAATGGGGTTAATGGGCTTTGTCACGAATGTGTGGCAGTTAGTGGCTTTACGAGCTTTACAAGGTGTCTTTGCGGGCTTTATCTCAAATGCCCAGGCTTTGGTCGCCTCACAGACACCACGTAAATATAGTGGGCGGGCATTGAGCACCTTAATTACGGGTGCGGTCAGTGGCCAACTATTTGGACCCGTAATTGGGGGCTTCTTAGCCCAGCTCTTCTCAATTCGGAACACTTTCTTTATTACAGCGGGATTGTTAATGGGAGCATTCCTGCTGAGCCTGTTCTTCGTGCAGGAACACTTTAAGCCGGTTGAACACACACGTGAACCAGGAAGTAGCCGTAATCCGTTAGCGGCGTTCCAGAATCCTCGCTTGATTCTGGTGATGCTCTGTTCAACGGCTATCGTGCAATTTGGGAATGCCTCGATTGCACCAATTATCAGTCTGTACGTCCGTGAGTTGATGCATTACCGCGGACCAATTACGGTGGTCGCCGGAATAATTGCCGCGTTACCCGGGATTTCCAACATCTTCTGTGCGCCTCGATTAGGACGCTACGGTGATGAGCATGGATCGGGTAAGGTACTATTGTTTGGTTATATCTTTGCGGTGATTATGTATTTCCCACAAGGGATGGTAACGAGCGTAATCGCATTGGGTGTTTTACGCTTTGCTATTGGGATCTCAGATGGAGCGCTATACCCCGAGATTCAAACGGTATTGACTAAGAACACACCAGTTAATCTGACTTCAACGATCTTCAGTTACAATCAATCATTTCAAGCGATTGGGAATATGTTGGGGGCGTTGTTAGGTGGTTTGGTCGCTGGCTGGTTCAACTACAACGCAGTTTTTATTATGACGGCAGTGCTATTATTGGTTAATTTAGGGCTGATATTGTGGCTGGTTCCCGGAATATGGAAGAATGGGTCCCACACAACAGCTTAATTTAAGTAGAGAGTAGTTGGTTAATTAAATAGCCGACTACTCTTTTTATTGCGCCTAAAGTTGCACGTTACTGCCAAGGAGTGTACGGTAGTTCTATGGATATCGAAATAAGTCAACAACATCAAGATGATCAACAACGCGTGGCGATATTTAAAGCGTTAGCTGATGCCAATCGATTACGGATTATCCGCGTGCTCTATCAGGCACAGCGGGAAATGACTTGCAGTGAAGTGGGGGCGCAATTGAATATCAGTAAGTCGACCGTATCTTATCATTTCAAAGCATTACGGTTGGTGGGACTAACTAATACGCGACAAGTTGCACAGACAAAGTACCTCTCATTACAGTTCACAACTTTTGAGCGGTATTTACCTGGATTTTTAGCAACCCTATAATTTTTTGCTTTTTTAGTTCGATATTTATCGAATTAGAATTTTAGAAGGAGGATGAACAATAATGATGACTGAAACACATCAACACAGTCGTTATTTGACCCTTGGAATGATGTTAGCGGCAACTAATATGCGTTTGCCGATAACGATGATGCCAGGATTGATTAGTAGTTTAAAACGGACGCTAGGGCTACCTAGCTCGATGGCGGGCTTATTAACAACCATTCCATTATTAACGTTTGCCGTGATGTCACCCTTGATTGCCCGGTGGGGGCGCCGGTTTGGTAATGAATTAATTATTTACGTGATGCTCGTGATTTTAGCGCTGGGGAGTTACTTACGAGTGATACCAACGATTCCCGCGCTATTTATCGGGACCTTGCTAGTCGGGATCGGTGCTGATGGTGGGAACGTCTTAATTCCGGCTATCATTAAAGATAACTTTCCAACTAATATTCCGGTAGCGACTAGTCAATACACACTATCAATGTTGTTAGTTGGTTCTTTAGGGACGGGGCTTTCAGGCGTGCTAGCCGCTCACTGGTCATTGCCACTTACTATGGCTGTCTTATCAGTAATCGGTCTACTGAACCTGGTTGTATGGTTACCTAATCTTAAATATAATCACAAAGCACCTGCAGAAGTAACGAATTCATCGGTTTCTAAAACGCAGTCGTCGCACGGCAGCGTCTGGAGACGGCCGTTGGCTTGGGTTGTGACGGCGTTCTTCGGCCTGCAAGCGCTAGTCTACTATTCACTATTAACTTGGTTGCCAACGGTATTTGCCGCCCATGGATTCTCATTGATTGCGGCCGGTAATCTCGTAACAATCATGCAATTAAGTGGCTTGCCAATGTCATACTTGGTACCAGCGACGTCCGGTAAACGGGCCGGTGTACTGACTATGATTGCGTCTGTTGGAATTGGTTTTATTGCGGGTATCGGTGGTGTCTTATTACCAGGAGCTAACTTCGCATTGGCTGCCGTATCAGCGGTCTTGATTGGTTTAGGATCAGGAGCTGCCTTCAGCTTGGCAGTGGTCTTCTTTACCCAGAAAACGACCAATGGTTTTGAAACGGCCGACCTCTCTGGTATGGCTCAATCGGCAGGATACTTACTAGCTGCGGTTGGTCCAGTGCTATTCGGTTGGCTCGGGAGTCAGCTAGGTTGGTCACTCGTTTTATGGATTGCCATTATGCTGTCAGCCGCATTAACTTTGGCTGGAGGTGTGATCTTCCGGCACCGGACAATTTATGATTAATTAAATACGGGCAGAAATTATTTAGACGTTTGGAGAAAATTCCAAACGTCTTTTGTGTATCTAAGTCTAATTATTAATAGCTGAAAATAGGAATTAGCAGATAGTGGTGCCCGTTTAGTTAAAGTGAATTAATAGGGCAAATGGATGTTTATCAGTCTCTATAGCTAGTACTTAGCAACCAGATAATTTTTATGTGACTTACGAGACTTTATAATTGCCTTAGAGCTACTCTAAGGGGCTAGACTATGAATTATTCAAATAAGGAGGTCGTGGTTGATGGCGATTATTCAAGTATTAACGGTTGTCGTTGTGGCAATTGCCGCGGTAACCCTGGTTGGCGATCCAACTAAACAGCAACGAATTAAAAAACGAAGTAACTAATAAATCTAACTAAGTAATCATTTAACTGAGGAGATAATTAATATGACAATTTTAACGGATACTTACACGCTAGCAAACGGTGTTCAGATTCCTAAGGTCGCTTTTGGTACATGGCAGATTCCTAGTGGCGATGCAGCGTATAACTCTGTTACGGCAGCACTTAAAGCAGGCTATCGGCATATCGATACGGCGCTGGCCTATCGTAACGAAGCTAGTGTTGGTCAGGCAATTCGAGACTCAGGAATACCTCGTGACCAGATTTTTGTAACGACTAAGCTACCAGCAGAGACCAAGTCTTACGACGGCACGCTGGCGGATCTTAACGAGTCACTGAAGAACTTAGGCTTAGATTACGTTGATCTCTACTTAGTACACGCGCCATGGCCATGGAGTCAAATCGGCCGTCCTTACGACGAGGCCAACTTAGAAGTTTGGCAAGCGATGGAAGAAATCTATAAGAACGGTCAGGCCAAAGCAATCGGTGTTTCAAACTTTGCGGTGCGCGATCTTGAAAATATCTTCAAGCAAGCAACGGTCAAACCAATGATTGATCAGATTCAATATTACCTAGGATTTACGGAACCTAAAATTACTAGTTTTGCAGAAGCTAACGGTTTATTAGTGGAAGCTTACTCACCACTTGCAACGGGGGGCGTTCTCAATAATGCGCAGGTTCAAATGGTTGCGGATAAATATAGGGTCAGCGTTGCGCAATTAGCTCTCCGCTTTATCCTCCAAAATGGCGTTTTACCTTTACCTAAGGCAGTTAATCCAGACCATATTCAAGCTAATACCCAACTCGACTTTGAAATCAGTGCGGCGGACATGCAGAAATTAAATGACATGCCAGACGCAGCGGGTAGTTTTTGGCACAATCCAACGCAAGGATAACGAGACAAAATAGTGACGTTACCATAGTTCATGGGAGTACACTAGATTTAACTAAACAATGAGGAGCGATTAAATGACAACAATTAATGCTGCTAACGCGGGCACTTACGCGTTTGATGATACGTTTAAAGTCAATCGATTAGGCTATGGCGTCATGCAATTGACTGGTCCGGGTACGTGGGGGCCAGTGGCTGATCCTGAGAACGGTGTTAAAGTGATCAAGCAAGCACTGGAATATGGTGTTAACTTCTTTGATACGGCCGATTCATACGGGCCATGGTTCGCCGATCGTTACTTGGCGGCTGGCCTAAAAGGTGCGGCTAACCGTGATCAGATCTTTATTTCAGATAAAGTCGGTCAGACGCGGCAAGGTCCTAATATTTGGACGCCACATGGTGAACCTAATTACTTGCGGCAACAGGTTGAAGTCTCAATGATGACGCTTGGAATCGACCACGAAGACTTGGTCTTTCTCCACCGTATCGACTCGCATTTCTCAATTGCGGAACAAGTCGGTGAACTGAAACGGCTGCAGGACGAAGGTAAGATCAAGCACATTGGTTTGAGCCAAGTGTCTGTTGAAGAGATCAAGGAAGCGCAAAAAGTGGCGAAGATCGATGCCATTGAAAACTTGTATAATGTGTCAGATCATCGCGATGACGACGTGGTGGACTATGCGGCTAGTCAGCATATGGCCTTTCTACCATGGTTCCCATTAGCAACTGGAAAACTAGCCCAAACTGGTGGCGTTTTGAGTACGATGGCGCAGAAGTACCAAGTTAGTCCCGCTCAAATTGCGTTGGCTTGGTTATTGAAGCGTTCTGACAACATCTTACCAATTCCTGGGACGAGTTCAGTGGAACATTTACGGGATAACATTGCAGCGGCAAACGTGGATTTATCTACGGCCGATTTCAATGGTTTGAGTCAGTTAAGCACTAAATAAACTTTATGGAAGGAGCTGGTAAAATGGCTCCTTTTTTGGTGGTTACTGCCAATTCCAGTCCTTGAATTACGGCTAATTGACAGTTAAAATGGATAAACATTATAAATATTGGTTAGAAAGAGGATTGATAAGATGAGTACTCGGATTATGAGTGAACAACCTACAATTTATTTAGCTGGGCCTTGGTTTACGGAAGGTCAGCCAGAACGCTTGGCTAAGATTGAACAGTTGATGGATGAGATGCAACTAACTTATTACAGTCCCCGTTTAGATGGCATTGATCTGACGCCGGATGCGACTGAAGCAGACCGTAACGCGGTATTTGCTGACAATGTCGATCACCTCAAGCAAGCTAAGCTAATTGTGGCCGTTGTTGATGGCTTTGATACCGGGACGATCTGGGAAACGGGTACGGCTTATGGTTTGGATATTCCGGTGGCCTACTACGGTGAAACCTTGGACGAGGGGACTTTTAACGTCATGTTAGCTAAGTCTGGTAAGGCTACGATTGAAAATATGGCTGATTTAAAGGCGTTTCTACAGGATCCAACGTCGGATGCGTTCCAATATACGGGTACGATTCGGTAAGTTGAATGAATGGTCAAGATAGAGTGTGGAATCAGGCGGTTAGGGACCGAGTATAGCCTAGGACAAGTAATGATTGCGTACTGTGCAATCGTTGCTTGTCCGTAGCTAAACGGAGGTCGCTGCCTGATTCCACACGTTTCGACTATTAATATTAAGAGCGCCAGAGCATAACTAAAAATAGGCTACTTCAGAGATTAAACTTCTGAAGTAGCCTATTTTGTCGCTAATTCAATTAGTGTCGAAACGTGCGTTCTCAGGCAGTTTGTTCCGCTTAACGCTGAAACCAACGACTATTCCAAGCCCAGGAATAGTTGCCGGTTTCACATTAATGCTCGCAAACTAAGCGCCTGATAACGCACTCTTTGACCCCTAAAACTTAACCTTTTACTCCAACAAAAGTCACAAACGCCTGCTACTATGACTAACAAGTTAATAAATAACAACGAATTGAAAACCTTAAGAAAGTGGCAAGATGTGAAAAACTTTCAATTCAAACTAGACAATCATTATCCAAGTTGTATAATGAGGTTGTAAACGTTATCAGTACCTATATTACCTAATTTTGGGGGCGTTATTTATGGTTAAAAGTAAAGCAATTATGATTGGTGCCGGGTTATCAAACATGGCCGCGGCAGTCTATTTGATTCAAGATGGACATTGGAACGGTAAGGACATCACTTTCTACGGCGTTGATATGCATGGTGCCAATGATGGTGGGGTTACGACTGATTTTTCTAATGAATATTGGAACAAGAATCATCCGATGGAAAACACGACGGGGTACGTTGCTCGTGGTGGTCGGATGCTGAACTACCGGACTTACGTTGACTTAATGGATTTATTGGACCGGATTCCGTCAGTAACGGAACCGGGGATGACAGCAGCAGAAGACACACGTGACTTCGATTCAAAACATCGGACTTACGATATTGCCCGTCTATTAGAGGGTGGTAAGGGTATTTTAAATGCCAGCAAGTTAGGCTTTAACAATAAAGACCGGACTTTGATGTCGAAATTAATTCTGATGCCTGATAGTGAAGAAACGAAGTTGGATAACGTGACGATCGCCGAATACTTCAAAGACGATCCCCACATGTTCCAAACTAATTTCTGGTACATGTGGGAAACCACCTTTGCCTTCAGAACACAAAGTTCAGCGCAAGAATTACGTCGTTACATGCACCAAATGATCTATGAATTCACTCAAATTGAACATTTAGTTGGGGTTAATCGGACCCGTTATAACCAGTTTGAAAGTATGATCTTACCACTGATCAAATACTTGCAAGCACAGAATGTGACCTTCATCGACAACAAGATCGTCACTGACTGGAAATTCAAAGACACACCAATGCAAGATGAAATTACCGTTACCGGCTTAGTCGTAGAAGACGCTAAGTCTGGTGAAACCGAAGAAGTCGAAGTTGACGAAGATACGGCCGTTATCTTTACGAACGGTTCAATTACCGACTCCGCAACGATGGGTGACTACAATACTGCAGCACCTGAAAATATGGAATACGGGATCAGTGCTGCTCTCTGGAAGAAAGCCACGGAACGCTTCTACAACTTAGGGACGCCGGACAAGTTCTTCAACGATCGTAACGCTAGTGAATGGTCAAGCTTCACGTTGACGACTAAGGATCACCTCTTCTTGAATGAAATTGTGCGGATTACCACTCAAGAACCCGGGAATGCCTTGAATTCCTTCTTATCAACGACGCCAATCACGCCATTGAATCAAAAGGATGTTAACATGTCGATCGTGGTTCACCACCAACCACATTTCACGACTCAAAACCCTAATGAAACAGTTCTCTGGGGCTACTTCCTCTACCCACGTCGTCAAGGTGAGTTCATCCACAAGCCTTACATTGAAATGACGGGTAAAGAAATGGCACAAGAATTGATTGGGCAATTATCGAAGGTTGATCCTGGTCCTGGTAACATCAAGGACAAAGAAAAGGAAATCTTGGATAGCATCATTAACAATATCCCAGTCTACATGCCATACGCTTCAGCACTGTTCAACAACCGTGCGAAGTCTGACCGGCCAGAAGTCTTGCCAAAGCATTCTACTAACTTAGCCTTTACCGGTGAATTCGTAGAACAACCATACCAGATGATCTTCACGGAACAGAGTGCAGTTCGTTCTGGTGAAATCGCAGCCTTCCACTTTGCTGGGGTTCCAATGGACAACTTGGTTAAGACACCACGTTACGACAAGGATCCTAAGACCTTGCTTAAAGCTACGAAGAAGATGTTTGAATAGTCTTCTCAGTTAGAATTAGAGACTAAAATAGAGACGCTATCCACAACGAATTAGTTGTTGGACAGCGGCTCTATTTTTATTTGTTTGGATTTCTGAATATTGCTAAGACACGTCTAGCGGATCACCAATACTGAGATTGGCGAATACTTAGCCATGTAAGCAGCTTGGCTACCTAAGTGACGTTTGATGCCTTTTTTGGCTTCAGAACCAATGATCAAGATATCTGGTTGGACGTGAGGAATCACGTCTTTAACGATGGTTTCCCCAGGTTCACCTTCAGCGATCATGGCGCGGACCTTCTCAACGCCGGCGTCCTGTGCTTCTTTTTGATATTTTAAAATATGTTGTTCAAGCTCGTCACGTTCACCGTGAACGTAATCTTTGCTGAGTGCTTGATAAACGTTCATATCGTCGTCTTCGAGGATGGAAACAATCACTAGTTCAGCGCCATCCTGTTTGGCACGGTGAATCGCGTATTTAAAGGCTAACTTGGCATCGGCAGAATCATCCACCCCAACTAAAATTCGATTAAAATCTGCTTCCATTATTATTCACCCTCGTTACTAATAGATTGACGATCTGCATGTGTAGCTAATTTAGCAGCATACCGCTTGTTACCGCGGTACAAATCATAGGTGGTCCAAGCGAGAAGTGCCAGGATCGCAGCAATTAAGATGTACGCGATAATTTTTGAAATCGTGCCATCAGCAGCGCTAGGGTTATCACCGAAGAAGCCTAAAACGGCGTCTGGTAAACCGATCAAGTTCAAGATAGTTAAACCGATTACGGAAACCCAACCTAATAATTTGACCCACATTGAGTTCTTGAAACGTTCGCCCATTTCAACTTTGCTATCGGTCATCATCAACAATGGCAGCATTGAGAATGGTAACGCGAAGGCTAGAAAGACTTGTGAGTTATTCATCAGATTATTCAGCGCAACGTGTTCATCGATAGCGCTCTTACTACCAGTGATCAACACGCAGATTAGAACTGGAATTACTGAGATTAAACGAGTAACTAAGCGACGTAACCATAGTGGCATCCGCATGTGCACGAAACCTTCCATGATAACTTGACCAGTCAAAGTACCCGTAATAGTTGAGTTTTGCCCAGAAGCGAGTAAGGCAACGGCGAATAAGACGGATAGGATTCCTGACTTGGCAACACCAATCAAGACACCGTTACTTAGAGTTGACGTATCTGATAAAGCTTGGAACAAACCGAAGAATGAGGGATCTTTGACGGCACCGGTTTTGAAAACGGCAACCCCCATGATTAAGAGCAGTGAATTAACGACAAAGGCAAAGGTCAGTTGGATGTTTGAATCCCAAGCTGAGAACTTCACGGTTCTGGCAACGTCTTCTTCATCATTGTGATCAATCTTACGAGTTTGTGAAATCGCTGAATGCAAGTATAGATTATGAGGCATAACGGTCGCCCCAATAATCCCTAGTGAGCCTGATAATGGTGTCATGCCGGCAACGGATTTCGAAGTTGAGAAGGTTGCTGCAGTAGGTACCAAGCCTTTAATGACACCACCCCAATCAGGATTCGATAAGGCAACTTGGTAAACAAAGACTAATAGGATAACAACAATTAAACAAACGACAATGGCTTCGATCTTACGGAAACCAATTTTGGTCAATAATAGCAAAACTAAAACATCTAAAACGGTAATGAAAACTGCGATAACTAGTGGAATATGGAATAAGAGGTATAAGGCAATCGCAGCCCCAATAACTTCGGCGATATCAGTCGCCATAATGGCTAATTCGGTGAGTAACCACAGAACGATCCCTAATGATTTACTGGTTCTAGCTCGAATGGCTTGGGCCAAATCCATCTGACTCACGATACCAAGTTTGGCTGCCATGTATTGTAACAACATCGCAATCAAACTTGAAATCAAGATGACAGACATGAGCATGTACTGGAAGTTTTGCCCACCAGTAATTGAAGTTGACCAGTTACCAGGATCCATGTACCCAACAGCAACTAGGGCACCAGGACCTGAATACGCAAATAAGGCTTTCCAAAAGCTGAGGTTCTTAGGTACTTCGATGGTTCCGTTAATTTCTTCTAGCGAAGGACCGTTCGCATATTCGATTAACTTATGCTTCCGACCGTTCCCTTTGTTTTCTTGGCTCAATTAAAACTCCACCTTTCTGAACTTAACTCTCTGAGCATTTGTTATTGTACAATAAATAATATAAAATGGAAATGTTTTTTTAGGTACGCCTACAAAAAATATAGTTGGAGATGAATGAGAATGCGCAAGAGTGTTAATAATTATTTAAAAGCCATCTATGAAGCAAGCTACACAAAAGCGGGGACGAGTAATAAGCAAATTGCGACTATTTTAGATGTGCTACCAGGCTCTGTAACTGAAGCTATCAACAATCTTGTGGCTGATGGATTAGTTGTTCGGAATAATTATCATGAGATCGCATTAACGGAATCGGGGTATCAATTAGTGGCTGAACGGATGTATCATTATCGGTTATGCGAAGTTTGGCTAGCCAAAATAATTAATTTGCCGTTGGTACGGATACCGACCCAAGCTTGGTTGATGTCAGAAATTAATGATCAGGAATTGATTGCTAAATTAAATCACCAATTAGGAGAGCCCCGAGTCAGTCCATTTGGGGGCGTGCTGCATTTACCAGATTTCGAGCAACGTTTTGGCAACCAACCTGAATCGTTAAATAGGGTTCCAATCGGTAGTCGAATCAAGATGACCAGCTACTTGGAAAATTCGAGTACGGTGAAGTATTTTCAGCATACGGGTTTACAGCTGCAACAAGTGCTGACTGTGACTAACTGTAGTAAAACGATTCCGGTCATTACCTTGGTGGATGCTCAGCAGCAAGAGTATTTAATCAATGCTGCGGTGGCTTGTTACTTGTATGGTGAAGTCCAGAATGAGGTGGTTGCAACGGTTTAACCGGGTCAGTAACATACTCGTTCAATCTAATTTACGCAATGCCCGTGAAGTTATTAGCTAAATAGGTTTTGACATATGTCACTTTTAGCATATAATAAATGACATTAAAAGAGAGCGGGCGGCTGGTCATGAACTATTGGATTCTAGCACTGACATTTTTAAGCGTTAATTTAGATTTTTTCTTTATGTTAATTTTCTTGCTGAAGAAGTATCGCGTTCGCCAAGTCATGGTGGGGTACTTATTAGGTAACCTGATTTTACTGACAGCTAGCTTCTTTATTGGCAAGGCGTTGGCGGCATTTCTACCAGAGTGGATACTCGGAGTCTTAGGTTTTCTGCCAATTTACATGGCTTTTCGAGATGACGATGATGACGACGGGGATAAGACGCATCAATCACCGACTTTGAGTGTCTTGGTTACTTATTTGTCTGTATGTGCGGGCTGTAATTTATCGATTTTCTTACCAGTTTTAGCTGGTGAAACGGGAATGAATTTCCTCATGACCCTAGTTTTTATTGGTATTTTAACGGTACTTGTCGTTCTCGTCATCAAACTAGTTGCTAATATTCCGGTTGTATCTGCTGTGATGGAGGCCCAGGGGGAACGGTTAATGAAAGTCTGCTACGTTCTGATTGGGCTCTACGTCTTTTGGGATAGTGGTTTGATCAGTCATCTCATGGCATTATTTTAATTGTATTAGCCATTTTTATTTGAATAGAGAACATGTAACCAGCGCGGTCAGCAAGCGTTGGTTTTTTATTAGGTGCGATTCTGTAGGGACAGTGTTGGAAAACTTGAGGGTGTGTGTCTGGTAATGGCGAGGTAGGAAAAAGTGATTTTTGAGAACGAACGTTCGCATTTTTAGCTGCAATTATGGTATGCTAGAACGGTATTTTTATTGAGAGGAGTTCGACAACATGCCGGCAATGACGACTTTAATTACACCCGCCGAAAATCGCTTTTTTCTATTGAGTGAACGGGCGCGACGTAAATCGACGTTACAACAGATCAGTCCCTTATTACGGGAACACGTTACGGTGAAAGCTGACAGTGAATTTTTGAAGCCAACCGTCCGTAATTTAATTCTGAAAGAGCACTCACAGTGGTTAACGACTTGCAGCCATGAGTGGCAATTGTTAGCCAGTCTGCCGTACGTTGTGAATCCTAATGAAGAACGGCAGCACTGGCAACATTGCGAGTTGTGTCATAAGCCGGTTCGTTATGAATATCACGTCCAAAACAAGCATAACCATCGTGAACTAGTTGTAGGGTCGGAATGCGTTAAGAAATTTATGAACGCAGAAACACGCTACCTAATGGTGATTACGACTGAAGATAACTTCTACGCGGTTGCCCAGTACCAGACGTTAACAGCGGCTGTGCCAGTAGTGCCGACGATTATGTTTGATCAGCCATGGCTGCCGCAGTTGCCGGTCGAGCAACAACCGCAAGCTCGTGAATTACGGCATACAACGACGCAAACTGTGACGACTTATTTAAAACGACGAACAACGAAATTACCATTAACCCAGTTAAAACCAGCTGAACAGACTTATCGGCAGCTAGCTGCTAGTGAGCAAACGGCTATTCAAGCGACTAAACAAGCGGCTCAGCAGCAGATTGAAAAGACCAAGGAACAGCAACAGCAGCGCGCACAAGAAACGGCGGTTACTGCTGAACAAGAGTTGCGTCAGAGCCGAATTTACCGTCATTACTTAACTAAATTAGCGGGGATTATCGTGACGCGGCCAGATCGTCAGCAAGCTAAACAGCAGTTTGAAAAATTATCAGCACCGAAGACAGCGCGGCCACTGGTGAATTCGTATCAGTTTGGTCAAATGGTCACCGAGTACCGTCAAACTGGAAAAATCCAATTGCGCCGGTTAGCGATGATGGATCACCAATTTGTCGAAGATCTCAACCAAGTGACACAACAACTGGATCAACAACAAACAACGCGCTTCTACGATGATGTCTTCAATAGTTGCTGGGGCTGGCATTATAAACAACTAGCGCAGCAGCGTGGTGATTGGCAACGGTTATTAGCGACGCGCTGGGGACAAGCACTCTCGTTAGATTGGTTTGAACAATTGGCTGAACGGACAGATGTTGCAGCGGTAAATGAATGGTTAAGTAAGCATGCGGACGTAACGATGCAACGTGAGCTAGATCGGCGATTAACGAAGCAATTGGATTTCAAAACCATTGCTCGCGACCGGTTAAGCCGAGCTGATCTACAACAATTTTGTCAGCGTGAGCTGGTTGCAGATATTACGTTAGCTGATTTTGAACAGACCTTCATGGAACATTATCAGTTGGAGTCGAATCAACAGACGACGGCGCAAGAAACGTTAGCTTACTATTATGCCGCTAATCAGTATGCGGGTAATCACCAGCAGGCGTTACAGAATGTCCGTTGGTTGTTGCAAGAGGGCGACAAGTGACAAGATGTTTCACGTGAAACATTTTAACTAGCAAAGTAAAAACGCACCACAACTTTCGGATTAAAAGTTGTGGTGCGTTTGTTTTAGCCTAAATGTTGATTTTGCTGTGATAGCGAGCAGCTGCAAATTCGTACAGTGGCCGACTAAGAGGTGCAACCTCAACCGCTTCTTCAAAAGGTGCGGTCAGCATGGTGTCATCGGCGTTGTGAGCCAGCTTAACGGCCCAAGTTGGGTCGAAAATCAGTTGCTGACCAACGGCAACTAGTTCAGAATCCTGTAGAATGTTTTCAACATCAGTACGAGTTCGAACACCACCGACAGTAACTAATGGAAGCTTGTCTTGAAGGGCTTCGTGGACGTAATTCATGATTGATTTAACTTGGAAGTCAGGGTCACGAGCCACGCGATTGTAGTCTGTTAATAGACGTGAACGTAATCTAAGCGACTTTCACGTAATTGCGTTAAGAGCCACATGGTGTCGCTGAAACGAATTCCTGGGGTTTCAAATTCTTCTGGTGAGAAACGATAACCAACCACAAAGGGGCGATCCGCGTACTGATCGACTGCTTTAAAGACGGCCGTGAGTAATTCATCAATGAAGCGATAACGCTCTTGGGGCGTCTCACCGCCGTATTGATCAGTTCGGCGGTTGCTGTGTGGTGAGAAAAATTGTTGGATCAGGTAAGTATTGGCACCGTGAAGCTCAATCCCATCAAAACCAGCCTGGATTGCCCGGCGAGTCGCATCACCAAAGGCCTGAATCGTTTGTTGGACTTCCTCAGTAGTCATCTCTCGGGGCATTTCTGCATCATCACGTAGAGCTGCGACAGCACTTGCTGAAACAATTTGGTGACCACCTAAAACGGAGCGCTGAGTCATTCGTCCTGCATGAACAATCTGGACAATTGCCTTGGCACCCTGACTTTGAATCCCTTTAGCCAGTGCACTCAGTCCGGGTAACATCGTGTCATGAGCGATACTTAATTCGCCGTCCCAGCCTTTGCCAAGATCTTCTACGTTGGCGGCACCAGTGATCACAGCACCTAGACCAGCTGCGCGTTGAGTGTAGTAGCCGATCTCGTCGCGAGTGATACTACCATTGTAAAAGCTCTGTTTGGTGGTCATTGGTGACATCATCAAGCGGTTGCGAAGGGTGACACCAGATTTGAATTGAAGTGGTTCGTTAAAATTAGTCACAGTTAAACTTCCTTTCAAGCTAAGAATGCTTACTTTATGTAAGAGTCACTTTTAGTCTAGCGGTTCTTAACTGGGTTAGCAATTTTAAAGTCGCCCTTATCTATTCGTTATCAGCATAACGGGGTTCTGAATGTCGAATAATACAGGAGTCAAAAACGAGTTTGGGACAAAGCCCAAACTCGTTTTTTCATCTTCGCATATTTACAGTCGAAACGTGCGACAAAAG
>NZ_LFEE01000001.1:229398-279595 GCF_001039045.1 Lactiplantibacillus herbarum
CACAAACGATTGAAAGTGCACAATTATTCGTATTCCTAGGCTATGCTCGGCAGCAACCCGCCTTTTGTCCCACTCTTTTGATGTTATTTAAACGGATTCCAAAAACGGCCGCCATTAACTTTGAAGAGTAAAATCCCGAGCAAAATAATCAATAAAACGATGATCAATGCGAGGTAATCATTGCGACGAAAACGCTGGGCCATATACCAAGTACGGTGTTTGCCCTTACCGAAGCGCCGTAGTTCCATGGCTTGACTGATGACTTCGATTCGGTCGAGACTGGAGAAAATCAAGGGCAGCAGAATCTGAATTCCACCGCGAGCTCTAGTCATTAGTGAGCCTTCTTCGAAATTTCAAAGCCACGGGCCTGTTGCGCTAGGCTGATCGTTCGATAGTCTGTCTGAACATCAGGGATGTAACGAAGGGCAATCGCCACCGAATAACTAATGCGGTAGGAAATCCCGATTTTGTTCAAACTAGCTGCAAATTCACTCGGATTGGTTGTCATCAGGAAAATTAAGGCCAATGGAACCGCAAACGTATATTTGAGCAGCAGGTTGAATTCATAGAAAAGTTGTTCAGTCGTCAAATTGAAATAGTGGTCGTGACTACCCAACAAGATGTGCTCCGTCCCATAGATGCTTACGCCATAGTGGGGTGCAAAGACGTAGACCATGATTAAGTTCAGAACGGAAAAACCGATAATCACGTTCAGGACAAAGGAAATATCTTGATACCGGATCTTGGCAAAACGGAAGAGGATCACGGAGAAGAGCATGACGCCGATTAAGTAGCGGGTGTCGTAAGTCATCATACCGATGATCGATAGTCCAACGAAGCAGAGCAGTTTAGTGCTACCACTGAGCCGGTTTAAAAAAGTATGTTGGTCATTATAACCAATCAGCAGGTCCCGTTGCATGGTTAACGTTCCTCCCGTTCAGTTTGCACAAACTTGGCGACAAATTCTGTCGGATCAAGCTGGTGCATTTTCGCTAGTGTATATAGACTAGTTTCGGCTAGTGAAGCGCGCTTAATAATGTCACTGTCAGTTAAAACGGTGGCTGGAGCCGCGTCCATTATAATTTGGCCGTCACCCATGACGATGGTGCGATCTGTATATTCGAGCATCAAATGCATATCATGGGTAATCAGCATAATCGTGATGTGTTGTTCGCGGTTAATCTGAGTTAAAAAGGTCATCATTTCAGTGTAGTGCTTCAAATCTTGACCAGCAGTTGGTTCATCGAGAATCAGCATGGCGGGTTCTAACACTAGAATTGCCGCAATCGTGACTCGCTTTTTCTGACCAAAGCTGAGGGCCGCAATCGGCCAGTGACGGAATTCGTAGAGCCCATAGACCTTTAGGACGGCTAACACGCGTTGCTTGATGGTGCCTGGATCAACGCCGCGCAGGACTAATCCAGCGGCTACTTCATCGTAGATCAGCGTTTTAGAAATCATCTGGGTAGGATCTTGTAAGATATAACCAATGTGATCAGCGCGTTCTTTGACTGATTGGTCAAGTAAGGAGTGGCCATCAAAGGTAAGTTGACCTGACTGCGGTGTTAGGAAACCCGTAATGAGGTTGCTCAACGTTGATTTACCCGTCCCATTTTGGCCGACCAGACTGATCATTTCGCCACGATGCAAAGTAACGCTAAGATCGTTAACGATTGGTGCTGTGGGTTGGTACCCAAACGTGAGGTGGTCAATGGTCAGCAAGTCTTCGTCATGAACGACGGGGGTTGCTAGATCAACACCGGTAGTCCACTGTTTTAAGTTGGCTGTTAAATCGGGAACTTGTAGTTTTGATAAGTCGTCAAGATGTTCACAAGTATTGAGATTAACGCCAGCTAATTTTAAAGCGGATAGATAAAGGGGTTCCCGTAAACCTAGTTGGGTCAGTAAAGACTGTCGCAAAATAGCTTCAGGTCGGTCATTGGCAACAATTGCACCATCTTGCATGACGATCAAACGATCGATTGGCTGTTGAAGGACATCTTCAATGCGGTGTTCAATGATTACGACGGTGAGTTCCTGCGACCGACTTAACTGATCAATTAAGGCCATTGAAGCCTTCCCAGAAGCGGGATCAAGACTAGCTAGTGGTTCATCGAATAACAGAATCTTACTATTATCAATGAGAACCCCGGCCATGGAAACGCGCTGTTTTTGGCCACCTGATAGTTCTTGGGGGCGGTGTGTCAATAAGTCATTAAGATCTAGAGTTTCAGCCCATTTTTGAGTTGCTTGTTGCATCACTGGTTGGGTCTGTTCGTCATTTTCCAGTGAGAAGGCCATATCTTCAACGACGGTGAGGCCAACGAATTGACTGTCGGGATCTTGTAAGACCGTTCCCACATCTTGTGATAGCTCAAAAATGGAACTGTCAGTAATGACTTGACCAGCAATCGTAGCGGTACCGCTGATATTTCCTGGATAGGATTGGGGAATCAGGCCATTCAAGCAGCGTCCCAGAGTTGATTTACCAGAACCCGAAGGCCCCGCAATCAAGACTTTTTCCCCTGGATAAATATCTAAGTCAATGTGGCGCAAGGTTGGTTCCGTCTGGCTATTATATTGAAACGAAAAGTCTTGAAAGCTGATAATTGGCTTTGTCATGGGCTTAGCGTTCCTTAGTTAAACTGCTGCGTTGGGTCCGCGTCCGCGCATATAGCACTAATAAAATGGTTCCGATGATGGCAACTGAAAGGGAATCAGTGATCCAAGTTACAACGCCTTGAACGTAGACCTTGTTGGCTGGTTCGTGGTAGATCAGAATGTCACCAGTTGGGGCGAGTAGGACCCAGCCGATAAAGTTAACGATGATCTGGTAGATATTGAACCAGATTAATTTAGATTTACCAAGGACGCCATTTTCAATCTTCAAACGGTTCTTAGCAAACCCGAAGGCTACCCCAATCAAACCGTCAACGATGATCCAAGTCCACCATGGTGAGCCGTATGTAACGAAGTCGTTAAGGGTGTGACCGATGAAAACGGCCAGTCCAGCAGCGACCGGGCCAAAGATCGCACCGAGTAGTGCTAAGAAGCCCATGGCAACGTTGATCTGAGTGTTTGGAACCCCAGTTGGAATAGCGACGAATTTCATGAGGACGAAGATCACGGCTGCACCGATCCCGGTGGCGACAACGGTACGAATTGAATTAGATTGGTTCTTTTTCATGGTAAAACGCTCCTTTAAAATGAAAATGACTAGTGACGACGAATAACTGGATAATGGCAATTAAGACTGTTGGACAGATGAAAAAAGGCAATAAAAAAGCGCGCCTAAAAGCGAATGCTTTCTAGGACGCGTTTGCGTGGTACCACCGAGATTTCCCCTATACTAAGGGCTTGTCTTGATCGTAACGAATCGCTCCGACTAGGGTAACCCTAGTAGCTTCTCCAAGACCATTTTCAACTAAGGCCGTCATCGCGTTACACCAATCTACGACTCTCTCTGGGCGTTACTTAGCATACTTATCTCGTCACAGCTTTTCTCATCTGAATTTAACTATTCCAGCATACGCCAAACGCCCAAGTGGTGCAAGTAAAACCGAACAGTGAAGCCGGTTACATGGCTATTGAACGGAAAATTGCGTTATTTTATGGCTGTTTGAGGATTCAATGGCTCCCTTATTCGGTATCAGTAACGATTTAGTAAGGGAATTAATTAAACATAGTACATAAAAGTATATACAAATGATTTCATTTAGCTACTAAAAGGGGTAAACTAGTTGACAAGATCGAGTGATGAAAGGGTGTGAGACGTATGGCTTACAAATATGAAACAATTGCGGATAGTTTACGACAAGATATTAAATCAGGGAAATATACCCCGGGTGAATTGATGCCTGACCAAAATAAATTGGCTGCAACTTTTGATACGACTAGAATTACGATTCATAAGGCGATTCAGTTACTGATTATTGAAGGAATGGTCTATTCCAAGCGTGGCGCCGGAACCTTCGTGCGTAAAGACTTTGGTTTAACTGAACGACGACAAGAAACATTAGTTGATCGACCACTTGGAACGACACAGACTAATGAAGGTAAGAAGGTTACTAGTAAGGTCTTAGAACTGCAGGCCCGACTACCTACTAAACGTGAGGCGGCGCAACTATTAATCGATGAGATGGATCCCGTTTACGTGATTCGGCGGACGCGGTACGTTGAGGATAAGGTATGGGCGTATGAACATACCATTATGCCAACTAGTATTGTGACGTTAACGAAAAAGGTGCTGGAAGGTTCAATCTACGGTTATTTAGAGAAGACGAGTGGCAAAACGATTGCTGGCTCACACCGGATTATTTCGGCGTCTAAAGTAACAGCGGATGATGTTGAGGCGATGGGCGCGGTTCTTGATGATCCCGTCTTAGTGATCAATCAGATCAGCTACATGGACGACGGTCAGCCGTTTGAAGTATCAGAATCACACTTTCCATACGCAACTAGTACGGTCGTTGCGGACGTTCAAGTTCATTAATGAGATCGGTAACCGCGGTAATCAGTGGCTGCCGATTTTTTGTTGAATAACGGGATCTGTATTGCATTCAGTTGAGGAGAAGACCATAATTAAATCAATTTAAAAAGTAAGCGCTTAATGTAGCGTTAAAGGGGGACTTTAATTATGGCAGAAGATTTTTATCAACGATTAATCGACAAGTATCAACCAATGACGGAAGCAGCTTTCTTAGTACTCGTGAGTGTTCGAAAGCCGATTACAAGCGATGCTATTCCACAAAAAATCGCAGAATTAACTGATGGTAAGTTGCAGCTGGGGTTGGGGACGCTATTTACCAATCTACACGCGATGAAAAGGGATTATCTCATGACGGAACGAGTGGATGAGAACGATGTTTCTACCTATGAGATTACGGGGAGTGGCGACGCAGTGTTGGCAGCCGAGCGGGATCGGTTACGACTGTTGAACCAGATTTGTGAGAACGAAAAATTGTAAGTTAATAGGGGGGAGTGACGCAGATGTGGCGTTACAAAGTAATGATCAAAGGCTCTGAAAAAGAGTTAGCGTGGTTGAATCAACAGGCACAACGGGGACAGCTGTTACAGCGGATTCATGGTGACTGGTACCAGTTCAAGGCAACATCGGAGAAGTACCGCCTGTTTAGCGAGTACGTGACTAACGATGTGGCGACAGAAATTCAAGAACAAACTTCGCCATTTGAAGTCTTAACGACATTGCAGTTAAAAGATCCAGAGGTACAAGTTATTTATACGGGGAGTACCCAAGTCGCATTGCAACAAGCCCGGGTGGATCAGCGTGATGCGCCGTTACAGTTAAAGATTGCGTTGGCGCAACGTGGGCATTTCCTGAATAGCATGAATACGATACTTTTTGTCGGGCTAGGCTTGCTGATTGTGCTGATCTTGACGAATAATATTTCAGAGAATCTCGGGGACCTCTATGTACTACTCTGGATATTAATTGGTGGTCACCCCGCATTGCAGGCTAGACGCATTCATAAAGAAGCTAATGAGTTACGGATGATCACGCAGCAGTACGATGATGCGTGGCGGCCCACGATGCACGTTTTCTTGAAGAATATGGCTGAAGACTTGGATACGGAAAAAGTAGCCAGCTTGGGTGCTTGGAGCTTTGTTGGCAAGGATCATAAGGGCATGTCATGGTATGACGTTCGAACGCTAGCTAGCGAGTCAGAAATCAAGCAAACGGTGCAGAAGGTGGTTGGTCCAGATGTTACAGTAACTATCGTCAGCTGGCTTGGACTGGCCCCACTTGGCTATATTTGATTCGGATAATAAACAAACTTTGGAAGCGATATAAATGTGGAAACATCGATTTTTAATTAAGGGTTCACAGCAGGAAACAGAATGGCTCAACCGGTTAGCCAAAAAGCACTACTTATTAGCTGGTATTCGTGGAAACTGGTATCAATTTGAGCGTGTAGAAACTAGCTACCGGGTTTTTAGTGAGTACGTTTCACAGGACGTAGTTACGGCAATGACTGAAGAGAAGTCAGCCTTTAAAGTATTGGTAACGGTTCAATTACAGGACCCTGACGTTCAAGTTGTGTATACCGGTAGTGATCAGCCAATATTACAGACAACGACGATGGCGCCCAGTGATCCGCAAGTGCGTTTGAAAGTTGCCTTGCATCTGCGTGATCAAGCGATGAATACAATCAATCTCAGCCTCTTTGCGGGTGTGGTCGTCTGGGGATTGATGATTATCTTTGCGATTCGGCAAGGGAGCGACACGTTCATAAGTTGGGCAGTGCTAGTCAGTCTGATTGGGATATTTGCACTACTACGCTTATACCGTGCGGCACATAATTTACAGAAGCAAATCGTAAAGTTACGCCGGGATACTGATGAGTATGACGGTGCGTGGATGCCTACGATGCACGTCTTCATTAATCAACTCACAGCGGATTTGGATGTTGAGAGTGCAGATCTCAAATCACTGGGACGTTGGACATTGGTAGGACACAGCAAGAAAGGCCAATACTGGTATGATTTGCAAACATTGGCTAATGAGAAGGAGATTAAGCAGTCGTTACGGGTTGATATTCCAACCACGGCGACGGTTAACGTCTTCAGTTGGTTAGGATTAGCACCAGTTATGTGGTTTGTATAGGGTGTTAGTGAATGAGGTTAGTCGATTAATATTCGACTAACCTTTTTTCGTTAATATAATTTTTATAAAATAAATAATAGTAAGTGACACAGAATAACAATAGTAGTATTCTGAATAAAAGACAAAGCTGGAATAGGTTGAGTGTTTAGAATTAAAAATGTAATTATTAGAGCTTAAATAAATTATGCTATGAATATTTTCTGATTCGTCACAAATATTTCATAAAATCGGGTTAACTTATAGTTAGTAGATTTAATCAGTTTTGAGTGGTTAATAAAAGTATTGAAAGAAAATATAGTGAGGTGATTTTGATGCGACTTAAAGATTTGACTGGTGAAACCTTCAGTCGGTTGACCGTAATTGAACGGGCTGAAAGTGCACCAAATGGAAATGCTCGGTGGTTGTGTCAATGTTCATGTGGTCAAAAGGTGGTTGTCGATAGTTACCGTCTACGTAAAGGAATCACGAAGAGTTGTGGTTGTTTACGCGCAGATGTTAGTCGTCACAACATCTTTGAGAACCCCAAGACTCGTCAGAATATGGGGCGGAGTGACAACTTACCACTATATCAAGGCACATCGCTTGATCGTTTGAAACCTAATAGCCGCAACCGAAGCGGTGTGATTGGCGTGTCATTTGATCGCTGCTCACAGAAGTGGGTTGCACGGTTAATGTATCGCGGTCAATTGGTACTTAATCAGCAATTTGCTGATATGGACGATGCGATTACGGCCCGTCAAGAGGCAGAACAACGTTACGTGATGCCTGTCTTAGAAGAATATGAGAAATCAAGTGCGGAATAATTGAACGTACATAAATTAAGTATCGCCAGGAAACTGGTGATGCTTTTTTTGTGTCATTATTTCCCGGGAAATGATGATTAGACTATTCTAAAACGGTAAATAGATGCTTGAAAAGACTGAGACTTACCGGTGTTGTTTAGGGAGTAGAACAGCGATTCACGTGGGTTTTCTAGAGGCTTTATGGTGGCTAGAGTGTTTTTTTGGGGATAAAATATCAGTTTATTGTTTACATCTGTAAACAAAAGATGTATATTATATTTACAAATGTAAACAAAGACTGCGAAAAGACGTAACCAGTTCAGTTGAAAATAAAAGCATAATTAAATGGAGGCAGTTCAAATGGATAAATTAATCGTATTAGTTGTTGGTGTTGCCGCAATCGGGTTTATCGTATGGTGGTTTTTCGGGCATCACGAAGCCAGTGCAGCTGAGGCACAAGTTTCTGAACAGGCACAAAGCATTGATATCGTCGTTAATGGTGGTTACTCACCTGAGCACGTGGTTTTGAAAAAAGGAACGCCGGCTGTGCTTAATTTTACGCGTAAAGACGCGTCTGGTTGTTTAGATCACGTGGTCTTTCCAGACTTCGGGATCAACCAAGAATTACCACGCGGCGAAAAAGTTGCCGTTGAAATTAATACCGAGCAAGCAGGCGAATTTTCTTGGGCCTGTGGGATGGACATGTTTCATGGCAAAATCGTGATTCAATAAAAAGGAGAAAATAAATAATGACTAATAATATTCAAGAAGTAACAATTACCGTTGATGGTGGTTACTCACCAAGTACAATCAGTTTAAAACAAGGCCAACCAGCCGTTCTTAAGTTTATTCGGCAGAGCACTAAGGGGTGTTTGGAAGTTGTTAAATCTGATGACCTTGGATTTGAAAAGGACTTACCAATCGGCGAGGTCGTAAAGATTGACATACCTACCGATCAAGCAGGTATTTACCGGTTTAGTTGTGGAATGGACATGGTCAGTGGAGAAGTGGAGGTTGTTTAATGAGTACAACTAAACGTTTTATCATCGCCCTAGTGTTTTCTTTACCAATGCTGGTGCAGATGATCTTGATGCCGTGGGGATTCATGCTCCCTGGTGCCCAATATACCCAGTTTGTATTAACGACAGTTGTGATGGTTGTTGCAGCTAGCCCATTCTTGCGTAGTGCGTGGGCGTCATTTAAGAAGCACCACTCGAATATGGATACGCTGGTCGCAATTGGGACCATAACAGCCTACTGCTACAGTATCTACGCCATGTTCACTAATCAGGCTGTCTTCTTTGAAAGTGCGGCTTTGGTTGTTACATTTGTCCTCTTAGGGCAGGTTTTTGAAGAACGGATGCGGAAGAGTGCTTCTAGCGCTGTCGAAAAATTGATCAATTTACAGGCGAAAGATGCGGAAGTGATTCGAGACGGTCAGTCAATGGTCATTCCGTTGTCAGAGGTCGTCGTTAACGACATTATTCGTGTGAAACCGGGCCAAAAGATCGCGGTCGACGGGGTGATTACTGAAGGAACCTCAACGATTGACGAATCTATGGTTACTGGTGAAAGCATGCCAGTAGTGAAAAAGGCTGGTGACCAGGTTATCGGTGCGACCATGAACAGTAATGGAACTTTCCTATTCCGGGCCGAAAAAGTTGGTAACGAAACAATGTTGTCACAGATTGTGGACTTAGTGAAGAAGGCGCAGACCAGCCACGCGCCGATTCAAAATTTGACGGATAAAGTGTCCGATATCTTCGTGCCAATTGTGCTGATTATTGCCATTTTGACATTCATGGTCTGGTTTGCAATACTAGGTGCTTCAATGGCAGTCTCATTGATTTTCGCTGTTTCAGTTCTAGTAATTGCGTGTCCTTGTGCATTAGGATTAGCGACGCCAACTGCCCTGATGGTTGGAACTGGTCGTAGCGCTAAACTAGGAATCTTAATCAAAAATGGTGAAGTGTTGGAAGCTGTCAACGATGTTAAAACAATCGTCTTCGATAAGACCGGGACGATTACCGTGGGCAAGCCAGTTGTCACTGATATTGTTGGTGATCAAGAAGCGACGTTGAAGATTGCAGCGGCATTAGAGCAGTCATCGGAACACCCACTTGCCGAAGCAATTTTAAATCGTGCTGAGGAAGATGACGTGAAGCAGACGTTTGCAGTTACTGACTTTGCGGCCGTTGAGGGTAAGGGGGTTACGGCTAAGCTCGATAATGGTCAGGCCTTTGTTGGTAATGCGAAACTATTGGCTGATTATGACATTGAGGCTGACTTGAATGCTGCGATGGTGAAACTTCAAAATGAAGCTAAAACGGTGGTTCTAGTCGGCTTCAACAATCAAATTGTTGGCTTGATTGCTATTCAAGACGCACCTAAGGAAACCTCTGCAGCTGCGATTCAAGCCCTGAAGGACCAAGGCTTGAAGACCATTATGTTGACGGGTGATAATGTTAGAGTTGCCGAAGCTGTGGCTAAAACCGTGGGTATCGATCAAGTGATTGCTGACGTCTTACCGAGCGAGAAGGCTAACTACGTTCAATCCTTCCAACAGGCTGGTAAAGTGGCTTTTGTGGGTGATGGAATCAATGATGCACCCGCACTGACCGTAGCTGACGTTGGGATTGCCATGGGTTCTGGGACCGATATTGCCATTGATTCTGGTGGGATTATTCTAGTTAAGAATGATTTACGCGATGTTAGCACGGCCCTTGAATTGAGCAAGAAGACGTTCAACCGTATTAAGCTCAACTTGTTCTGGGCGTTTGTCTACAACGTACTTGGTATTCCAGTTGCTGCGGGCGTGTTCTACGCAGCAGGGTTGACGCTGAGTCCAGAACTTGCTGGTTTGGCCATGGCGTTCAGCTCGCTATCCGTTGTGATTAGCTCATTACTGTTGAGCAAGACGCACTTAAAGTCGCGGACGCAACCAGTTATTGCTGCCGAATAAAGGACAATAATAATCTTGATATCTAAATAAAAATTACATTATTAATGGCAGTCACTAAGCGTTTGTGCGGCTTAGTTGCAACTGCCGATTAGTCATGATTAACTGTAGCTAACGAACCCCGTTAACTACAGTTTTTTTGGTTAGTTAACAGGACGCAATTCCTGGTAGCAAGGGATAAATACAGTTGATGATGGTCAGCAAGCTAGTCGTTATTGACTTGTTTATTAGGGGCGCTTATGATGTTTTTGAAAATGAACGTGGGACCTTGATTGAATGGTCCTAGGATGGGAGTGAGTATGATGACTAATGAACCGTTACTAAAGGTGAAGCATTTGCAGAAGCGTTTCGGTAAGTTTCAAGCGTTGAGAGATGTTGATTTTGCGATTTATCCCGGGGAAGTATTTGGCTTTATCGGACCAAATGGCGCGGGAAAGTCCACCACGATTCGAGTATTACTGGGTATTCTGAGAGCTAGTGGGGGTAATGCTGCTATTTTTGGCCAGGATGTCTGGAAAAATAGTGTGGAGATCCATAAGCGCATTGCTTATGTTCCCGGCGATATTTATCTGTGGCCCAATCTAAGTGGTGGTGAAATCATCGATCTCTTTCTAAAGTTGAATGGTGAGAAGCATACTAAAAAGACAGATGCGCTCATCAAACGATTTGAACTAGATCCCCGGAAGAAGGCGCGCACTTATTCTAAGGGTAATCGGCAAAAAGTGGCTCTAATTGCGGCTTTGTCAACGGATGCTGATCTTTATATCTTTGATGAGCCGACGTCGGGACTCGATCCGCTGAATGAACAGACTTTCCAAGATGAAGTGTTGGCCTTGAAGCAACAGGGTAAGAGTGTCCTATTATCCAGTCATATTCTATCGGAAGTAGAAAAGATGTGTGATCGAATTGGGATTATTCGTGAGGGACGGATTGTTGAGACCGGGACATTAGCTGAAATGCGGCGGTTGACGCGGACCACCATTGATGTGCAAACCGTTGAACCGACGCCGGAATTGGAAACGCTGGATGGGGTACACGGCATGACGATGCAATCCGGGACCAACCATGTCAATTTAGCGGTAGATAGCGACCAATTAACGGCGGTGATGCAGTATTTAACTAGCCATCAACTCATTTCATTGACAACGACGCCACCAACGCTTGAGGACTTGTTTATGCGTTACTACACGGCGGATCAGCCAACTACTGATGGGAAGTGACTCACATGCGATTGACACAGTTATTGGGGCACACAGGATTACTGATTGGACTGAATTTTAAGCGTGATTGGAAAAAACTATTAATCTGGATTGTCGTCCTGACTGGTTTACTTACAATGATTGCGGCTAAGTTTGACAGTATCTATGGGACGCAGGCTTCACGTGATGCTATTGTTAAAACACTAAAAATGCCCGCAATGGTCTCGTTATTTGGCGCGTTTACTGCTCATGCGCCGTATACAACGGCTAAGGTTTTCGCCACTGAAATGGTCGTTTTTATTGCCATATTTATGGTTATTATGAATATGACGTTAGCGGTGGCAACGACCCGCGGTGATGAGGATGACGGTTTACTAGAATTGATTCGCGCACACGCGGTTGGCCGTTTAGCGCCGTTGTGCGCGGGTGTCGTGGAACTGACGGTAGTTAATCTAATCGTTGGTGGTTTATTCGGTATTGGTCTGCAGATTGCCAGCTTACCGGGTGCTGATGCTGCGGGTAACTGGGTGATTGCAGTTGGCTTGGCCGCGCTAGGTTGGTCGTTTGGGATGATCACATTGCTGATTGCTCAAGTGACCAATAATGCCAGCGGTACGACGATGTTGAGTTACACGGTACTTGGCATAATGTACGTGGCGCGGATGATCACGGATGTCAGTGACCCACGATTAACGTGGTGGGTGCCATTTGGATGGATTGAAAAAATCAACGCTTATCAGACCAATCGCTGGTTGCCAATCGGTTGTTATTTACTATTAGGGATAATATGTCTGGGTGTTGCAGCACTTCTCAACAGTCAGCGTGACTTAGGTGCTGGTTTGATCGCACCGCGCCGGGGTCGATCCAATGCTAGTGCTTGGTTACAGGGACCAGTAACATTAATTTGGCGCCAGTCGCGTGGGCTAATCGTCGCGTGGTTAATCGGTAATTTTGTGTTAGGTGCGTCCTACGCTTCCGTCTTCAGTACGATTGGCGATATTGCCAAGAGTAACCCGATGATCAAACAGCTTTTGGGAACTAGTGCCCTGGCAGCGGCAAACCGCGTGGTCGTGAAGAACTTCATTGCGGTGCTTGCGATCGTGATGGTTATTGTGGCGCTAATTCCGGCCGTTCAATTGATGTTGAAGCTAGTTAGTGATGAGCAGAAAGGCTATTTACACCAAGTCTACGCAACGGCGACATCGCGATGGTATGTGTGGGCCAGCTATACTGGCTGGGCCATGGTAACTGGCATGGGAGTCCTAGCGTCCGGATTAGTTGGGATGTATCTAATGGGCCTGGCTAGTATGAAGGACCCTATCAGTTGGCTAACTTACTGGCACGTCTTTTTAGCCTACGTTCCCGCCATGCTAGTCATAATTGCGGTAGCTAGTGTGTTAACCGGTTGGCTGCCTAAATGGCGTTACTTAGCCTGGGCGTGGGTCTTCTACGGTTTCTTCTCCTTGTATTTAGGTAACCGGATTGACCTCCCTAAATGGGCCCGCCGGTTGACACCATTGGGATTCGTCAATAAAGTTCCCATTAAGGCGCTATCATGGTCGACAAACTGGTGGTGTTTAGCGTTAACGATTCTAATACTAGTTGTAGCGGCGATTGGATATCGGCGCCGTGACCTAGCACAATAGTTGAAATGCACGCCAGAAGTCAGTTTATATCGCTTAATCTAAAATTAGGAATTGTTTCAAAGCTTGAAGGAGCCTCGGCTTTACCCGTTAAAGCTCACAAACTAATCGCCTCAGCGCCACGCTATTTCTAAAAATGTGGTAAGTTAGACTTATTAAGTAATCAGTGAAGTGAGGGAACGGGATGGAATTACAGTTAACGGCTCAGCAAACGTTATTGTGGCAGCGACTAATGACGTTTAAGCGGGAACAATTAATGAGTATGACAACAGAACTTGAAACCACGAAGACGTTTAATCCAGATATGTTGGCGGCAATTGAGTCGCAATTACCACCATTTGGGATGACACCACCCGTTGACCGGTTCAGCCAGCAAGTACTAACCGTGATGGCATTGGCGCAAAGTTCCGCTAGTTTAGCGATGATTATTGCTAGCTGGTGGCAAGTTCAGGATGCGGTATTAGCCTTTGGAACCCCAAAACAACAGCAACGTTATTTGGATCAGCCTGAATTATTAGGTCTGCCTAGTTTAGCGATGCCAGTTGCTGACTCGGACATGCTGCAAGCATCACCCGTAGCGGATGGCTGGCAGCTCAGCGGGACAGTCAGCAAGGTGTTGAATGGTGGTCAGGCGGCTAGCTACCTAGTGATGGCACAGACAACGCCAGAAACTACTGGGATATTCTTAGTTGCAGCCGAACAGAACGGTATTACGATGAATCCAGCCGTTGTAACCCTGGGATTAAATGGATTACCCTTAGCAGACTTGCAGTTAACGGATGTTAAAGTGACGGCGGCTGATCAGTTAGGTCAGTGGGGCCAAGGTGCAGAAATTATGCAACGGGCGCAAGCATTGGGCCGCTTATTTGCCGGAGCCGTAACGGCTGGTGTATGGCACCACGCGACGGAAAAGGCGCGTCAACTTGCGCTGACTGAACAACCACCGTTAGCACAATTAGCACCGGTTATAGCAATGACTAGTGCTCTGGAGGCCAGTGTATTTAACGTTGCCCAATTAGCAGATGAACAGCAAGTGTTTGTTCCGGCAGCTAATTCAGTGATGTTATTTGCTAGTCAAATGGCGACGCAACCTTTGGCAACCTTAACGCCATTAATCGGTGAGTTGGCTTATACGCAACATTCACCATTAATGGCATTGCAGCACGACCTAGACACGTTACCGTTACTAGTAGGAACTTCTGCGGTGATTGCTGACGAATTCGCTATGGTGACGTTAAATAGTCAACAAAATTTGAGTCCTGTAGCGATGCCGACAGTGGCACTTGAAAAACTAGCCATTTCTGATTTACATCGGGTCGTTAAACATCTCAATCTGACCAAAGATGTGCCGGTTAACGTGGGTAGTATTGCCACGGCCAAGCGGATTGTGGCTTTAGGACGAGGGGCAACTGATCCAGCCGTGTTACTACAGGCACAGCAATTGGCTAAGTGGATTGGAGCTGCATTTGCGGTTACTCAGCCATTAACGATGATGGAACAGTTCAGCATTGAACAACGAATTGGTGCTGAAGCAGTAATGGTAGCACCGGAAGTTCTGATTAATATCGGGGTGTCCGGTGACGAAGATTACCTAGCTGGTATGGCGGGTGCGCAACATATCCTGTCAGTTAATACGGATGAACAGGCACCGATATTTGATCATTCACAACAAGTATTTGTTGGAACCGCAACCGAATTTTTGGATGGCATGGTCGCGGCATTGAATTAGGTTAATCAAAAGGCTCACTAGTTTTAGATTACTAGTGGGCCTTTTTGTGTGACAACTATCTACAGTAAGTAATATTAAAGCCATCAATGAGTAAGAAACTCATGAAAATTTGCCAAGAAGGGTTGGCCGATGGTGAACAGCATGATACGATTAGCTCATGAATTCACAATATCAAAAGGATTTAGGGGGATTTTATATTATGAAGACACGGTTAATCACTATTGCGGCCAGTTTAACGCTGGTCATGGCTAGTTTAGCAGGGTGTGGCAGTACCAAGACTGTCAGCAAAACTAGTAGTAGCAGTAGTTCTAAGAAGACAACGGAAGTAACGTCGGGCGCGTCCAAGACGAAATATTCGTCAATGAACGATCTAAAATCAAAGTATGACGTGGTTATTATTGGAGCGGGTGGTGCCGGAATGTCCGCCGCGTTAGCTGCCAAAGAAAAAGGATTGAATCCAGTTATCTTGGAGAAGATGCCCGTTGCTGGTGGCAATACGTTGAAAGCTTCTTCGGGGATGAACGCGTCAGAAACAACGGTTCAGAAGAAGGCCGGCATTAAGGATAGTAATGAGAAGTTCTATCAGGAGACGCTGGCAGGTGGACACGGGACTAACGACAAACAAATGTTGCGATTCTTTGTGAATAATTCAGCTAGTGCGATTGATTGGTTGGACGGAATGGGCATTAAACTTAATAATCTAACCATTACTGGTGGGATGAGTGTCAAACGAACGCATCGTCCGGCTGATGGTTCTGCGGTTGGTGGTTACTTAGTAAGTGGCTTGTTGCGGAATGTTAAGAAGAATAATATTCCAATCTATGTCAACGCTGACGTTACCAAAATCAATGAACAGGCTGGCAAAGTTGATGGTGTCAACGTAACCTTTGATCAAGATCAGAAGAAAACAATCAGTTCAAAGGCTGTCATTGTAACGACTGGTGGTTTTGGTGCTAGCAAGGCGATGATTAAAAAATATCGTCCAGATCTAGTTAAGTACGTTACGACAAATCAAGCGGGGAGTACCGGTGATGGGATTCAAATGATTACGGCACTAGGCGGTTACACAGTTGATATGGATAAGATTCAAATCCATCCAACGGTTTACCAAAAGCCACCATACTTGATTGGTGAAGCAGTTCGTGGTGAAGGCGGTATTTTAGTTAACACGGAAGGTCAGCGTTTCACTAATGAAATGGGGACTCGTGACGTCGTTTCTGCAGCCATCAACAAGCAAAGCGGTAAGTATGCGTACGTCTTGTTCGACGGTGGCGTTAAGAAACGCGTGACGGCAATCAATCAGTATGAGAAAAAAGGCATGGTCGTCTCAAGTGATACGGTTACCGGATTAGCTAAGAAGTTAGGTGTTTCGAGTGATAACTTGGCAACAACGCTTAAGACCTGGAATCAAGACGTTAAAAATAAGCACGACGCAGCTTATAAACGGACAACTGGGATGGATCATCAGTTAAATACGCCTAAATACTATGCGATTAAGATTGCACCCGGAATCCATTACACGATGGGTGGCGTGAAGATTAATCCACAGACCGAAGTTTTGAAAAAATCAGGGCAAACAATCCCTGGACTATACGCTGCGGGTGAAGTTACCGGTGGCTTGCATGGGGATAACCGGATTGGTGGGAATTCTGTTGCTGAAGTGGTTATTTTTGGTCGTCAAGCAGGAACCCAGGTTGCCAAATACATTAAGTAGGACTGTATAAGTAGACTGATCTAATAGAATTAAAAATAAACCAGATGAGACTGTGATCGAAAATTACAGTCTCATCTGGTTTTTCGAATTTTTATAGATTAGGCGTCCAGCAAATCTTTTCTTAGAGAATCTATCTGGTGAGAAGCAATGTTAGTGGAAAAAGATGCCAATAACTGCGGCTAAAGCAATTATTGCCCACCAGTAGCTCGCTAAAAATTCCCAAACGTTCATTGGCCGTTCAGTCTGGAGCTGTTCAGAAGTGCTGTGTTGATCTGCCGATTGTGACAAGTTAGTTGCCGTTGTTCCCGTAATCAGCTCGTTTAAGTCCACTTGTAAAAGATTGGCTAACTTGATCAGTGTATCTAAATCTGGCGTGGTTTCTCCCTGTTCCCACTTAGATACGGACTGACGTGTTACAAATACCTGTTGGGCCAGTTGCTCTTGCGACAGATTAGCTTGGCGACGGAGTTTTCCTAATTGCTGACTAAATTGATTTTCCATATCCCGCACCCCTCTCCTTTATTACCTTCATCATACTTGAACAAACACTGGTAGCCTAGCAATTAGCAGATTAGTGAGGGTGAATATCCCGTGCTGATTGCGCCCGTATAGGTTGCACTTATCAGGGCTAAAGCCGGTTTCATAAGGTTTATCACGGGCAATTTAGAACAGGGTAGTCTTATAAAAAATTGCATGAATGACTAGCGTTAACTAATAGCATCGATTTAAACGTTAGAAACTACTGCAGCTTGAACTTAGTTGTCAGTTGATTCAGTACGGGAACCTTAAAGATGACGATCAGCACCATGGTGTAACAGATGTAGGTCACGATTTCTTGAATGATTCGTGTGGCGAAGAGCGCTGACCACGGTGTCATGTACATGATATGCAGCCAGAGACTGTTAAGTAGTAAGTTCAAGATGAAGACCACGATGAAGTTAGCCAGCAGAATTCGAAGCATCGATGTCCGGTATTGAAAAGCGATGCCAAGCGTTAGACCTGTCAAAAAGGCCGTCAGAATAAATCCCGGAAAGAACGTGAATTTTGGAAAGAGTAGCATGCCTAAAAAGTAGGCGAGCGCTGTACTTCCTGCCGTAACTAGCGGTGAAAATAGGCGTGCAGTCAGAGCAACGATGATAAATGCAAAGGCAATCTTGGTAGTAAGAAACTGTAGCGAGAGTAAGCTACCAAGGATGATTTGCATAGCGGTTAGGACGCCGAGTAGTGTTAATTTACGGATGGTATGAGTGGTTGTCATAATGAGTTACTCCCCCCTAAGTGTTCATTAACTGGTATTTTAAGGGAAATGATGGGGGAATACTAGCCAGAATGTTGGTATTTTAGACGGCATAAAAGTAGTTATAAAACAAAAAACGCTATGTAACGACATAGCGTTTCGTGAAATTAAGTTAGCTTATAAATAATTGGCAAGTTGGACACGTCTTCTTGATACCGCTACAATATGGATAAAACATTGATAGCGAGGGAGAAACGGATGGCCTACATTACTCAAAAAAAGATTGCACATGCGTTTCAAGCCGTTGTTTTAGAGAAGGGATTCAACCGCACTTCTGTAACTGCAATCATGGATATGGCTAATTTTCGCCGGCAAACTTTTTATGATTATTTCCAAGATAAATATGAGTTATTAACGTGGTTTATAGATGACACGCTGACAGAGACTATCGAACATAACCTGAACTACTTACCGTGGGCGGAAATTATCAAGTTAACCTGTTATGAGCTGGATGCCAATCGTCAGTTTTATGCTGAATGTATTACAGCACAGCATGAGATTGATGTTACGGCGTTAGTTGGAAATCATCTAGCTGCTTTGCTAACACAACTAACAGGGACTGATTCAACGGCTAATGCAGCGCTGATTTGGTTGTTGTGCTTAGGGATTGCACAGTCATTGACGCATAATATTATCACTAACCATCCTGAGGACTACGAAGTGTTGACTGACTCTGCCATTACGGCTATTCAGATGACATTAACGATTTTAAACTAATTTGGCCAAGCGGCTGTGGTTACCGGCAACTTTAGAGCGGTCAACCAAGCTGGATCGGTTAATTTTAGTAGCGTTAACGAGAGACCGTGCATGCCGTTAGAGGTTAAGAAAGTGCCGACCTTGTTGAAGTCGATCTGTAAAGCTGCCAGTTCCAGCAGTTCGTGGACATCATTATTGAAGACCATTGTTTCCATAGGAGTGGTGCCGCCAAGTGAGTTGACCAAGATGGCGTAGTGGTCGCCACGTTGCCATTTGAAATTAAGTTTTAACTTGCTGACTAATTCTTGGGCCAGTAATTCAGATGATTGGAATGGTTCGCGCCGATAGCCGGTTTCGCCATGAATCCCGATGCCGTAGTAAATTTCATCCTCGTTAAGTGTAAATGATGCGGATTTTTGTCCAGGAATTTTGGCACCACTCGCAGCGACGCCAATCGTCTGGATGTTGGGTGTTAAAGCTGCTGCTAGGGTAGTCAGTTCTTCAATAGTCGCGCCCTGAACAGCAGCGGCACCTAGGATTTTTTGAACAAAAATGGTTCCCGCGACCCCACGTCGACGCTGTTTTAACGAAGCATTATCGACTGAAATGTCGTCCGCAACAATGCACATACCAACTTGCCAGTGTTCATTGATTAGTTGTTGTTGGGCCTCAGTGAAGGCAGCTACATCAGCTGGAAAATTTTTGACAATGAAGAAAGCTTGCTGCTGACAGGTAACTTGTTTGGTAACTTTAACAATCTCTGCGGGTGTCGGTGGTTGGAATATTTGGCCCATGATAGCGGCCGTGAGCATTCCATGACCGACATAGCCCCAGTGAGCAGGATCATGACCACTACCCCCGCCAGCAATCAGTGGGACCTGATCATCATTGAATGTCTCATCGTAACAGCCGAACGTAGTGGGAACCCACTTTAAATTAGGATAGGCCCATTGAATGCCTTGAATCGCTTGATTCAGGGCGTTTTTAGGCTCGTTAATAATTTGCATTGGGACCACCTCCATGTTTGATAGTGTTATTATAACGCATTCACGAAATGACCTAATAGTGACGTAGTCGGACAGAATGTAAAAAGTGTCCATTATTTTTGAAAGCGGATTCATTTACAATGAAGGAGTCAAATTAAGAAGGGAACGTGATCGCAATGAAAAAAATTATTAATGATCCTAAAAATGTTGTTTCAGAAATGGTCGATGGGTTGGTTCGGGCATACCCGCAGTACTTAACACAGTTGCCAGATACGGAAGCAATGGTCCGTAGTGATCAAGAATCGATGCGAGGAAAAGTTGGAATTGTCAGTGGTGGCGGTAGCGGTCATGAACCAGCACATGCTGGCTTTGTCGGTCAGGGAATGCTTAGTGCAGCCGTTGCTGGTCAAGTGTTCACCTCACCTACACCAGATCAAATCTATGCAGCAATCAAAGCAGTTGATCAGGGTCGCGGTGTTTTCCTAGTTATTAAGAACTACTCCGGTGATGTCATGAATTTTGATATGGCTAAGGATATGGCCGAATTGGATGATATTCAAGTTAAGTCCATCGTGGTTGATGATGACATTGCGGTTAAGGACAGTCTGTATACGCAAGGTCGTCGTGGTGTTGCCGGAACGGTCTTCATGCATAAAGTTTTAGGTGCAGCAGCTGATCAGGGTGCTAGCTTAGATGAGTTAGAGCAACTAGCACAACAAGTCTTACCACAGATTAAGACAATTGCAGTGGCGTTATCCGCGGCTACCGTACCAGAAGTAGGAAAACCTGGTTTTGAGTTAAAAGATGATGAAATCGAGTTTGGTGTTGGTATTCACAGTGAACCCGGTTATCGACGTGAAGCGGTTAAGCCTTCCAAAGCATTAGTGCAGGAACTGGTTGGTAAGTTGGATGAAGAAATCCATCTGGATGCGACTCATCAATATGCAGTCATGGTTAATGGAATGGGTGCGACGCCATTGATGGAACAATACGTCTTTTGCCATGATTTATTGGATGAATTAGCTACCAAGAAGATTGAACCAGCCATGATGAAAGTGGGCAATTACATGACTTCTATTGATATGGCGGGCTTACATTAACTATTTTTTATTTAGCCGATAGTCAGTGGTTAGACTACTTGAATTACCCAGTTAAGACGATTGCTTGGTAATGGCTTACCAGTTTATTGGTAGGAGCTTGTATCGATAGTAAACGAGGAGGAATAATAATGTTAACAGTTGAAAATACAGTGGCGTGGATTGACCAATTTGCGGACCAAATTGAAGCAAAACAGAGTTATTTGAGTGAATTAGATACGCCAATTGGTGATGCGGATCATGGTGGTAACATGGTTCGGGGATTAGTAGCAGTAAAAGCAGCATTAAATCCTGCTCCGGCTGACTTGACTAAGGTCTTTCAAGCAACTGCCATGGCCTTAATTAGCAAGGTCGGCGGAGCTTCAGGTCCTTTATATGGAACAGCCTTTTTGGAAATGGCCAAGCAGAGTAAGACCGATACTGACCTTGAAACGTTATTAGCCGCAGCCTTAGCGGGAATTGAAAAACGGGGCGGTGCAACGACTGGTGATAAAACCTTGATTGATGTGTGGGCACCGGTTGTATCAGCGGTTCAAGCGGGAAAATTAACCCAAGCCGTTGTTGATGACGCGGTTGCTAGCACGGAACCAATGGTCGCCAAAAAAGGTCGCGCTTCATACTTGGGTGAACGGTCAGTCGGACATCTAGATCCAGGGGCTGTTTCAAGTGGCTACTTGTTTACTGCATTACTAGCAACGGAGGGTATCTTATGAGTTTAGGAATTGTGATTGTGTCACATGTACCTGAAATTGCGCTAGGTGTTCAACGGCTAGTAGAGCAAGTTGCCAAGGATGTCTCGGTTACGATCGCTGGTGGGACTGATGAACAACAGGTTGGGACTAGCATGGCGAAGATCATGAAAGCCTTTGACCAGAATACGGCAGATGAAATACTGGCGTTCTATGACTTGGGAAGTGCCAAGATGAACTTAGAAATGGCAATTGAGATGAGCGAAAAGACTGTTCATTTATACGATACAGCTCTAATTGAGAGTGCCTATACGGCGGCCTCATTACTGCAAGCAGCTGTTCCGTTGACGGACGTGGAAGCCCAGTTGGCACCACTAAAGATCAAATAAGGGAGCGTGAAAAACGATGCATGGATTCTTAGGTGAGTTTTTAGGAACGCTGGTGCTGATTGTCTTTGGTGTCGGCAGTGGCGCTGCCATGAATTTAAAAGGTAATTATGCCAGAAATCAGAATTGGACGTTTATCTGTTTAGCATGGGGACTAGCCGTTACGTTTGGTGTTTATGTTGCGGGTCAATTCGGTTCTGCTGGTCACTTGAACCCTGCGGTAACAGTAGGACTAGCGTTATTTGGCTATCTACCAGCCAGCAACGTTGTGCCTTACTTGTTAGGCCAATTTCTTGGGGCTTTTGTGGGCGCAATTATTGTGATCATTCAGTATTATCCCCACTTCAAAGCTGCGAAGAATGCGGCCGATGGTAACCAAGTTGGCATCTTCGCAACTGGCCCAGCAATCAGCAATCCACTATTTAACTTTCTCAGTGAAATGATTGCGACCTTTTTCTTCATCTTCGTGCTGCTGAACTTAGGTAACTTCACTCAGGGGCTGAAACCATTAATGGTCGGGCTGTTGATCGTGGTAGTTGGTCAAACGCTAGGTGGTACGACTGGGTTTGCGATTAACCCAGCTCGTGACTGGGCCCCACGTTTGGCGTACACGATTTTACCAATTCCTAATAAAGGGACGGCTAATTGGTCATACGCATGGGTTCCAATGTGTGGACCGCTAGTTGGTGGTATTCTAGCCGCTGGATTGGAAACGTTGATTGGATAATATTACATCCAAGATGAACGATGCTACTCATAAAAAGTCTTATGACGTATGGTTATGTTAATAGGATATAGAAAGCTTAGAATACGTTACTTCAGAGATGTAAAAATTCTGAAGTAACGTATTTTGAACTATACGACCCCCCCCTTATTTTTTTGCAAGCCAATAAATTAATGCAATTTTATGCAATCGCTTGCAATGGCTATGGAAACGTTTTATATTTAATGGTAGATAGATTTAAAAATCAGGGGGAATTAATATGGCAACCATCAAGGATGTTGCCCAGCGTGCGGGTGTCTCGCCTTCAACCGCGTCACGCGCTATGCATGGGAGCAAAATCATCAGTAAACCGACGCGTGACAAGGTCGTAAAAGCGGCCCGGGAGTTGAACTACGCGCCGGATTTTAATGCACAAAATCTAGCAACCAAAGCTAGTAATACAATCGGAGTCGTACTGCCAGTTGATCATCATGAGATTTTTTCAAACCCATTCTTCTTGGAAATGATTCGCGGCATTAATGAAGTTTGTAGTAAAAATGGTGCGATGACCACGTTAGCAACCGGTATTTCGAGTGAGGAACTGGTCCACAATATTGACGTCATGATTGCTCAAGGACATATCCGGACGTTTATCTTACTGTATTCCGAGAAGAATGATCCAGTTGTTGCTCGTTTGGATCACTTTGATGTGCAGTACGTCATTATTGGTAAGCCATACCAAGAGGTCAACAAGACGTCGTATGTTGATAACGACAATATTCAGGCCGGAACGGATGCGGCACAGTACTTGCTTGACCGTGGTCACCAACGTATCTGCTTCCTATATTCAGACTTAACAAAAATGGTTCAAAGTGACCGTATCTTAGGCTACCAACGCGCCATGATGCAGCAACAGTTACCGAATATCATGTTAGAAGAACGGTTTGAAAACCATGAAGAAGGCGTTCAAGCCCTTCACGAATTCTTTGACCGTTATCCGGATGTGACGGGCTTTGTCGCTGTCGATGATATGTTGGCGCTGAAGTTGCAGCAAGTGTTGCACAATGATCCAGAATGGAAACCCAAGCAGTTCTCACTGATTGGGTTTAACAATTCCATCTTTTCAGACTTGGCCCACCCAATGCTAACTTCGATAGCGGTCTTCCCACAACGTTTAGGTGAAGAAGCTGCTAAGATTGCGTTGGCCGATCACCCGGCCGATGAATTGTCGACAGCAGTCATTGTGCCCCATCAAATTGTTCAGCGACACTCAGTTCATCAGATTAAATCTTTACAGTAACGAATAACAACTGCTAAGGGGGATCTTCACATATATGGCAACGCTAAACGATGTTGCGAAGCGGACGAATGTATCAAAGATGACCGTTTCGCGGGCGATTAATCATCCTGATCAAGTCCGACCAGAATTGCGTGATGCGATTCTACAAGTGATGACTGAGTTAAACTATCATCCAAATGCGGCAGCGCGGGCGTTAGTAGGGCGGCGAACCCGAGTCATTAAGCTGACGATTTTTGAAGATATGGACATTACGGAACCTTATTACATGATGCTACTAGCTGGGATCGCGAATGAATTAAACCAACATCAATATGCACTCCAAATCGCTACTCGCAATAGTTATGAGGTCGGTGAGTGTGATGGTTATATTCTGACGGGAATTCGTGATTCTGATGCGGGATGGGTTGCTCGGTTAGACCAGCCAGTCGTATTCTTTGGACGCAATCGTCAGGGCTATGATTATGTCGATACCGATAATTTCCAGGCTATTCAAACCAGTACGGCGTATGCGGCTCAAGCGGGTTATACGTACTTAGTCTTTGTTGGGATCGCGGTTGCTGAACCATTTGAGCTCGACCGTGAACAGGGCTTTCAAGAGTATGTGACAAGTCATCAGATTAGCGCGCAGATTATCCGGCTAACGAATCATTCACATAGTGCGACGGCCTATATTAAGAAGCATTGGGCAGAATTTCCACCCAACACGGCTTTTATCTGTGCTAGTGATCGGTTGGCGATTGGTGTCGAAACGGCAATTATTGATCAGGGTGGTCAAGTGCCGTCCGACTATGGTGTTATTGGCTTTGATGGTGTCTTTTTGAATCAAATCGCAGCTAAGCGTTTAACGACGATGAAACAACCTTTAGAGGAAATGGGACGGGCAGCAGCGCGGCTGTTGCTAACTAAGATTGCGCATCCGGAAATGTCACAGGCGTCCCATAATCAGGAGAAAATTATTATTAATTCACGGCTGTCGGTTGCGGAATCGACCCGTTAAAGAGGAGTTTAGACAGATGAGTACACATTGGTATGATCAACAAACGATTTATCAAATTTATCCTAAAAGCTTTAATGACAGCAACAATGATGGTGTTGGCGATATTGCCGGTATCACGGCGAAGGTGCCGTACCTTAAACAGTTAGGGATTACTACGATTTGGTTGAATCCAATTTATCAGTCGCCACAAGTGGATAATGGCTACGATGTTTCGGACTACTATCAAGTTGACCCTAGCTTAGGGACGATGGCGGAAGTTGAAACGCTGATTAAAACGGTGCATGACAATGGGATGTACATTATTTTTGATTTCGTGTTGAATCATACGTCTGATCAACATCCCTGGTTCAAACAGGCGGTGGCTGATCCACATAGTAAATATCGTGACTACTACTTATGGCAAGATCCAGCCGCAGACGGTGGTCGTCCTAATAATTGGGGTTCCTTCTTCGGTGGCAGTGTGTGGGACAAAGATCCAGCTGGCGGCTCGCAATATTACTTCCATCTATTCGACAAACGTATGCCTGATCTCAACTGGACTAATCCGGCTGTGCAACAAGCAATGCGCGACGTAGCGGAATTCTGGGTGGAAAAAGGGATTGATGGTCTTCGACTAGACGCCTTTATTCACTTAGCTAAAGCGGACTTTCGCCAGACTTATCCAAGCGAGACCGGCGATCAAACGCCAATTATCAGTGACATGTTCTATGCCCATTTGCCAAAAGTTCATCAGTATTTACATGACTTTGTGGCGGCAATTAAGGCTAAACATCCAGAAACTTACGTGGTGGGTGAAGCGTCTTCTGCCGATCCACACTTAATGGTTGATTACACGAAGCCGGGTACTGACGAATGCAATCAAGTCATCACGTTTAAGACCTTTGCGGATGACAATACGCACGATGATCACAGCTTTTCTGATATGTTCCAGCCACGCCCAATGGATGTAACGACCTACAAGCAGCATACGGTTGGTATTCAAGCAGCCTTAGCCGACACGAGTTTACCTACACTCTATTGGAATAATCATGATATGGCCCGGGTCGCAACCCGTTACGGTGATGCGGCTTATCCTAAAGAGAGTGCAAAATCGTTAGCCACGTTATTGTATCTGCAACGTGGTGTGCCGATTATCTACTACGGTGAAGAATTAGGACTGACGAATATTCGCTACCATGACGTTGCGGACTTTGAGGATCAGACGGTACCTGAATTTGTTGCTAGTGCTGAAGCTGCGGGTAAAACCGAGTCAGAAACAATGGCGATGCTCAATGCAACGCACAAGATGGCGGGCCGCGGTCCTATGCAGTGGGATGATACAGCCTATCACGGTTTTTCAGAGCATCAGCCTTGGAAACACGGTGATACTGATGCGATGAATGCACAGGCAGAAGTTGCGGACCCAACCAGTGTCTACAACTATTACCGGCAGTTGTTAACATTGAAACGCCAACCACTATTTGCCAACGGTCAGTTTGTGATGTTGGGAAGCGATAAAGCCCTTTTCACGTACCTCATTGATGATGATTGTGATCAAGCGGCAGTGGTTTGTAATCTGACTGAACAAACGCAAACTTACACGTTACCGTTTGCAGGTGACGACGTCTTACTGGTCCAAGGCGGTGCAACGTTCCAGGAACGGCAGGTCACGCTACCGGCATGGAGTAACATTGTGATTTCACCAGCAAAGTAATGTATTTTTAATATTTTGTATCAATTGGTATGTAATCGATAACCGCTTAGTAACAAGCATGGTTATCGATTTTTGTGTTTATTGGTATAAATACCGTTATAGTAACGAATTCACGTATCGTTGAGTACCTGAATTTGTTTTTGGTAAAATTCTGTTAACGTTAACATTACGAAAACGCTTGCGAAAGCGGTTGCATAGTCGCATAATAAATTATGGTAAATGAATGAAGATACTTCGCAAGGAGGAAGCACTATGAGTACTTGGAAAAAGTTGGGGATGGGTGTTTTAGCCACAGGTTTGGCACTCACACTCGTAGGTTGTGGTAATAGTAAATCGTCATCATCCAGTAAGATGGGGAAGACGTTAACGGTTTCAGCTGATCCTTCATATAAGTCATATATGAAGTCAGTGATTCCAAAGTTTGAAAAGAAGTACAACGTCAAGGTTAAGGTTTCATACAAGGCAATGCTTGATGAAGACGATGCTTTGAAGTTGGATGGTCCTTCTGGTAAGGGTCCCGATGTATTGATGGCACCATACGACCGTGTTGGTCAAATGGCATCACAGGGACAATTATCAACGGTCAAATTGGCTAGCGGTCGTTACAATGCTACGGGGAAGAAATCTGTTACTTATAAGAACAAGGTTTACGCAGCGCCCGTTACGATCGAATCAGACGTTTTGTACTATAACAAGAAGTTGATCAGTACCGCACCTAAGAACTTCAAGGAACTTGAAAAATTAGCTTCCGACAAGAAGTATGCTTACGCTAATGACAAGACAAAGTCCGTTGCTTTCTTAACACAATGGACGAACTTCTATAACGCTTTCGGGGTTATCAAAGGTTACGGTGGTTATGTCTTTGCTGACAGCAATACTAACGCCAAGAAGATGGGCTTGAATAACGCAGGTGCCGTTGAAGGTTTAACTTACATGACCAAATGGTTCACGAAGTACTGGCCAACAGGTATGCAAAATGTGACCTCAAACGAAAACTTTGTAACGGATCAATTCACAACTGGCAAGACTGCCGCTGTTATCGATGGTCCTTGGATGGCTGCAACTTATAAGAAATCTAAGATTGATTACGGTGTTGCTGTCTTACCTACTTTGAATAATGGTAAGGATTATCAAGCATTTGCCGGTGGTAAAGCTTGGGCTATCTCAAACTACTCGAAGCACAAGACAGCTGCACAAGCTTGGTTAGATTTCATTTCTAACGAAGCTAACCAGAAGTCATTGTACAAGTCAGCTAGTGAAATTCCAGCTAACACGGCCGCACGTAAGTACGCTGTAAGTACTGGCGATGACATGGCAACTGCTGTTTCAAAGCAATACGACAAGGATGTTCCTTTGATCAACTTGCCACAGATGTCCGAAGTTTGGACTCCAGCACAAACCATGGTTACCAACGCTGCTAGTGGTAAGATGACACCAAAACAAGCTGCTAACAAAGCACAAAAATCTATTTTAACTAATATTTCACAAAAGTATGACAAGTAATTGAAATCGTAATTTAAGGGGGCTGAAACAAAATTCGTTTTGTCTCAGCCTTTTTAAAAAGAAAAATGTTCTAAATTTAGGACTTATTTAGGAAAGGGGTACGGGCGACATGCAAAAAAAAGATGCTAAGAAAGCGCAACGCCTGTCAATTATTCCCGGGTTAGGTCAATTATATAATGGCCAAACTATCAAGGGTGTCCTCTTCATCATTATTCTATTAGCTTTCGTTGCTGAATTTATCTTTGGCGGGATTAGCGCGTTCGCTAATTTAGTCACGTTAGGTTCAGTCTCGATGGAAGATAATTCCTTATTCATGATGATTTACGGGACGTTACAGATCTTATTGACCATTATCTTTATCGTGTTCTACGTTGCGAACTTATACGATGCCAAACGTGTTGCAAACTTGATTAATAACGATAAAAAGGTTTCACACACATTTAAAGAATTAGGTGCAAGTATGGTCGATGGTGGATTTGCCTACTTACTGACCACACCAGCTTACTTCTTGATGATTTTTACCATCGTATTCCCAGTGTTAGTGACATTACTGATGGCCTTTACGAACTATGATTTCGCACATATCCCACCAGCAATGTTATTAGATTGGGTTGGCTTCAAGAACTTCACGTCAATGTTCTTCTTGAGCAGTTACCGGGCTACTTTCAATGCTGTCTTTGGTTGGACGGTCATTTGGACCGTTTGTGCAACCACGTTACAGATTATTATTGGGATTGCCACGGCCGTTATTGCCAACCAGAACTTTATTAAGGGTAAACGCTTCTTTGGGGTTATCTTCCTACTCCCTTGGGCGATTCCAGCGTTCGTTTCGATTATGAGTTTCTCAAATATTTTTAACGATTCAGCTGGTGCAATCAACGTGCAAGTCATTGGCTTATGGAACACATTAGTGCCATTTGCCCACATTGCACCAATTCATTGGATGACCGATACTTTTTGGACTAAATTTGCCATTATTATGATTCAAGGATGGCTTGGATTCCCATACATCTACGTTATGATTACCGGGATCTTGCAAGCTATTCCAGATGATTTATACGAAGCAGCTACGTTGGATGGGGCTACGGTGATGCAGAAGTTTAATAAGATTACATTACCTACCATCTTCGCAATTGCCGCACCTATCTTCGTTACTCAGTACACGTTTAATTTCAATAACTTCTCGATGATCTACCTGTTCAACCAAGGTGGTCCCGGTGATGTCGGCGCAAATGCCGGTGGGACGGATATCCTGATCTCGTGGATTTACAAGTTAACGACTGGGACATCGCCACAGTATTCATTGGCTGCGGCCGTAACCTTGATTATTTCCGTCTTAGTCATTGGTATTTCGCTGATCGTCTTCAAGAAGACCCACGCATTTGAAATGGGGGACTAGTGTTATGGAAAATGCACAAGCAGTGGCACCTAAAAGTGCCAACTCAAAACAAAATAGCGCGCGTCGGCACCGTTTCTGGAAACAATTCTTCACCTACCTTTACATGGTTATTCTGGCGATCATTGTCATGTATCCCGTTTTAATCACGTTTATTACGGCGTTTAAGGATGCTAACGTGCAAGCCTTCGTTCTTGATTTTGGTGGTAAATGGACGTTGGTTAACTTCAAAAACTTATTTACACAGACTTTATATGGTAGCTGGTACTTGAATACGATGATCATCTCAGTTTCATGTATGGTCATTCAAGTTATCGTTGTCACATTAGCCGGTTATGTCTATAGTCGTTACCGCTTTGCCGGTAAAAAATTCAGTTTGATGTTCTTTATTATCATTCAAATGGTACCAACGATGGCTGCTTTAACAGCTTACTACGTCTTAGCAAATATGCTGAACGCGTTGGATCATTACTGGTTCTTAACAGCCATTTACATTGGTGGTGGGATTCCACAAAATACGTGGTTGATGAAGGGGTACTTCGACAACGTTCCGTATGACTTGGATGAATCCGCTAAGTTGGATGGTGCCGGTAACTTCAAGATTTTCTGGTCGATCGTCTTACCATTGGTTAAGCCAATGATTGCGGTTCAAGCATTATGGGCCTTCATGTCACCAGTTCAAGATTACCTGATGGCGAAGTTCTTGTTAACGTCTGAATCACATTACACGGTTGCCGTTGGGCTACAAACATTCATTAATAACGCGCAAAATCAACAAGTTGTGCTCTTCTCAGCTGGTGCGATCTTAGTTGCGTTTCCAATTGCCGCCTTGTTCTTCTACCTACAACGGTTCTTCGTTTCCGGATTACTCGCTGGTGGGAGCAAGGGTTAAAACAAATTTTAGTAGGGGTGAAATTAGATGCAGAGTACCACGAAAAAAACAACCGCTTTTCCGGTCCGGTTTTTCGGCAGCCTCTTCTCACCTCGAAGAATGTTTGCTAACCGCGACCAGTTCAACTGGTTACAAATCATTGTCCTGTTTATCTTCTTAACGGCGGTCATGATGATGCCAATTCCGTTTTACTATAATCACCAGACGAACTTCAACTTATCACCATTCTTACCACAAGTGGATAAGATGATGGCTAGTGATCAGATGCAAACGGCGTTGAAAGACACTAATTATCAGAACCAGCAGTTTAAAGATGTTAAACATCAAGTAATCATCAAAACTAAAACGAATGTCGCTGGCTTTGATTTAACTAAACAAGATATTGCGGGGCATCAGAACGTCATCAATATGCACGCAAAGACGTTTCAAGTTAAATCAGTTGGTAGCGAATTCAAAGCGAAATATGTACCGGGACACAATCTCAAGACTAACGCACACGCTTTTCTAGTGAATTCTTGGTATCAAAGTAACAAGGTCATGATTGGGTTATTCATGTTAACAGCTCTTGGCATGATTGTTATTGGGGTCAATCTAATCCTAGTTAATGGTGCGGCGTTCTTCTTATTCCTGTCACGGCACAACAAAATCACGCACATCCGTAGCTTCCGTGAAGCCGTCAGTTTGACGCTAATGATGATGGGAATTGGTAGTATCCTAGCCATGATCGTTGGTTTAGTTAACTTTGACGTCACGATTGAACTAACGGTGCAATCACTGAGCCTAGCCTTTGTCGTGTTGTGGGTGTTCCTTAAAACGAAATTTAAAGATCCAGAAATCGATCAGACCATGCTGCTGTAATGGCTGATGGAGACTATCAAGCATAAGAAATGAGGCAGATTAATGGCACGCGATACGCAAACGCAATTACGTAACGACATGATTTATTCGGTATTTGTCCGTAACTATTCAAAGTCAGGTAAGTTTGAGGCGGTCACCGCTGATTTACAACGAATCAAAGACTTAGGAACTGACATCTTATGGTTATTACCAATCTACCCAATCGGTGAAGCTAATCGTAAGGGGACGTTGGGTTCACCTTACGCCATTCAGGACTATCGGGGGATTAACCCAGAACACGGGACAATCGATGATTTTAAAGCATTAACTGATAAGGCCCATGAATTGGGTATGAAAGTGATGTTGGATATTGTTTATAACCATACGTCACCAGATTCAGTTCTTGCGACCGAACATCCAGACTGGTTCTACCACGATGAAGATGGCAATTTAACCAATAAAGTCGGCGACTGGAGCGATGTCAAAGACTTAGACTACGGTCATCACGAGTTATGGCAATACCAAATTGACACGCTGCTGTATTGGAGCCAGTTCGTTGATGGCTTCCGTTGCGATGTCGCACCATTAGTACCGCTTGATTTTTGGTTGGAAGCACGTAAACAAGTTAATGCCAAGCATCCAGGGACGCTATGGTTAGCTGAATCGGCCGGTAGTGGCTTTATTCAAGAATTGCGTTCACAAGGTTATACTGGCTTGTCAGATAGCGAATTATATCAAGCATTCGATATGACTTATGACTATGATGTCTTTGGCGATTTCAAAGATTACTGGCAAGGTCGTAGTACGGTTGATCGTTACGTTGACTTATTACAACGTCAGGACGCAACTTTCCCTAGCAATTACGTCAAGATGCGTTTCTTAGAGAACCACGATAATGCCCGTATGATGAGCTTATTGCACAGTGAAGCTGAAGTAGTTAACAACTTGACTTGGATCTTTATGCAACGTGGGATTCCGTTAGTCTATAACGGGCAAGAATTCTTGGCAGAGCACCAACCATCACTCTTCGATACTGACGTGATGGTCGATGATCGGCATGGGGATGTCACTGGGTTGATTCAAAAGTTAGTTAGCATCAAGAAGTTGCCAATTATGCAAGCTGCGGACTATCAATTAGCTGTTGTTGAAGAGGGCATTATTAAAGTGACGTACCGGGCAGCCGGTGAAGCTTTAACTGCCTGGTTACCGCTGAAGGGTCAAGTCACGACGGTTGCAACTAAGTTGAAAGCTGACACTTATACGAACCTCTTAACGGATGCAACGGTTGAAGTTAGTGACGGTAAAATTGCGGTTAACGGCCAACCAATTTTAATTAAATATGCGACAAATACAACAATGACTAAAGTTGCTGATCAATCAAATTAGAGTTGATCGTCAGCTTTAATTAATCGAATTAAAAGCAACCGTTTGCGGAAGGTTGCACGTAAAAGAAGTAGTTTAGCGAGAAAACAAGGGAGTGGATTTCAATGGTTGAAATGAATCTTGATCACATTTATAAGAAATATGAAGGTAACGACAAGTACTCCGTTACCGATATGAACCTCGACATCAAAGACGGTGAATTCATCTTCTTCATCGGACCATCAGGTTGTGGGAAGTCAACAACGTTACGGATGATTGCCGGTTTGGAAGACATCAGTGAAGGTAACTTCAAGATGAACGGCCAAATCATGAATGATGTTGAACCTAAGAACCGTGATATTGCGATGGTTTTCCAAACTTATGCGCTGTATCCTAACATGTCTGTTTTCGATAACATGGCTTTTGGTTTGAAGATTCGGAAGACTTACAGTAATGCTGAAATTAAGAAACGGGTCGACAACGCTGCTGATCAATTGGGGCTAGCTGATTTCTTACAACGCAAACCAGCCAACTTATCTGGTGGTCAACGGCAACGGGTTGCCTTGGGCCGTGCGATTGTCCGGGATGCTGGGACGTTCCTATTGGATGAACCACTATCTAACTTGGATGCTAAATTGCGGGTTGATATGCGGACGACGATTGCTCAGATGCACCAACGTTTGAAGACTAACATGATCTACGTTACTCATGATCAGATCGAAGCCATGACTATGGCTGACCGGATTGTCATCATGAATGATGGTAAGATCATGCAAGTCGGGACACCACATGAATTGTATAACGAACCAATTAACCAATTCGTTGCTGGTTTCATGGGATCACCTTCAATGAACTTCTTCAACGCAACCTTACACGATGGACGTGTGACTGATGGCGAAGGTCTTGATGTCGCTGTTCCTGAAGGTCAATTGAAGGTTCTGAAGGCTCAAGGTTACGATCAGAAGAGCATGATCGTTGGGATTCGCCCTGAAGATATTCATGCTGAACGGATTGCATTGGAAGCAATGCCAGATTCAATCGTGAAAACGAAGGTAGTCGTTTCTGAATTTTTAGGTGCTGAAAGTATGCTTTACTGCAAAGCTGGTAAATCACAGTTTACAGCCCAAGTGGATGCACGTGATTACCATAATCCAGGTGAAAATGTGGAAGTGGCCTTTGAAATGACTAAAGCGCACTTCTTCGATCCAGAAACTAAGGACGTCATTCGGTAAGTCGGACTACGGAGGAGCAGAACAATGAAACGAATTTTTGAAGTAAATCCGTGGCACGTCATCAGTCATGAGCTCGTACCAACGGATAAACGATTACAAGAAAGTATGACCAGTATCGGTAACGGTTACATGGGCATGCGGGGGATGTTTGAGGAACACTATTCCAACGATACTCTCAAAGGAATCTATATCGGCGGTGTCTGGTATCCAGATAAGACCCGGGTTGGCTGGTGGAAGAACGGCTATCCTGACTACTTCGGTAAGGTCGTCAACGCCGTCAATTTCATTAAGGTCAACTTAACGATTGATGGTGACCAAGTCGATCTAGCGAAGGATGAGATCAGTGATTTCACCGTTGACCTAGATATGCACACCGGGGTACTCCGGCGCTCATTTATCGTGACTAAGGGTGACAAGCGGGTTGAATTCCTAATCGATCGGTTTGTCAGTGTTGCCCAAAAAGAACTGTTCGATGTGCATTATAGCGTTCATAATCTGAGTGCAGATCCCGTTCAAATCGGCTTCATCTCACAGATTGACGCCGACGTCTTCAATGAAGATGCCAACTATGATGATCAGTTCTGGCAAGTTCTCGATAAGAGTCACGCCGTTACTGGTGGCAGTATGTTTGCTGAAACTAAGCCCAATGACTTCGGGACACCGCGTTTTACGCTTGGGATGCAGATGTTACACCAAACAGATTTGCAGGGTGTTAACGCACCAGCAACTGAAAAAGCCGTCACGAATATCTTCCGTGGCACCTTAGCTGCTGATGAAACCAAGAACTTTGAAAAACAAGTGCTAGTTGTTACATCACGTGATTACGCTGATATGGCCGCTATGCGTGCTGGTTTGGCTGAGTTAAGTGAAACTATCAACGGCCAGAGCTATGAAGAGTTGCTCAAAGCACATACCGATATTTGGATGCAGCGTTGGCAATTGGCAGACGTCCTCATTGATGGTGACGACGCTGCCCAACAAGGGATTCGGTTCAACCTCTTCCAGTTATTCTCAACGTATTATGGCGAGGACAAACGTTTGAACTTAGGGCCTAAGGGATTTACCGGTGAAAAATACGGTGGTGCGACTTACTGGGATACTGAAGCGTTTGGCGTACCTTTCTATCTCTCATTGGCTAAACCAGAAGTCACGGAACATCTGTTGGAATACCGCTATAACCAGTTAGCTGGTGCGGAACACAACGCGAAGATGCAGGGCTTAGACGGGGCACTCTACCCAATGGTGACCTTCAACGGGATCGAATGCCATAATGAATGGGAAATCACGTTTGAAGAGATTCACCGTAACGGTTCGATTGCCTACGCAATCTTCAACTACACGCGCTATACTGGCGACGATAATTACCTGAAGACTAAGGGAATCGACGTTTTAACCGGGATCTCACGTTTCTGGGCCGATCGGGTGCACTTCTCACAACGTAACCAGAAGTACATGATTCACGGCGTAACGGGTCCAAACGAGTATGAAAATAACGTCAATAACAACTGGTACACCAACTTTATGGCCCGTTGGACGTTAGAATACACGTTAGACAGTTTGAAGAAGATCAGTGCGGCCAAACGTGCTGAACTGAAGCTGACTGATGCCGAATTAGCTAAGTGGCAAGATATTGTCGACCGGATGTACTTCCCACATGACGATGAACTGGGAATCTTCGTTCAACAAGATGGTTTCTTGGATAAGGACGTTCAGCCAGTGTCTAGCATTCCGGCTGACCAACGCCCAATCAACCAGAACTGGTCATGGGATCACATCTTACGTTCACCATATATCAAGCAAGCTGATGTGTTACAAGGTATCTACTACTTCATGGATCGGTTTACACCGGAACAGAAGAAGGCCAACTTTGATTTCTACGAACCTTTGACGGTCCACGAATCAAGCTTGTCACCAGCTGTTCACGCCATTTTGGCAGCCGACTTGCACTATGAAGACAAAGCTGTTGAAATGTATGAACGTACGGCGCGGCTCGACCTCGATAACTACAATAACGATACGGTCGATGGGTTACACATCACGTCAATGACTGGTTCGTGGTTAGCGATTGTGCAAGGCTTTGCCGGCATGCGGGTGACGGATGATACGTTAGCCTTTGCGCCGTTTGTACCGAAAGCTTGGACGCACTATCAATTCCACGTTAACTTCCGTGATCGATTATTGAAGGTTGACGTCGACCAACAGGGGACCACGGTTGAATTAGTCAGTGGGCAACCACTGACGATTGAACTGAATGGTCAGGCGGTCGAAGTTGTTAATACGGTATCAACTAAGTAATTCATTGTCATAACTTGATCTCGGTCTGGCCGTAACTGACGGGGGTCAAGTTTCCAACCTAAGAATGATCAAGATTCATTCTAACCTACTCCTAAAGGCGCACATCAATTGATGTGCGCCTTTTATGTGCGGAAATGATATTTAAAGCTGAGCATGAATTCAGTCTAGTTTAAGAAGCTGATACTGAGGCAACTATCTGCCCAATATGTGGTTCGTCCAACAGGGTGTGCCCTTGAATAATACCATCGAGATTAAACGGTAGCTGGGCGTCGATAGTCGTGGTTAATTGAGCCGTGTTTGCCAGCTTGAATAACATCTGTAAAGCGGCTTGATCGGAAATGATTTCGGTCGGTTGAATCAATTGAAAATGAATCGATTTACTGGTTGCTGGTAAGTAGGGCGCTAGCGAGGCGATAGTAGCGTTAAACTTAGCCATTGCCAAGTCATCCTTACCACCTTCACCATTGGCTGTGACGTTAATGACAACGTCACCCTGATCGGCTAAAACGTGATCTGGATTCTGATGATTCTCATCGACAAACTGATCAACAGTGAAGGCTTCCATCAAGTCAGCAAAGCGTCTGTCAGCAATGGCGATGACGTGCGCGCCACGCTGTTTTGCGAGCTGGACGATTAATTGCCCAGTAGCAGTGCCAGCACCCTTAACAATCACTGTCTGGCCTGTCTGAACGTCCGCAAAGTAACGGATGGTCTTGTATGCGGTAATGCCGGGTGTGATCAAACTAGCGGCTTTGACAGGGGCTAACCCGTCTGGAAGTGCAATGGCTGAGTCGCTAGCTAAGCAGACTTGCTCCGCGTACGTGTGGTCAGTGTGAGCGGCCACGACCGTGCCAACGGTGAAATCTGTTACGGCTGCCCCTACTTTGATGACGCGTCCCGCCATGTCATGACCAGGAATATAAGGCAAGGCGATATCAGGATTGCCTCCGAGACGTTCAACACGATCCTCATCAGTTAAATGAATGGCCAGTGGTTCGATTAGTAGTTGGTCGGCTGCGGGTTCAATAGCCGGTTGTGATAGTTTTCTAAAGACAGTGGGTCCCCCAAATTCTTGATACCCATATGCAAGCATTGTATCCCCCTCCTTAACGTGCGCAGCGTATCCCAGTAGCTAGTGCGAAAATCTGTTTCATAGCTAATAGCAAGCGTCTGTGTACTTATACAAATGTATGCTTCTACCTAATTGTAGTTGGCAGGGCGGATAAATCACAAGTGAGAACAATCAGATTCCAGGTTTAGTTTGGTCAATAATAAAATTAAGTCTAGTTATTGGTGGCTGGATTAGTAGCTGGCTGCCGTTTTAGTCCCCAACCGGTAAAGCCACTGATGATCGAGAAGACGGGTGATAACAAACTAAAGAAACAGAATGGTAAGTAAGCGAGTGTCGAAACACCCAACGTATTAGCGGCAAATGCGCCGGCAACGCCCCATGGAATCAAGTAGTTAATAACGGTCCCGCCATCTTCTAAGACCCGGCTAAGGGCAAGGTTGGCTAAGCCACGCTGGTTAAAGGTCGTTTTGAAAGCTTTCCCAGGTAGGATCACAGAGAGGTACTGTTCACCAACAAAGATATTGACGCCAATTCCGGCAAGGATGGCTGCGGTGACGGTTGCGCCAGTTCCTTTCAAACGTTTAGCTAGTGGGACCATCGCAGTTTGAATCAAGTTGAATTTCATCAGTAAGCCACCTAATGAAAGGGTTAGTAAGATTAATGAAACGGTGCTCATCATTGCACTGATACCACCACGGGATAGTAGTGCGTCAACACCGGCATTGCCCGTCTTAGCGACAAAGCCAGTTTCAATCATCGTGGCAATCTTGGCTAGTTGCATGTGGGGTTGCTCGATAAAGATCATGACAACTGCCAGACCGATGTTCATCAACAACGTGGCAATTGCTGGGATTTTTAAGAGCGCACAAACAAACATCAAGATCAGTGGTAGTGCGGCCCACCAACTGATCGTGAAATTAGCATTTAAAACGTTGAGAGTCGTTTGAATCTTACCCAGATTATTCTGAGTGGCAGCACCCGCACCTAGAACGGCGTAGAGGATGAGTGAAACAACGAAAGCTGGAATTGTTGACCACATGAGGTTACGGATGTGGTCGAACAGGTCACTTTCAGCAATTGCTGAGGCCAAGTTAGTTGAATCTGATAAAGGCGAAGTCTTATCACCAAAAATTGCGCCAGAAATGATCGCGCCCGCAATTAAGGCAGGGTTGATACCCATCGTAGTTCCGATACCGAAGAGTGCGATCCCAATCGTTGAGATGATCGTAAAGGCACTCCCGATAGAGGTTCCGATAATGGCACAGACGAGAAAGACGGACGGAACGAACCACTGTGCGGAGATTAGATGAAAGCCGAAGACCATCATGGATGGAATGATGCCGGCTGCGATCCAGACACTGATCAAGGCGCCAATCAAGATAAAGATAAAGATCGGAATGATCCCAGTTGTGATACCGTCGATAATACCACCGTGAATATCATCCCAGTGGGCACCGCGAACACGGGCCCAGAGAATAACAAGGGCGACGACGAGAATAACGGGTGTCTGTGGGGAGAGCCCGAATTTGATGACCCCAAGCCCCATAATAGCTAACATGATCAAGAGGACAATTAAAGCTTCAGTCAAGCGGACAGGTCGCCAGTTTTTAGAATTTTCCATGTGAAACACTCCTTGTTTTTTAGTCATTAATAATTGCGATGATAGCCGTATAGTCGGTTGCGCAGGCCAACTGCACGAGTAATGCAGATACAAAAAAATCGTCCCCGTTGCATAATAATGCAACAGGGACGATTGATTAGACCGTGGTACCACCCAGCTTGAGCCGACACTTCGGCTCCACTCACTAGCAGTTAACGGCTCTAGTTGTTATCCGCCGGGCGTACCCGGACCTCGTCTACCGTATTTCATCGTAATTAGCCTGATCGGTTCGCAGCAACCACCGACTTCCTGACACACAGCTAATCCGTTACTTGAAAGTAAACTTATCGTTCGTTATTTGAATAATGGTGATGATAGCATGTTGCTTAGGGTTCGTCAACACAACGAGTTTGAATTAAGGCAACCCAGTTTAATTAATTGGATGCCGAAAATTAGGTGAACAAGGCTAGAAACGTTGGTTTTGTCAGTGTAGCAGATGATTAAGCTAATGATTTAATCTGCCTTCAAAATAATTTTAAAAGTGTTGGTGAATTTGGGCCAAAATTGGTTTTTTGTTGGCCAGTGAATCAAGTGGGTAATAAAAAAACGTCGAGTGCAGTTTGATCACTGCGTTCGACGTTTGGTTAATTACTAGAGCTTTCTTTAGCATCTTTAGTGTCAAAAGTTTGTTCAATAATATCCATGACCTGCTTAACCAGACCAATTGGAAATTGATGGGCACGACGAATCATATTGATGTGGACACTTGGAACCTGAACGTCATCAAATGGAATTTCGACTAAGCCATCATTATGACTACTACCAGGGACAGTAATATCAGATACAAAACCTAGGGCGAGGTTTTCTTTGACCAACCCGCGGATTAAAGTACTGCTATCAGACTCAAAGATGACTTGTGGGTCAATTGAGAGTTGTCCTGCTAATTGACGGAAAACTAATTTATTTAGGTAAGTTGCATTCAATAAAACGAATGGGGATTTGAGTGCCTCCTCAAAAGTTGGGTGATCAGCTTTTGCTAGGGGGTGCTCTGGACTAGCTAGAATTCTAAACTTGAATGGGCGCAATGGGGTAACGGCTAAACGTTCATCTAACGTTTGATCAAGATTACCACTGATAGCTAAATCTAACTGTCCAGCCAAGACTTGTTTAACAAGTTGGTTGGAGCCCATTTCAACCGTGTGAACGCTGCTGAGTAAGTCCTGTTCAATAATAGGCTTAGTCAGTGCAGGTAAGTAGTGTTCGCTGACGGAAGGTTCGATACCAAAGCGTAACGTGTGTTGACGCAAATGGCTGATTGATTCGTTAACGTGTTGCCAGTTGCTAATAATATCGTTGGCAGCCAAAAGTAGTTGTTGGCCACTAGGAGTCAGCACTAGTGCCTTAGTCTTTGATTGGCGAAAAAGAGCGTAACTTGAAAATGACGCTCAAGCCGTTTAATCGCTTGGGAGATTGTTGGTTGACTAACATGAAAATCAGCGGCTGTTTGCGTATAACTTTGCGTACTGATTAAGCGTTGGAAGTAATACAGATCTTTAATGTTCATGAAAAATGTAGCCTCCATAAAGTATTAATGTTGGTTGAGCAATTAATAGTCGCAGGTAAGCAGGCTCCGACTGATTATTAAATTTAATTATCAGATGTCTTGCTTAATAATACCATTCTTACTAAAAAGAATGACAGTATTATTGACAAAAAACATTTGCTTAAATGGTTAAACACGTGAAACTATAACGATTATTAATACGTCAGTTAATGAAAATTGGTACGGATGCTAGTTTGATAGCGATTGACCAGTTAGTGGTATAACACTCAGTTATTGGTTAAGCCGTTGTTGCATTGCTGACAACTAATTGGGCTAGTTACTAACCTAGTCATGGAGCTCAATAAAGTTAAGGGGTTCAAGTGATAAGCAAATATTATGAGTGAGTTATGACTGGCCAAAAATAAGTTTAAACCATGTTAAATCGGTATAAACATTTTTTATAAGTTAAGGTATTGTCATATATCTATCGATAAATGAATGAAGTGGCTGATTGTAGCTTGAATGCTTGCCACTAGTGAATCTTTGCAAATAGTTGGGATAAACTACTATTATAAGGTTAACCCCTTTAAGATATAAAGTAAACGAATAACTGTTTTCGAATATAAACAAATAGCTATCAAAAGTTGCTACGTTGAGAAATGTCAGCATAAGGTTTATTTATCTGTTAAGGGGTTGTCAGAATGAAATTAGGATTATTCACCCTTATTTGACGTTACATAAATTATTATAATACTAAAACTGTTAAATGTATCTAAAATGCCGATAAATCAATTAACTAATTAATTGATTATAATAATTAATTATATATAATTAGAAACAAATCGTCCAATCAGATGACTCGGGTGAGTTAATGCTATTAATGATCATTATAATAAAGCCCGGCTGGCAAATGAGAAGTAATATAAAACCACTTACCAGATGAATGAGGTAAGTGGTTTTATATGGGTATTAGCGACGGTTCTGAGGTGACCGTTGTTCATGCTTGATTCTGACTGGTTGAGCAGCGGGAACGCGGTTGCCAGCGACAACACCCGCAATGGCTGTTAACCCAGCTGCGACTAATAAACCTGTTAATAACATAGGCAGAACCTCCTCAATTGTTGTGAATAACTCGTCTTTTAATACTTGCAGTTTAGGCGTTTGATTAACAAATTGCAACGATTAAGCTGCGAGCTTAGTGAGAACTTGAGTAACTTGAAATTTTCTTAAGTAATTGACGGTTTTTATTGATGCGGGCGAAAGCCGCAGCGTCGTTAAGGTACTCATGACATTGATCTAGGTCGCTAGCTAATTTAGCCTGCAAGAATTTAATTCGTGCGGCGTAGTAGGTGACGTGGCAACGAGAACAGGTATCGATACCGTAGTTCAGTAATTGCTGACTTCGAGTGATGTCACCAATTTCCGCGTAAAAAGCACCGGTATAGTAAGCGAGATTGATGACGCGTCCCACGCTAGCCGCTGTTTCTAGCGTCAGACTAGGCAGAGTATGGCGGACTTTTTCGAAGTAGTACTGTGCTTTGTCGAAATCGCCATTCTGCTGATAGGCAATACCGATTCCGCAGTATGCTAACTGGGTGTAGATGGTAATGTGGGCCTCATCAAGATCGGTGATGATCTGATCAAAGTTAAAAATGACGTCACTGATTGGGTGCTGGTTCAATGCAGCCACGTAGCCCTTCAAGTAACAGTACTGTAACTTAGTTTCTTGATCGTGCCGGGTCATAGCGGCTACATTATCTAATTGTTCCTCAGCATCTGGATATTCAGATGTAATGAGGTCGAATTCGACCTGCTCCAGAACTTTGAGGACTGCAGCATCAGCGACGCGTTCAGTTGGGAAAACGTCTTCTAATTGTAAGTTGAGGCGTTGGCAAAGTTGGGCGACAATCCGGATAGCAGGTGCTTTACCATTATTCTCAAATTTGCTGAGTGTTGCTTGAGTACAAATGCCATCTGCTAAGGATTTTTGTGAGAGCCCCAAGGCCTTGCGACGGGCAATGAAGAGTTCAATATTCATATAATCAACGCTTTCTTTTATATTATTAACCAGTAATTGTAATCGCTTTCTTTAACTCGATTAAAAACTTTTTATATAATTTTGTCAATATCTAAACATAATGGTGAATATTCCATAAGTATATTACCTCAATATAAAAAAACTCGCTAGTAATGAAAACTAGCGAATTTTGAATTTAACAGTTATGGGATGCACTGATGGCTGCAGAAACTTTACTATTAGCGGCGCCAGCGCATGGTGTATTCTGGCTGGTTAGTCGTTTTATCAATACCTTGCTCATGCACGTGAAAGTCACTGTGATGGTAGAAGGAGACGGCTGAGCGATTAGCAACGTAGACGCTCAATTGTAGTCGATGATGTTGCTGTTTGGCGGCATCGAGTAGTGCGGTACCCACACCGTGTTGCTGTGCATCGTCACGGACGAAGACGCCGGCAATGTCGCTACCTTGTAAGCCAATAAACCCGATGATTTGATCATCCGTCGTTGCGACGATCAATTGGGCTTGTGGCAGGGCAATGCGGACATCAGGAGCTTGTTTGCGCCAATAGTCAGGGCGAACGAAAGGATGGGCGGCTAAGTTACCGTTTAGCCAGATGTCCATTAACTGATCGAGTTGGTGCTTGGTTGGGCGTTGCAGTAATTGGGTTTCCATAGGTCCTCACTTTATCTTGTGGATTAACAGTTGAATTGAGCCGAACTGCCAGTAGTTATTGAATGGTTGCTGATAGTGCGGCGGTAGCAATTAAAGGCGTTCTTAATTATAGTTACGTGCAATAAGCTGAATCTCATTTTTAGATGACACATTTTAGTGTAATTATTTTAGTTGTCATGGTGTGTAATGATAGCACATCAAGTTGATGCCAGGTCTGACAATCCCCAAATGGGTTAAACTAGTTCTATACTATAGTTAATAAAATTAGTGTTGGGTTGATTGGAGGTACCAAGATGACAACGTTCTATCTTATTCGGCACGGACAGACAGCTGCCAATGCGCAGCAGTTGAAGCAGGGAACGATTGATACGCCGATAACGTATCTTAACACGGTAGGTCAGCGGCAGGCAACGGTCCTTCATGATGCGTTTGACATCAGTTTTGCCGATCGGTTGATCTGTAGTCCGTTGAAACGAACTCGCACGACTGCGGCGATTTTAAACCGTGGACGAGGAGTGCCAGTATCTGTGGATGAGCGGTTATTGGAAATTTCGTACGGGCAATGGGATGGCTGCCAGAATAAGCAGTTATTGGCCGACTATCCGCAACATTTTGACCCACTACTGCAAGATGTGTTACCCAGTTACGTGCAAGTAGCAACGGCTGGTGAAACATTTGAACACGTTATTAGCCGGGGGCGAGCGTTTATGATGGAGATGGTAGCGATGCATCCTGATGATCAAATTATTGTAGTGACTCACGGATTCACCGTTAAAGCGATGGTCTTGGCGTGTCTGGAGCCAGCTGACCTAATGAGCTTACCGGAGCCGGAGAATACGAGTGTGACTAAAGTAACGATTGATGCTGGTCATCATCGCGCTTATCTGAATTATTATAATCGACAAGTAGAATTTTAGGGGTAGGACTTAACGAATCCAACTTTTCGGTTTACAATGTAACTGGTTTTAATTAACCATAAACTGTTACGTCTACAGTCATATTAATGAGTGTAGCAGCAGACATTATCGATAAACTCCTAAGTAGGGCGATCCTAGCAATGGCGAGGACCGCCTTTTTGTCGTACGTTTTGACTGTAAATATTTGAAGATAAAAAAAGAGTTTGGATTTTGTCCCAAACTCTAAAAGGTAGATTTACTGTCCTAAACTTATCCGAGTGTTTTACTGCTTAATTGAGTAGAAAGTTCGGTAATTCGGGTAGTTAAGGTGGAAATTAATTATTTGATGGAAAGCCAAAATGAGGTAAATCCCGTTGTAGCAACGTCATCAAAATGTAATTATTTTTAACGAACGTACGTTCTGGAAGTGTGCTATGATTAAGCTATTATTTCGATGAGGTGATCTAAATGGAACAGTTGAAACCAATTGAAGCATCATTATTGCAGGCTTATGAGTTAAACTGCGTGGTGCGGCTCACGTTAACGGATGGTCATCATCCCAGTGGCTTAATTGCAGCTATTGACGGGGCCAGACTTTTCCTGAATCAACAGGCGGGAATTACCAATCAGATTTCACTTGACGATGTTACCGCCATTGATTTTCTCAAGCAGTCTTGGTGGCAGCGTTAATCCTTAAGGTCGTATTTTTCAATGATTTCTTGGCGCCGAAATTCAGTGATTTGGCGGATGAGATCAAGTGGTAGGGGCTGGTCCAATGGGAATTGGATGGCCCCTTTACTAGTCTGATAGCCACTCAATTGGTCTTGGAAGGCCGCAACACCGCTAGAACTAGGGTAAAGACCAAAATGGTGTTTGAATAAGGCAAAATGAATTACATTTTCATGCCAGTGAAAGGTCGGCATCTGGTATTTAAGCTGTTCTTCAGCTTCTGGTAGGACGTCCTGAATGGTCTGACGAATGGCTTGCAATTGTGGCTGATAAGCAATTGGCATATTGTTAATGTACGTTTCAATGGGGTTCATGAGGTTACTCCTTTGCGCGTAATTCGTTCACTAGTTGAGAATCAGGTGCCACGGTGATATTGCGGGCTGGACCGCTGAACGTTACGAGGCCAGCTTTAGCCCCCTTAGGCTTGCGCATCTGTCCAACGGTTAAGACATCGACTGGAACACTGCGCATTTGGCGGCCCTTACTATAATAGGCGGTTAGGACGGCGGCTTCCTGCAGGGTTCGCTCACTTGGGTGATTGCTATGAATAACGACGTGGGAGCCAGGAATTTCACCACCAGCGTGCATCCAATAATAATCTTTACGAGCGCTTAAGGTCAGTTGATCATTTTGATGACTGTTCTTACCAACCTCAACTAAGACGTGATCGTGCGTGTAGAAGCGTCTGGGATGAGCTGGCTCTGGCAGCTTTGATGAGTGTAAAGTCTGGGTATGAAGCACGCCAGCAGCAATTAAAGACTGTTTAAGGTCAGCGACCTGCTGGAGATTATCTGGATCAAATTGTGTCAGTTGTTGCTGCAGCTGATTAAGCGTCGTTGCAGCTGACGCTAAGTTTTCTTGAATGGTAACCAGGCCGCGTTTGCTCTTACGGTAACGATGGAAATAATTCTCAGCATTTTCCATGATTGATTTCTTGATATCAAGCTTGATGGTTAAGTCTTGCCCGGGATGCTGATAATCTGGTAGGTCAACAAAATGATGTCGACCTGTAATCTGGCTGGCATAGGTTTTCAGCAAAGTTCCTTTTAGTTGGAGGTCACTAGCGTCAGGCAAGTGTTCCTGTGCTTTAGTTAATGATTCCACTTGTTTTTCGGTATGGTGAATGGCATGCTCAAGTCCTTGCTGGACAAGTTGTGCATCAGTTAAAGTTGTCATAGGGTTTTATTCAGTTCCTTTGATGAAAGTTATTAGCTCTATTATACACTGGTCGTGATTAGTAGCGCTGTAATTAGGCATAGCCAGGGTAATTAGCGGAAGTGAGGATCGGACAGACTGTCATGGTTAAGGCTAATTTTTTGAACAATTAAAAGTTGGATTAATACTTGGCAATAAATTTATAAATGATTCTGAAAAAAGTTCAGCATTTTTCAGAAAAGTTCGGTATTCTATTACTTGGGAGTGATTGAGAAATGCAAAAAACATTAATTATTAACGCTGGTAGTTCTTCTTTGAAATGGCAATTATTTGCCATGCCAGCTGAAACCGTAGTTGCTAGTGGTATGGTTGAACGGATCAGTATGCCAGGGTCAATCTTCACTGTTAAATATGGTGACCACCAAAAATTTGAAACAACGGTCGACAATTTAGACCAAAACCACGCAGCCAAGATGTTGTTGAGTGAATTACAACGTTTAACGATCATTGACTCGTTGGCTGAAATTACAGCAGTTGCACACCGAGTTGTTGCCGGTGGGACGACATTCAAACACGCGGTAGAAGTGACGCCAGATGTTTTGGATGCCATTAAAGGTCTCAGTGACTTTGCGCCACTGCACAATCCAATGGAAGCCCGTGGGATTGAAACCATGGCCCAAGCGTTACCAACAGTGAAGCAATTCGCTATTTTTGATAGTCAGTTCTTTACTGATCTACCAGAAATGAATGCCATCTATAGTTTGCCATACGAATTAACACAGAAGTACAATATTCGGCGTTATGGTGAACACGGGATTTCACACGGTTACTTGGCTGGTCGCGCAGCTGAATTGTTAGAAAAGCCACAGGATCAAGTGAACTTGGTGACGATGCATCTAGGTAGTGGCGCTTCCTTAGCCGCAGTTAAAGACGGTAAGGCGTTCGATACATCAATGGGCTTCACACCACTTACCGGGGTAACCATGGGTACCCGGGCTGGCGATTTAGATCCTTCAATTTTGCCATTTTTGATGAAGGCACTCAAAATTGAAGATCCTAATGAGATCATGATGATGTTGAATAACGAATCTGGTCTATTGGGTGTTTCCGGTATTTCACCAGATATGCGTGAAATTCGGGCCCAAGAAGCAACCAATCCACGTGCAAAATTGGCAGTTGATATTTTCATCAACCGGATTGCTAAGTATGCTGGTAGTTATTTAACTGAACTAAAGGGTGCCGACGCGCTGATCTTTGCGGGTGGTATCGGTGAACATAATGCCGCATTGCGCCAACAGATTATTGATGAATTGAGTGTGTTTGGTGTGGAACTCGACACTGACTTGAACGAAGCGGGTAACGAAGGTGTGATCAGTAGTGCAACGTCACGCTTTAAAGTGTTATTAATCCCAACAAACGAAGAGTTAGCCATGGTTCGTCAGGTTGCTGACCTGCAAGCTTAAGCTTCTATTAATTTAGAAACAGATTACGAGTATGGTCAGATTATGCGTGCTATACTAGCTTGCAAGAGCCCCAGTAAGGGGATTTGTAGGGAGGGAAGCTCTCGAAGTAGAGCGCACAAATGATCGGTTTATTGATTGCTTTAGTGATTGGTTTTTGGTTACTGAAAGTTGTCTTTAAAATTGGTTTCAAAATTATCGGCTTTATCTTCATGATCGCAGTCGGATTATTCTTGTTCCGGATTGCATTGTGGCTTGGATTAGCCGTAGTTGCCATCGCCGGCGTAGCCTGGTTTGGTAACGCCGTTTCGTAATCAAAAATTAAAATAATCCCGTACCAGAATGTGGCGAAGCCATTATTCTGGTACGGGATTTTTCAGATTAAAGTGCCAAGAAATACCATTAGCAAACCGCCGATTAGACTGAGTGCGAGGTATAGGCGGGCAATGTGATGTCGATGGTTACGACCTAATAAAACTACTTCGTTAATCATGGTGGAAAAAGTCGTATAGCCGCCCATGATTCCAGTGCCTAGAAAGACTTGCTGGTGAATTGCCAGTGGTGCGGTTAGAATCCAGCCAAGCAATAAGGCGCCGGTTAGATTAATAAAGAGCGTGGTTACGGGTAATTGATAGCGTGAGTTCAGAGGTTGGGCCAATTGCATCAGGCCGAATCGACATAGCGCACCAACTGCTGCGCCGCAACCCGCGAGAAGAATCATAATGAACATTAATAGACCTCCTCAGAAATCAAGTGATCACTTAGTAGATTGCCGGCTAAGCCAGCCAACCAACCTAGTCCGAGACTGACAATTATGTAAGTTAACGCTAAAACGCTATGTCCAGTTTGATAAGCCTGTAGCGTTTCGAAAGTGAAGGTTGAGAAGGTCGTGAAGCTACCAACAAAACCAACACTTATCCCGATGACGATATCTTCTGATACGGGTAACCACGCTGGTAATAACTTGGTTATCAGGCTGAGCACAAATGCGCCGGTGACGTTAATAAGACACGTTATCCAAAAGTGTTGGGGCCAAGTTACAATCAAACTTAGGAGTTCGCGTAGCCCACCGCCTAGCATTGCAAAGATGGCAATGGCGAGGATCTTTTTCAAACTGACACCTACTTTCCGAAAGTAATTTAAGTTTACTGAAAACTAGTTCAAAAAACAATGTTGGTTGCAAAACTAAAATAAACATGCTAATCTACAAGATAACTTATGAAAAACGGGGTATTCAGCCAATGCGCAACTAATTAATTCTAGTAACTGTACAGTCAGCAACACCTTTATTAAGGGGTGGACTGTCGTTTGGGGATTAATTAGGGGTGCTGGCAGAATACGATGCCAGCGGTCTCGATTACGGGAGCGCTTTTTTTGTGCTATCCGTTAATCCCTGCAAGTAAGGGGGAATTATTAATGACAGAAATTCAGTTAACGAAAATTAGTAAAACAATGGCGGGACGTCCGCTGTTTGAAATCGATAAATTAACCGCAACGATGGGTGACCATATTGGAATCGTCGGTCGTAATGGTAGTGGTAAATCGACGCTAGCGCATATACTGACGGGCGATGACCAAGATTATAGTGGGCAATTAATCGTCGATGAATCGGTAGTGTATGTCCCACAGATTGCGCCCACAGCTAACCAGAGTGGTGGGCAAGCAATGCTAACGAGGATTCGGCAAGCTTTAGGTCAGCGACCATCTATTTTGATCTTGGACGAGCCTTCTTCGAATTTGGATGAAACGCATCAAATTTGGTTAATTAAACAATTACGCCAATATCGTGGCTTACTGCTACTGATCTCGCATGATCGCCAGCTCTTAAATGCGGTAACAACCCAAACTTGGGCAGTCGAACAGCAGCGAGTGACCGCTTATCCTGGTAATTATCAGCACTATCAGGAGATTAAGGACCAGCAATTAGTGACACAGGAAGCGGCTTATCATCGCCAGAATCAACATCAGCGAAATCTACTAGCAGCGCAGCAGGCACGCCATGAAAAAGCCCAACGAATTCGGAAGGGTAATAGTCACATGTCTGCCGGGGAACGGGCTAATTCCAAGTCGACCCGTGAGGCAACTGCGGCTAAAATCGAACGGACGGCTAAACGAATGGTAGAACGTGGTCAGCGTGAGCTTACCGCAGCTAAGCCTTTTACGCAGAGCGGTTTTAAACTAGTGGCAACGGACTTTCCGCGTTTCACTGGCAAAGTAGTTGTAGCAGCACGTGACGTCACTTTACGTGAGTACGGTAAAACGTTGCTGAAAAAGACCAGTTTTCAGATTAAACCACAATCGCGGGTGGCACTAGTTGGGCCCAATGGTAGTGGTAAAACGACATTGCTGCGTGCGATTCTAGCTGGTCAAACGACAGGATTAACTTTAGCACCAGCTGCTAAAGTCGGTGTCTTTAATCAGGACATGACGATGTTAGATGATGCAATAACTGTCTGGGAAACGGTTCGGCGTGGCAGTCATTTGCCTGATCAAACGCTACGTAATGTCATGGGCGCATTAGGATTGCCCGCACGTTTTTACCCGCAAATGGTGGCTGAACTTAGTGGCGGTGAATTAGTGAAATTGCAACTCGTTCGTATTCTGGTGGGAGATTATAACGTCTTAATGTTAGACGAACCAACCAATTATCTGGATGTAGATGCGTTAGACGCCTTAGCTGATTACTTACAACATTATCCCGGCACGGTGATTTTTGTTTCCCATGATGAACCATTCCGCGAAGCCGTTGCTACCATGACGTTGCAATTGAAGGATCAGCAGTTAACGGATCCAACGCAAGTTGTTACTGAAGTGAATAGTGCGGCTAGTGATTTACCGTTATTGCAATTCAAGTACGATCAGTTGATGGCCGATCCAATGGCTAAAACGGCTGATATTCAAGCATTACGGCAACAGATTGATGCGTTAAAGTAAAATCTGATTTAGTAATTAAAATGGACCCTGAACTGGCAGTTTTAGCCGTTCAAGGTCCATTTTTGGTTAGGTTAGCTAAAGGTTGAAAGTTAATTGTTCAATGAA